>NZ_JBOHHU010000065.1:0-24378 GCF_050725615.1 Sphingopyxis sp.
GCCCATCTGCGGGACCATTTCGAGCACCCAGTCGACGATCGAATCCGACGGGTTCATCATCTTGAACTTCGACTTATTCTCGCTGCCGCCGCCCTTCGCCGCGACGTCGATCACCACCTTGGCGCCGGGGACCATTTCGACGTTGAGGACCGAGGGCGTGTTGTCCTTGGTGTTGACGCGGCTGAACGCCGGGTCGGCGAGGATCGAGGCGCGCAGCTTGTTGTCGGGGTGGAGATAGGCCTTGCGGACGCCTTCATCGACGACCTGCTGCAGGCTGCGGGGTGAGTCGAGCTTGCACTCCATGCCCCATTTGATGAAGACGGTGACGATGCCCGTGTCCTGGCAGATCGGGCGATGCCCCTCGGCGCACATGCGGCTGTTCGACAATATCTGCGCCATCGCATCCTTGGCGGCGGGCGAGACTTCGCGCTCATAGGCGGCCGCGAGCGCGCGGATATAGTCCATCGGGTGGAAATAGCTGATGTACTGGAGCGCGTCGGCGATGGTTTCGACGAGGTCCTCTTCGCGGATCGTGACGGTCATGTGCAGGCCCCTTTTCGCAGGAATTGCGACTCCCCTAGGCCCGGCTGTCCGCGACGAAAAGGGGTTAGATGCCCCGATCGTCCGTGCGGCGACCGAAAAGGCGGCGGCGGCCGGGGGCGAGCGATATCGGGGGCTCGCCGCGATCGACGGTGCGGCGCTGCGGCGTGTCGGGTTCGAAATCGACGAGCGGTCGGTGCCGGCCGAGCGCATAATAGCTGCCGATCGCGGCCATCATAAGCAGCCCGAACCAGCCCGCGCCGATCACCGCGGCGAGCGTCCAGCCAAAGGCGGCGGGGGCGATCAGCGCCATCACGGTGGCGAGACAGGGGATGAGGATCAGCGTGCCCGCGAACTGCCACCAGCGCCCCATCTGCACCATCGCATAGCCGATCGCGATGTTGGTGAGGGTGAGGAGGAGGAATTTTCCCGCGACGGGCCAGGGCAGGCTGGCCATCGCAGGCGAATAGTCGCCGAGGGTGTAGGCCGCCTGGATGTCGAGCAGCAGCCAATTCTCATAAGCGTCGCACAGCGCCGCGAGGATCGGCAGCGCCACGGCGACGAGCAACCAGCGCAGCCGCAATTCGCGCCACAGCGCGTAACAACCGCTGGCCAGGAAGAGGCCGTAGAGCAGCATGAAGATATAATCCTGCTCGTTGCCCGCCCGCATCGCGGCGAGCCGCGCGACCTGCAGCGGGTCGCCTTCGGCGCCGAACACCGCGATCAGGTCGGCCTCGTTCCGCGCGAACTCGAAGGCAAGCACGGGGGCGCCGTAGCCGGGGTGGGTCGCCGCCGCGTCGGCGGGAAAGACCTGCCCCAGATGGAGGCTGAACAGGGTGACGAACAGCCCGAAGACGAAGGTGGCATACCACCAGGGGGTCGGCGCGGGCGGGCGGATGCGCTGCACCTCGATCCAGTGGTGAAGCCCGCCCGCCATTTATCGGCCCGGCGTCGTTCGGCCGCTTATTGGCACTCGGCGCATTTGCCGCGCACTTCGATCACCGGGCGCTCGGCGGCGAAGCCGGTCGCATCGGCGGCGGCGCGGACCCCGTCGGACAATTTGTCATTGTCGATATGGACCGCCGAGCCGCAGCTGTCGCAGATCAGGAAGATGCAGTCGTGGAGGCAGCCCGGGTGGCTGTTGGCGACAAAGGCGTTGGCGCTTTCGACGCGGCGGACGAGGTTGTTCGCCACAAACAGGTCGAGGATGCGATAGACGCTGTTCGGCGCGACGCGCTTGCCGCGGTTCTTCGACACGATGTCGGCGATTTCATAGGCGCTGGCGGGCTTGCCGATTTCGGCGACCGCGTCGAAAATCTGCGCGCGCATGTCGGTCCACGCTTCGCCCGCTGCCTCGAGCGCGGTCTGCGCGGCGCTGGCGAGCGAGGCGCCGCTGGCCTCGACGTGCGGATGATCATGCTTGCCCATCGGCGTTTCCTTATGCGCGTGGCCGACATGGCGCGCGCCAATCTGCCCAACCTGGGCACAATGTAGGCTCTTTGCAGGGGGGCCGCAAGCGGCGGACCGGTCCGTTTCGGCGTGCTAGTGCCGCGCCCGCCGGTTGAGGTCGTGGCCCAGCGCGACGACCGCGACGCCGATCATCGTCGCGAGGACCTCGCTGCCGTCGTGCGGCCGCGACAGGGCGCCGCCCATCATGCCGAGCCCGAAACTGCCCACCGCGAAGGGCATGATATAACCATGGCTGAGCACGCCCGAGACGAGCGTCACGAGCGCAAAGCCGATCGCGATGACGAGGCCGACCTCGTGGAACAGGTGATTGTCGAGGAATACCCCGCCGACCGAGGCGAGCGAGGCGACGAAAACCGTCGTCGCGAGGCAATGGACGAGGCAGAGGCCCGACAGGCCCATCGCGACCTGATCGCCCGACAGCGAGGTCAACGGCTTCGAATCGCGCGCAGCCCGAACCACCGCGCCGAGGCGCGTCAGGACAGGGGCATGGCTGGCGACAGGGGTCACCCGATTCTCCGTTGGGGCAATTGCGAGGCTGGATATGGCATAACATGACAAAGGTTACAATGTCTCATTGCAGGATCATGCCACCTGCTCGTCACCCCCGCGAAGGCGGGGGTCCAGCTTTTTCAGCCGTTGAGGGTGTCGAACAGGTCGAGCCAATCTGGATTGCTTTCCTCGATGAGGCGAAACTTCCAGTCGCGGTTCCATTTTTTCAAGGCTTTCTCGCGCCGGATGGCATCACGGATGTCTTCGTGCCTTTCCATATAGACGAGCCGTTTCACGCCATAGAGACGGCAATGTTCGGCGCCTTTGTCATCGCGATGTTGCATGATGCGATGTGGGAGATAAGCGGCCACGCCGATGTAGGTCGTGCCGCGATAGCGGTTCGCCATGATATAAACATAGCCGCCTTTCGGCATCGCTCACTCCGTCAAAAAGCTGGACCCCCGCCTTCGCGGGGGTGACGGAGAACAAGGGCCGCGGCGACCTTCATCCCCCCTCCTCCGTCCGCAGCGCCTTCCTGTCGAGCTTCCCGATCATCGTCTTGGGCAAATTGAGCCGCACCTCGACCGCGCTCACCCGTTCATGCTTGCCGAGTTGCGGGTTGAGCCAGGCGGCGAGGGCTTCTCCCGAAATGTCGAAACCTTCCTCCAGCGTCACGAAAGCCTTGGGCGCCTCGCCGCGATAGGCGTCGGGGACGCCGAGCACGATCGCTTCCTTGACCGCAGGATGTTCGTAGAGATGCGCCTCGATCACGCTGGGATAGACCTTGAAGCCGCCGACCGCGATCATGTCCTTCAACCGGTCGACGATGCGGATATAGCCGTCGGCGTCGATCACCGCGACGTCGCCGGTGCGCAGCCAGCCGTCTTCGGTGAAGCTGTCCTTGTCGGCGTCGGCGCGGTTCCAATAGCCGCGCATGATCTGCGGGCCCTTGACGACCAGTTCCCCCGGTTCGCCCGCCGGGGCGTCCTTCATCGGGTCTTCCTTGTCGACGAGGCGGATGTGGGTCGCGGGCAGCGGCTGGCCGATCGTGCCTGCCTTGACCGGACCGTCATAGGGGTTGGTCGAGACGACGCCCGAACTTTCAGTGAGGCCATAGCCCTCGACCAGCGAAGCGCCCGTCGCGGCGACGAATTTCTCGCGCAGCTCGGCGGGCATCGGCGCGCCGCCCGAGATGCAGACGCGCAGGCTGGAGAAATCGGTCTTCGCGAGGTCGGGATGGTCGAGCAAAGCCTGATACATCGTCGGCACGCCGGGCAGCGCGGTGGTCTTCGTGCGCGTGATCGCCTCGAGCGCCTGCTTGGCGTCGAAGCGCGGCAGCATCGCGATCATGCCGCCGTTGAGCACCGTGCGGTTGAGCACGCAGGTGTTGGCGAAGACGTGGAAGAAGGGCAGCACACCCAGGATGCGGTCCTCGGCGGCGTGGTCGGGATCGATGCTGTTGACCTGCCGCGCATTGGCGGTGAGATTCTGGTGCGTCAGCATGGCGCCCTTGGGCGTGCCGGTGGTGCCGCCGGTATATTGGATCAGCGCGACGTCGGTTTCGGGATCGATCGCGACCGGATCATAGTTGCCGTCGTTGGCGACGAGCGCCGAGAAGCGGGTGACGCGGCCGTCGTCGGGCAGCGCGCTGACCTCCTTGCGGCGGAGCATACGGTAGAGCAGCGACTTGGCGCCGGGCAATCCGCCCGCGATCGATCCGACGATGAGATGCTTGAGGCTCGATCCGTCGAGCACCTTCAAGGCGGTCGGCAGCAGCGCGGTCGCGCTCATCGTGAACAGGATGTCGGTGCCTGAATCCTCGACCTGCGCCTCGAGTTCGGTCGCGGTGTAGAGCGGCGAGAAATTGACCACCGTCGCCCCGGCGGCGAGCGCGCCATAATAGGCCGCGACATAGTGCGGGACATTGGGGAGGAAGAGGCCGACGCGCGTGCCCTTGCCGATGCCGCGCTGCTGCAACCCCCTGGCGACCCGCGCGACGCCGCGCGCGACCTCCTGATAGCCGAAGCGGCGACCCATGAAGTCGAGCATCGCGGCATCGCCGCGCTTCGCGACGCTCGCGGCGAGCATGTCGGGCAGCGAGAGCGGCGGGAAATCCTGGTCCCAGGGCGTCGGGTGGTTGTAATTGGTCGACCAGGAAAAACCGCTGTCCATCTTGATACCGGATCCTTTTTTGCTCGGGGGAAGCTTCCTGACACTAGGGTAAGCAAGCGGCCGTCGCAACCGGGCCGGGTTGCGGCATGGCGACGCGGCGGCTAGGCAGGGGCGATATCGTCCGCACGCCATATTTCAGGGGGTTTCGATGCTGCATCCGTCTTTCCGGCTGATCGCGCCGCTCGCCGTTCTTGCCGTCGCCGCCGGGGTTCCGGCCGCCGCCAAGGACAAGACGCCGCCGCCGCTTCCGGCGCAGATCCAGGAACTTTATGCGTGCCGCGACATCGGTGACGCCGCCGCGCGCCTCGCCTGTTTCGACCGCGAGGTCGGCGAATTGTCGGCGGCCGACCAGGCGAAGGAAATCGTCTTCACCGACCGCGAAACCGCGAAGAAGACGCGGCGCGGGCTGTTCGGTTTCTCCTTCCCCAAGCTGGGCGGAATCTTCGGCGGCGACGAGGATGAGATCAAGGAAGTCGAAACCACGATCCGTTCGGCGAGCATCGACCGGTCGGGCAAATATACGCTGGTGATGGAGGATGACGCGGTGTGGGTGCAGATCGACACCACCAAGCTGCCGCGCCAGCCGAAGCCGGGCCAGAAGGTCAAGATCAAGACCGCGACGATGGGCAGCTATTTCGCCACGATCGATGGCGGGCGCACGATCCGCATGAAGCGCGACCGCTGATCGCCGGACGCGGCGGGGCGATCCGCCGGGACTGAGATGGCCGACGTCGCCGCCTTGCCGATGCCCGGCGCGGGATGCGCGCCCTTTGTGCTGCTCGACGATGCGCGCGCCGAGGGGGCGGCGGCGGCGCGGCTGTTCCGCGATCCGGTCGAGATTTTGCGCGCCGACGATGCGGCGGCGATTCCCGCCTTGCTCGATGCGATCGCGGCGGCGACGGCGCGCGGGCTGCATGTCGCGGGTTATCTGGCCTATGAAGGCGGCAAGGGGTTGGCGCCCGCCTGGCGCGGCGCGGCGCCGGCGGGCGAGGGCGCCGCGCTCGGCTGGTTCGGCCTATTCGAGCGGGTCGAGCGGATCGACGCCGATGCGGTGCCGGATCGGCTGCCCGATCCGGCGGCGAGCTGGATCGGCGCGGTCGAACCGATGATCGCGCGGGCGGATTATGAGGCGGCGGTCGCGGCGGTGCTGGGCTATATCCGCGCCGGCGACATCTATCAGGCGAATCTGACCTTTCGCGCCGCCGTGCCCTGGCTCGGCAATCCGCTGTCGGTCTATGCGCGGCTGCGGCGGACGGCGCGCGCGGGTTATGGCGGCTTCCTGTGGACCGGCGAGCAGGCGATCGCGTCGCTGTCGCCCGAGCTGTTCTTTGCCCTGCGCGGGCGCGAGGCGATCGCGCGGCCGATGAAGGGCACGGCGGCGCGGCTGGCCGATGCCGACGCCGATGCCCAGGCGGCGCGCCTGCTGGCCAGCGACGCCAAGCAGCGCGCCGAAAATCTGATGATCGTCGACCTGATCCGCAACGACCTGTCGCGTGTCGCCGTGCCGGGGTCGGTCGCGGTGCCCGATCTCTTCCGCGTCGAAAGCTTTCCGACGATCCACCAGCTGGTGTCCGACGTCACCGCGACCTTGCCCGCAGAGACGGGTGCGGTCGATGTGCTGCGCGCCGCCTTTCCCTGCGGGTCGATCACCGGCGCGCCCAAGGTTCGCGCGATGGAGATCATCGACGAACTGGAGGACAGCCCGCGCGGCCTTTACACCGGGTCGATCGGTTTCATCGAGCCCGGCGGCGACGCCGCGTTCAACGTCGCGATCCGCACGCTCGTGTTTCCGCCGCTATCCGGCTTGCAGGATCGGCCGATTCGCGCCACGCTGGGATTGGGATCGGGAATCGTCGCCGACAGCTTACCATCGGAAGAATGGCGCGAATGTCTGGCCAAGGGGGAATTTGTGGGGGCAGCGCGCGAGAGTTTCGACCTCATCGAAACGATGCATTTCGACCCCGTCGAGGGCGTGCAACGGCTCGAGGGTCATCTGGCGCGGATGAAGGCGAGCGCGGCGGCGCTCGGCTTTGCCTTCGACCGGCATGGCGCGCGCAACAGCCTGCAATCGGCGACCTTCCGTCTGCGCAGCGCGGCGCGGGTGCGGATGCGGCTCGCGCCGTCGGGGGCGCTCGCAGTCGAGGTGTCGCCGCTGCCGCGCCTTGCCGAGCTGCCGGTCGCCGTCGCGGTGCGCGCGGCGCCGATGGCGGCGGACGATTTCCGCCTCGCGCACAAGACCAGCCTGCGTGCGGCTTTCGATGCGGCGCGTGCCGAGACGGGCGCGGCGGAGGTGGTTTTCGTCGACGAGCCGGGGTTCGTCACCGAGGGCAGCTGGAGCAATATCTTCGTCGAGCGCGACGGGCAATTGCTCACCCCGCCGCTGTCGCTCGGGCTGCTGCCCGGGGTGCTGCGCGCCGAACTGATCGAAAAGGGTCGCGCCGCCGAATCGCATTTGCGCCTGACCGATCTGGCCGACGGCTTTTTCATCGGCAATTCGCTGCGCGGGCTGATCCCGGCGCGGCTGGCCGGCGACTTTAGGGCTGCATAGGTAAATTATCCCCGCATCGCCTTGCGATTCGCGGAGCGAGGCTTTAGGCGCGGCCCCGCGCAATTTTCTGCCATTTCGATCCCTGTCCGCGCAAGCCACGGAAAGCCGAACCATGTCGCTGAAGCCCCATGTCTCCGCCGCCCTCAACCGCATCCAGCCGTCGGCGACGCTCGCGATGACCGCGCGGGTGACCAAGCTGAAAGCCGAGGGCGTCGACGTCATCGGCCTGTCGGCGGGCGAGCCCGATTTCGACACCCCCGATTTCGTCAAGGAAGCCGCGATCGAGGCCATTCGTAACGGCCAGACCAAATATACGCTCGTCGACGGCACCGTCGCGCTGAAGGACGCGATCCGCGGCAAGTTCCGCCGCGACAATGGGCTCGACTTCGGGCTCGACCAGATTTCGGTCAACGTCGGCGGCAAGCACACTTTGTTCAACGCGCTGGTCGCGACGGTCGATCCGGGCGACGAGGTGATCATCCCCGCGCCCTATTGGGTGAGCTATCCCGACATCGTCGCCTTTGCGGGCGGCACCCCGGTGATCGTCGAGGGGACGGCGGCGCAGAACTACAAGATCACCCCGCAGCAGCTCGACAAGGCGATCACCAAGAAGACGCGCTGGGTGATGTTCAACTCGCCGTCGAACCCTTCGGGCGCCGCTTATTCGGGCGAGGAGCTCGACGCGCTGGGCGAGGTGATCCGCCGCCACCCGCACGTCATGGTGATGACCGACGATATGTACGAACATGTCTGGTACGCCGATTTCGCCTTCACCACCTTCGCGCAGCGCTGCCCCGACCTGGCTGACCGCATCCTGACCGTGAACGGCTGTTCGAAGGCCTATGCGATGACCGGCTGGCGCATCGGCTACGCCGCCGGCCCGGCGTGGATCATCAAGGCGATGGCCAAGCTGCAGTCGCAATCGACGTCGAACCCCTGTTCGATCGCGCAGGCCGCCGCCGCCGCCGCGCTCGGCGGGCCGCAGCAGTTCCTCGACGACCGCAACGCCGCGTTCAAGAAGCGCCGCGACATGGTCGTCGCGATGCTCAACGACGCCCCCGGGCTGACCTGCCCGACCCCCGACGGCGCCTTCTATGTCTATCCCGACGCCAGCGGTTGCATGGGCAAGAAGACCCCCGACGGCAAGCTGATCGACAGCGACGAAGCGCTGATCGACTATTTCCTCGACAAGGCGCGCGTCGCGGCGGTGCATGGCGGGGCGTTCGGCCTGTCGCCGGCGTTCCGCGTTTCCTATGCGACGTCGGAAGCGGTGCTGAAGGACGCGTGCGTGCGCATCCAGCAGGCGTGCGCGGCGCTGAGCTGAGTAAAGCTCCCCTCCCGCGGGCGGGAGGGGTTGGGGGTGAGCGAGAGCGTAGCGAGCAAGCTACGTCGCCTTGCCCACCCCGCTGCGACTAACCAGCAAGCTGGTAAGTCTCGCTGCCCCTCCCGCCTGCGGGAGGGGGCTTGCTACCTGAACCCCGCACAACCACCCGGTTCACCGGAAAGTAAGGCCTGATGCCTAAAGGTGACTCCCGTCACTGCACGACGGCTCGGGGCGCGTCATATCGTTCGGTGTAACCAATCAGGCTTCGGCCGCGAACAACAGATGTGACAGGACAAACCGATGCTCTCCATGATCCGCTCCGACTGGTTTCCCACCATGCTCGCCGGCTTCGCGATCGGCGCCATCTTCGTGATGACGCAGCAGCCGGCGCTCGCGATGGCGCTGTGAAGCCCATCAAGATGACCTTTGCGCGCCACGTCATCGTGGCGCTCGCGGGACTCGCGATCTTCACCCACGTCTGGCCGGCGCAGGCCGAACCGGCGGTCAAGCTGCCCGCCGCAACGCTCGACCCCGCAGTCAAGGCGAAGCGCGCGACGGCGGTGCTCGCGGGCGGCTGCTTCTGGGGTATCGAAGGGGTATTCCAGAACGTCAGAGGCGTGATTTCGGTCGAATCGGGCTATCATGGCGGCAGCGCCGCGACCGCGAAATATGAGCTGACCCATGACGGCAAATCGGGCCATGCCGAAGCGGTGCGCATCGTCTATGATCCGACCCAGGTGAGCTATGGCACCCTGCTGCGCGTGTTGTTCTCGGTCGGCGCCGACCCGACGCTTAAGAACCGCCAGGGCCCCGATGTCGGCACCCAATATCGCGCGGCGATCGTGCCGATGGACGCCAATCAGCGCCGGGTTGCGACCGCCTATCTGGCGCAGATCGGCAAGGGCAAATATTATGCGAAGCCGATCGTCGTGCCGATCGAGAGCTATAAGAGCTTCTATCGCGCCGAGGCCTATCACCAGGATTTTATGAAGCGGAATCCGTCGAACGGATACATTATGCGCTGGGACGCGCCGAAGGTCGCCGCGCTCAAGCGACTCTATCCGACCCTCGTCAGGGCGACCCCCGCCCCTTAATCGCTGCGGCAGCTTCCGCGCCTTATCGTGCGGGAGGAATCATTCGTCGCAAACCGCTGGTCCCCGCGCACCCCGTGCGGGACGGGTGAAACCGGCCAACCGGGCCAGGGGTCAGGATGACGGTCGCAGTCGTTTCGGGGTTTGAATGAAGCTTTATTTTCCGGGCAAGCCGGCGCTCGCGGTCGCAATGGGTGCGATGGTCCTTGCAGGATGCGTCAGCAGCGCCGCAGTGGTGCCGACGCCGCGCGCGGCGCCGCCGCCGAAAACGTCGGGCGGCGCGGTCACCGTCCCCATCGGTCCGCCGGTGCGCAGCGCCACGCCGACGCCGCAAATCCCCGCCGACCCCGGCTTCCGCCGCGCCCCCGCCGGGCTCGACAACCGATTGTTCGAAATCTGGCGGGCCTTTCCGGGCAAGACCGGCATCGCGGTGCAGCGCATCGACGGCGAATGGGCGCTGGCGCAGCGCGGCGGCGAATTATTCCCGCAGCAGAGCGTGTCGAAACTGTGGGTGACGCTGGCGGTGCTCGACGCGGTCGACAACGGCCGGCTCAGCATGGACCAGAAGGTGCGCATCGGACCCGAGGACCTGACTTTGTTCCACCAGCCGATCGCGGCGCGCGTCCAGGCGCAGGGATCGGTGACGATGTCGGTGCGCGAACTGATTGAAACCGCGATCACCCAGAGCGACAATACCGCGAACGACAGCTTGCTGCGCACCGTCGGCGGTCCCGACGCGGTGCGGCGCTTCATCGACAGGAAGGATCTGGGCGCGATCCGTTTCGGCCCCGGCGAGCGGCTGTTGCAGAGCGCTGCAGCGGGGCTCAAATGGCAGCAAAGCTATTCGAACGCGCGCAATTTCCAGGCGGCGCGCGCCGCGCTGCCCGAGGCGACGCGCAAGGCGGCGATGGATGCCTATCGCGCCGATCCGCCCGACGGCGCGAGCCCCGCCGCGATCGCGAAGGCGCTGAGCCGCCTTGCGCGCGGGACGTTGCTTTCGCCCGAATCGACGCAATATCTGCTCGGCGTGATGAGCCGCACCAAGAGCGGCCCGCAGCGGCTCAAAGCGGGATTGCCCGCCGGCTGGACGTTCCTGCACAAGACCGGCACCGGGCAGGATTACAAAGGCATGACCGTGGGATATAACGACATTGGCATCGCGACTGCGCCCGACGGTACACGCTATGCGATCGTAGTGATGATGGCCGAGGCGAGTTCGCCGATCCCGGCGCGGATGGCGACGATGCAGGCGGTGTCGCGCGCGGTCGCCGAATTTCATGGTAGGTAAATCCACAACCCGTTCGTGCTGAGCTTGTCGAAGCACCGCCCTTCTTCGACGCGGCAAGAAGAAAGAACGGCCCCCCTCGACGCCGCCTGCGGCGTCGCTCGGGACAGGCTTCGACAAGCGCAGGGCGAACAGGGTTTGGGAATCCCGGCGTTCGAATTATAGGCAATAGGCATGAAGTATCTGATCCTCCCCATGATCGCCGCGCTGACGCTCGCTGGCTGCGCGACCCCCGAGACGCGGCTGCGCACGGGGCTCATCGACGCCGGCCTGTCGCAGCGCGTGGCGGGCTGCATGGCCGAACGCATGGTCGACCGCCTGTCGCTGCTCCAACTGCGCCGCATCGGCTCGCTGGCCAGCCTCAAGGACAAGAATGCCGACGACCTGACGCTCAATCAGTTCCTGCACAAGGTCCGCGCGCTCAAGGACCCCGAGATCTTGACGGTGACCACCAGCTCGGCGGCGGTGTGCGCTTTTAGCTGACCAAGAAAAACTGTCGGTGCCCTAGGGGTAGCCTTGGCGTCTGACTTGTGCTTAGGCGACGGCCATTGTCACCCGCCCCAGACTCGAAAGGCCCGGCAGACCCCATGAACATCCACGAATATCAGGCGAAAGAACTGCTCGCGAAATTCGGCGTCGCGATCCCCAAGGGGGTCGCCGCAATGACCGTCGAGGAGGCCGTCGCCGCTGCGAAGCAGCTTCCCGGGCCGCTCTATGTCGTGAAGTCACAGATCCACGCCGGTGGTCGCGGCAAGGGCAAGTTCAAGGAACTCGGCCCCGACGCGAAGGGCGGCGTCCGTCTCGCGAAGACGCTCGAAGAGGTCGAAGCCCATGCCAAGGACATGCTCGGCAACACGCTGGTGACGATCCAGACCGGCGACGCCGGCAAGCAGGTCAACCGCCTCTACATCACCGACGGCGCCGACATTAAGTCCGAATTCTACCTCGCCTTGCTCGTCGATCGCGGGTCGAGCCGCATCGCGGTCGTCGCCTCGACCGAAGGCGGCATGGACATCGAAACCGTCGCGCACGACACGCCGGAAAAGATCCACACCATCATCATCGACCCCGCCACGGGGCTGCAGCCGCACCATGGCCGCGCCGTCGCTGCGGCGCTCGGCCTGTCGGGCGACCTCGCCAAGCAGGCCGCCAAGGTCCTCGCCGGTCTGTATGACGCGTTCCTCGCGACCGATGCCGAGCAGATCGAGATCAACCCGCTCGCGGTATGCGAAGGCGCCAATGGCGACGAACTGCTCGTGCTCGACGCCAAGGTGGCGTTCGACGGCAACGCGATGTTCCGCCACAAGGACCTCGCCGAGCTGCGCGACCTGACCGAAGAAGACCCGGCCGAGGTCGAGGCGTCGGAATATGACCTCGCCTATATCAAGCTCGACGGCAATATCGGCTGCATGGTCAACGGCGCCGGGCTCGCGATGGCGACGATGGACATCATCAAGCTGAATGGCGAATTTCCTGCCAACTTCCTCGACGTCGGCGGCGGCGCCTCGAAGGAAAAGGTCACCGCGGCGTTCAAGATCATCCTCAAGGACCCCGCCGTGAAGGGCATCCTCGTCAATATCTTCGGCGGTATTATGAAGTGCGACATCATCGCTGCGGGCATCGTCGCGGCGGCGAAGGAGGTGAATCTGGGCGTGCCGCTGGTCGTCCGCCTCGAAGGCACGAACGTCAAGGAAGGCAAGGAAATCCTCGCCAATTCGGGCCTGCCGATCGTCGCGGCCAATGATCTGGGCGACGCCGCAAAGAAGATCGTCGCCGAGGTTCGCCAGGTCGCGTGACAAAATATTGAGCCCCCTCCCCGAAAGGGGTGGGGGCCCGGACTGCTGGTTGACGTTTACGTAAAGCGCAACTATGGCGCAGTGCACAATTTTTGAGAGGAGCTGAAAGAGCCATGAAAATCCTCGTCCCCGTGAAGCGGGTGCTCGATTATAACGTCAAGCCGCGGGTGAAGTCCGACGGCACCGGCGTCGACCTGGCGAATGTCAAAATGTCGATGAACCCGTTCGACGAGATCGGGGTCGAAGAAGCGATCCGCCTCAAGGAAAAGGGCGTCGCAACCGAGATCGTAGCGGTGTCCGTTGGCCCGCAAAAGGCGCAGGAAACGCTGCGTACCGCGCTCGCCATGGGCGCCGATCGCGCGATCCTGGTGCAGACCGACGACGCCGTCGAGCCGCTCGCGATCGCCAAGATCCTGAAGGGCATCGCCGACGCGGAGCAGCCCGGCCTTGTCATCCTCGGCAAGCAGGCGATCGACGACGACAACAACCAGACCGGCCAGATGCTGGCCGCACTGACAGGCTGGGCGCAGGGCACCTTCGCCAGCGCGGTCAATGTCGATGGCGACAGCGTCAATGTGACGCGCGAAGTCGATGGCGGCCTTGAGACGGTGAAGCTCAAGCTTCCCGCGATCGTCACCACCGACCTGCGTCTGAACGAGCCGCGCTATGCCTCGCTGCCGAACATCATGAAGGCGAAGTCGAAGCCGCTCGATACCAAGACCCCCGCCGATTACGGCGTCGACACCGCGCCGCGGGTCAAGGTCGTCAAAGTGTCGGAGCCGCCGGTTCGCTCGGCTGGCGTCAAGGTCGCCGATGTCGATGAACTGGTTGCCAAGCTGAAGGCGATGGGAGTGCACTCATGAAAACTCTGGTTTGGGTCGAACATGACGGCAAGGTCGTCAAGGACGCCACGCTCGCGGTGGTCACCGCCGCCTCGAAGCTCGGCGAAGTCCATCTGCTCGTCGCCGGCGAAGGCGTCGATGCGGTCGCCAAGGAAGCCGCGGCGATCGCCGGCGTCGGCAAGGTGCATGTCGCCGACAACGCCGCTTTCGGTCACAATCTGCCCGAAAATATCGCGCCGCTGGTTGCCGAGCTGATGGGGTCGCACGACGCGTTCCTCGCGCCCGCGACGACCACCGGCAAGAATATCGCGCCGCGCGTCGCCGCCTTGCTCGACGTGATGCAGATTTCGGAAATCCTGTCGGTCGAGGGTCCGAAGACCTTCACCCGCCCGATCTACGCCGGCAACGCGATCGCGACCGTCGAATCGTCGGACGCCAAGCTGGTCCTGACCGTGCGCGGCACCGCGTTCGACAAGGCCGCGACCTCGGGCGGTTCGGGCACGGTCGAAGCCGTCTCGGCTGGCAGCGATGCCGGCATCTCGAGCTTCGTCGGCGCCGAAATCGCCAAGCAGGATCGCCCCGAACTGACCTCGGCGAAGATCATCGTGTCGGGCGGCCGCGCGCTGGGTTCGAGCGAAAAGTACGAAGAAGTCATCGTGCCGCTCGCCGACAAGCTCGGCGCCGCGCTCGGCGCCAGCCGCGCTGCGGTCGATGCGGGCTATGTCCCCAACGACTATCAGGTCGGCCAGACCGGCAAGATCGTCGCGCCGCAGGTCTATTTCGCGATCGGCATCTCGGGCGCGATCCAGCATCTCGCCGGCATGAAGGATTCGAAGACCATCGTCGCGATCAACAAGGACGAGGACGCGCCGATCTTCCAGGTCGCCGATTTCGGCCTCGTCGCCGATCTCTTCAATGCCGTGCCGGAACTGACCGGCAAAATCTGACCGGACGTGACCGGTAACCATCCCGGAACGCCCGGCCCGGGCGACGCGCCGTTCAATGCCGGCGGTCGCCGGGCGGCGCGGGCCACGCCCGACGGGAATGATGATGACGAAGCGGCCGCGGGCGATGCCCACGGCCGCTCGTTGATTCTGGCAAGCGTTGCGCGCGACGCGCGGCTCGACCGGAAATTCCTGCTGCTGATCATCCTCGCCGCCGCGATCGCGACGCTCGGCCTGCTGCAAAGTTCGACCGCCGTGGTCATCGGCGCGATGCTGGTGTCGCCGCTGATGGGCCCGATCATGGGTATCGGGTTCGGCCTCGCGACGCTCGAAAGCAATCTGATCAAGCGCTCGCTGGTCACGCTTGCGGCGGGCATGGCGGTCGCGGTGATCGTCGCGCTGCTGATCATCTGGCTGTCGCCGATCAAGGACGTCACCCCCGAATTGCGCGCGCGCACCCTGCCGACCCTGCTCGATCTGGGCGTCGCGGTCGTCGGCGGCATCGCGGGCGTCTATGCGATCATGCGCAAGCTGTCGGGCGTGATGGTCGGCGTCGCGATCGCCACCGCGCTGGTGCCGCCGCTCTCGACTGTCGGGTTCGGGCTGGCGACGGGGCGGTTCGACTTCGCGCTCGGCGCCGCCCTGCTGTTCCTCACCAACACTCTCGCGATCGCCTTTGCCGCGACGATCGTCGCGCGGCTCAACCATTTCGGGCCGTCGCTGACGCCGCAGCATACGGCGGTGCAGGTTGTCGGCATCGTCCTGACGCTGGGGGTGTTGTCGATCCCGCTCGCGCTGTCGCTCAACAGCATCGTCCGCGAGATTGGCGCGCGCGGCGCGGTGCAGACCGAACTCGACCGGTTGCTGGGGCAACGCGACCGCGTCGACAGCCTGAACGTCCGGATGGAGGGCGACGATGTCGCGGTGGACGGGGTCGTCCTCGTCGATCGCTACGCGTCGCGGCTCAACGACGATCTGGCGCGTCAGGTGCGCGCCAAGCTGAAACGCGACGTACGCGTCAGCATCGTCCAGCTGCGG
Source organism: Sphingopyxis sp. (assembly GCF_050725615.1). Lineage (GTDB taxonomy): Bacteria > Pseudomonadota > Alphaproteobacteria > Sphingomonadales > Sphingomonadaceae > Sphingopyxis. The sequence goes on from NZ_JBOHHU010000065.1 coordinate 15,540, forward strand.
CAACAGACCAACGCCGCCGCACAGGTCGAGGAACAGCTCAATCGCCGCCTCTCGGCGCTCGAGCAGCGCGAGGACGACAGCCGTATGATCCTCGCCGGATTGACCGTCGGCGAGCTGGTCGCGCGCGATCGCGTGCTGATCGACGCCCAGGCGCGCCGCGTGATCGTCCAGCGCGACCGCGAGGGCGAGGGCGAACAGGTCGCCGCCGCGATCGACCGCGTCATGGCGTCGGTGCAGGCCGATCATCCGCAATGGCTGATCCAGAGCGGCGCGCTGAGCGATGCGACCGCCGACGAGACCGCCGCGACGCCTTAGGTTACAGACCTATTCCGCACGGCGCTCCGTTCGACAGCGACCGTGCGGTCGGGGTCGCGGCGCTGGTGTGGCAGGACGGCAAGGAGGTCGGTTTCGGCGGCGCCAGGCTCGCCGCTGTCTATGGACCGGGTTTCAAGGGCCCGGCGGGCGACCGATTGTCATCGCCTTGTCATCGACATAGCTTTGGGCGAAGCGAGGAGATTACCCCATGGGCCAGACCGATAAACGCGCGCTGATCGCCGAAGGCCTTGCCGCCGGCGACGATGACGCCGCGCTGCATGGGCGGCTCGTCGCGGCCGGCATATCGGCGGCGTCGGCGAAATATGAGATCGACCGGCTGGGCAAGGACCCGATGGCGGCGATGCTGCGGCGGCAGGCGGCGCGGATGGCCAAGCAGGGCTGGCTGCTCGCCAATCAGGAACGGCTGGCGCGCGAGGCCGAGGGCGGTTTTGCGCTCGACACGCACGACCGGCCCGACCCCGCTTCCTTCTACCGCCACCATTATGAAGCGAACCGGCCCGCGAAGCTCACCGGGTTGATCGACCATTGGCCCGCGCTGGCGCGCTGGTCGCTCGATCATTTCGCGAGCGTCGCGGGCGATGCAGTGGTCGAGGCGCAGGTCGAGCGCGAACGCGACCCCGATTACGAACTCGCCAAGGATGAGCACCGCCGCCGGGTGCGTTTCGGCGAACTGATCGACTGGCTTCGTAAGGACGAGGCGAGCAACGACATCTATCTCACCGCCTATAACAGCGGCACCAACGCCGCAGCGCTGGCGCCGCTGTGGGACGATATGGCGCCGATCGCGCTGCTCGATCCGCGCCCGCGCGACGGCTTTTTCTGGCTCGGACCAAAGGGTACGCTGACCCCCTGGCACCATGATCTCACCAACAATTTGCTGGTGCAGGTGATCGGCCGCAAGCGCGTCCGGCTGGCCCCGCCCTGGGCCTTTGCGCGGATGAAGAACAGCCGCCACTGCTTCTCCGACTGGGGCAATGAACCGCTGCCGACCGGCGAGGGCGACGCCGACACGCCGCCGGTATTGGAAACGATCATCGGCCCCGGCGAAGCGATCTTCCTGCCCGTCGGCTGGTGGCACCAGGTCGAGGCGCTCGACCTGTCGGCGAGTGTCAGTTTCACCAGCTTCCGCCGGCCCAACAACCATGTAGAGGATTATGCCTCTTATGGAGAAATAGCCTGATGTCCCTCGTCCTGATCACCCGCGACGATGCCGTCGCCACCGTCACCCTCAACCGCGCGGACGCGATGAATGCGCTGTCGAAGGCTTTGCGCGCCGATCTCGCCGCCGCGATGCGTGCGCTGGCGGCCGACGACAGCGTTCGCGCGATCGTCCTGACCGGGGCGGGGGAGCGGGCCTTCACCGCAGGGCTCGACCTCAAGGAATTGGGCGCCGATACCAGCAACCTTGGCGCCGCGAACGCGACGAGCGCCGACGAAAATCCGGTGAAGGCGATCGAGCTGTGCCCGCAACCGGTCATCGGCGCGATCAACGGGGTCGCGATCACCGGCGGGTTCGAGGTCGCGCTGGCGTGCGACATCCGCATCGCCTCGACCAACGCGCGTTTCGCCGACACCCATGCGCGCGTCGGCGTCATGCCCGGCTGGGGCCTGTCGCAGAAATTGTCGCGGCTGATCGGCATTTCGCGCGCCAAGGAATTGTCGCTGACCGGCAATTTCCTCGATGCCGAGACGGCTTGCAGCTGGGGCCTGGTCAATCGTGTCGTCGCGCCTGCGGATCTGCTGCCCGCCGCGCAGGCGCTGGCGCGCGACATCGCCAGCGCCGATCCCGCGATGGTGCGCGCGTATAAGTCCCTCATTGACGACGGCTATGCGCTGCCCTTCGGCGAGGCGATGGCGCTCGAGCAGGCGCGCTCGTCGGCGGTGAACCGCAGCGTCAGCGCCGACGAAGTCGAGGCGCGGCGGATTGCGGTGATGGAACGCGGGCGCGAACGCGCGGGGTGATCCATTATCGCAATCGTAACCGCGCCCGCGCTAACGCCACGCGCGGAGGGGCGATCCATGGCGTTTATGAGCGACTACCAGAAGGACCAGATCCGCGACGGCGAGATCCGGCGTTTCGAGCGCTGGTTCGTCGAGACTGCGATGGGGCCCGCCTATCGCGGCCGCGACGGGCGGGTGCGCGGGGTGAAGGCCGAGGAGGTCGCGCGCTGGCGCGCCGAGCTGGAGGCGCATATCGACGCCATGATCGCCGGACTGCCGATCCAGGCGATGTGGGCGATTGGCGGGCTGCTCGCGGTGGTCTTTCTCGGCGGCTGGATGCTCGATACGCTCGGCATCGCGCAGCATCTGCATGGCCCGGCGATCGGGCTCGCGGCCTTCATCGTCGAGGCGGGCACGGTCGGAATCGAGGCGTGGGACTATGTCGGCGGCTGGCGCGAACGCCGCGACGGCATCGAGGCGGCGGTCGCGGCGCGCGCGCCGCTGCCGGTCGATCCGCAGAATGTCGGCAGCGGGCATAACTGGTATCAGATCGGGGTCTATGTCGTCGTTGCGCCGCTGATCCTGCTCGCGATATTCGGGCATGTCGGCGGCGACGGGATGATCGAGAGCGGCGTCTGGGGCTGGCTGGTCCTGCTCGTCCCCGTCGCCTGGGGGCTGCATTTCGCGGCGAAATGGCACGACCGGCGAACGAAGGGCCGCTTGCGGCGCTAGGCGTCCGCGCCCGATTGCGCCCGCCAAAACAGCGGTGTAGGATCGCGCCATGGGAAGCAGGATGGGAATGGCGGGCCTTGCCCTGCTGCTCGTTGCGGTGCCGTCGCTGGCCGCCGAAAAGGCGCCGGTCGAACTGGCGCCGACGACCCCGTGGAATGTCCATTACGCCGATGATTATTGCCGCCTCGCGCGCTTCTTCGGTGCCGACAAACAGCGCGTTATCCTGTCGATCGAACAAGGCTCGCCCGGCGACGCCTTTCGCATGACGCTGGCGGGCGCGATGATGAAAGGCCCGTCGATGAAGGGCGAGGCAAGCCTCGCTTTCGGCACCCTCGGCGAGCAGAAAATTCCTTTTTTCCCGGGAATGCTCAGCGACGATATGCCGGCATGGATCTTTGGCGAGAATATCCGAATCCGACCCTATACGGCCGGCGAGCGGAGGCTGACCGCCAAAAACGCTTATTATCCCGCGTCGCCGATCAGCGAAGCGGATGAGGCTGCGGCGACCAGCCTTTTGATCGGGCGGCCGCTTCGCACTCCGGTGCGATTGAAAACGGGGCCGATGAAGGCCGCCTTTGCCGCGATGACGCGCTGCACCGACGAATTGCTGGACCATTGGGGCATCGACGTTGCGCGGCACCGCGAACGGTCGCAGTCGGTCAAACCGGTGGGTAATCCCGCACGATGGATGACGAGCGAAGACTATCCGTCCGAGATGCTCGGCAAGGGGCAGCCGGGGATCGTCCGGTTCCGGCTGTCGGTCGGCGCCGACGGCAAGCCGACCGCGTGCCATATCCAGCGCTCGACCAACGCCAAGGGTTTTGACGATGTCGTGTGCAACGGCCTGATGCGCCGCGCGCGCTTCGAGCCGGCGCTGGACAAGGAGGGCCAGCCGCTCGCCTCCTATTATGTCAATGCGGTCCAGTTCCAGGTCAATTGATCTGCGGCCGCAAGCTCGGCTTGACGCGATGAAAGCCGAAAACGGCTTGCGGTGACGGAAAATCCTTAGCATCGATAAGTAATGATCGATCTCGACACCCTGCTCGCCGCCTTCATGGCCCGCGCCGTTGGACCCGGCGAACTGAGCGCGCTCGGCCGCCTGTCGGGCGGGGCGAATATGGAAAGCTGGGCGTTTGATTTTGCAGGCGCGCCCTATGTGCTGCGCCGCGCGCCGTCGGCCGACTATATGGCGGACCGCCCCTATGGCCATGTCACCGAGGCGGCGCTGGTCAAGGCCGCTTTTGCCGCCGGGGTGAAGGCGCCCGAGGTCGTCGGTGTGCTCGCCGACGGCGACGGCATGGGCACCGGCTATGTGATGAAGCGCGTGATCGCCGAGGTGAACCCGGCGAAGATTCTCGCGAGCCCGCCGCCTTCGCTGGTGGCTGATCTGGGCCGCGAGCTGGCGCGGATCCACGCGATCCCCGCCGCGACCATCCCCGACGCGATCCCGCATATGGACACCGCCGCCGCGCTTGCCGAACTTAAGGCGCGCTTCGGGACCTATGGCGGCGACCGGCCCGCGATCGCGCTCGCGATCCGATGGTGCGAGGACCATCTGCCCGAACCGGCGCCGCCGGTCCTCGTCCATGCCGATTACCGCATGGGCAATATCATGGTCGATGCCGATGGCCTCGCGGTCGTACTCGACTGGGAACTCGCGCATCGCGGCGACGCGCATGAGGACCTCGCCTTCGGCTGCATGACCGTGTGGCGCTTCGGCCGGCTCGACAAACCCGCGTTCGGCGTCGGCAGCCTTGAGGAATATTTCGCCGCTTATGAAGCCGCAGGCGGCCTCCCGGTCGACCGCACCCGCTTCCGCTTCTGGCTCGTCTATCGCACCCTGTGGTGGGCGCTTGGCTGTTTGCAGATGGGGCAGGCGTGGCGCAGCGGCGCCGACACCACGGTCGAGCGCGTCGTCGTCGGACGGCGCACCGCCGAACAGGAACTCGACCTCATCGCGCTGCTCGAAGAAGAAGCGCCCGAGGCCGAACGCGCCCGTGCGCTGCCGCCGCCCACCGCCGCCGCGCCGCCGCCGGTGGGCGAACCGACCAACCGCGAAATCGTGCAGGCGGTGCGTGACTGGATCGAAGGCGCGATCAAGCCGCGCGCCGAGGGCCATGCCAAATTCGAGGCGGTGGTCGCGATGAACGCGCTCGGCATCGTGATGCGCGACCTCGACGCGGGGACGCGCGCCGAGGATGCGGCGCTTGCGGCGGCGCTGATGGCGGGCACCACCACGCTCGCCGAGCCCGGCCTCCTCGCCCGGTTGCGGCGCGCGGCGCTCGATAAATGCGCGGTCGACAGCCCCAAATATGCCGCGCTCGCCGCCGCGCGCACCCGCTGGGGCGGATGACCGCCACAGAGCATCCGCTCTGGACTGCCCTTCGCGATTATCGCGTCGGCCCCGTCGACGCCGCGCTGAGCTTCGAGGCGCGGCTGGCGCGCGAAAATGGCTGGTCCGCCGCTTTTGCCGAGGCGGTGATGGACGAATATCGCCGCTTCCTGTTCCTCGCGATGACCGCCGGGCATATGGCTGTGCCGTCGGAGGCGGTCGACCAGGCCTGGCACCTGCACCTGACCTATAGCCGCGACTATTGGGACCGGCTGTGCGGCGAGACATTGGGCGGGCCGCTCCACCATGGCCCGACCGCCGGCGGCGAGCAGGAGGGAGCGCACTTCTTCGCGCTCTATGCCGAAACATTGGCGAGCTATGAGCGGCTGTTCGGGACCATTCCGCCCGCCGTGATCTGGCCCTCGGGCTGGCAGCGCTTCCATGTCGATCCGCGCGCGCGGCGGGTGGCGCTTAACGACGTGTGGATCGTGCCGAGGCGGGCCGTTCGTCTTGGCGCGCTGGTTGCCGCTGTGATAGCGTTGGCCGGGGTCGCACTCTGCCATTGGCTGTAAGCGGGAGGCGCGGGGATGAATCCGCTGAACTGGGACGGACCGACATTTCTGGTTTTTTATGTGCTGGCGCTGATCGTGGCGATCCCGCTGGCGTGGATCCTCGGCCGGCTCGCGCGGCCCGGCGGGCGGGTGCAGCCGCTCGGCGACGCCGACAGTCTTGCCTATCTGGCGGGCCGCGAGACGCGGCTGGCCGAAGGCGTCGCGGCGCGGCTGATGGCGTCGGGCGCGATCGAGGTCGAGGGCAGCGAATTCCGGCAGGGGTCAGGCGCTGCGGCGGCGGCGGCGAGCGACCGCGCCGTGCTGGCGCTGGCGTCGCCCTTTGGCTGGAAGGATATCGTCGCGGCCTTGCGGCCCGAAAGCGCGGCGCTCGAACGGCGGCTGGTCGCGGGCGGGCTGCTGCTCGATGCCGCTGAACGCCGCCGCGTTGGGCTCATCGCGACCGCGCCCTTCCTGCTGCTGTTGCTGGTCGGCGGCGCCAAGCTTCTCCTCGGCCTCGCGCGCGGCAAGCCCATCCTCTTTCTCGCGATCCTGCTCGTCATCACCCTCGTCATCGCGCTGGTCCGCTGGACGGGGGTCAGCGACCAGACGCGCGCCGGGCGGAGCGCGCTGAAGGAGGCGCGCCAGGAACACGACCGGTTAAAACGGGCGCCGACCGCCCGCGAAACCGACCTTGCGGTCGCGCTGTTCGGCACGACCGTGCTCGCGGGGTCGGCCTATGCCGCCTTCCATCAACTGCGCACCCCGGCCGACAGCGGCGGCTGGAGCAGCGACAGCAGTTCGAGCGGCAGCGGATGCGGCGGCAGTGATAGCGGGGGCGGCAGCGGCTGCGGTGGTTGCGGCGGCGGCGGGGACTGACGATCCGCAAAAAGATTAGCTTACGAAGTTTATGGCCTTTTGCAACAGGCCGAACGCTGGCAAGGCGGAGGCGACAGCCAAAGGAGAGAGACATGGATTTTGCCGTACCGGCCGATTTGCAGGCCTATCTGGACACCCTCGACGCCTTCATCGAGGCCGAGATCAAGCCGCTCGAGCTCGCCGACGACAATATCCGTTTCTTCGACCATCGCCGCGAACATGCGCGCACCGACTGGGACAATCAGGGACTGCCGCGCCATGATTGGGAACAATTGCTGAAACAGGCGACGCGCAAGGCCGACGCGGCGGGCCACTGGCGTTTTTCGGCGCCCAAGAAATATGGCGGCAAGGACGGGTCGAACCTGTGGATGGCGGTGATCCGCGAGCATTTCGCGGCCAAGGGGCTGGGGTTGCATAACGACCTGCAGAACGAACATAGCATCGTCGGCAATTTCCCCTTCGTCGAGATGTTCGAGCAGTTCGGTACCAGCGACGAGCAGAAGCAGGAGTTCATCCTCGGCGGGTTCGAGGGCAAGCGCCGCACCGCCTTCGGCCTGACCGAGCCCGATCACGGCAGCGACGCGACGCATATGGAAACCCGCGCGGTGCGCGAGACGCGCGACGGGGTCGAGGGCTGGCGGATCGACGGGCGCAAGATGTGGATCACCGGCATGCATGTCGCGACCCACTGCGCGACCTTCTGCCGCACCGACGGCCAGGATGGCGATGCGAAGGGCATCACCTGTCTGCTCGTGCCCACGGGAACCCCGGGGATGACGGTCGACGAATATATGTGGACCTTCAACATGCCGACCGACCATCCGCGCATGACCTTCACCGATGTGTGGGTGCCGGATAGTGCGAGATTGGGTCCGGTCGGCGGCGGGCTGTCGATCGCGCAGAGCTTCGTCCACCAGAACCGCATTCGTCAGGCGGCATCGTCGCTGGGCGCGGCGGTCTTCTGTATCGAGGAAAGCGTCAAATATGCGCGCGAGCGCAAGCCGTTCGGCGAGGCGCTGGCGAAGAATCAGGCGATCCAGTTCCCGCTCGTCGAGCTGGCGACCCAGGCCGAAATGCTGCGGCTGCTGATCCGCAAGACCGCGTGGGACATGGACAATATGCCGCACAAGGAGGTCGAACATAACCTCAGCGACAAGGTCAGCATGTGCAATTATTGGGCGAACCGGTTGTGCTGCGAAGCCGCCGACCGCGCGATGCAGGTGCATGGCGGCATCGGTTATTCGCGGCACAAGCCCTTCGAACATATCTATCGCCACCATCGCCGCTACCGCATCACCGAGGGGGCGGAGGAGATCCAGATGCGCAAGGTGGGGGCGTATCTGTTCGGCTATCTTGGGCCTCGGAGGGGCACGCTGGGTTAGGTGGGATTACGTTTAGCTATTTGACGGGTCGATGTTGATCATGCTGATCGCTCGATCTGCGCTATTAACAAAATTCTCATAACTTTCTTCATCAAGCCAACTATCCAAATCTTGATGTCGTCTCAAATAGCTTTTCCATGATGAGTGGATTCGGCTTATTTCATCTGCTGCTTCAGGAGAAAGGCGATCCTTTCTGTTTCCGTGCGTAAACCGATAGGCCGTTGATCCAACCGAACGTTTGTCAACCCACCCGAATCTTTTCTCGAGTGCCTCGACTACGGAACCGAATTTGGATTGCATCTGGTTGAACATTTTTCTTCTATCAAGCTTGGATGCAATCGGCTTGGCAGTTGAATGGGAACTGGGATCGCCTCGCTGATCTACTTTGTCGAATATCAAGCCTAGCGTCGTCTCGATGCTATTTATCTTCTCTGATAATGTATCGAGATTTCCTGTCAGGCTATTGAGGTGATTTCCCGTTTCCCGTAGCCTCTCTTCTGCAGCGATCAACTCAGCAAGCATAGGCTTGAAGTCATCGACTGCGCGCGATACTTTTACAAGCTGTGTCATGTTGTTTTTGACGTGACCCCCTGATTTTCCTCCAACAGTGATTAGAGTCCGGCCTTGAAGGAAGGACGGACAGATGAAGCGTTTGAGGTTTTCGGAAGAGCAGATCATCGGGGTGTTGA
>NZ_JBOHHU010000066.1:0-23555 GCF_050725615.1 Sphingopyxis sp.
CGGCGGCGCAGCGCCGCGCGGGACGTTATTTCTTTCGCCTGTGATCGAGATCATGCCAAAACCCTCCCGGGTCGTGTGAAGAAGGCCAAGGGGCGGCGATTCGCCCCACCTTTATTGGACAACCAAGGGAAGGACGATCTGATGATCACGAACAAACTCGCCGGCCTGATTGCCGCATCCGCCACCGCGCTGGCGCTGTCGGGCGCCGCACTCGCCTCGGACGCGCCCGCCGCCGCCAAGAAGATCGGCGCGAACGACGAGGTCAAATGCTATGGCGTCAACGCCTGCAAGGGCACGTCGGACTGCAAGACCGAAGCCAGCTCGTGCAAGAGCGCGTCGGGCTGCAGCACTGCGGGCAACAGCTGCAAGGGCGCCAATGCCTGCAAGGGCAAGGGCTTCAAAAAGGTCGCGGCCAGCAAGTGCCTCGCCGACGGCGGCACGATCGGCGCCTGATTTCCGCTCGGCAGGTTCGGCGGTGCCGGGCCTGCCGAATGGGACAGGAAGGGACGCGCATGGACGATCGCAAGACCATCGCCTCGCCGGGCTTTGGCCTCGGCCTGCGCCCCGATCATTATCCCGAGTTTCTGGCCGGGCCGCAGCGGGTCGACTGGCTCGAGATCATTTCCGAAAACTACATGGTCCCCGGCGGCAAGCCGATGGCGATGCTCGACGCGATCCGCGCCGATTACCCGATGGTGATGCACGGCGTGTCGCTGTCGATCGGTTCGGACGAGCCGATCGACATGGGATATCTGGCCGAGCTGAAGGCGCTGGCGGCACGGGTCGAGCCCTTGTGGATTTCGGACCATCTGTGCTGGACCGGGATCAACGCGCACAACAGCCACGACCTGTTGCCCTTGCCCTATGACGCGCCCGCGCTGGCGTGCGTCGTCGACAATATCGCCCGGGTGCAGGACTATCTTGGCCGCCGCATCCTGATCGAAAATCCGTCCTCCTATGTGACCTTTCGCTCGTCGGACCGCAGCGAATGGGATTTTCTCGCCGACATGGCCGAGCGCGCCGACTGCCTGCTGCTGCTCGACGTCAACAATATCTATGTCAGCGCGCGCAACCATGGTTTCGATCCGCTCGACTATCTCGCCGGCCTGCCGGGGGAGCGCATCCAGCAGATCCACCTCGCGGGGCACAGCGATATGGGCGACTATGTCATCGACACGCATGACGCTGCCGTCTGCGATGCGGTGTGGGACCTGTATGGCCGCGCGGTGGCAATGTTCGGTCCGGTGGCGACGATGATCGAGCGCGACGATGATATCCCGCCGCTGTCCGAGGTGATCGCCGAACTCGATCGCGCCCGGGCGCTCACGGCGCAGGTGCTGGAGCCGGCGCATGGCTGAGGCGCTGCGCGATGTGCAGGCGCGTTTCCTCGCCGGCGTGATCGGCGGCGATGCGGGGGCCGAGGCGCTGATCGTCGATGACAACCGCGTCGGCGCGGCGCGGCGGCTCGATATCTATCGCAACAATTACCGCGCCAGCCTGCGCGAGGTGCTCGCCGACCATTTCGAGCGCGTCCACGCCTGGCTCGGCGACGACCAGTTCGACAATCTGGCGGCCGCCTATGTCGCCGCTTTTCCGTCGTCGACGCGCAATTTGCGCTATTATGGCGACGAATTTCCGGCGTTTCTGGCGCGGCATTATCCCGAGGATGGCGAGCTGGCGGAACTCGCCGATCTCGACTGGGCGCTGCGCGGCGCGTTCGACGCCGCCGATGCGGAACCGCTCGACGCGGCGCGGGTCGGCGCGCTCGGTGACGACTGGATCGAGCGGCGCCTGACCCTGCACCCGTCGGCGAAGCTGCTCGTCCAACGCCATAACAGCCGCGCGATCTGGAGCGCGCTCGACGCGGGCGAAACGCCGCCCGATGCAGCGCCGCTGGCGGTCCCCGTCACTTTGCTGGTGTGGCGCCTCGGCACGCAGTCGCAATTCCGCACCCTGTTGGAGGAAGAGGCGGGGGCGCTGGCTTTGCTCGGCGCGGGCGCCAGTTTCACCGCGCTCAGCGTCGATGCGATTGGCCGGCTGGGTGAGGCGGGGGCGATGGAGGCGTTGGCCGCATGGCTGGGGCGCTGGCTTGCCGACGGCGTGGTCATTCTCGCCGATCAGGCCTGAACGGCGGTCACCTGACGCAGGACGCTGCGATAGTTCGGCGCGATCGTCATCTCGCCGTGCCGTCCCGCGCGACCGAGCGCGGCATGGACCGCGGGCAGGCGATAGCAGGGCACCCCCATGAACAGATGATGTTCGGCGTGATAATTCACCCAATAGGGCGCGACGGTGGCGCGGGCGAACCAGCCGGCGCGGGTGGTGCGCGCATGAGTGAAGGGATCGTCGCTGCCGGTGGTCGTGCACGCATGTTCGGCGATGTTGCGGATGCGCAGGTAAAGCTGGAACGTCGTCGCCAGCCCCGTGAGCCACAGCAGATACGGCGTCCAGCCATAGAGCGCGAGCGATGCGCCGAGCAGCACCGCCTGAACGAGCAGGAAGCGCCCGACCGCGCGCGTCACCGCCATCGCCCCCGCAACATCGACAGTCGGTGACGTCATGCCGTCGTCCGACTGTTTGTTGAAGGGTGTACCCGCCTTGGTGCTTACGCCCTTCTTCTCGGGCTTTTCGCCGCGCAGCATCGCCTTGAGGCCGATCATGGCAAAGCCGAATTGTGCGACGCGCTGCTTGAAAAACGTCTGTCCGGTCAGGTCGCGCAGCACCTTGCGCCAAAGGCTCGCGCGCGTGGTGGGGAAGGGTTTCGACAGCGCGAGGTCGGGATCTTCGGGCTGCTGGGTGAATTTGTGATGCTGGAGATGATAGGTGCGATAGGCGATCAGGTCCGAGCCGACCGCCGCGCCGGTCAGCCAATCGCCGAGGAAATTGTTGATTTTCCTGTTCGGATGCAGCGCGCCATGCGCCGCATCGTGCATCAATATGGCAAAGCCGAGTTGGCGCCCGCCGACGAGGATGATCGCCGCAAGCCATGCCAGCGGGTTGTTGAGCCAGGCCGCGACGCCGACCACCGCGATGCTGATGATCCAGCCATGCGCGACGAGCCAGACGCCGCGCCAGGCCGACGCGCGGGTGATCGCGGCCCATTCGGCGCGGTCGAAAAAACGGTCGGGCGGCAGGAGGCGAACGGCAGGCATGGCGCCTCTATAACCCGTTGCGAAGCAAAACCCAAATCCTCCCATTATGGAGCAAATCCGGGCCTTTGCGGGGGATGTGCATAAGGTTTTGGAAACCCCTTTCTGGCACAGCTTCGGGCGAGGACCGACTAGCAGGAACAGCGGGATTGGGGTTGAAGCGGGCCATCGTGCGGCCGGAGAACAGCGGGGCGTCTTCCGACGAATCGCTGTTCGAATCGCCGGAATTTGTGACGCGCCTGACGCGCGTCGCACAGCTGTGGCATTATGTGCTCGTCAGCCGCGTTCTCGTCTATTTCGCCTGCGCCTTTTTCCCCGGTCTGCCCGGCTTTTTCGACCGGCCGTCGCAATGGCTGTGCCTCGGTCTCGGCATATTGTGCGACCTTGTGCTGACCGTGATCGGCCAGCTGTCGCGCACCCGGCGACAGGTGCCGCCGCGATATATCGCACTTTGGTGCACTGTCTCCATGCTGCTGATCGCGCTCGGCACTCTGGCGACGAGCATTGCGATGTTCGTCTCCTCGCCGTCGATCGACGTCGCGCGCTACCTCGACGCCTTTGCCGCGATCCGCATCGGCACCATCCTCGTCGCTGCGGCGGCGGTGGCGATCGCGCGTCCGGCTTTCTTCGCCTTTGCCGGCGCCACCGCGCTCGGCGGCGCGATCGGCAAGGGGTCGATGCCCTTCGCCTTTGCCGCGATGATCTTTCTCTTCCTGCTGATCGTCATGGTCCGCGAGGATGTGCGCCACCAGCGCCGTACCGAGCGGGCCAATCGCAAGACGATCAGCGACCAGCAGCGCGCGCTCAACTTGGTGCGCGATTTCGAGCGCGCGGGGCGCGGCTGGTTCTGGGAAACCGACCGTCATGGACAGCTGGTCTATATTTCGCCGACCGTGGCTGCGAAACTCGGCCGGTCGGTGAGCCAGCTGCTCGGCCGGCCGTTCACCGACATCATCCAGAAGCGCGTCGGCAACGACGAAAGCGAGGAACGCACCCTGGGTTTCAGCCTGTCCTCGCGCACCCCCTTCAAGGAATTGACGGTGCAGGCGGCGGTGCATGGCGAGGAGCGCTGGTGGTCGATCTCGGGCCATCCGATCAGCAATGAGCTCGGTAATTTTCAGGGCTTTCGCGGCAGCGGCACCGACCTTACTGAAAAGAAGAAGTCCGAGCGCGAGATCAACCAGCTCGCGCGCTACGACGTGCTCACCGGGCTCGCCAACCGCCTCCATATCACCGACCTGCTCGAACGCGCGCTCAAGACCCATATCGGCCAGCCGCAGCCCTGCGCGATGATGCTGATGGACCTCGACCGGTTCAAGGCGGTGAACGACACGCTCGGCCACCCGGTCGGCGACCAGTTGCTGCAACAGGTCGCGGCGCGGCTGACCCAGATCATCGGCGACCGCGGGCAGGTCGGGCGTCTTGGCGGCGATGAATTCCAGATCGTGCTGCCGCAGATCACCCATGCCGACAAGCTGGCCAATATCGCCAATGCGATCATCCTCAGCATCGCCAAGCCCTTTGCGATCGAGGGCGAACAGGTGCGCGTCGGCTCGTCGATCGGGATCGCGGTGTCCGCCGGGGCAGGGGTGTCGGCGTCGGCGCTGGTGCGCAACGCCGACCTGGCGCTCTACGCCGCCAAGGATGCCGGACGCGGCGTCTATCGCTTCTACGCCGATGCGATGCACAACCAGGCGAGCGAAAGGAAGGCGATCGAGGATGCGCTGCGCGATGCGCTGGCGAAGGACGAGCTAAAGCTCGTCTATCAGCCGATCGTCGATGTCGCGAGCGAACGCATTTCGGGATTCGAGGCGCTGATCCGGTGGCAGCGCGGCAGCGGCGATGCGATCAGCCCGGCGAAATTCATTCCGATCGCTGAGGAATCAAACCTGATCATCCCGATCGGCGAATGGATCATCCGATCGGCCTGCGCCGCGATCGCCGAGCTGGGTCCGGGGTATCGCGTCGCGGTGAATGTGTCGCCGCGCCAGTTCGGCAACGACAAATTGCCGGCGACGATTATGAGCGCTGTGTCGGCGGCGGGCATCCGCCCCGAACAGCTCGAACTCGAAATCACCGAAGGCGTGTTCCTCGATGAAAGCCCCGAAAATCTGGAGATGTTCCAGCGGTTGAAGCGCACCGGGGTGCGCCTGGCGCTCGACGATTTCGGCACCGGCTATTCGGCGCTCGGCTATCTGAAGAAAGCGCCGTTCGACAAGATCAAGATCGACCAGAGCTTCGTGCGCGGCGCCGCCGACCGGAGCAGCATGAACGCCGCGATCATCTCATCGATCGTCGGGCTCGCCGCCGCGCTGAAGATGGAGACGACCGCCGAGGGGGTCGAGACGCACGACGATCTCGACCTGATCCGCGGGCTCGGCTGCAGCCATGTCCAGGGCTATATCTATGGCAAGCCGATGACCCTGGCGCAGGCGCTCGCGCTGCTTCGCGCGGGCGACGGCCGCGTGGTGGCCGAGGGCTACAAGAGCGCGCGCGAACCGCGCAGCCGGACCTTCCGCCAGATACAGGTCGCCAGCGGCAGCCACCGTTATGAGGCGATCATCCGCAACGTCTCGACGCGCGGCGCGCTGATCGAGGGGCTGTGGAACGTGCCGCAAGGGACGCAATTCCGGCTCGAGTTCGGCCCCGACCTGATCCTCGACGCCGAAGCGCGATGGTCGGAGGCGAACCGCGTCGGGGTGCAGTTCGCGCAGGCGGTCGAGATATCGGCGCTGATCGGCGGCGCAGGCACCGCGCCGGCCCCCCGGTCGCGGATCGAACGCGCGGCCTGATCGGCCTAATCGGCGATCCGCCCGCGCACCATGACCCAGTCGACCTTTTCCAGCGTTCGCACGTCGCTCAGCGGATCGCCCGCAACCGCGATCATGTCCGCCGACATGCCTGGCGCGATGCGGCCGATTTCATTCTCCATCGACAGCGCCCTCGCGGCGACGGTGGTGGCGGCGGCGACCGCCTCGCGCGGGGTCAGGCCGTTCGCGACCAGCAGCGCGAACTCGCCGGCGTTGCGGCCATGGTCGAACACCCCGGCGTCGGTGCCGAAGGCGACCGGCACGCCGAGCGCCTTGGCGCGGGTCACCGCCTGGCCGACGCTGCCCATCGTCATGCGCACCTTGGCCTCGACCGTCGGGGTATAGATGCCCTTGCCCAGCCGCTCCTTGATCCCCTCGAACGCCATCAGCGTCGGGACGAGGTAGGTGCCCTTGGCCTTCATCACCTTCAGCGCGGCGTCGTCGGCGAAGGTGCCATGGTCGATCGTGTCGATCCCGGCGGCGGCGGCATCCTCGATCCCGCGCGCGCCATGGGCATGAGCCATGACCTTCAGCCCCAGCGAATGCGCGGTGGTCGCGATGCTGTCGAGCTCGGCGCGGCTGAAATGGCCCTCCAGCCCGCGTCCCTGCTGCGACAGGACGCCGCCGGTCGCGGTGATCTTGATGATGTCGGCGCCCGCGCGTGACGCCTTGCGGACCTTTTCGGCGCATTCGACCGCGCCGGTGCAGGTGTAGCCCTGGTCGAGCACGCCATGGACATCCTCGCGAAAGCCGGTGACGTCGCCATGGCCGCCGACGATCGATAGCGCCGGACCGGCGGCGATGATGCGCGGGCCGGTGATGAAGCCGGCGGCGGTGCCGCGGCGCAGCGAGAAGGCGGTATATTGCGCCGATCCCGCCTCGCGCACCGTGGTGAAGCCGGCGCGCAGCGTGATGCCGGCGTTCTTGACCCCGACGACGACGCCCCATTCGTCGGGATCGACCGCTTCGCTGCGATAATCGCCGCCCGGATCGCCGGTCAGATGGACGTGCAGGTCGATGAGGCCGGGGAGCAGGGTCTTGTCGCCCAGATCGACGATCTCGGCGTCGGCGGGGGCCGGGGTGCGGCCCGACGTGATCGAGGTGATGCGGTCGTCGGTGACGGTGACGGTCGACGCGCCGAGCGCCGGCTTGTCGGGGTCGGTGATGACATGCCCTGCATAGATGACGGTGGTTTTGGCCTGGGCTGTCGTGGCGAGCAGCGTGAACGTCAGGGCCGCGGCCCATCCCAATTTGCGCATGATATTCCCCTGTCTGATAGCGCCATGGTGGCGTGCCGGGCGGGGGAGGGCAAGCGGATAAAATGAGCAGCCGGCGAACCGGCCGCGCCCCAAAAAGAAGGTGCGGCCAAGCCGGCCACGCAAAAAGAGGGGCCGGGCAAGCCGGCCCCTCAGTTTGTCATCCGGTAACCGAAAGGAATATTACCAGAAGAAATCGTAGATCACGTCGACCACTTCGCCGCTGTAGGTGTCGACGAGCAGCGCATCGTCATAATAGCGCACCCAGCGATAACCCCCGTCGGCGGGCGGCAGACGATAATACCAGGGATCGTTGATCCAATAGCGCTGGCCATAATAGAGCGAGCCGAGCGTGAAGCCGATGCTGAACCGCGTGTAGTTGCGGCCGCGATAGGGATTATAATAGCGCGGCAGGCGGTAATGATTGCCGTAGCGCTGGCGATAGTCGCGCCAATTGTAGCGGTTGTCGTTGCGCCAGCCGCGATTCCAATTGCTGTCCCGACGCCCGTCGCGATAGCGCCGGTCGGCATAGCCGTCGCGGTTGCGGTCGTAACGGCGATCGACGCGATTGTTGTCGTTGCGATCCCAGCGGCGATCGAGGTCGCCGTTGCGATTGCGGTCGTAACGCCGGTCGACCTGGCCATTGCGGTTGCGATCCCATTGGCGATCGACCTGACCGTTGCGATTGCGATCCCACTGACGATCGACCCGGCCGTCATTGTTGCGGTCATAGGTGCCGCGGTTGCGGTCCTGACGCTGGCGCTGATCCTGGCCCTGCCACTGCTGGCGCGGAGCCTGTTGGCGCTGAACCTGCGGACGTTGGCCCTGCTGGCGCTGGACCTGGCCGCCGCGATCGCGGTTGCCCGACCAGTCGCGGCGCTGCGGCTGCTGGCCTTGCGGGCGCTGGTCTTGCTGGCGCTGCACCTGCTGGCGCTCGCCCTGCTGGCGTTGCATCTGCGGACGCGGCGCCTGTTGGCGCTGGCCACGGTCGCCACGGTCGCCACCGCCGCGATTATAACCCTGGCCGCGATTGCCGCCATTGCCACGGTTGCCATCGCCGCGCTGCGCGATCTGCTGGCCGTCGCGCGCCTGTGCAAACACCGGCGCGATCGGGGTGAGCATCGTCGCCGCGATCAGCAAGCCTCCGATTAGTCTCTTCATCGTCTGTCTCCGAACACGGGTCCCATGGACGGCGGACGGCCGACCGGGAAGATGAACCGATATTTACGGTCGGCAAGATGAGTCATGGCTGAACCATGGTGTTGCCTGCGGTTCAGCTAGATGAACGCCGCGAAAGGGTTCAGCGTTCCGGCGGCGCGCGCATCGCCGGGACGGCGCCGGCGGCGTCCTGCGGGCGAATGCCCGGCGGCGGCGCGGCGGCGATGCGCTCTTCGCCGCGCAGCACGCGGCCCGCACGCTTGATCGCCCTGCGAATGCGCGGATAGGTGCCGCAGCGGCAGATGTTGGTCATCGCTGCGTCGATCTCGGCATCGCTGGGGTTGCTGTTGGTGCGCAGCAAGGCGGCGGCCGCCATGATCATGCCCGACTGGCAGAAACCGCATTGCGGCACTTGCTCCGCCACCCATGCCTGCTGCACCGGATGGCTGCGGTCGCGGGTCAGGCCCTCGATCGTCGTGACGAAGCGGCCCTCGCACTCCGCAATCGTGACCAGGCAGCTGCGGATCGCTTCGCCGTCGATGTCGACGGTGCAGGCGCCGCATTCGCCGGTGCCGCAGCCATATTTGGTGCCGGTCAGGTTCGACGCGTCGCGCAGCGCCCACAGCAGGGGCGTTTCGGGATCCATGCGATATTCGACCGGGCGGTCGTTGACCGAAAAGCGCGTCATGCCGCCCCTGTTAGCCGAATGGCGGGATTAGTCACGCCAGCTTGTGTCGATCTTGTCGACCTTGCGCACCATCGCGTCGAATTCGGCCTTGCCCGACTGGCCGGGGATCGCCGCCATATAGAGGTCGCGCTGGTGGACCTTGATCACCTCTTCGTCGACCAGGATCGGCTTGCCCATGCTCATCGTCGCGAGCTGGATCTCGCACGCGCGCTGCAGCGCCCAATATTTGATGAAGGCGTCGGACAGCGACTTGCCCATCACCACCGGGCCGTGATTACGCAGCATCAGGATGCGCTTGTTGCCGAGATGCTCGACGAGCCGCTCGCCTTCTTCTTCGCGCACCGTGACGCCCTCGAAATCGTGATAGGCGAGCTGGCCCATGAAGTTGCAGGCATAGAAGTTCGTCGGCTGCAGCCCGCCCTCGAGCCCGCACACCGCCATCGTCGCGGTGGTGTGGGTGTGGATGATCGCATGGGCGTCGGGCAGGACGCGGTGGAACAGGCTGTGCTGGACAAAGCCCGCCTTGTTGACGTGCCAGGGATTATCCTCGTCCAGCTTGTTGCCGTCGATGTCGATCTTGATCAGGCTAGACGCGGTGACCTCGCTGAAATGCATGCCGTAGGGGTTGATCAGAAAGGCGCCTTCCTGGTCCTCCAGCTTCACCGTGATGTGGTTGAAGATCATCTCGTCCCAGCCCATCATCGCGAAGATGCGGTAGCAGGCGGCCAGTTCCTGCCGCGCCGTCCATTCGGCTTCGCTATATTTGCTGTTGCGCTTCAGCTGGGTCGCCATTCGCCTGATCCTCTCGCGGTCGGTTTCGTTGTGCCACCTATGCCACAGCCGCAGGGGGTCAGACAATCCCGCCGCCGATTGAGGCAGAATGGTTACCAAAAGCGTTAAAGCGTTGACGAACGGGAGGTTAACGGTCAGGTTCCGAATCAGGGTCGAACTGCGGGGCTTTCATTTGTCCGATAGAGACAATGTAGTCCGCTGGCGTGCGTGTGCGCGGTCGACCCCGGCTGTCCCCTCATGCTGGTTTGCAGTTGCATTTTCGCGGTGCAGCCATTCCGCTGCCCGCGCCAATGGGGAGTGAGGAACGATGCGTACCATGATCAAACTGTCGGCGTCCGTGATGGCGCTGGCGGCCTATTCGGCCTTCTCGGCCGCGCCGGCGCAAGCGGCGGAATGTATTCTCGACACGAACAACGATGGCGTGGCGGATGCCGCCGACACCGACGGGGGAGCGGTTTCGAGCAATGATACGCAGGTCGCTTGCGGCGTGAACGCTCGTGTTCAGGGCAACCGTGCGACGGCGGTCGGTGGCAACACCCAGGCGGGCGGTAGCAATTCGACCGCGCTTGGTGGCGGTGCAGTCGCCGGTAATGCCCGCGACACAGCGCTCGGCGGACAAGCCATTGCGCGCGGCAGCAATTCGGTGGCGGTCGGCACCAACGCCCAGACCACCGGCACGCGTGGCACGTCGGTTGGCGCCGATTCGGTCGCGAGCTCGCGTGGTACCGCAGTCGGCTATGACTCGACGGCTTCGGGCATTTCGAGCGTCGCGATCGGCGACAGCGCCAGCGCTACCGACGAAGACGCGGTGGCCATCGGCGATGCGGCACAGGCGACCGGTTTCCATTCGAGCGCCGTTGGCGGCGAGGCCGTGGCCTCGGGCCGCGGGGCGCAGGCGTTCGGCTGGCAGTCGGCGGCGACCGGCAACTTCAGCGTCGCGACGGGGCGTCAGGCGCAGGCCACCGGCCTGAACTCGACCGCCGTCGGCGACAATGCCCAGGCGACGGGCGACAACGACACCGCGACCGGCCGTGCCGCCGTGGCGTCGGGCACCTTCAGCGTCGCGACGGGCGCGAGCGCGCAGGCGACCGGCCTTGCCTCGACCGCCAATGGTTCGTTCGCGACGGCATCGGGCGCCTTCTCGAGCGCGGTCGGTGAACTGGCCAACGCCTCGGGTCCGCTGTCGAGCGCGCTCGGTTCGAATTCCAACGCGTCGGGCGACAGCTCGACCGCAGTCGGTGTACTCGCCAACGCCAGCGGTGCGCTGTCGAGCGCAATCGGCTCGAGCGCAAACGCGTCGGGTGACAGCTCGACCG
This sequence comes from Sphingopyxis sp., assembly GCF_050725615.1. Taxonomy (GTDB): domain Bacteria; phylum Pseudomonadota; class Alphaproteobacteria; order Sphingomonadales; family Sphingomonadaceae; genus Sphingopyxis. The sequence continues at coordinate 11,170 of NZ_JBOHHU010000066.1, forward strand.
CAGTCGGCGTGCAGGCCAATGCGACCGGCCTGACCTCGACGGCGGTCGGCATCGGCGCCCAGGCGACCGACGAAGACGCCACCGCCTTTGGTCAGGGCGCCAATGCCTCGGGCTTCCATTCGACGTCGGTCGGCGCCGAATCGGTCGCCTCGGGTCGCGGCGCGCAGGCCTTCGGCTGGCAGGCATCGGCTGCGGGCAATCTCAGCACCGCGCTGGGCCATCAAGCCAGCGCGGCGGGTATCCAGTCCACGGCGGTCGGCAAGAGCGCCAGTGCAACGGGTGACAATGCGACGGCGGTCGGCAACTTCGCGACGGCTGCGGTCGACGGCACGGCGGTCGGGACGAGTGCGACGGCGGCTGCCGGCGGCGTCGCGATCGGCCGGATCGCCAATGCGGCGGATCAGGCCGTCGCCATCGGCGAAGGCTCGTCGGCGACCGGGAACCGCGCGATCGCGACGGGCATCGGCGCGACCGCAGGCGCGCAGAGCGTGGCCTATGGTAGCGAATCGGCGGCCACCGGTACGACGTCGACCGCGATCGGCCAGAGCGCCAGCGCGACCGACGAAGACGCGGTCGCGGTCGGTCAGCTCGCCAATGCCTCGGGCTTCCATTCGACCGCCGTTGGCGCCGAATCGGTCGCCTCGGGTCGCGGCGCGCAGGCGTTCGGCTGGCAGGCCGTCGCTTCGGGCAACCTGAGCCTCGCCTCGGGTCACCAGGCGAATGCAGCGGGCGTCCAGGCGACTGCGGTCGGCAAGAACGCCAATGCGGCGTTCGACAATTCGACCGCCGTCGGTTTCGGCGCCACCACCACCCGCGCCAACCAGGTCAAGCTGGGCGGCACGGGCAGCAGCGTGACGGTCGGCGATCTCGCCGCCAGCACCGCCGCACAGACGGGGACGATCAGCGTCGCCACCGTCGATGCGTCGGGCACGCTGGGGGCAGGGCCGACGGTTGCCAGCCTGGCCACCGCCTCGGCGCTGGCAGCGACCAACGCCAATGTCACGGCGCTGCAATCGCTCACCGCGCAGCACACCAGCCAGATCGGCACCCTGTTCGCGCAGTCGGACGAGAACCGCCGCCAGGCGCGCCTCGCCAACGAGGGCGTCGCGCTGGCGCTGTCGATGGAAACGCCGTCGCTGCCGGCCGACGCCAAGTTCGGCCTGTCGGGTGGCATCGGCTATTATAACGACCGGACCGCAGGCTCGGTCGCGCTGACCGCGCGGATCAGCGAGAAGGCCACCTTCTCGGCCGGTGTCGGTGCGGGCTTCGACTCGGGTGAGATCGGCGCACGCGGCGGCTTCCAGGTCGTCTGGTAAGCCAGGAATGAAAACGGGCGATGCGTCTTGCCAAAGGCGCATCGCCCTTTCATGTTGGGTGATATGAAAAACACGGCTTTCCTGAAACGCGGCGCGAAAGCGGCCGCTTTTTCTTTGTCCGCCACGCTGTTGGCGATCGTCCTGCCGGCGCAGGCGCAAACCGGCACCGCGGCGCCGCCGCCGGTCGCCGCGATGCCGGTGCCGGGCGACCTCGAGCTCGCCAAGCTGATCTGGTCGACGATCACTGCGATCGACCATGCCAACCAGTCGGGCAATTATTCGGTGCTGCGCGACATCAGTTCGCCGGCGTTCCAGATCGCCAACGATCCGTCGCGGTTGGGGCAGATCTTCGCCTCGCTGCGCGACAATCGCGTCGACCTGTCGAACAGCCTGCTGCTCGCGCCGGTCTATAACGGCGCGCCGCAGGTGGGGGCGGGCAATATCCTGCGCGTGCGCGGCAGTTTCGGGCTGCGCCCGACCGCCGTCGCCTTCGATTTCGAATTCCAGTGGTATAATGGCAAATGGCGCCTGTTCGGGGTCGCGATTTCGCCGATGCCGCTGGCGACGCAGCAGCCCGGCGCCGGACCCGAAGTGCCCGACGCACGGCGACGCGGCGGACAATAGGCGCTTTTGCTGCCCCTGCCGCCGCGCAGGGGCTTGCATTTGGCCGCGAATCTGGCTAGTGGCGCTCCCAACGGAACGTCGCGGGTTCGCGGCGCTTCTTTTATTGCCCATATATCGGCGATTTATGGCGGGCTGGATATCCGGTTGCCGTTAATTGCCCGACGAACCGGAGACGACACGGCACATGCAGATCATCGTTCGCGACAATAATGTCGACCAGGCCCTTCGCGCGCTCAAGAAGAAGCTGCAGCGTGAGGGCGTGTATCGCGAAATGAAGCTGCGCCGTCATTACGAAAAGCCCAGCGAAAAGCGCGCGCGCGAACATGCCGCCGCCGTCCGCCGCGCCCGCAAGATGGAGCGCAAGCGCATGGAGCGCGACGGGATCAAGTAAGACCCCGTCTGTCCCGATCGGGATCCGGAATTGAAGAGGGCGCTGCGGCAACGCGGCGCCTTTTTCGTTGTGCGCGGCGCATGCAATTGTCGCTGGACCGCTCCGCGCCGCTCCGCCTATAGGCTTGCGCGATGTTTTTGCTCCGCCGAAATCTTGCGCGGGGGCAGGGGAAGGATCAGAAAATGAGCGTGACGACGGTTCCATTGCGTCCGGTGAGCAAGGGCGGCCTGTGGCTGATGTGGTTCGGCGTTGCGGCGCTGATCGCGGCGGCGATCGCCTTTGCGGTGATGTCGACCCCGCGGATCGGCTTTGAAGTCGTCAAGGAAGGTACCGGCAACAGCCCGACGATGTCCGACGTCGTCCTCGTCAAATATGAAGGCAAGCTCGACGACGGCAAGGTTTTCGACGCCAATGAACAGGCGCCCTTCCAGGTCGCGCAGACCGCCCCCGGCTTTGCCGAGGCGCTGACCCGCATGAAAAAGGGCGGCAAGTACAAGGTCACCATTCCGCCCGCGCTCGGTTATGGCGACAAGGACAATGGCCCGATCCCGGGTGGCAGCACGCTGCACTTCGAGGTCGAACTGCTCGAGTTCAAGACCGAGGCCGAGGTTCGCGCGATGCAGCAGCAGATGCAGATGATGCAGCAACAGCAGCAGATGATGCAGCAGCAGGGCGGTCCGCCGCCGGGCGCGCCGCAGCCCTGATCGGGCGACCTATCGGCTTTCAAAGCGGCGGCGGGTTGATCCTGCCGCCGTTTTTGTTGGTGTTTTGGGATGGGGAACTGACGCCTGTTTCATCGTCATCCCGGGCTTGACCCGGGACCCGCCTTCCTTCTTTCGCCGTCGGACCAAAGACAAGGCAGGCCCCGGGTCAAGCCCGGGGTGACGGGAAATGGAACGTCGGCATTCGTCCCAAAACCCTTCAATCCGCCTGCCTAAGCCGCCGTCCACCCGCCATCGACGCTCAAATTCGCCCCCGTGATATTCTCCGCCTCGTCGCGCGTCAGGAACGCCGCGAGCGCCGCGACCTGCTCGACGGTCACGAATTTCTTCGTCGGCTGCCCCGCGAGCAGCACGTCGTTGATCACCTGTTCGCGCGTCATCTTGCGCGCCTTCATCGTGTCGGGAATCTGGTTCTCGACCAGCGGCGTCCACACATAGCCGGGGCTGATGCAATTCACCGTGATCCCCGCCTCGGCAACCTCGAGCGCGACGGTCTTGGTCAGCCCGGCAAGCCCGTGCTTCGCGGTGACATAGGCCGATTTGAACGGCGAGGCGACGAGCGAGTGCGCCGACGCGGTGCCGATGATCCGCCCCCAGCCCTTCTTCCGCATCCCCGGCACCGCATGGCGGATCGTGTGGAAGGACGCGGTCAGGTTGAGCGCGATGATCATGTCCCATTTCTCGGGCGGGAAGGTCTCGATCGGCGAGACGAACTGCATGCCGGCATTGTTGACCAGGATATCGACCCCGCCCAGATCCTTGTCGGCGCGCGCGAACATCGCTTCGATTTCGTCGGCCTTGGTCAGGTCGGCGCCGTCATACACCGCCTTGCCGCCGTTCAGCACCGCGAGCGCGGCGCGTTCGGCTTCGATCGCGTCGGGCTCGCCAAAGCCGTTGACGATGATGTTGGCGCCCGCTGCCGCGAACGCCTTGGCGATGCCGAGCCCGATGCCCGAGGTCGAGCCGGTGACGAGGGCGGTTTTGCCTTGGAGGTGCATAAATTGCCTTTCTCTTCTTGGGGGGGAGATATGTCTATTTTTCGGTGGCTTGCTTCGGTTTCAGCCCGTCCGCCTGCACCGCGAAGCTCTCCGATCGCCCCTCGGCGATACTTTCCGCGAGCAGATGCCCGTCCTTCATCGCCGCTTCGACCGCCGCGCGCCCCTGCGCCCAATTGGCCTCGACGGCGGTCCGCGAAAACTCGAAATCGCGCGCACCGGTCTGCCATTTCAAGGGGTTATGCACCAGCTGCACGACGTTGAGCGCCTTGCAATCGACCATCTTGCGCACCGCCCGAACCTCCGGCAGCTCGCTCACATTTGGCGGCAACTTCGCCAACATCCGGTCGATTAACCGATGCTCCTTCCGCCGCCGCACCAGCCCGTCCGAAATCCGCCGCGTCCGGCTCGAATAGCGAATATCCTTCTCGCGCGACCAGGCCTCCTCCATGTCGTGCGGCCGCTCACCGCGCGCCGGGAACAAATCGACCTGGAACACCAGCATATCCTCATGCGCCGCCTCGACGACATGCTCGAGCGGGGTGTTCGACACCAGGCCCCCATCCCAATACCAGGTCCCGTCGATCTCGATCGGCGGCAGTCCCGGCGGCAGCGCGCCCGACGCCAGGATATGCCGCGCGTCGATCCGCTCGCTCTTGGTATCGAAGTATCGGAAATTCCCTGTCTCGACCGCCACCGCGCCGACCGACAGCCGCACCTTGCCGGTGTTCAGCCGGTCCCAGTCGACCAGCCGGTCGAGCGTCGCGACCAAGGGCGCGCTATCATAGAAGCTCACCGCCCCCGGCGTCTGCCGCTCGGCAAGCGCCGGCGGCGGCCAGCGCGGGGTAAAAAAGCCGGGCACCCCGAACGCCATCACCTGCCCCGCCGCCGCGAGATGGTTCCACTCGCGCGTCCAGTCGTTGTCGGCGGTCGGCACCGATGGCAGCGCCGACGACACGCCGTCCCAGAACGCCCGCAATTTGCCTACCGCCTCGTCGCGCTTGTTGCCGGCGACGATCGCCGCATTGACCGCGCCGATCGAAATTCCCGCGACCCAGTCGAGCTCGATCCCCAGCTCGATCAGCGCCTCATACACCCCCGCCTGATAGGCGCCGAGCGCGCCGCCGCCCTGCAACACGAGCACCACGAGGTCGGGCAAAGGCAAGGCGGCTTTGGCGGCGCGGCGCGGCATGGACTCGGGGCAATCCTTTGGTCGGGGGTGGCGGCGATTGGTGCACCGCAACACGGATCATTGCAAGCCAAAGCCCGTCGGACGCCGCGAAGGCCCTTCCAATTGCGGCGGGCTGCTGCCACAACCGAACCAGACCAAATGACCGCTGGAGTACCCTTGTTATGCGTCTCGACGATTATGATCCCGGTGACGATATCCGCGATCTCGGACGCGGGGGCGGAGGTTTCGGCGGCGGCGGCGGGGGTGGCATGGGCGGACTGCTCATCGGCCTGTTGCCGATGCTGCTCGGGCGCAAGATGGGCTGCGGCACGCTGCTCCTGCTTGGCGCGCTCGCTTTTCTGTTCTTCGGCGGCGGGATGAACATGCTGTCGGGCGGCGGCGGCACCGTCGACCCGCAAGCCGACAGCCGCGGCGGCGCCAATGTCGCCTGCGACACCCAGGCCGAAAAATTCGCGTGCAACGTCTTCGGCTCGACGCATCAGGTGTGGGGCGATTTGATCAGCAACTACCAGCGCCCGACGCTCAACTTCTTCACCGACCAGAATCGTTCGGGCTGCGGTGCGGCGCAGGCCGCGATGGGGCCCTTCTATTGCCCCGCCGATCAGGGCGTCTATCTCGACACCGCCTTTTTCAACGAACTGGCCCAGCGTTTCGGCGCGGCGGGCGATGCCGCGCAGGCCTATGTCGTCGCGCACGAAGTCGGCCATCATATCCAGACGATCACCGGCACCTCCGAAAAGGTCCGCGCCGCGCAGCAGCGCGCGTCGCAGGCCGAGGGCAATGCCTATCAGGTCAAAATGGAGTTGCAGGCCGATTGCTACGCCGGGGTCTGGGCGAACCGTGCGAGCAACAGCGCAGGCCAGCCGGTGATGGAGGCGGGCGACCTGGAAGAGGCGATGACCGCCGCCAATGCGATCGGCGACGACACGCTGATGCGCTCGGCGGGCCAGCGTCCGGTTCCCGAAAGCTTCACCCACGGGACGAGCGAACAACGCATGACCTGGCTGCGCCGCGGCCTGCAGACCGGGGACCCGCGCCAGTGCGATACGTTCAGCGGCGCCATCTGACCGCCGCTCTTGCGGCAAGCTTGCTAGCGGCATCGCCGGTCTCGGCGGCCACGCTCTATGTCGAGGCGGGGCGGTTGATCGATGGGGTCACCGACGAGGTTCGTACCGGTCATTGCATCACCATCGTCGATGAGCGGATCAAGGAGGTCGCGCTCTGCGGCAAGGCGCCCGATGGTGCGACGTTGATCGACTGGTCGGGCTACACCGTCCTCCCCGGCCTGATCGACCTTCACACCCATCTCGCCGACCTTGGCCAGAGCGCCGATCTTGCCGCGCCGATGAAGGCGTCGCCGGCCGAAACCGCACTGGTCGGCGCGCGCAACGCCCGCGTCACGCTCGATGCGGGTTTCACCAGCGTCCGCGACGTCGGCACCTATCGCGGCCTCACCGATGTCGCGTTGCGCAATGCGATCGAGCGCGGCGACGTGCCCGGCCCGCGCATGTGGGTCGCCGGCGCTTACCTCACCATCCCCGGCGGCGGCGGTGAATTGAACGGCGTCGTCCCGAACGACCAACTGCCCCCGGACATGCGGCTCGGCGTCGCCGCGACGCCCGAGGAAGCGGCGGAAAAGACGGCGTGGCTGCTCGACCATGGCGCCGACTTCATCAAGACGATCGCAACCGGCGCGGTGCTCGCGATCGGCACCGAACCCGGCGCGCCCGAGCTGACCATCGAGCAACTCCGCGCGATCGTGCAGGTCGCGCACGCACGCGGCAAGCGCGTCACCGCGCACGCGCACGGTGCGATCGGCATCCGGAATGCGATCGAGGCCGGGATCGACAGCATCGAACATGCCAGCCTCGCCGACGAAGCGACGCTCCGGCTTGCCAAGAAACATGGCACCTGGCTCGCGATGGATATCTACAACGGCGACTACATCAACGACATCGGCACCAAGGAAGGCTGGCCCGCTGAATATCTGCGCAAGAACCGCGAAACCACCGACGCCCAGCGTTCGGCGTTCAAGCGCGCGGTCGAGCTGCAGGTCAATATCGGCTTCGCGACCGACGCCGGGGTCTATCCGCATGGCCTCAACGCACGACAATTCGCCTATATGGTGCGATACGGCATGACCCCGATGCAGGCGATCCAGTCCGCCACCGGCCGCGCCGCCGAAGAAATGGGCCGCACCGACGTCGGCGTGATCGTCGCCGATCGCTATGCCGACATGGTCGCGGTCAAGGCCGACCCGCTCGCCGACATCCGCGCGCTCGAAAAGATCGACCATGTGATGAAGGGCGGGGTTCTGGTGCGATGATCCGCGCGCTGCTCGTCGTGGGCCTGTTGACGAGCGCGGCGCCCGCGCTGGCGCAGGACGACGGGCAATGGGTCTGTTCGGCGAGCGCCAAGGGCAGCAAAAATTCGCATGTCGACGTCGGCGTGCATATCGACGCCGACGGCGAGGTGCTGACCCGCTATGTCAGCTGGGCGCCACCAATGCTCGAAGAGAGCAAGTCCCAATATCCCGACCTCGGCACGCCCGGGCTGACAGTCTATTATGACGATGCCGAGGCCGACGGCATCGGCGAACTGACCAACGCGGTCGGCGACCTATCGAGCGTCGGCGGCCCTGACCAGGCGTTCCGCTGGGTGACGCTTCATATCCTGCTTGATGGCGGCGACAACTGGACCGCCGACCTCGAACGTTTCGGACCGGAGTATCAGATCGGTGCGAACCGCTATCGTTACGCCTCGGCGGACCTCACCAGCACCGACTGGGACGGTGACCCCTATGACCGTCTCGAAACAGGGGCCGCCGTGACGCTGTCGCTGCGCGACTCGATGGGCCGCCCCGTAGCGCAGGCGCGCTACGACCTGGCCGCGAAAGCCGAGCGCGACCGGCTGTTCCGCGTCGCCTGGCGCAAGGCCGAAAAAATGAGGAAAAATCCCAAGCGATGCGACAAGGCGGGCGGGGAAGAGACCGAAACCGTCCCCTGAGCGGCGCTGCCCGGCTTTTCAGATCCTGCCCATGCGCGACGCCGCATGAACTTCGGCGCGATCGAGCAGCAGCGCCAGATCCTCGCGGCTGATATCGAAGGTCTCGCCCAGATCGTCGAGCGCAGCGTCGATGTCGTCGATCAGCAGCCCCGAAACGGGCACCCGCGGCAGCGCCTTGCCTTCGACAGGCCGGGCGCGGTGGGGATAGCTGTGGCCCGAGAAGCGGTGAAACAGCCAGCCGATTGCGACGAGGAAAGCGGAGTTGATCAGCACCAGCGCCAGAAAGCTCAGCGCATGACCGGAGGCGAGCGAGTGCCCGCCAAGGACGGCGCTCAGCGCTGCGGCGCCTCCCGGCGGATGCAGGCACCGCAACAGCGACATCATCAATATCGCGCTCGAAACCGCGACCGCCGCCGCCGCCACGGGTTCATGGACGAATTGCATCACGAGAATTCCCGTGATCGCCGATACCACATTTCCGCCCGCGATCGACCAGGGCTGGGCGAGCGGGCTGGCGGGAACGGCGAACAACAGCACCGCCGACGCCCCGACCGGAGCGACGATCCACGGCAAGGACGCGGGAAAGATAAGGGTGCAGGTCAGGCCGACGAACGCGATCCCCAGCAACGCGCCAAGGCTCGCGAGCAGCCGATCGCGCAAGCTGGCGCCGGCAAGCAAGGGCACGAACAGGCCGCTGGACAAAAATTGGGATCGTGGCACGGGGACTCTCCGTTTCGGATCGGCCCGATGCTGGGTTCGGCGCCATGGCGCCAGACAGCATTTGTTTGCCGTCGCTAAGCCGGCTTTGCACCGCTTCGGCCTTGAACGCGCCCGCCGCATCGCTAAAGCCGTTGCATGCGTAACTTCATCCTGCCCAGCGCGATCGCGCTCGCCGCCGCTCTCTCCGCCCCCGCCCTCGCGCGGCCGATGACCGAGGTCGACCTCGCGACGCTCAAACGCGTCGCCGCGCCGACCGCGTCACCCGACGGACGATGGGTGGTCTATCAGATGACCGAGACCGCGCCCGAGACGTACAAGCGCTCGACCGGCCTGTGGCTCGTCGATCGCAACGCCAAGAATGCCGCGCCGGTCCGGGTCGCCGATACCGCGGGCAAGAATGAAACTGACCCGGCGTTCCACAAGGACGGTATGCTGTTCTTCCTCTCCAACGCCTCGGGCAAAAGCCAGATCTGGCGCATCGACCTCCAGTCGATGAACACGCCGGCCGTGCAGGTGACCGATACCAAGGCGGACGTTTCGGGCTTCAAGATTTCGCCTGACGGCACCAAGCTGCTCGCCTGGGGCGACATCGCCAGGGAATGCACGACCTTCGGCTGCGACGCCAAGGACAAGGGCGCACTGCCCGGACCCGGCACCGGCCGCTTGTACAAGGACGGCGTCGGCTTCGTCCGCCACTGGGACGAATGGGAAACCCCCGGCACCTACAGCCGCCCCTTCGTCTTCAACCTCGAAGGCGGCAAGGCAACCACCGAGCGCGCGGTCGACGCCGGCCTGACCGGCGACAGCCCGTCCAAACCCTTCGGCGGCGGCGAGGAACTGGCGTGGGGCACCGACAGCCGCACCGTCTATTTCACGCTGCGCAAGGCCGACCGGAATGAGCCGATGTCGACCAACCTCGATATCTACAGCTGGCTCGTCGACAGCCGGATGATGCCGCAGAATTTGACCGAGGCGAATGCGGCCACCGACACCCTGCCCACCCCCTCGCCCGACGGCAAATGGCTCGCCTATGCGGCCATGGCGCGCCCGACCTATGAGGCCGACCGCCAGGTGCTGATGCTCCGCGATCTGTCGACCGGCGAGACGCGCAAGCTGACCGACGCGTGGGACCGCTCGATCGCCTCGATCGCCTGGGCGCCCGACGGCAAGTCGCTCTACGTCACCGCACAGGATGTGCTCGACCATCCGCTGTTCAAGGTCGATGTGAAGAGCGGCAAGGTCGCGAAGCTGAAGGCCACCACCGACCAGTGGGAAGGCAATATCGGCGACGTCACCCCGCTGCCCGGCGGCGCCCTGCTCTACAGCCGCAACAGTATCGCCGACCCGACCGAGCTGTTCGTCCGCGACGCCAAGGGCAAGGTCACCCGGCTGACTGAGGTCAACAAGGCGCAAATGGCCGAGATCGACCCCGTCGACGTCAAGCGGCTCCAATTCGCGGGCGCCAATGGCGACACCGTCTGGGGCCAGATCGTTAAGCCGGCGAAGGCCGAGGGCAAGCTGCCCGTCGCCTTCCTGATCCACGGCGGCCCGCAGTCGAGCTTTGGCAATAGCTGGTCGACGCGCTGGAACCCGCGCCTCTTCTCGGCGCCGGGCTATGCGGCGGTGACGATCGATTTCCACGGCTCGACCGGTTACGGTCAGGCCTTCACCGACAGCATCAACAAGGACTGGGGCGGCAAGCCGCTCGAAGACCTGAAACTCGGTCTCGCTGCGGCGGGCAAGCAGGATGCGGCGCTCGACACCGCCAACGCCTGCGCGCTCGGCGGTTCCTACGGCGGATACATGACCAACTGGATCGCCGGCCAATGGCCCGACGGGTTCAAATGCCTCGTCCAGCACGACGGCGTCTTCGACGCGCGCGCCATGGCTTATGAGACCGAGGAACTATGGTTCGACGAATGGGAGCATGGCGGCACCTATTACGATGTTCCGCAGGAATATGAAAAATGGAACCCGGTGAACCATGTCGCGAAGTGGAAGACCCCGATGCTGGTGATCACCAGCGAAAAGGATTTCCGCATTCCCTATACACAGGGCATCGCCAGCTTCACCGCGCTCCAGCGCCGCGGCATCCCGTCGCAATTGCTGGTTTTCCCCGACGAGAATCATTGGGTGCTGAAGGGGCAGAACAGCGTGCAATGGTATGGCACGGTGTTCGACTGGATGAAGACCTACTTCAAGAAATAGCGCCGATTTCCTCTATCTCGTCACCCCGGACTTGATCCGGGGTCCCGCTCCCGCGCCGTCGGCCACTAAAGCGGGATGCCGGATCAAGTCCGGCATGACGAGAATGGGATGGTTCCCCCTTGCCGCGCCGCACCATGGCTGGCAAAGCGCGGCGCATTATGCCGATGGAAAAAACATTCGATCCCGCCGCAATCGAGGCGAAATGGGCCCATGAATGGGAAAGCCGCGGGCTATTTCGCCCCGCGCGCCCAGACGCGACACCCTATACGATCGTCAACCCGCCGCCGAACGTCACCGGCGCGCTCCATATCGGCCATGCGCTCGACAACACGCTGCAGGACGTCCTCGTCCGCTACGAGCGGCTGCGCGGCAAGGACGCGCTGTGGGTCGTCGGCATGGACCATGCCGGCATCGCGACGCAGATGGTCGTCGAGCGCCAGCTCGAAGCGCGGCAGGACAAGCGCACCAACTACAGCCGTGAGGATTTCGTCGACAAGGTCTGGCAGTGGAAGGCCGAAAGCGGCGGCCAGATCACCGGCCAGCTCCGCCGCCTCGGCTGTTCGATGGACTGGTCGCGCGAGCAGTTCACGATGGACCCGCATTTCACCGCTGCGGTGGTCAAGGTGTTCGTCGACCTTCACAAAAAGGGGCTGATCTACCGCGACAAGCGGCTGGTGAATTGGGATCCGAAGCTCAAGACCGCGATTTCGGACCTCGAAGTCGAGACGCACGAGATTCAGGGCTTCTTCTGGCACTTCAAATATCCGCTCGCCGACGGCGTGACCCTCGACGACGGCCGCGATTATATCGAGGTCGCGACGACGCGCCCCGAAACGATGCTCGCCGACATGGCGGTCGCCGTGCACCCCGACGATGCGCGCTACCAGAGCGTGATCGGGAAGGATATCCTGCAGCCGATCACCGGCCGCCGCTTCAAGGTCGTTGCCGACGAACATGCCGATCCTGAACTGGGCAGCGGCGCGGTGAAAATCACGCCGGGACATGATTTCAACGACTTCGACGTCGGCAAGCGCGCGGGGTTCAAGCCCGGCGAGATGCTCAACATGCTCGATGGCGATGCAAACGTCATCCAGACGAGCGACGGGCTGATCCCGGCGGAATATCTGGGGCTCCACCGCTTCAAGCGCGACGGCATCGACGGCGCGCGCGAACTGGTCGTCCAGCGGATGAAGGAACAGGGCTTCCTGATCC
>NZ_JBOHHU010000067.1:0-23404 GCF_050725615.1 Sphingopyxis sp.
TGCCTAAGGTGCGATGGTTATCATCGCGTTAATGGTTAACGGAGGGTGGCGGGTTTGGGGGTAGCGGAGCGGCGGGTTCGGGGCGGTTGCGGACATACCCAATTCCTCCCCGGAACGGGGAGGGGGACCGCCCGAAGGGTGGTGGAGGGAGCCATCGGCCTGACGCGTCGCCTAAGGACGCCACCCCCCTCCTTCAGCGCTGCGCGCTGCCACCTCCCCACAGGGTGGGGAGGAATGTCTTAAACCCACCCCGATTCCGACGCCTTACCCCAGCGCCGGCAGCGCCGCGTCGCCGGCCAGCGCCGATGGCGCCAGCCCCGTCGCGGCGGGGACGATCTGTTGCAGGTAGAAGCGGGTCGAGGCGATTTTGGCCGTGAGGAAGACGGCGTCGCCTTCGCCGGCGTCGAGCGCGGCTTTCGCCGCCTTGTGCTGGAGCGCCATCAGCCAGCCGCAGGTCGCGGTGGCGAGCATGGTGAGATAGGGGTAGCTGCCCGCGAGACGGTCGCCGGTGTTGGCGGTGACCATCCAGTCGGTGACCGCGCGGCACGTATCGGCGAGCTGCTGCAATTCGGGGAAATCACCGGCGCCATGGGCAATGTCGCCGATCAGGCCGCGCACGAGGTCGCCGCCCGCCATGCCGAGCTTGCGACCCACCAGATCGGCCGCCTGAATGCCGTTGGTGCCTTCGTAGATCGGCGCGATGCGCGCGTCGCGATAATGCTGCGCCGCGCCGGTTTCCTCGATGAAGCCCATGCCGCCATGGACCTGGATGCCAAGGCTGGCGACCTCGCAGCCGATGTCGGTCGCGTGCGCCTTGACCAGCGGGATCAGGATTTCGGCGCGCGCGGCGGCGGCTTCGTCGCCCAATTTGCCGAAATCGATCTGCGCGGCGGCATAATAGGTCAGCGCGCGCGCCGCCTCGGTCTGGGCGCGCATTCGCCACAGCATCCGGCGCACGTCGGGATGCTGGTCGATCGTCACCGGATTGCGGTCGGTGCCGCCGGCAAGCGCCGACTGCACGCGTTCGGCGGCGAAGCTCTGCGCCTGCTGGGTCGCGCGCTCGGCGATCTGGACGCCCTGGCAGCCGACCATCAGCCGGGCGTTGTTCATCATCACGAACATCGCGCGCATGCCGCCCATTTCGGCGCCGACGATCTCGCCCAGGCAATCTTCGTCCTCGCCATAGACCATCACTGCGGTCGGCGATCCGTGGATGCCGAGCTTGTGCTCGATCGAGGCGCAATGGACGCCGTTCGAGATGGTGGGATTGCCGTCGGCGTCGAGGCGATATTTGGGGACGAGGAAGAGCGAGATGCCGCGCGTTCCCTCGGGTGCGCCGGGGGTGCGCGCGAGGACGAGGTGGACGATGTTATCGGTGAGGTCATGCTCGCCGAAGGTGATGAAGATCTTTTGCCCCTTGATCCTGTAGAGGCTGGCGTTCGGCCCTTCGCTGACCTGTTCGGCGGTCGAGCGGAGTGCACCGACGTCGCTGCCCGCGGCGGGCTCGGTCAGGTTCATCGTGCCGTTCCAAGCGCCCGAGACGAGGTTGGGGAGCCAGGTCTGGCGCTGTTCCTCGGTGCCATAGGCCATCAGCGCGTGGATCGCGCCCTGCGTGAGAATGGGGCACAGGGTGAAGCCCATATTCGCGCTTCCCAGCGCCTCGATCACCACCGTGGCGAGGGTGAAGGGCAGGCCCTGCCCGCCAAATTCACCGGGGCCGTCGAGGCTGCCCCAACCGGCATCGATGAACTGCTGATAGGCGTCCTTGAAGCCCGGAGGCATGGTGACCCTGCCATTGTCCCATTTGGGATTCTGGACGTCGCCGACGCGGTTGAGCGGGGCGTAAACCTCGGCCGCAAATTCGCCGATCCCGGTGACGATCGCCTCGACCATGTCGGGGGTCGCGTCGGCGAAACGCTCATGCTGCGCCATCGCGTCGATCCGCGCGATATGATCGAGGACGAACAGTTGCTCGGTGGTCGGCGGCGTGTAGGTCATGTCAGGCTCCCCTTTTAGGGATGATTCCACAGGTGGCGGCGCTATAGCGCGGCATGGCCGAGGGTCAAACAACACCGCTTTTCATCACCGATATCCGCGCTTTCTCTGCGGAGGCAATCGCGCGCGCCGGGGGGCTCGTCGGGGAGGGGCAGCCGGTCGCGGTGCCGACCGAGACGGTTTACGGGCTGGCCGCCGACGCGCGCAATGCCGAGGCGGTGGCGCGAATCTACGCCGCGAAGGGACGGCCCGATTTCAACCCGTTGATCGTGCATGTGCCGGGGCTGGAAGCAGCCGAAAAGCTGGGTGTTTTCGGTGAGATCGAGCGGGCGCTGGCGGCGCGTTTCTGGCCGGGACCGCTGACTCTGGTGGTGCCGCGCACGGCGGATTGCCCGGTGGCGAGCATCGCGACGGCGGGGCTCGATACGATTGCGCTGCGGGTGCCGGGGCATCGCGCGATGCAGGCTTTGCTGAGCGAAACCGGCGCGCCGCTGGCGGCGCCGAGCGCCAATGCGAGCGGCGGAGTGAGCCCGACCAAGGTCGAACATGTGCTCGCGACGCTCGACGGGCGGATCGCGCTGGTGATCGACGACGGGCCGACGACGGCGGGGGTCGAATCGACGATCGCGCGGGTGCGGGACGGCGCGGTCGAAGTGCTGCGGCCCGGGCCGGTGACGGCGGCGATGCTGGGCGAAGCGTCCGGGCTGGCGGTGACCGGCGTCGAGGGATCGGAGATCGTCGCGCCGGGGATGCTGGCGAGCCATTATGCGCCGGGCAAGCCGGTGCGGCTGGGGGCGACGGATTTTGTGGAGGATGAGTATGGGATCGGCTTCGGCCGGGTATTGGGTGATTACCAGCTGAGCGCGGCGGGCGATTTGACCGAGGCGGCGGCGCGGCTGTTCGACGCGCTGCATGCCGGGGCGGCGAGCGCGCAGGCCAAGATCGCGGTGGCGGCGATCCCGGAGGATGGGCTGGGCGTGGCGATCAACGACCGGCTGATGCGCGCGGCGGTATGATTTGGTTTCGCGCAAAGACGCAAAGACGCGAAGATGTAGCGTTTGCCGCAAAGCGGCCTTCCACCTCAACCGGGCGTCATCGGCAATGTTTGGGCAGGATGGGGCCTAGCGGCCCGAAGCCTTCTTCTTTGCGTCTTCGCGTCTTTGCGCGAAATATTTCCTAAGCCGCCGCCGGCTCGACGGGGTCGCTATGCGGCACCTTGCGCGCGACGATCAGGCAGGCGGCGACGATCAGGACCGCGCCGGCGATCGTCGGGAGGGTCACCGGCTCGTTGAAGAAATACCAGCCGAACAGCATCGCCCAGAGAAAGCCGGTATATTCGGTCGTCGCGAGGATCTGCGTTTCGGCGCGGGCATAGGCCCAGCTCAGGAGCAGCAGCGAGGTGGTGGCGAGGATCGCGGCGCCGAGGATGTGCGGCGCATGGTCGCCGCTCGGCACCACCGCGAACCAGGGGGCGCCGAGCGCGAGGATCGCGGCGACGAAGAAATTCTGGAAAAAGGCGATTTCGAGCGGCTCGGCCATCTTCGCCTGCCGCCGCGCGAGAATCAGATTATACGCGTAGAAGATCGCCGACAGGAACACCGCGCCGACCGCGAGCAGCGCCTCGTCCGAATAGCGGCTGCCGCCGAGCTTGCCCGCGACGATGACGATCACCCCGGCGAGGCCGAGCAGCGAGGCCATGACCGAGCGCGGGCCGATCTTTTCGCCGAGGAAGATCGCCGCCATGTAGAGCGCCATCAGCGGCGCGACGAAGGCGAGCGCGATCGCCTCCGCCATCGGCAGCCGCGCGAGCGCCCAGAAGAAGCAGAGCGCCATGCCCGCGACGAACAGCGAGCGCCAGGCGTGGATGGTCATCGTCGCGCGGTCGGGCCATGCGGGGCGCAGCGAGAAATAGACGGCGCCGCTGACGAGGGTGCCGGTGCCGGTACGCCAGAGCACCGCGTTATAGGCGCCGATGTCGATCGACAGCCCCTTCATCAGCACGTCCATCGCCGAGAAGGTCGCGATGCCCGCGCAGGCGATCAGGAAGGGGACGAGCGGCGAGGGCGAATCGGGGCGCATGGCGGGGCTGTAGCCGAGCGCTCCGCACTTGCACATCGGCGCAGAGCGGCGCAGCATCGCGGCGGGTCTTTCGGGAGGGATGGGTCCATGACCAAGCCGAGCAAATTCGCGCATGTCGTCTATCAGACGCGGCGTTACGACGAGATGATCGCCTGGTACCGGAATGTCTTCGAGGCCGAGGTGGTGCACCAGGATCCGGCGCTGGCTTTCCTGACCTATGACGATGAGCATCACCGCTTCGCCTTCGCCAACCTCGACCTGCTCAAGCCCGGCGGTGACGGCGGGCGCGGCGATGTCGGGGTCAATCATGTCGCCTATACCTATAAGAGCGCGGGCGATCTGATGGAGACGTACAAAAGGCTGAAGGCCGCAGGCATCACGCCCTATTGGCCGATCCACCATGGGACGACGCTGTCGCTCTATTATGCCGACCCCGACGGCAACCGCATGGAGTTCCAGGTCGATCATGGCACGGTCGAGGATGCGGTCGCCTATATGCGGAGTGCGACGTTCGCCGCGAACCCCATCGGGATCCTATACGACCCTGACGCTTTGCTCGCGCGTTATGAGGCGGGGGCGAACGAGGCGGAGCTGATGGCGATTCCTGACGGGCCGCCGTCGGGGATTCCCATGGAACATGGGATGGCTTGAAGGCATTCGCCAGACCGCGAGCTGGTCACGCGCGCCGGTGGATCAGAACTACGTCCGGAGCCTGCGCATCCATGAAGAAATAGCTCCGGCCCAGCAGTGCCTGTTTGCCGAAGTCGTCAAACTTGTTTGGTCCGAGCGGCGTGAGCAGGACTTCCGAGGTGGCGAGGCCATCGAGATGGCGCTCCTCAATTTCAGCCCAATGGGTTCGCGCGATATCGCTCAGAACCACATTTGCCGCCGGATGATTGTATCTGACGAGGATGTTCCCGTCATCCATCGGCGCCGGGTTCATGTCAGGGTGGGCGCTGAAAATGTTGTCGATGACTGCCAGTGTCGTGGCGCGGGCTGTCGCATCGTCGAGCTCTGGCTCGAGAATGACACACGTGCCGTGGCGTAACACGGCGAAATCGCGTTGCCCGTCCGCGTAATACTTCATGCGGTCGACGATCCGGTCGAGCGGCTGGACGAACGACGGCCGCCATTTGGGAACTGGCGGGAAGATCGCCTCTTCCTTGGCTGTCGATGGCTTCGCGCCCATTCCGACGAGCGCCGCGAGGCCGGCAAGAAACGGACGACGCGCCATCACCGAAACGTCGCCTGCCCCGCGCCGTCGATGTTGAGTTTCTGCCCCGAGCAATAGGGGTTGGCGTCACTGACGAACCATAGCACCGCCGCCGCGACGTCGGCGGGGGTGGCGACGCGGCCGAAGGGCATTTTCGACGCGAGATGGTGGATATCGTCCTGGCCGGTGATCGCGCGCGACAGTTTTTCGCCCATGTCGCTGACGGTCAGCGCGGGGGCGACGATGTTGACGCGGACGCCGTTTTTGAGCTCCTCCTTAGCGAGCGCGATGGCGAGCGCTTCGCCCGCGACCTTCGCCATCGTGTAGGGCGCGCTGTTCGGGGCGTGTTGCAGCGTCGCGATGCTCGAGATGATGATGACGTCGCTGCGGTCATGTTGCCGCAGCTGCGGCAGCGCGAGGCGGCTGAGGCGGTGCGGGCCGACCGCGTGGACGGCGAGCAATTTCTCGACCTCGGCGGCGTCGGTGTCGGCGACGGTCCGTCCGCGGCTGGCGATGCCGGCATTGTTGACCAGGATCGACATCGGGCCGAAGTCGGTCGCGATCGCGGCGACCATCGCGGCGCAGGCGTCCTCGTCGGTGACCGAGGCCTGATAGGCTTTCGCCTTGCGGCCGAGCGCCTGGATCGCGGCGACGGTTTCGGCGGCGGCCGCCTCGTCGCGGGTGTAGTTGACCGCGACATCGGCGCCCGCCTCGGCCAGCGCGAGCGCGATGCCGCGCCCGATGCCGCGCGACGCGCCGGTGACGAGCGCGGTGCGCCCCGCCAAATCCATCTCAGCCATTCGGTCCTCCCAGTTTTTCGAAATAATCATAGATATCGCGCTCGCTGCGGCTCGCAGCGTTGCGCCATGCCAGCGCATCGGCGGGGGTGTTTACCGGCTGGCCGTCGGGGCCGAGGATCACCACCGTCGGGGTGCCGGTGATCGGGGCGACGCCATAGCGTTTGGCGAGGTCGCCATTGAGGTCATGGTCGATGCCGGTGTCGATCCAGACGATTTCGTAGCGCGGCGCCATCATCGCCTGGAAACGCGGCGTCACGAACCAGCCGGCGAGGCCGCGACTGTCGTGACAGGCGTCATAGCCGAAGACGAGGATGACATGCTTGTTCGCGGTCGCGGCACGGCTGAGCGCGCCGCTAATGACGCTGGAGGCCGCGGGCGCGCCGGTGAAGGGACGGGCTTCGGGGCCGTGGGACGCGGTGGTGGCGCAGGCGGAGAGGGTGAGCGCAAGCGCGGCGGCGAGGAGCGGGCGGATCATGGGGGCGACGATAGGTTTCGCATGACGTTTCCGTCAACGTAAGATAGCCTTGCGCCCATGAGCTGGAAAAAAGAAGTCGAGGAGCTCGGCGCTCGCCGCGCGATGGCCGCGAAGATGGGCGGGGAGGAAAAGGTCGCGCGCCAGCACGGGCGCGGCAAGATGGACGCGCGGGCGCGGCTCGCGGCGATCGTCGACCCGGGCAGCTTTCGCGAGATCGGCAAGATCGCGGGGCGCGGGCGCTATGGCGCGGACGGCGAGCTGGAAGATCTGGCGGCGTCGAACTTCATCTTCGGACGCGCCAATATCGACGGGCGGCCGGTGGTGGCCAGCGCCGACGATTTCACCGTGCGCGGCGGCGCGGCCGATGCGGCGCTGCACCGCAAGTTCGTGCAGTGCGAGGCGATGGCGCATGAATATCGGCTGCCGCTGATCCGCATGATCGACGGCACCGGCGGCGGCGGGTCGGTGAAGACATTGGAGGATATGGGTTATACCTATATCCCGCATGTGCCCGGCTGGGACCAGATCATCGCCAATCTCGACACCGTGCCGGTGGTGGCGCTGGCGCTGGGGCCGACGGCGGGGCTGGGGGCGGCGCGGGTGGTGGCGAGCCATTACAGCATCATGGTGCGCGGGCTGTCGCAATTGTTCGCGGCGGGCCCGGCGGTCGCGGCGGCGATCGGCGATACGCTGGGTCGCGAGGAACTGGGCGGGGTCGATGTGCATACGCGCAACGGCGTCGTCGACGACGAGGTCGCGTCGGAGGCCGAGGCGTTCGCGGCGGCGCGGCGGTTTTTGTCGTACCTGCCGTCGTCGATCCATGAGCGCGCGGCGCGGACCGAATGCCGCGACCCGGTCGACCGGCGCGAGGAAAGCCTGCTCTCCGCCGTGCCGCGCGAGGCGAAGCAGGTTTATGCGATGCGGCGGATTTGCGCCGCAGTGTTCGATCAGGGCAGCTTTTTCGAAATGGGTGCGCGTTGGGGGCGGGCGGCGATCACCGCCTTCGCGCGGCTCGACGGTTATCCGGTCGCGGTGCTGGCGAGCGATCCGTCGTACCTTGGCGGATCCTGGGACGCGAAGACGAGCGAGAAGGCCGAGCGCTTCGTGAAGATGGCCGACCAGTTCCGGCTGCCGATCGTGCATCTGGTCGACAATCCGGGCTTTATGATCGGCGGCGAGGCCGAACGGACGGGGACGATCCGCTACGGGGTGCAGGCGATGAACGCCATCTATCGCGCGTCGGTGCCGCTGGCGTCGGTGGTGGTGCGCCGCGCTTATGGCATTGCGGGCAGCGCGATGTCGAACGCCGAGCGCTTCCAATATCGCTTCGCCTGGCCGTCGGGCGACTGGGGCAGCCTGCCGATCGAGGGCGGGGTCGAGGTCGCGTACAAGAGCGAGCTGCAGGCGGCGGCCGATCCGGCGGCGCATCTCGAGGCGATCCGCGAACGATTGAACCGCGTGCGCTCGCCGTTTCGGACGGCGGAGAAGTTCGGGGTCGAGGATATCATCGACCCGAGGGATACGCGGCCGTTGCTGTGCGAATTTGCGGAATTGGCCTGGCGGGTTTTGAACGGCGGGGCCAATAGATAGGGACAGTCCCTATTTAATCGGAGTGGGCTATGGACCATGGAACGGGACGTCGGGATTAAATAGGGACTGTCCCTATCTATTGGCTGGAGAGGCCCATGACCACCACGCGCCATTACGGGATGGACTGGCTGCGCATCGGGGCGTTCGCGCTGCTCATCCTCTATCATATCGGCATGTATTTCGTGCCGTGGGACTGGCATGTGAAGATCGCGCAGCCGCAGGGCTGGGTGGCGATCCCGATGCTGGCGACGAACAGCTGGCGGCTCGCTTTGCTGTTCCTCGTGTCGGGTTATGCCAGCGCGGCGCTGTTCGCGAAGCTCGGCGGGGCGGGCGGTTTCGCCAAATCCCGCAGCGCGCGGCTGCTGATCCCGCTGCTGTTCGGCATGGCGGTGATCATCCCGCCGCAGCCGTGGATCGACCTGAAAGGCCAGCACGGCTACAGCCACGACTTCCTCTATTTCTGGTCGCGCGATTATTTCGCTTTCCAGTTCATCGACGGCATCGCGCTGCCGACCTGGCAGCATCTGTGGTTCGTCGTGTACCTCTGGGTCTATACGATGCTGGCGGCCTTGCTGCTGGCGCTGGTTCCGGTCGCGGCACGGGCGCGGATCGCCGACGGCGCGGCGCTGCTGTTCGGCGGATGGCGCTTGCTCGTGCTGCCGGCCTTGTGGTGGATCCTGCTCTACCTCGCCTTTCCCGACCATGACGAGACGCATGCGCTGTTCGACGACGGGCCGTCGCATCTTCACTATCTGGCGGCCTTCGGCATCGGCTGGCTGCTGCGCGTGCGGCCGCTGCTGTTCGCGGTGGTGGCGCGCTGGTGGAAGGTCGCGCTGGCGCTCGGACTGCTCGCCTTCGTCCCCGTCGCGTGGGTCGAGGGGACCTGGCCGGGCGAGACGGTCGCGCCCGATTGGGTGTTCCTGCCCTATCATGTCGCGCGCCATATCAACGGCTGGCTGATCATCGTCGCGCTGGTCGGGATCGCCGATCGTTATGGGAACCGCGACCATCCGAACCGCGCGATGCTCGCCGAGGCGGTGTTTCCTTTCTACATCATCCACCAGACGATCATCGTCGTGGTCGGCTGGTGGCTGTTGCAAGCCGGGGTCGGCGCATTGCCGTCCTTCCTGGTGCTGCTCGCGGCGACGGTCACAGGCTGCTGGCTTTTCTATCGGATCGGGCGCAGCATCGGCTGGCTGCGGCCGCTGATCGGATTGCAGCGCCAACAGGGGAGACGGGCATGGGCGCGATGAAGGGCATTTTGGCGGTCATCGGGATCGCGGCGCTGATGATGGGCGGACTGTGGATCTTGCAGGGGCTCGATATCGTGCGCTGGCCGGCGAGCAGTTTCATGCTGGGCGACATCACCTGGACGCGCAACGGCACGGTGCTGGCGGTGGTTGGCATTTTCCTGATCTGGTTCGCGCGCAAAAAGCCGTGACGGCGGATCAACGACCGCATCGACTACAAATGTAGTTGATCCGTGTTGATGATATGATACACCTCCATCCGACCGGGGTTGGACTGGAGACAGAAATGATATGTTCGCGCCGCCTTTTGCCCGCCCTGCTGCTCGCCGCCGGGACGGCGGTTTTGCCCGCGCTCGCGCCGCCACCGGTCTTTGCGGCGGATGAGGCGACCGCGCCGACGGCGGACCAGGTCGCCGAAGCCTATGCCGCGCTGCTCGCGCGCGACTATGTCTATCCCGAAACCGGCGAGCGTTACGCGACGGCGATCCGCGCCGGCATCGCCGCAGGGCGCTATGCGCCGCTGACCGGCGAGGCGCTGGCGCGCGCGATCGATGCCGATGTGAATGCGGTGGCGCCCGACGGCCATCTGCGGCTGCGCGCCCCCGATGGCGCTGCTGCGCCGGTCGGCCCGGCGCTGGTGCGCCGTCCGCCGAAGGTCCCGGTCGAGCAGGCGGGGTGGATCGCCCCCGGGATCGCCTTCATCCGCTTCAACCTCTTTCCCGACGATGCCGCCGTCACGACCGAGGCTGCGACGTTCATGGCGGACCATGCCGACGCCAAAGCGATCATCTTCGACGTCCGCACCCATAATGGCGGCGGGCTCGACCAGATGGACGTGATCTTTCCCTGGCTGTTCGGCGAACCGACGCGGCTGGTGACGATGGCGACGCGCGCCTCGGTTGATGCGCGCGGCGGCTCGCCGATCGACGGGCTGCCGTCGATGCGGGTGGTGAAGGGCGATGCGGGCATGGTGACGCGCGAACATTGGGCGACGCCGAACGCCGACACGCGGCTGCGCGATGCGAAAATCTATGTGCTTACCTCGGGCGCGAGCGCGTCGGCGGCCGAGCATTTTTCGCTCGCGATGAAGCACAGTGGGCGCGGGGTGCTGGTCGGCGATCCCACCGCGGGCGCCAATCATTTCGGATCGGGCGAGGATCTGGGCGGCGGCTATGGCGCCTTCATCCCGGTCGGGCGCACCTATGATCCCGCGACCAGCCAGGATTGGGAGGGCAGCGGCGTGCTGCCCGACATCGCGGTGCCGCCCGCGCAGGCGCTGGAACGCGCGCTGACCGAGCTGGGCGTCGCGCCCGAAGAGGCGAAGCGGCTGTCGGACGAGCGCATGCCGAGCTGGCCGATGGAGCGACGGAGGCCGCGGAAATAGCGCCCTAGGTGGAGGCGAGCCGGGTGAGCGCGTCGCCATCGACGCGCATCACGGTCCATTCGTCCATCAGCTTCGCATCGAGGCTCTGGTAGAAACCGATCGCCGGGGCGTTCCAGTCGAGCACCGACCATTCGAGGCGTGCGCAGTCGCGTGTCGTGCAGAGCTTGGCGAGGTGCGCGAGCAGCGCCTTGCCGAGCCCCGACCCGCGCGCGGCGGGGCGGACGAACAGATCCTCGAGATAGATCCCCGGCTTGCCCTCGAAGGTCGAGAAATTGTGGAAGAAGAGCGCGAAGCCCTGCGGCGCCCCGTCGATCTCGCCGATCACCACCTCGGCATAGGGCCGCGCGCCGAACAGCCGGTCGCCGAGCACCGCCTCGTCGAAGCGCACTTCGTGCGCGAGCTTTTCATAATCGGCGAGGTCGCGGATGAACTGCGCGATGAGCGGCAGGTCGGCGGGCGTGGCGGGGCGGATGGCGAGGGTCAATCAGGGTCTCCGGGCTGGCGCTTGGGATAGGTGCCGGCGCTCCGGGCGCGGGCGACGATCGCGGCGGCGCGGACCTGCGCGGCCTGCGTCAGGCTGCTGCCTTCATCGAACTTGCTGAGGTTCGGGGCGGCGGCACGGCCGGCAGGTAGGGCATCGCCCGCCATTTCCTCCTCATATCGCGCGGCGCTGACGCAGCGCGGCCGTTCGGGGCTGTAGATGACATCGCCGAAACATTTCAGACCCTTCGCTTCGGCGTCGGCCCGGGCACGCCGATTTTCGCGGAGGCGCCAGGCGCTGCGGCACCGCTCCTGCGCTTCGGTCAGGCCGTAGACCTCGTTGCCCGCGCCGTTGGTCTTGCGATAGCCACCGCATTGGGCGTCGAAGGCTGCACTTTCGGTCGCCAGCCGGTCGATCTCAGCATCCCTGCGGTTGCGTTCGAGGGTCGAGCAGGCGGACAGCAGCACTTCATAGTCGATATCGGTGCGCGACTGGGTGTAGCCTTCCTTGTCCTTGGCGCTGCAATAGCCGTCGAGCCGGCCCGGATCGGCGACGAGTGCCGCTTCCTCGCGCGCCTTGAGCGCCCAGTCGGCGTTCATGCAACCACGATCCGCCATCTCGCTGCGATCCGCGATATCGCCGCCGCGCCGGCCCGGGCAGAAGATCGCATAGGCGGCCGGATCGTCGGCCAGTTGGGCGCCGAGCGCCGACTGCGTCGCGATGTCGAGGCTGACACAGCCATGACTTAACGCGCCTGATCGTTTGTCGTCGGGCGTCGCGTCACAATCGGCCGCGAGCTTCGCCCCGTCCTGTGTCATGTCATCCCCGGCGGCCTGGTCGCGGTCGTCCTGCGCATAATCGCACGCTTTGGTCAGCGCCCCGTCGCGCTCGTCGGGCGGGGTGGCGGCGCAGCGCGTGTCGAGCGCGGCGGGATCGTCGCGCAGACGCATCGCCGCCTCGAAATCGTCTGAATCCTTGGTCGCGGCATCGCGGCGCACTTTGCACGCCGCCTTGGTTGGTTCGGTCGTCGGGCCATAGATGACGGCAAGCTTACCGTCGCAGATATCGCTCAGCAGCCGGTCGGGAACCGTCGCGGCGGCGAAGCGCCCGTCGTCGCGTTGCTGAATGGCGAGGCGCAGCGGCCCGTCCGCGTCGCCGGGTCCGAATATGCTGTCGGGATCGTCCTGACCCGGAACCGGCGGGCCACCGGCCGCGATGCTGTCGAGCAACGCCAACGCTTCGTCGAACCGGCCGAGTTCGCGCAGGCCGTTGACGACATAGACGCGCGCAAAACGCTTGGCCGTCTCGCCGCCGCGAAGACCGTCGATGACCCCCGGCGCGTCGGCCACAAAGCGCGCGACCAGCGTCTTGCGCAGCGCCGGATCGCGGGTCGCCCAGGTCGCGCGCTGGAGCATGAAGAAACGGTCTTCCGCCGGCCTTCCCAATTTGCTCGCCAGCCAATAGGCCTGGGCATAGCGGCCCTGTGCGGCCAGCGCGCGATAGTCCGGGTCGGCGATCAGCGCCGGCAGCCGTTCGATCTCGGCCGCGCTATATTCGCCATAAAGGATGCGGTCGCTCTCCCCCTCCGCCGAACTCTTGCCGAGGTCGGGAAGCAGCACGAGGCCATTGTCGGGGCAGACCGGGATCTGCACGCCGATCTCGGTGTCGCCGAGCCAGCTGCCGTCGGGCAGGGTGATCAGCGGGAAGCTGGAATAGCCGACGTCCTGCGTGAAATTTTTGCCGCCAAGCGGGCAGGTGAATTCGCGTTTGTCGAACGATTCGGCATCGCGCGCGGCGGCGAACGGGGCGAGCATCGCGGCGAAGAGGAGGAGCGCGGCGACGCGGAGCGAGCTGGTCATCCGCCTGAGCTGCCAGCGGGCGGTGTGGCTGTCAAATGCCGCGCTGGATCCGCCCGCGTGCGGCGAGGATCGCGAGCGCGGCGATGACGAGCGCGGGCTGGCCGATCACCGCAGGGGCGTCGGCCCAGAAGGTCGCGGGGCCGCAGATGCCCGCCGCAACCTCATAGATATGGAGCGCGCCGTGGAAGGCGAGCCACAGCCCGCCGACGACCGCAGCCCGCCAGCGGCGGATGGGGTTTGCGGTCGCATAGAGCAGGATCAGGCCCGAGCCGATATAGGCGAGACCGATGTCGCGGATGAAATGCTGGTTCGGCGGGCCGGTGGTGACGACGGTCGGGACAAAGACATACCAGTCGAGCGGCCTCGCCAGCATGAAGAGGCCATTGGCGATGGTGGTGACCGCCGCGATGAGCAGGAGCAGCTGAACGAGGCGGTCGAGCGCGTCAAATCTTGGCATGGTCATTTTCCCGTCCCCCATTTGTCGGTCCCGACGTCCTTGTAGAAACGATCATAGGCGACGAACAGCGCCGCGCCGACCGACGAGGCCATGAGGCCGACGACCAGGCTGTCGAAAATCATCAGCGCCCAGACGGCGGCGGCGGGCGCGGCCATGGCCCAGCGGTGGTTCATGCCGTGCAGCCAGGACAGCGGCGCGAAGAGGAGCGGCAGGAGCAAGGCGAGCAGGAGCAGCCAGGGCCAGCTTTTGGCGATCAGCGCCTTCATCGGGGTGGTGCGGTCGCCGAACAGGCCCGCGATCATCACGAAGAGATAGGGCAGCGACAGCAGGCTGACGACGATGGTGAAGGCGATCGGCGGATCGCGATCGGCGAGCAGCGGGAAAAGGTTGCCCGCCGAGCTGATGAGCATGAACAGCACGAAACCGAGCAGCAGGCGGCCCCAGGCAAGCCGGCGGATATCGTACCAGCGCCCGCCCTGCGTACGACACCACCAGAAGCGCGCCGAGGCGAAAAAGGTGAGCGCGAGCCCGGTGATCTTTACGTAGCCGAAGGCCCAGCGCAGCGGATCATTGGCGAGACTGCGCCCGATCGCGAGGCTGTCGAACATACCGAGGTGGATTTCGGCGATATGCTGCGCAAATTCGGGAAGAACGACGAGCGCAACGACGGCGGGGCCGATCCAGAACAGGCTGACGCTGCGGGTGAGATAGTCGCCGAGCGCGGAGAGGATGGCGCGGAGGATCGCGACGACGGCGGTCATGCCGGTCGCCGATCAATAATAGACATAGACATAAGTGACGGTCACGGAGACGGGCTTGAACAGCTGCATTCGGAAGGGGCGGTTGATGCGCAGGTCGGCCTCTCCCTTTTCCGCGTCGACGCGCAGCATCGACACGCTGGCGCCGAGAATGTCGGTGAAGGTCGAGGGATAGGGATATTTCTTGGGATTGCTCTCGATCCGCGGATAGGTCTGGGCCATTTTGTCGCCTTTGACCGTCGCGATGTAGGTGTAATATTGCTCGGTGTCGTTGCGATACACCTTCAACATGAACTGCACGCGGTTCGACTGGGGCTTGAACTTGTGCAGCGTCAGTGTGACTTCGCCCCGCTCGTCGTCGGGCTGGAGATATTCGCGGCGGAAGGCGGTCGGCTGGATCGGCAGGCTCTTCTGGAATTCCGCGTCCTTCGCGCCAGCAAGAAACACTTGGTCCAGCTTGCTGTCGTCGTCGCTGTCGACGAAGCAGAAGCGGACGACGGTTTCGAACTTCGACCCGAAATCGCCGATCATCGCGGCCATGAACTTCGATCGCGCCTGCTGGTCTTCGCCGCAATAATAGCGGCCGCTGGTGCCGGTCAGCCGTTCGGTCTTGGGCGGCGCGAGGACGGGATCGAGCTTCGTGCCCGCCGGGATTTCCTGCGAAAATTTGGCGATGGAGACCGAGATCGGTGCGTCGAGCGTGACGACCTCGGTATCGAGAATCTTCCCTTTCAGGATCACGTCGCCGGCCTTGGCGGTAAAGGTCTCGCCCGGCTTGTGCTCGCCCGGAGCGGGCGCGAGCGTTTCGGGAAGCGGCGCGACCGACGTGCGTGCGGCGGTGAGCAGCACCACCAAAGGCAAGACCAGCATGGCGCGCAACGCCGGCCGACCCTCGAACCTCAATCCCATATTGTCCCCCAGGCAACCCCTTTGGAGACCTGACTAAGCGAAGCCGGTGGCGGTCGCTAGCCCGAAAAGGGCGGCAAGGGCGTCACGCCGCCTTGCCGTGCAGCGTGTCCATGCTCACCGAACTGCCCGCCTCGATCTCGGCGGCCTTGGCTTCGACGAGTTTCACGACATGCGCGATCATGTCGGCGTCCTGGACATGGTGGTCGGTGACGCCCGAGAGATAGACCATATGCTTGCCGTTGCCGCCGCCGGTGATGCCGATGTCGGTCTCGCGCGCTTCGCCGGGGCCGTTGACGACGCAGCCCAAGACCGAGAGCGACATCGGGGTCTTGATGTGGCTCAGCGCATCCTCGAGCGCCTGGACGGTGCGGATGACGTCGAAGCCCTGGCGCGCGCAGCTGGGGCAGGAGACGACGCGGACGCCGCGGGTGCGCAGGCCCAGCGATTTCAGGATTTCGTAGCCGACGCGGACTTCCTCCTCGGGTTCAGCCGAGAGGCTGACGCGGATCGTGTCGCCGATGCCGGCCCAGAGGAGGTTGCCGATGCCGAGCGCCGATTTGACCGTGCCACCGATCAGCCCGCCGGCTTCGGTGATGCCGAGGTGCAGGGGGCAGTCGACCGCCTCGGCGAGCTGCATATAGGAGGCGACGGCGAGGAAGACGTCGCTGGCTTTCACCGCGACCTTATATTCGTGAAAATCATGGTCCTGGAGCAGCTTGATATGGTCGAGCGCGCTTTCGGTCAGCGCCTCGGGGCAGGGCTCGCCATATTTTTCGAGCAGGTCTTTCTCGAGGCTGCCCGCGTTGACCCCGATGCGGATCGCGCAGCCATTGGCCTTGGCGGCGCGCACGACCTCGCCGACGCGTTCGCTGCTGCCGATGTTGCCGGGGTTGATGCGCAGGCACGCGGCGCCGGCGTCGGCGGCTTCGAGCGCGCGCTTATAGTGGAAATGGATGTCGGCGATGATCGGCACGCGTGCGGCGCGGACGATCTTGCCGAGCGCGGCGGTCGATTCGACGTCGGGGCAGGAGACGCGGATCAGGTCGGCGCCGGCCTCTTCGCAGCGGCGAATCTGGTCGATCGTCGCGACCGCGTCGCTGGTCAGCGTGTTGGTCATCGTCTGCACGCTGATCGGGGCGTTGCCGCCGACGGGGACGCTGCCGACCATGATCTGGCGGCTGCTACGCCGCGCGATGTCGCGCCAAGGGCGCAGGCCGGGGTTGTGATCGCTCATTCTGTGGATCCTCGGAGGGGGTCGTTGCTCTTTAGGGGCGATTGGGTCGGTTGCAAAGGCGCGGCGGGTTGCGGAGCGGGCCACCAGAAAGGTTTCACGCAGAGGCCGCAGAGATGGCAGAGACCACAGAGATAGAGTGGATTCACGCGGAGGCGCGGAGTCGCGGAGTTTCAGCGGCGGCTTGCGGTCGTGCCATGCGAGCCTCGAGCAACGCTAGCTCAATATGATTGAGCGGCTACGCCGCTCCTCCTTTTCTCCTTCGCGTCTCCGCGTAAACAAATTCTATCGCTCTCTGCGGTCTCTGCTTCCTCGGCGGCCTCTGCGTGAACCCTTTCTTGCGACGAATGCAACCCAAGCGGCGGTATTCGGCAAACCGCCACTCCGCCGCTGCGCGGTTGCGCCCCGGTCGTCGGCGGGCCAAGGTGCCGGTCCCCCGCGCCCCCCAAGGAAATATCATGCTCCGCCTGCTTGCCGTCCCCGCGCTCCTGATCGTCGTACCTGCCGCCGCGCAGGACGTCGCAGATCCGCCGTCGAGCGCGCTGTCGGTGTCGGGCGGGGTCGATCTGGTGTCTGACTATCGCTTCCGCGGGATCTCGCGGTCGGGCGACGATGTCGCGGTTCAGCCGACGATCACCATCAGCCACGACAGCGGCTTCTACCTCGGCGCCTGGGGATCGAATGTCGACGGCGGGCCGGGCTATGGCGATGTCGAGGCGCAATTATATGGCGGCTATGAGACCGAGATCGCGTCGGGGGCGCGGATCGACGCCGGGCTGACCTATTATTGGTATCCCGACGGCCAAAAGGCGTTCGGGCCGAGCGATTATGGCGAGGCCGCGGTGCGCCTGTCCTATCTGCTGGGCCCGGTCGAGGCGAAGGGGACAATCGCCTATGCCTGGGACCAGGCGGCGCTGGGATCGGACGACAGTCTTTATCTCCGGCTCGGCCTGTCGTCGGGGATTCCGAACACGCCGGTCACCCTCGCGGCGGGTATCGGCCACACCGACGGCGCGCTCGCGCCGGGCGGCGACTATCTCGACTGGTCGCTCGGGGCGACGGCAAGCTTCGATTCGGTCACGGTCGGGCTGAAATATGTCGATACCGACATCCGCAAGACCGGCGTGAAGGCGATCGACCGGCTCTATGACGCGACGCTGGTCCTGTCGCTGGGGGTGGCTTTCTAACGGCGTAATATTGTTACAAATGCGACCATCTCTGCGACAGGAAGCTGTTGCATATTTGTCGCAGCGCCTATTTTTTAGGCAGGATTCGCATTTTTTCATTGTGCGCCGCAGCAACTTCGACGAAGTGATGGCGGTGTGACCGGACCGGCCCGATACAGAGGCTGGCTGTCACGCAGCAGGCAGGGACGATCCGTTTTTCCATTTGGGGATCTGTCCATGAAGAAACTCTCTCGTGCATGCTTCGGCATGCTCCTCGCCGCCGTTGCCGTTCCGCAGGCCGCTCACGCCCAGGAAGAAGAAGACACGTCCGGCATCACCATCACCGGTGGTGCGACTGTCGTCAGCGACTATCGTTTCCGCGGCTTCAGCCAGTCGAACGAAGAAGCCGCGATCCAGGGCACCTTCACCATCGCGCACGACAGCGGCCTGTATATCGGCACCTGGGGGTCGAGCATCGGCTTCGCCAACGGCACCGAAATCGACGTCTATGGCGGTTTCGCCAAGGAAATCGCCCCCGGCCTGACCGGCGACATCGGCGCGACCGTCTATCTTTATCCCGGCGCCAATGGCGCAACCGTGGTCGAGCCCTATGTCGCACTGACCGGCACCATCGGTCCAGCATCGGTCAAGGGCGGCGTCGCCTGGGCCCCCGGCGGCCAGAATTCGCTCGGCGATAACAGCGCCATCTATGCCTATACCGATGTCGGCGTCGCCATTCCCGACACCCCGATCAAGCTGAAGGGCCACTTCGGTTACGCCGACAGCGACAGCTTCCTCGGCGGGCTCGACGGCAATGTGATCGATTATTCGGTCGGCGTCGACTTCACCTGGAAGGCGCTGACGCTCGGCGTCTCCTATGTGAACACCGACGCCCCCAAGACGCTTGGCTTCAAGGAAGCCGTGGGCGCCGACGGTGCGGTTCTCTTCTCGCTCGGCGCCGCTTTCTGACGCCGGGCCGGGGGCGGCTTCCGGGGGGAGGCCGCCTCCCTTTTCTTTCTCTTTACGGAAAGGGCCGGTTGCGATCGGCCTTTTTCTGTTTGAGGGTGGTCCTCCCCGGAACGGGGAGGGGGACCAGCGAAGCTGGTGGAGGGGCACAAGCGGCTTGTCTTGCCGGGTGAGGCGTGTGCTGCTGTTCCGTCATCGGAAATGTGGAGCTCTTCGGTTTAGCGCTGCGTAAACCTCCTGTGCCCCTCCACCACCCTGCGGGTGGTCCCCCTCCCCCGTTGGGGGAGGATCTCAGGGCTTCTTCACCGCCAGCGCATCGCGCGCGCCGCGCAGGCCGAGGAATTGTTCGGCGAGCATCCAGTCCTGGCGCGCGAGCTTGGGGTCGGACAGGCTGACCGCCTTGGCCTGGTCGAGCAGGCCTGCGGCCTTCGTCGCCGCCTCGCCCGACAGCAAGGGATAAGCCTTGCCGAGCGCATAAACCTCCCAGCCGAAGGGGACATGGCGATAGGTGTCGACATAGGTGTCGCCATCGGCGCGGATGACGTTGACGTCGTTCGAGATATTCTGGTCCACCGGCGACAGTTTATCGATGCCCGCCACATAATTCGCGGCGATCTCCTTCGCTTCGGCCTCGCCAACCTCGGGCAGCAGCGCGAGCGTCGCCATTGCCGACACCGACGGCGCCTCGGTGCGCAGGCTGTTGTCGGGATAGTCGGACCAGTTGACCCCGGCACGCGGACGGCGCTTCTTGAGCCATTCGACCGCGCGGCCGCGCGCCGCCTTGGCCTTCGCCTGCAACGCCGGATCGCCCTTCAGCGCCGGGTCGATGTCGCGCAGCGCGATGACCGACAGCGCGGTGATATAGGTCGCGGCATTGTCGGGGCGGTCGGCGGCGTCCATCGTGCTCGACCACCAGCCCTCGCGATTCTGCGCCGCGAGCAGCGCCTCGACCACCGGCGCCGGGGGCGCGCGGTCCATCACGCCATAGGCAGTGAGCGTCCAGGTCGAGACGATGGTGAAGGGGGCGCCCTCGACGACGACGCAATGGCAGGGACCGCCGAGGAATTTGGTCACCGCCGCCTCGAAGCGCGCGAGTTCCTCGGCGCTCGGCGATTTTTCGACCGCGATCAGCTGCGCGAGCGCCCAGAAGACCTTGCCGTTGCTGGTCGCCTCGACGTCGTTGAGCGCGCTGACCAGCGCGTTCGCCATCACCGGCTCGGTCGCCTTGACCGTCTTGTCGAAGCCGGCGGCGACGGCGGCCTGATCGAAGGAGGTTCCGCTTCCGGCAAAATACCAGCCGCCGCCACCGATCGCGGCGATCGCGAGCGCCGCCGCGCTGCCGAGGGCGAGCGGCGAGAAGCGGCGCTTCTGCGGGCCGGCGGGACGGATGTCGTCGGCCGCCGGCGCGGCGCCGGTCTTCTTCAGCCGCCGGTCGATCGCGGTCAGCACGCGCTGCCAGGCGGGATGCGTTTCGTCGCCGTCGAAGGCCGACATGTCGAGCACATTGACGTTGTAGAATTCGGCGGGCAGCGCCTCGGGATCGATCTTGTCGAGCGCGATTGCGACGAGCGAGCCGCGGTCGAGCCCGATGCGGCTTTCGATGCGGACCCAGCTGCGCTGGATCGCGGCGGGGGTCCAGCAACCGAGCACGACCTTCGCGCCCTTGACTGCGCGGTCGATGACGTCGGGAAATTCGGCGCCAGCGTCGATCCCCTCGGCGTCGAAAAACACATGATGGCCGCGCGCGAGCAGCAGGTCGCGCAGCCGCATCGCCTTGTCGGCGTCGACCCGGCTGTAGCTCACGAAAATGTCATAGGGACGCTCGGCCGAGGCGTCCTCCCCTTGCGCAGTCATGGTCGTCGCAACCTTCTGTCCCCCGTGCGTCGCGATACCCCGATGCAGCGATAGCATTCCCGCGACACATCGCAAGTCGCTTGACGATGTCGACGAACCGTTTATTTCCAGCGACGAACTGAGCGAGGAGTCTCCCCCTATGACCGAGCGTGCGTCTGTCCCTCCCGTCCCCGCAACACCGCCGGCCCAACCCCGCGAAAAGGGCGAACGCTCGCCGGGCGTGAAGCTGGTGATCGCGGTGTTCATCGCGGTCGCGCTGATGGTGCCGTTGCTGATGGTCTATGGCTTGCTGTGGGACCGGCAGCAGCAGGCGGAGACGGCGCAGGCCTCGATCGGGCAGGGCTGGGGCGGGCAACAGACGATCGCCGGGCCGGTGGTCGTCATCCCCTATCGCGCGACCGAACAGCAGACGGTGACCGAGAATGGCAAGGATGTGACGCGGAGCGTCGCGACGATCCGCAACCTCTATCTCTCGCCGCAGGCGAACAAGGCCGACGTCGTCATCAAGCCCGAGAAACGCAAGAAAGCGATTTACGAGACCGTCGTCTATGAAAGCCAGATTTCGGGAAGCGCCGATTTTGTGCTGCCCGCCGACATCGCGCGCCACGGCGTGACGCGCGAGGCGCTGCTGCTCGACCGCGCCGAGGTGCGGCTGGGCATCAGCGACGCGCGCGGGCTGGTCGATGGCAACAGCCTGGCGGTGAACGGCGCTCCGGTGCCGCTGCAGCCGGGCAAGGGGCTTCTGTCGACCGGCAATTTGGGGACCTTTGCCTTCGTCGACTGGACCGGCGGCGCGCCGATGAAGGTCGATTACAAGATCGGGGTGCGCGGCCTTGGCGACTTCCGGCTGGTCCCGCGCGGGGTCGACACGCGCTGGACGGTCAAGTCGAGCTGGCCGAACCCGAGCTTCGGCGGCGATTTCCTGCCGACGACGCGCAGCGTGACCGGCAGCGGCTTCACCGCGACCTACGCGATCCCGAACCTCGCGCTCGGGCAGGCGCAGGTGCTGACCGGCGACCTGTCGGCGCCGCAGGTGCGGTACGATGATGGCGGCGGGCGCGACTATGTCGAAACCGCCGCGGTCGAAGCCGTGGCGGCGGCGGCCGATGGCGGGTCGAGCGAAGCGTCGGGCGGCACCGCCAAGGCGATCGCGATCAGCCTGATCGAACCCGTCGACCTCTACAGCCAGGTCGATCGCAGCATCAAATATGGTTTCCTGTTCATCGGTTTCACCTTCGTCGCCTTCCTGATGTTCGACGTGATCGCGGGCGCGCGTGTCGCGGCGGCCGAATATCTGCTGACCGGCATTGCACTGGTGCTGTTCTTTGTGCTGCTGCTGGCGTTCGCCGAGGTGATCGGTTTCCTCTTCGCCTATCTGCTCGCGGCGGGCGCGATCATCGGCCTGCTCGCGGCCTATAGCGCGGCGGTGCTCAAGAGCTGGAAACGCGCGCGCTTCCTCGCGGCGATGCTGCTCGGGCTCTATGCCTTGCTCTATGTGCTGCTCAACCTCGAGGCCTATTCGCTGCTGATCGGGTCGGTGCTGATGTTCTTCGCGCTTGCGGGCGTGATGTACATGACGCGGAATATCGACTGGGGCGGGGTCGGGAAGAAGAGCGAGGTGGCGGCTTAAACCGCGTCATTGCGAGCGAAGCGAAGCAATCCAGGGCGGTTACCGCACGCTCTGGATTGCCGCGTCGCTTCGCTCCTCGCAATGACGAGCGGGGTTACCGCCAGCGCAGATTGTCGCGCGACAGGTCGGCGAGGCTCTTCGCCCCCATCAGCTTCATGCCGCGCTCCATCTCGGCGCGGAGTTGGGCGATGGCGCGGGTGACTCCCTCCTCGCCCGCGGCGGCAAGTGCATAGAGGTAGAGGCGTCCGCCCGAGCAGGCCTTCGCGCCGACCGACAGCGCCTTGAGCACATGCGTGCCGCGCGTGATGCCGCCGTCGCAGATCACCTCGATCCTGTCGCCGACCGCATCGACGATCTCGGCCAGCGCGTCGAAGGGGGCGCGGCTGCCGTCGAGCTGGCGGCCGCCATGGTTCGACACCATGATCGCGGTGGCGCCGATGTCGACCGCGCGGCGCGCATCCTCGACCGCGACGATGCCTTTCAGGCAGAAGGGGCCGTCCCATTTTTTGCGGATCGCCTCGGCGCGCTTCCAGTCGAGGCTCTGGTCTAGCATCGAGGTGAAATATTCGGCGACCGATTTGGGGACGCTCGATCCCTCGGAGACATGCGTCGCCAAGTTAGGGAGGCTGAACTTCTCGCGCAGCACATAGTTGAGGCCCCAGCCGGGCTTGATCGCATAGGAGAGCATGTTGCGCGCGGTGAAGCGCGGCGGCGAGGTGAAGCCCGAGCGCAGGCAGCGTTCGCGATTGCCGCCGACGATCGTGTCGACGGTGAGCGCGACCGCGTCGAATTTCGCGGCGCGCGCGGCGTCGAGCATCGCCTGGTTGAGCCCCTCGTCGTGATGGACGTAGAGCTGGAACAGCTTGGGGCCGTCGGTGAGTGCGCCGGCTTCGGCGAGGCCGATCGTCGCGAGGCTGGAGATGCCCGCCATGGTGCCCGCATTGGCGGCGGCGCGCAGCACCGCGCGCTCGCCCTGCCAGTGGAACAGGCGCTGGAGCGCGGTCGGCGAGAGGAAGAGCGGCATCGCCATCTCGCGTCCGAACAGGGTCGTGCGCATGTCGATGCTCTCCACCCCTGCGAGCACGCGCGGGATGAGGTCGCAATCGTCGAAGGCGGCGCGATTGCGGCGGCGGGTGACCTCGTCGTCGGCGGCGCCGTCGATATAGTCGAACACCG
Organism: Sphingopyxis sp.; assembly: GCF_050725615.1. GTDB lineage: Bacteria > Pseudomonadota > Alphaproteobacteria > Sphingomonadales > Sphingomonadaceae > Sphingopyxis. The sequence goes on from NZ_JBOHHU010000067.1 coordinate 23,274, forward strand.
GCCAGGGCAGCCGCCGCTTCGCGAGGCTGCGGAAATCGTCGATATTGTGGCAGTCGGTGAGTTTCATTCTCTACTTTTCCGTTTGCATCGAGCGAAGTCGAGATGCGTCTGGCGCAGCATCGACGTGTCTC
>NZ_JBOHHU010000068.1:0-23392 GCF_050725615.1 Sphingopyxis sp.
GGGAAGAGATCCATCTCTGGAAATCGTCCGGACATGTCAAACGCTGGTAAGGTTCTGCGCGTTGCTTCGAATTAAACCACATGCTCCACCGCTTGTGCAGGCCCCCGTCAATTCATTTGAGTTTTAACCTTGCGGCCGTACTCCCCAGGCGGATAACTTAATGCGTTAGCTGCGCCACCTAAGCTCTAAGAGCCCAGACAGCTAGTTATCATCGTTTACGGCGTGGACTACCAGGGTATCTAATCCTGTTTGCTCCCCACGCTTTCGCACCTCAGCGTCAATACTTGTCCAGTCAGTCGCCTTCGCCACTGGTGTTCTTCCGAATATCTACGAATTTCACCTCTACACTCGGAATTCCACTGACCTCTCCAAGATTCAAGTTTTCCAGTTTCAAAGGCAGTTCCAGTGTTGAGCACTGGGCTTTCACCTCTGACTTAAAAAACCGCCTACGCGCGCTTTACGCCCAGTAATTCCGAACAACGCTAGCTCCCTCCGTATTACCGCGGCTGCTGGCACGGAGTTAGCCGGAGCTTATTCTCCCGGTACTGTCATTATCATCCCGGGTAAAAGAGCTTTACAACCCTAAGGCCTTCATCACTCACGCGGCATTGCTGGATCAGGCTTTCGCCCATTGTCCAATATTCCCCACTGCTGCCTCCCGTAGGAGTCTGGGCCGTGTCTCAGTCCCAGTGTGGCTGATCATCCTCTCAGACCAGCTAGAGATCGTCGCCTTGGTGAGCTTTTACCTCACCAACTAGCTAATCTCACGCGGGCTCATCCTTGGGCGATAAATCTTTGGTCCGAAGACATTATACGGTATTAGCACAAATTTCTCTGAGTTATTCCGTACCCAAGGGCAGATTCCCACGCGTTACGCACCCGTGCGCCACTAAGTCCGAAGACTTCGTTCGACTTGCATGTGTTAGGCATGCCGCCAGCGTTCGTTCTGAGCCAGGATCAAACTCTCAAGTTTGATGTTCGAATCTGCGAAGGTGGAATATCCCTCGCAAACCCGCTCATTTTAAGGAGCCTGGCCTACACAAGAAGCAACCCCGAAAGGCTGCTTCCACGTTATGGAAACGTGTAAGACATGTAGGTCAGGCTTGGCTTTTTAACCTGAGTTGCTTGCACCTTAAAGCTGCAAGACCCAGGGCCGCCGCCCACATGTCCCTTCATCGACAATCACAATTTCAAAGAGCCACCGACAAGAAATGGCGGACAGTTGTCGTTCCCCGCTATTGCTATCGGGGGACATCTGTCCGTATCTGTTGGCGACCGGCTGGAGCGTGGCGTTTGGCGCCGCGCCCCGTCCGGTGAACAGGCCTCTAGGCCCCTCTCTGATTCGCGTCAACAACCTTTTTGCAATTTTGTTTCAAAAGATGTTCGACGCATCGGGAGAGGCCCGGTGCCAGAAGGACCAAATGGTGAGCGAAACCGCGGATTTCAAGGGCAACGAGCCGGTACGGGATAATCCGGAAAGCTTCGGCCGCCGCGTTCGATCGGCGGTAATCTGGCGTTCGGGCAGCCAGATTCTGGCGCAGATCATCACCTGGGGCTCCACTTTGCTCGTGATTCGCCTGCTCGATCCGGCCGATTATGGGCTTTTTGCGATGACGCAGGTCATCCTCGCCTTTCTCGCCTTCCTCAACGGCTATGGATTCGCCAGCGCGCTGGTGCAGTCCGAATCGCTCGATCCCTTTCGCGTCCGCCAGGCGTTCGGGCTTCTCCTCCTACTCAACGCGCTGCTCGCGGCGGTGCAGTTCTTCGGCGCCCCGCTGGCCGCTGCCTATTATGGCCAGCCGATCGTCGCCGACCTGTTGCGCGTCCAGGCGCTGATCTTCCTCGCGACGCCGTTCATTGCGCTGCCCGAAGTGATGATGAGCCGCGCGCTCGATTTCCGCAAACAGGCCTTCGTCAATCTCGCCGCCGCGCTCGTCGGCGCCGGCACCGCGCTCGGCTGCGCGCTGTCGGGCTATGGCGTGTGGACCTTGGTCTATGCGCCGATCGCGCTGTTCTGGACGCGCGCGATCGGGCTCACGCTCGCGGCGCGGCTGCTCGTCTGGCCCAGTTTCGACTTTCGCGGCTGCGGCCAGATCATCGCCTTCGGCTCGGCGGTGCTCGCCTCGCACTTCTTCTGGCTCGTCCAGACGCAGGCCGACATCTTCATCGCCGGCCGCCGATTCGAACCGCACGCGCTCGGGCTATATGCAGAGGCCCTGTTCCTCGCGCAGATCTTCGTGTCGAAATTCGTGCCGCCGCTCAACGAGGTCGCCTTTCCCGCCTATGCGCGAATCCAGGGCGACAAGGGCGCGGTGCGCTGGAACTTCCTGAAAGCCGTGCGCCTGCTGATGCTCGTACTCGCGCCCGCCTATGCGGGACTCGCGGTCACCGCCGCGCCGCTCGTCGAAACGGTGTTCGGGCTGAAGTGGCTCGGCATGGTGCCTTATGTCCAGATTTTGGCGCTCGCGCTGCTGGTGATGACGGTGCAGATTCTGTTCGCGCCGGTCACCAACGCGCTCGGCCGTCCCGCGATCGCGATGAAGGCGTCGCTGTGCGGCGCGATTCTCTTTCCGGTCAGCTTCCTGATCGGCGCGCAATTCGGGTTGATCGGCCTCGCCTGGGCCTGGCTCGTCGCCATGCCGCTCTTGCTGATCGTCACCGCGAAGCTGTCGGCGCCCGTCATCGGCGTGACGCTGACCGACATCGGCCGCGCCGTGCTGCCGGGACTCGCGCCTGCGCTGGTGATGGCGGTCGCGGTCGGGCTGATCGAGCGCATGCTGCCCGCCGGCATGATCGCCCCGCTGCGACTCGCGATTCTCGTGGGGGCAGGCGGACTGATCTATCCCGCCCTGCTCTGGCTGCTGGAGAAAGAGGCGATCGCCGAAATCCTGCGACTCGTCCTGCGCCGCCCGGCGGTTGGAACGCCCGCGACTCAGGACGCGATATAGTCGCGCATCGCTGCGGCTTCGGCCTCGATGCGGTCGATGCGATATTTGACGAGGTCGCCGATCGACACGAATCCGACCAGCTGGCCGTTGTCGACCACCGGCAGGTGGCGGATGCGCTTCTGCGTCATCTGCGACAGGGCCCCCATCACCGCCGTGCCCGATTCGCAGGTCACCGGCGATTTGGTCATCACCTCCTCGAGCGTCCGGTCGAGCGCCTCGGTGCCATAAGAGGAGAGCAGACGGACGAGATCGCGTTCGGAGAAGATGCCGACGATGACGTCATTCTCCATCACCGGCACCGCGCCGATACGGTTCTGCGCCAGCAGGTCGACCACCGCGCGCACATCATCTTCCTTGCGCGCCGAAATTACCGCGCCGGTCCGTCCGTGGAGAATCGCTCCGATCGTCATGCCTTGCCGCTCCCCCTGTCGATCATGTGGAAAAACAATCTATCACGATTCGCGCCCCAAGCGAAACATCCTGCCGTACGCCGATGCCGCTTGGCCTTGCCGCGCGACTGGTCCATGGAAGCGGTCATGGTCAAACCCTCGCCGCTCGACAACCACGACACCGCCAATATCGCCTGGGCGCGCTATCGCCGCCTGATGCTCGGCATGGCGCTGGTGTCGACACTCGCGGTGATCGCCGCGCTGCTCTATCTGCACTTCAGCCTACCGCAGGGCCTGACCATCCATATGATCATCGCCACCACGGCGGGCGTCGGCCTGTCGGTGATGCTCGGCGCCGCGTTGATGGGCCTCGTCTTCCTGTCGAGCGGCAGCGGCCACGACGAATCGATCGAGGACCCGTTCGAAAATGACCCGGAAATGAAAAATGACCGATAAGACCCCGTCGGACGCGGCGCGCGACCCGATCCTGCGCGTCGTCCCCGCGCCCGCCGACATCAACAGCAACGGCCATATCTTCGGCGGCTGGGTATTGAGCCAGATGGACATCGCCGGCGGCATCGTCGCGGCGCGAATCGCGCAGGGCCCGACCGCGACCGTCGCGATCGAGGCGATGGAGTTCATCGCGCCGATCCTGCTGCGCGACATCATCTCGGTCTATGCGCATCTCGAACGGCGCGGACGGACATCGATGGGCATCCGAATCGAAGTGATCGCCTCGCGCGGTCGCGGCGAGGAACAGGTGAAGGTCACCGAAGGCCTGTTCACCTTTGTGGCGCTCGACGAGAATCACCGGCCGCGCGCGCTGCCGCCCGGCTAATCTTCTTCGGGCCCTTCCCAGTCGTCCTGATTGTCGGCGCCGATTCGGTCGACTTCGTTCACCCGGTAATCGACCGTCTTCTTGCCTTCGGCGGGCACGGTCACCGACCAGATCCGCTTGCCGTCGCGCAGCTTCGTCGGCCGGCCGATCTTGTCGACCATATAAGAGGCGTCGCTGGCAAAGCTGACCTCGACCGGTTCGGGCTGTTCGCCGTCATTCTCGATCGTGATGCGATAGCGCGTCCAGCCTTCGCCCGAATCAAGCTCCTCCTGGTCGGCGTCGACATCGCTGTCGTCCTGATCGGGGAGCTGCAGATCGATCAGTTCGCCGACCGCCTTGTCCTTCACATCGGTCTGGGCGGCCAGCATCGGCTCGCCGAATCGGCGCTGGAACAAGGCGACCTGCCCACCCGGCAGCGGTTCGGCGAGCGGGCCGCCCTTCTTGTTGTCGATGCGCAGCACCGGGTCGACATAGCCATCGAAATTGTCGCCGGTCACCGCGAAGGCGTGAAGCATCTGCGCCGCGACCCCCGGCTTTTCCAGAAAGGCGATCTGCTTGCGGCTTTGCGCGCCGAGCGTCGTCGGCTGCGGCACGCGGTATAATTTATAGTCGCCGATGTCCTCGCGCGGCGCGATTCGCGATCCGGTGACGACGATCTCGCTTCCCTCGTCGCCGCCCCCGCCGCCGCCGTAGAAACCAATCTCATAGCCGGCGGCATAGTCGATCTGGCCTTCGGGCAGGCGGTCGGGGCCGAACAACCGCGGATAATATCCCCCGCTGCCGCTGCTGCCGCGCGGCCAGCAGTCGAACCAGACTTCGATATTGTCGGGATGCCAGGGATCGTCTTCGGCTTCCTGGCGCCGGCGTTCCTCCGCCTCCCATGGTTCCTCATCGCCGGCGATCGGCGCCGCCGCGAAAAAAGCGATGCGCCCCGCGATCACCGCCATGTCGGCGCCGGTGAAACTCGTCGAATCGCCGCTCGCGACGGTCAGCCAGGCGAACAGGTCGACCGATTTCGCATCGGCGCCGATCTCGCCGACATAGTTCGACTGCCAGTCGAAATTATTGGCGAGATAGGTGAGCTCGAGCTTTGTCCGCCCGCCCGGCTGGTCGCCCAGCGTCATCGACAGCGTCGGCACCGGGTTCAACCCCGCCGGCACCGCGTCATAGAGCAATGTTTCGGGCAGCCCGCTGCACTGCACCGCCTCGAACCCGCCCTTGCGCTCGACGATCAGTTCCTCGGGCCCCGAGCGGACGCGCACCCGCTCGAAACGCGCCTTGCCCGTCGCGGGGTCGGTCGTGCGCAGCATCACCTGCTGCCCGGTCAAGGCGTCGAGCAGCCCGCGCTGCGACAGCAGGCGCCGGTCGTAATTCTTCTCGCGCGGCTTGCCGCCGCCGCGCAGCAACGCCGATTCGGGCAGGATGCTGCTCGACACCCCTTCGAATCGGACAATCACCGGCCCCGGCGGCAGGTCGACCGTGCGCGTTTCGCGAATCAACGCGAAGCCGCCGAGGGGCTCTCCGTCGTCAGGCGCCGGAAGCGGCACGTCGGGATTGCGATTCGGATCGCGATAGAGGCTGATCGCGACATGGTCGGGTTTGGATGACGCGACCACCGGCGGATCGGCGGCGCGCGCGGGCGCCGCGACGACGCCCGCGACCAGTAGCAACAAGGCAAGAGCCCCGCGCACGGTTCAGTTCAGCGTGTCATATTGCACGGTCAGCTCGGTGCGCCCGTTCGCGGGCACCGTCACCTGCCACTTGCGGCTTTCCCAATAGAGATTGTCCTTGTCGGCCGGCAGGCTCTCGAACGGCACCCGCGTGTCGTTGTTCCAGGTGTTGAGGCCGTTCTGGGTGAAATCGATCGTCACCGGCGTCGACCGCGCGTTGGTGAAGATATAGCGCATATGGGTGCGCCAGAAATTGCGCTTCACATCGGTCTCGGTCACCGTGACGACGCCGTTCTTGCGCACCCGCGTCGACGAACTGCGCGTCCAGTCCTCCTCGGTCAGTTTCTCGCGCTTCTCGAGGATCGCCTGATATTTGACGTCGAACGCCTTGCCCGTCGTCAGCGACAGGTCCGATCCCGCCGACGTGTGGCTGATATAGCTCTCGCCGACGAACTGCGCCGCGCCGCGCGCATCCTTGACATAAAGCCGCACCGACCCGGCCGGCATCGCATCGCCGACCCCGCCCTTGCCGGTCGAAAAACGATAGGTCGAATTGGCGCTCTGCGCTTCGTCCATCGTCGCGAAGCGGTCGAGCGACGCCGCATAGCCGCGCGTCGCGGGCACCCCCATCGCGTCGAGAAAGGCGATCTGCTTCTGCTGCGCGCTCGCGATCGTCGTGCGGTCGGCCATCGGATAGGCATGCATGTCGGCGAGCGCCTCGGCCTTGGCGCTCTCGGTCCCGGCGCTGGTCATCGCCGCCGGCTCGCCGTCGCCGCCGCGCGATCCGCGCCGCACCCCGATCTGATCGCTCGCGACGAGCAACAGTTTCGCATTGGCGAATCCGGTGCCGCTGTTGTTCTTCAGCGTCACCCAGCCCTGCAAATCGAGCGCCTTCGCCGCCTCGTCATAGAGCGCGACATAATCGGCGCGCCAGCTCAGCCCTTCGGACAGGTAGCGCAAGGTTAGCGGCCGCGCGCCGGCGCTCTTGCTGTCCACGGTCACCGATAGCGTCGGGCGCGCGCGCAAATTGGTCGGGATGCCGTCGAAGATCACCCGCACCGGCAGATTGTCGTCGCGCAAGATCTCGATTCGCCCGCCGACGTCGAGCACCACCCCGCCATTGACCGCGAGCACCTTCGCGCGCTCGCGCGTCTCGGCGCCGGTCGCGGGGTTGGTGCGGATGATCGTGATCTCCTGCCCCACCGCCTTCTGCATCATCGCGGTCGGCGACAGGAGGTCGAAATCGAAATTCTGCTCGACGATCTCGAGCCCCGTGCCGACCAGGCTCACCGTCTCGGGCCGGATGCGGCTCGACACATCGGGGAATTCCAGCTTGGCCTCGCCGGCGGGCAAATTGGTCTGACGCGTATCGGTAACCAGCGCGAGTTCGCCGCTATAGATGGTCACCGCGACATCGCCCTGCCCGCCAGTGCTCACCACCTGCTGCGCCGCTGCGGGCGCCGCCATCGCCAAACCCGGACCCAGGAGCCCCGCCATCAGCAGACCCCATGTCCTCGCCCCACAAGCCATGCGACCTCTCCCCTTATCTCTCTGTCGTCAGCGCATCTTCTGCCGGAACGTCTGCACCACGCTGTCGTTCGCGGGCACCCGCACGCGCCACACCCAACTCGCGCCGCGCCGTTCCCAAGTCGTGGGTTCGGGATCGATCGCGAAGGGAATCAGCATCTCGACCTCGGCGTCGAAGGGCCGCGCATTGGTCAGCGTCACCTGCCAGTCCTGATATTCGCCCTTTGGCGCGCGCGCGGTGATGACGCTCTTATATTGTACCGCCGGGCTGAGCCCGAGTTCGTAATCGACGCGTTCGCCCTTCGCCTTGTCGCCAATCCGCGCCTCGCCGACGAGCAGGCGCCGGCCCGCGATCGTCTCGAACACCGAAGCCGCACCGGCGGGCAAGGCCAGCCCGAGGCCGTCCGACTCGCGATTCTGCACGCGCAACATCATGGTCAGCGGCTGCACGCGCCCCGCCATCCAGTCGTAGAGTATCGTCGTATAGAGCTGCTCGACCGCGACCTTGTCCTTGATCAGCAGCGCGACCTGCTTCTGCCCCTTCGCCGACACATCGACGCGGAACGGGATGCGATAGAATTTGAGGTCACCGAGGTCCTCGGCGGGCGGCGGCGGAGGGGGCGGCGGTGCCGGCGGAGGCGGTGGAGGCGCCATGACCGGCATCGGCGCGCGCGCATAGGCCATGCGCGTGCCGGTCACCATCACCTCTTCGGCATAATCGTCGACGGTCGGCTCGATGATCGGCGGCAATTCCCAAAAGGGGTGCGTGCTGGTGATGTCGAGCGGCCAGCATTTGAGGTTGAGCGTCCCCGGCGGCGTGCGCTGCAATGGCGCGCGATAGCCCTTGTTGAGCCGTCCGGCGATGACGTTGAGTTGCGCGCCCGGGAAACTCGTCACCCCGCCATTGGCGACGGTGATCCAGCCGGTGATGCCGAGCTGCTTGCCGTCGCCCGCGCGGTCGACGACATAATTCGCCGCCCAGTCGAAACCCTCGGACAGATAGACAAGCTGCAGCGTCACCGTTCGCGCCCGCGCGCTTTCGACCAGGATCGACAGCGTCGGTTTGGCCGACAGATCCTTGGGCACCCGGCTATAGAGCATCCGTTCGGGCAACCCCGCACAGCCCAGCGCCTCATAACCCTCGGGGGTCTGCAGGATCACCCCGCCGTTCGGGCCCGCCTGAATGATCGCCTGCTGCTCGCGAACCTTGCCGGTCTTGCGGTCGGTGCGGCGTAGCGTGACGCTGCGCTTGAGATAGGCGTCGACCAGCCCGGCGGGCGACAGCAAGCGCGCATCGCGATTCTTCTCACGCACCCCGTCGGGCATGCCCGAAACCACGGCGGTTTCGGGCAGCAGGCCTTCGGACACCCCCTCGAAGCGCAGCACCGAGGGGCCTGCGGGCAAGCTCACCACCCGCGTCTCGGTGACCAGCGCGAAGCCCTGCGGCCACGCCGGATCGATCGGCCCCGCGCCGCGGAACGGCGCGCGATAGACGGTGACCGCGACATCCTTGAGCCGCGACGACACCACCACCGGCGCCTCGGGCCGCACCGGCGGCGCGGACAGGCTCGCGCCCTGCTGCGCCGCCAGCGGCGTCGCAGCGAGCGCGGCCAGCAAGGCCGGGATCAGGCGCATCGCGCGCACGGCCCGGTCCTCAGTAGCGCGAATCGAAGGTGGCGGTGACTTCGGTCTTGCCGTTCGCGGGCACCGGCACCACCCATTCGACCCGATCGGCCGAGACGCGATTGCCCTTGATGCTCTCGTCGCTGATCCGCACGTCGCCCCACAGCCCGCTCTGCGACAGGTCGACGGTGACCGGTCCCGGCCGCGCATTGGTCACGACATAGCGCATCTTGGTGATCCAGCGCGAATCGCTCTTGCGGGTGCGCGACACCACCGTCGTCTGCACCTTGACGTCGAAGGCGTCGCCGGTGCGCAAGGTCATCGACGATCCCATCGGGGTATGGCCGATGCTGTTCTCGCCGATGAATTGCGGGTCGCCGCGCGCGTCGCGCATATAGACGCGGATCGTGCCGGCGGGCAGCTGATCGCCGAGCCCGCCCTTCGCCGAGGTCGAGAAACGCAGCACGCTCGCCGCGCTCACCGGATCGGTGCTCGCGCCGAGCCAGCCGTTGACATATTCATAGGTCGAACGCGCCGGCGCGCCCTTCACGTCGAGGAAGCTCACCTGCTTCTGCTGCGCATTGGCGATCGTCGTGCGTTCGGCGAGCGGATAGAGATAATAGTCGCCGAGCCGCTCGCGACCGTTGCTCTCGGTCCCCGCCTCGTCGAGCGAACTGACCATCTGCGCAAAACCGCCGCCGCCGCCCGGGCTGCCCGCAACCAACAAGGTGCGGGCGTTGGTGAAGGTCGTGCCGGTCGAATTGGTCAGCGTCACCCACCCCTGCATGTCCATCGCGCCCTTGGCCGCGTCGAACAGCGCGACATAGTCGGCGGTCCAGCCGAGGTTGGGGGTGAGGTAGGACAGGCGCGCGGGGACCGTCCCGGCATTTGCCGCCTCGACCGTCACCGACAGCGTCGGGCGCGCGCGCAGATTGGGGGGCAGCCGGTCGAACACCGCGCGCACCGGCAGGCCGTCGTCGCGCAGCACCTCGATCCGTTCGCCGATCTGCAGCACGATGCCGCCGTTCGCCGCGAGCACCTTGGCGCGCTCGCTGCGCTCGGCGCCGGTCGCGGGGTTGGTGCGCACCAGCGTGATCTGCTGGCCGACCGCCTTGTCCATCAACTTGTCGGGGGTGAGCAGGTCGAAGTCGAAATTCTGCTCGACGATCGCGAGCCCGCCGCCCGAGAGCGTCACCGTCTCGGGCCTTATGCGCGCCGAGACGTCGGGAAATTCGATGCGGTTGCGCCCGGCATTGACCGCGAGTTGGCGGTCGTCCTGCACCAGCGACTGGCCGTTGTTGTAGATGGTGACCGCGACGTCGCCCTGCGCGGTCGCGCCGGGGTCCTGCTGCGCCGCGGCGGAAACCGATAGCAGCGGGACGGCGATCGCTCCCAAGAGCCAAGTCTTTGCCAAAGCGCGCATAATGGCTCTCCCCCACATGATGTTGCGGGGAGGCTAAGTCAGTTTGCGGCGATTGGCCAGCGCGAAAATGGCGACCCATTCTCACTTCGTCACCCCGGACTCGATCCGGGGTCCCGCTAATCTGCGGAAAGGCGCGACGGCCAAAAAGCGGGACCCCGGGTCGAGCCCGGGGTGACGACAATTTCAGCCGTCACATCCCGTCACAAGGCGTCGAAGCGGACTATTCGGCCGCTTCGACGTCCGAGCTGCGCGCCGCGAGCGTGCGGCGCTTGCGCGGCTTCGGCGCGGCTTCGGCGGCCTCGGCCTCGTCGGCTTCGGGGGCCGGAGCGGGACGGCCGATCGCGGGGGGCAGCACGGCGCTGTCGATCCCGGCGCCACCTTCATCCTCGTCGCGCGGACGGCGCGGGCTGCGGCGCGGCGCGCGCGCGGGCTTGGCTTCCGCCACCGCGACGTCCTCGTCGCGGGCTTCGACCTCGACGCGCTCCGGACGCTCGGGGCGTTCCGAACGCTCGGCGCGCTCGCGCACCGGCTGGCGGTTGCCGCGATTGTCGTCATTCTCGTCGCGGTCGCGGCGGTTGCCACGGTTCGGGTTGCGGTCGCCCCGATCGTTGCGCTCGTTCCGGTCGCCGCGATCATTGCGATCGCCACGCTCGCGGTTGTCGCGCTCGCCGCGATTGCCCTCGCGATCGCCGTCGCTGTCGCCCTGGCCCTCGTCGAGGTCGGTGTCGTCATGCGCGTCGAAATCCTCGACCCCGCGCACTTCGCGGTGGCGATCGCCCCGATCCTGCTGGCCGCCGTTCTTTTCTTCCTGGCGAGCGCGGAAATCGCTGTGCACGCGGAAATAATGGTCGGCGAACTGGAGATAATATTCGGTCTGCACCCGGTCGCCCGAAAGCTGGGCGTCGCGCGCGAGATTCTTGAATTTCTCGATCATCTGCGCTGCGTTGCCGCGCGCACGGCTGTCGATGCGATTGGCCTGGTCGGTACCGCCACGGCCGCCGCCCGACTGCGGGCGATTGTTGTTGTTATTGTTGTTACGGCCGCGACGGCGACCGTTCTGCCGGTTGTTCATGTTCAACTGAGACATCCTGTCGAAAAGCTCTAAGCTATGCCAACCCCTTTTGGCCGACCGCGCCTCTTGCGCGTCGTGCCCGCGCTCCCTTGCGCGGCTCTTCCGTGTTACCGCTTGCACGAGACATTCGTCCCGCACCAGCATCGTAAATGGGAAGCAGACCCGCCGGACCAGTATCGGTGCGCTGCACCGCCAAAGGGACCCTGATCAGGCCTGTACGCCGCCCCTACCGTGCTTTGGACGCGAAACCAAGCGATTTCTTGGGATCGGGATCAGCGGGCGCGGGTCAGGAGCAGGGCACGGTCGCGGCCGCCGAGGTCCTGGCGGCAAGCGACGATGAAACCCGCCGCTTCGGCGAGTTGCCCGACCGAGATATGCTGCGTCGCCCCGATTTCAAGCACCGCCAGCCCATCGGGCGCGAGCAGGCGCGGCAGGTCGGGGATGATGCGGCGATAGTCGGCGAGCCCGTCAGCGCCGGCGTAGAGCGCACCGGCCGGTTCGTGGTCGGCGACATCGGGCATCAGCTTTTCATCGTCGGCGATATAGGGCGGATTGCAGAGGATCAGGTCGAATGGTCCCTCGACGCCGTCCCCCCAGTCGCCCGACTGAAAGTCCGTGCGATCGGCCAGGCCCAGCTCGTCGGCATTGTCGCGCGCAAAAGCGAGCGCAAATTCGGACGCATCGACGCCCAGCCCGGTCGCGTGCGGGAACTCGCTCAGCACGGCAAGCAGCAGCGTCCCCGGCCCCGTCCCGAGGTCGAGCACCCGCGACGGCCACCCCGCCCCCCGTCCGTCCCGCGCGAAGTCGAGACACGCCTCGATCAACGTCTCGCTATCGGGCCGCGGGATCAGCACCCCGGGCCCGACCTCGATGCGCAAGGTCCAGAAATCGCGATAACCAACGATATAGGCGATCGGCTCATGCGCCATCCGCCGCGCGACCAGACGCGCATAGAGATTGGGCACTTCGTAACGCGCGGGATCGAGCAGCAGCGCGGACCGCTCCACCCCCAGCGCATGCGCCATCAGCAATTCGGCATCGAGCCGCGGCGTATCGCTGATGCCCGTCAACAGGTTCGTCGCGGTGCGCAGCGACTCCGCGACGCCCGCGAAGGTTGGCGTCTCAGTCACCCAGCCCCGCCAGCCGCTGTGCCTGATCCTCGGCGATCAGCGCGTCGACCAGCTCGTCCATCGCGCCTTCCAAAATCTCGGGCAGGCGATGGAGCGTCAGGTTGATGCGGTGGTCGGTCACGCGCCCCTGCGGGAAATTATAGGTGCGAATGCGCTCCGACCTGTCGCCCGACCCGACCATCGACTTGCGCGCCGACGCCTCGGCGCTGTGGATCTTCTCGCGCTCGAGGTCGTAGAGCCGCGCGCGCAGCACCTGCATCGCCTTGGCGCGGTTCTTGTGCTGGCTGCGCTGGTCCTGCTGGATCACGACGAGGCCGGTCGGGATATGGGTGATGCGGATCGCCGAATCGGTCGTGTTGACATGCTGTCCACCCGCGCCCGACGCGCGATAGATGTCGACCTTGAGGTCGCTGTCGGCGATCGCGACATCGACCTCCTCGGCCTCGGGCAAAACCGCGACCGTCGCGGCGCTGGTGTGGATACGCCCGCCGCTTTCGGTCACCGGCACGCGCTGGACGCGGTGGACGCCGCTTTCGAACTTGAGCTTGGCGAACACGCCCTGCCCGCTTACCGACGCGACGACTTCCTTATACCCGCCGACCTCGGTCTCGTTCGCCGAGATGATTTCGACCTTCCAGCCCTGCCCGTCGGCGTAGCGGCTGTACATGCGCAGCAAATCGCCCGCGAACAAAGCCGCCTCGTCGCCGCCGGTGCCGGCGCGGATTTCGAGCATCGCGGCGCGCTCGTCGGCGACATCCTTGGGCAGCAATTGGACCGCCAGGTCATGCTCGGCGGCGGGCAGCGTCTCTTCGATCGCCGCCAGCTCCTCGGCCGCCATCGCCTTCATCTCGGGATCGGCCAGCATCTCGGTCAGCGCGACAATCTCGCCGCGCAGCCGCACCACCTCGCGCGCGGCGCCCGCGACGGGTTCGAGCTCGGCGAACTCCTTCGACGCCGCGACGAAATCGGCGGGCGCCATGTCCCCCGTCGCCATCCGTGCCTGCAAGGCGGCGTGGCGTTCGATGATGGCGTCGATCTGGCGGGCGGAAACGGAGGTCATTGTTGTCAGAACAGGACCAATAGCTTGGCATGCGTGACGCGATCACCGCCACGAATGTTCACATGGGGAACGCCGTCCCGGATTCCGTAGGAAACAAGGATTTGCGCCGGGATTTTCGCAGCCTTGTCATAGCGTTTGCGCGGCGACCCCGCCGCAACAATCTCTGCGGAATATCCGTTTGCGCGAACGTCGGCCAGCGCCTTCATTGCCCGGGGCAAGACACTATCATCCTCGACCGCGATCACCGCGTCGAGGCGCGTGTCGATGACATCGTCGCCAACCAGCATCGCCAGCCGCTCGATTCCCGCCGCCCAGCCGACCGCCGGCGTCGGCGGGCCGCCGAGCGCTTCGATCAGCCCGTCGTAACGCCCGCCGCCCAGCACCGTCCCTTGCGCCCCCAGCCGGTCGGTGACGAATTCGAACGCGGTGTGACGATAATAGTCGAGCCCGCGCACCAGCCGCGCATTGCGCTCCCATGCGACGCCTGCGGCGTCGAGCCCAGCGGTCACCGCGCCAAAGAAATCCTGCGCCTCGCTCGTCAGATAAGCGTCGATATCGGGCGCGCTGTCGGCGATCGGCCGGTCGCGCGGGTCTTTGCTGTCCAATATCCGCATCGGATTCTTGTCGAGCCGCGCGAGGCTGTCTTCACTGAGATCCCCGCGATGCGCCTCGAAATGATCGACCAGCGCCGTCCGCCAGGCGTCGCGGCTCGCCGCGTCGCCGAGGGTGTTGAGCGTCAGCGTCACGCCCTCGGCAATCCCCAATTCCTTGAGCAGCTGATCCGCGAACACCAGCAATTCGGCGTCGGCGAGCGGGCTGTCGCTGCCCAGCACTTCGGCGTCCAATTGGTGGAACTGGCGATAGCGCCCCTTTTGCGGTCGCTCGTAGCGGAACAGCGGCCCGTGCGTCGCGACCTTCAGCGGCGCATATTGCTGCCAGCCATTGCTGATATAGGCGCGCGCGATGCCAGCGGTGAATTCGGGGCGCAGCGTGATCGACTCGCCGCCGCGATCCTCGAAGCTATACATTTCCTTGGACACCACGTCGGTCGTCTCGCCGAGCGAGCGCGCGAACACCGCGGTCGGCTCGATCACCGGCACCTCGATGCGTTTATAGCCATAGAGCCGCCGCACGCGGTCGAAGGTGTCGACGACATGCTGAAAACGGTCGGCGAAATCGCCGAGCATGTCCTGCGTGCCCCGCACCGGCTGCGGCGTGGCGATCTTGGCGGATTTGTCCTTGCTCATGGGCGCGGCGTCTAATCTTTTTTGGTCGAAAGGCAAAGGGCGCTCGCCGACCCGATGCTGGACGTCCTCCACATTTCCCGGCAAAACGCGGCACCATGAAAAAACAACTGTTCGTCGCAGCCGCCCTCATCGCCCTCACCGCCCCCGCAGCCTATGCCCAGGAGGGCAACAGCCGCCCGCAACCGGTGGTGCAGCCGCTCACCATCCCGCTGCCCGTCGACCGGCCCTATCCCGGCACGATGTTGCTCAGGGTCGACGCGACCGACTATGTACGCGGCATTTTCCACGTCCGTCAGACGATCCCGGTGCCCAAGGCCGGCAAATTCACTTTGCTCTATCCCGAATGGCTGCCCGGCAAGCATGCCCCGCGCGGCGCGATCGCCGAGGTCGCGGGATTCAAGCCGACCGCCGCCGGCAAACCGCTCGCCTGGACGCGCCAGCCGACCGATGTCTATGCCTTCGACATCGAGGTGCCGGCGGGGGTCAAGAGCATCGATATCGCTTTCGATTTCCTCTCCCCGACCCGCACCACCGAAGGCCGCATCGTGGCGACCGACGCGATGATGAACCTGCAGTGGGAACAGGTCAGCCTCTATCCCGCGGGCTGGTTCACCCGGCAAATCCCGGTGCAGCTCGAGGTCCTGCTGCCCGACGGCTGGATCGGCGCCGCCGCGCTCGACGGGCTGCAGGTGTCGAAGAACCGCTACAGCTTCGGCGTCACCAGCTATGAAAATCTGGTCGACAGCCCGATGTTCGCGGGCAAATATTACCGCCAATGGGCGCTCGGCAACGGCGTGACGCTCAATGTCGTCGCCGACGAAGCCAAATATCTGGCCGCCAGCCCCGACCATATCGCGCGCCATGCTGCGCTGGTGTCCGAAGCCGTCGCGCTGTTCGGCACCCGCCATTATGACCGGTATGAATTTCTGCTCGCGCTGACCGACGAGATGGGCGGCATCGGGCTCGAACATCACCGGTCGAGCGAGAACAGCCGCAACCCCGATTATTTCACCAAATGGGACGATAATGACAGCGAGCGCGGGCTGCTCCCGCACGAGCTGGTCCACAGCTGGAACGGCAAATATCGCCGCCCCGACAAGCTCTGGACCCCCGATTATCGCACCCCGATGCAGGACAATCTGCTCTGGGTCTATGAAGGGCAGACGAGCTTTTGGGACCTTGTCCTCGCCGGCCGGTCGGGCATGCAGTCGAAAGAGATGATCCTCGCCGAATGGGCGACCAACGCCGGCTTCTACAGCGTCCAGGCTGGCCGCGACTGGCGGTCGGTCGAGGATACGACGCTCGACCCGATCATCGCCGGGCGCAAGGCGCGCGCCTTCCCGAGCGCGACGCGGACCGAGGATTATTACAACGAAGGCGGACTGATGTGGCTTGAGGCCGACATGCTGATCCGCCAGGCCACGAACAACGCCAAAAGCCTCGACGATTTCGCGAAGATCTTTTTCGGCGGGCGCGAGGGCGACTGGGGGCAGGACAGCTATGACTTCGACGATGTCGTCGCGGCGCTGAATACGGTCCATCCCTATGACTGGGCTAAGTTCCTGCGCGAGCATATGCAGGCGCCGGGCCGTCCCGCACCGACCGCGGGAATCGAGGCGGCGGGGTATCGGCTGATGTGGCGCGACGCGCCCAACGCCTATGACCGCGACCGCATGGCGCGGGCGAAAAACACCGACCTCACCCACAGCCTCGGCCTCGCCATCGACAAGGACGGCGTCGCGGGCAGCATCCTGTGGGACGGCCCCGCCTTCAAGGCCGACATCGTCAACGGCACCAAGATCCTCGCGGTCGACGGCGTCAGCTACAGCCGCGAACGCATCGAAGCCGCGATCAAGGCCGCGACCGACGGCAAGACCCCGGTGAAATTGCTCGTCGAGCGCGGCGGCCGCTACCGCAACGTCGAGATCGACTATCATGGCGGGCTGCGCTGGCCGCATCTGGAAAAGGTCGGCACCGGGCCCGACTGGTTCGACCAGCTCCTCGCGGCGAAGCGGGCGCTCTGATTCCCCTCCCGCAAGCGGGAGGGGTTGGGGGTGGGCGCGAGCGCAGCGAGCAAGCGACGTCGCGTTGGCCCACCCCGCTGCGACTAACGAACAAGTTCGCAAGTCTCGCTGCCCCTCCCGCCTGCGGGAGGGGAACCTATCGCTCCCGCCTTCCCTCGCTCGCCCCCAAGGTCTAAGGCGCCCCGCGAATCAAAACCAAAAGGACATCTCCCATGCGCATCGACCTGATCCCGGCCGGCGACAGCCCGCCCGACAGCCTGAACGTGCTGATCGAAGTGCCGATCGGCGGCGAGCCGGTGAAATATGAGTTCGACAAGGCGTCGGGGGCGCTGTTCGTCGACCGCTTCCTCCACACCCCGATGCGCTATCCCGCCAATTACGGCTTCGTGCCCCACACGCTGGGCGAGGACGGCGACCCGCTCGACGCGCTGGTCGTCGCGCGCTCGCCGATCGTCGCCGGCGCGGTGGTCAAGTGCCGCCCGATCGGCGTGCTGTTGATGGAAGACGATGCCGGCGGCGACGAGAAATTGCTCTGCGTGCCCGTCAACAAGACCTTCCCCTATTATGACAAGGTCTCCACCTACAAGGACATGCCCGAGATCGTGCTCCAGCAGATCGAGCATTTCTTCACCCATTACAAAGACCTCGAACCCGGCAAATGGGCGAAGCTCAACGGCTGGGGCGATGTCGACGAGGCCAAGCGCATCATCGTCGAATGCATCGAACGCGCGAAGAAGGTGGGGTACTGAGCCAATCACCGTAGCCCTGAGCCTGTCGAAGGGCGCCTCTCGATAAGCGCCCTTCGACAGGCTCAGGGCTACGGTTCAGGATGCGAGTGGCTCGCCGTCATCGGGTGCCTCCCCCACCAACCGCACATCGGTGCGCGGATAGGGAATCCGGATCCCCGCTTCCTTGAACCGGTCCCAGATCCCCAGAAACACCTCGCCCTGGATATTGCCCAGCCCGGCCTCGGGGTCCGAAATCCAGTAGCGCAGCTCATGTTCGACCGCGCGGTCGCCGAACGCCGTGATCCACACCACCGGTTCGGGGTCGGCCAGGATGCGCGGGTTCGCCTTTGCGGTTTCGACCATGATCTTCTGCGCCGCGCGCAGGTCGCAATCGTAAGCCACCGGGACGCGCATCCGCACCCGCACGTCGCGGCTCGAATAGCTCCAGTTCTCGACCGGCATCGTCATCAGCAATTCGTTCGGAATCAGATGCTTCTTGCCGTCGCGGGTCACGACGCTGACCGCGCGCACCCCGATCTTCGCGACGCGGCCGACGTTCGGGACGCCGTTCAGCGTCGCCGAACTCCCCATGCTCGCACCGTCGCCGACGACGATCACGTCGCCCGGCTTGATCGAGCGGTCCATCAACAGGATGATCCCGGCGATCAGATTGCCGACGGTCTTCTGCAGCCCGAAACCGATCGCGAGCCCCGCCGCGCCCGAAAACACCGCGAGCGCGGTCAGGTCGATGCCGAGCAGGTCGATGCCGAACAGGATCGCGAAGATGAACAGCGCGATCGCGATCAGCTTCTCGGTCAGGATGCGCTGCGTCGCGTCGATATGGGTGTTACGCCGCAGCAGCCATTTGATCGCGCGCATCGTCAGCCGGACCGCGAGATAGAGCAGAACCGCAACGACGATCGTCGAGAACAGCCCATAGAGCGACAGCCGATACGATCCGACGTCGATGCCGATCGCCTGCATCGCCTCGACGGTGCGCGCGGTGCCGCTCTTCAGGTCGGCAGAAACGCTCATCCCGCCATCGCCGCGAAACCGCGCGCCAGGTCGGCGATCAGGTCGGCAGGGTCCTCGAGCCCGATCGACAGCCGCACCAGCGGGTCGGGGTCGGTCCAGAAGGTCGCGGTACGAATGTCGGCCGGATTGCTCGGCACCACCAGGCTTTCATAGCCGCCCCAGCTGAAGCCGATGCCAAAGTGCGACAGCGCCTCGATGAAGCGCGTCCGCCCCGCCTCGTCGCTGCCTTTCAGCGTGAAACCGAACAGCCCGCTGGCGCCCGAAAAATCGCGCGCCCAGATTTCATGCCCCGGATCGCCCGCCAGCGCCGGATGCAGCACGCGCCCCACCTCGCCCCGTGCCGCCAGCCATTCGGCGACCGCCAGCGCGCTCGCGCCATGCCGCGCCATCCGCACGTCGAGCGTGCGCAGCCCGCGCAGCATCAGCGCGCAATCGTCGGGCGAAACCGCCTGCCCCAGCTGATAGGCCGCGCTGCGCAGCTTCGGCCACACCGCGCGCGTCGCGGTCAGCGACCCCATCATCGCGTCGCTATGGCCGCCGACATATTTGGTCAGGCTCATCATCGTCACATCGACGCCATGCGCCAGCGCCGGAAACAGCAGCGGCGTCGCCCAGGTGTTGTCGAGCATCGTCAGCACGCCGCGCGACCGCGCCGCCGCGACGATCGCGGGTATGTCCTGCACCTCGAAGGTCAGGCTGCCCGGCGATTCGAGGAAGATCAGCTTGGTCTCGGGCCGGATCAGCTCGGCAATCGCGCCGCCCACCAGCGGATCGTAGAATGTCGTCTCGACCCCATAGCGCTTGAGCAACCCGTTGCAGAAGGCGCGCGTCGGCTCATAGGCGCTGTCGACCATCAGCAGATGGTCGCCCGGCGCGAGCAGCGCGAGCATCCCCGCCGAATTGGCCGCGACCCCCGACGGATAGAGCAATGTGCCCTCGGCGCCCGGCTCCAGCTCGGTCAGCGCATCGGCGAGCGCCCACACCGTCGGCGTCCCGCGCCGCCCGTAATAAAGCTGGTCATGCGTCGCATGGCCGCGCGCCTTCAGGTCGGCGATATTGTCATAGAGGATCGTCGATGCGCGCCACACCGGCGGATTGACCACACCGCCGCCCAGCCGCGGGTCGCCGGTCCATTCGGGCCGCCGCCCACCCTGCACCAATTTCGTCGCGGGGCGGAGGCTGTCGTCGTCGCTCTTGCTCATGCCATCCCTGTTAGCGGAGCGCGATGCAAAATCCAGTGGTCGGCACCCATCTGCCCGCGCAGCGGGCCATTCAAAATCTCACGCAAAGGCGCAAAGGCGCGAAGAGGTTCATGCACATCGGGGCTATTTCGCGCCAAAATCTTTGTGCCTTTGCGCCTTTGCGTGAGTCAAAATAGCGCTACGCGCGACTTGCTACACCAACGCCGGCAACGGCCCGCCCGGCCCGATCAACAGCCCCAGCACCGAGCAGATCGCGAGCATCGGAATGATCCCCAGCTTGAAGCGGAACAGCAGCACCGCCGCGAGCAACGCGAGCAACACCGCCGCGACATCGACGCTGGCCAGCACCGGCAGCTCGAAACCCCAGCCACTCGGCGCCAACCGCCGGAACAGCACATGCAGCGCGAACCACAGCGAGAGGTTGGCGATCACCCCGACCACCGCCGCCGTCACCGCCGCCAGCGCGCCCTTCAGCCCCGCCGCGCGCTGCAGCCGGTCGATCCATGGCGCAAAGGCGAAAATCCACAGGAAACAGGGCGCAAAGGTCACCCAAAGCGTCAACCCGGCGCCGAGGAAGGCGGCGACGAAGGGCGTGAACGGCGCCGCGTCGCGATAGGCGGCGAGGAAGCCGACGAACTGCGTCACCAGGATCAGCGGCCCCGGCGTCGTCTCGGCGAGTCCCAGCCCGTCGGCCATCTCGCCCGGCCGCAGCCAGCCGAACCCCGACACCGCCTCCTGCGCCATATAGGCGAGCACCGCATAGGCGCCGCCGAAGGTCACCACCGCGAGCTGCGAAAAGAACGAGCCAATGTCCCACAGCACATGCTCGCGCCCGAGCGTGACGAGGATCAGCAGCATCGGCGCCGCCCAGATCGCGCCCCAGAGCAGCACCGCCGACAGGCTCTGCCGCCACGCCGGCCCGGCCGGCGGCAAGGCCTCGCCCTTCACCGGCCCCAGCGCCAGCAGGTCGGGACGCCAGCGCGCCGCGGCCCAGCCGATCAGCAGCGCCGACAGGATGACGAGCGGAAAGGGCAAGGTCAGGATCGCGATGGCGATGAAGGAGGCGACCGCGATACCGCGCTGCAACGGCGTCTTGAGCGCGCGGCCGGCGATACGCAGCAGGGCCTGCACGACGATCGCCAGCACCGCCGCCTTGATCCCCAGAAACAAGGCGGCAAACCAGTCGAGCCCCGCCGCCATCACATAGAGCGTCGACAGGCCGAGCATCACCAGCGCGCCGGGGGTGATGAACAACAGCCCCGCGACCAGCCCGCCGCGCAATCCGTGCAGCCGCCAGCCGATCCACGTCGCCAGCTGCTGCGCCTCGGGCCCCGGCAGCAGGTGGCAGAAATTGAGCGCGTGGAGAAAGGTCGATTCGTCGACCCAGCGCCGCTCGTCGACGAACTCGCGGTGCATCAGCGCGATCTGCCCGGCGGGGCCGCCAAAACTCAAACAGCCGATGCGCGCATAGGCCCGCACCGCCTCGGCAAAACTCGGGGTGGGGGACAGGATATCGTCAGGAAAATCGGTCATCGGGCATACTTCTCCAGCCGGCATCGCCGGGTGAAAAAGCAACGCTTGGGCGGACGCCTGACCGGGAGGTTGCCTCGCCCCGATGCGACGGGATTACCGCCGGGCATCGAGGCGGAGCAAGCAAGAAAAAGCTGTGCGTCCGGAAAGCCGCGCTTGCGCTACTCGCTCGCACAGCCTCAAAAATATCTCGCGCAAAGACGCAAAGGCGCAAAGAGAGAGCGACCTCTTTGCTTCTTTGCACGAAACGATAATGGCGCTGCGCGCGGAGCCAGGCCCCTCGCTCGGTGGCTTACGCCGCGCCGGTCGCCTTGGGCGTCGCCGGATCGGCGCCCCACTCGCTCCAGCTGCCGTCATAGACCGCGACATCGTCCTTGCCGAGCAGATGCGCGCCGAACGCGACGACGGTGGCGGTCATGCCGGTGCCGCAGGTGGTGACGAGCGGCTGGTCGAGGTCGACACCCGCCGCGTCGAACGCCGCCTGCAACGCGTCGCCGCGCTTCCACGTGCCGTCGGCGTTGAACAATTCGCCAAAGGGCAGGCTGCGCGAACCCGGGATATGACCCGGCGCGACGCCCGGACGCGGGTCGCGATCCTCGCCGGTGAAGCGCGGGCCCGAACGTGCGTCGACGACCTGTTCGGCGGCGCTTGCGACATTGGCGAGCATCTCGTCCTTGGTGCGCACCGCCTTGGCATCGCGCCACACGGTGAAGTGGCGGTGGCGCAATGTCTGCTTGCCCATTTCGAGCGGGCGGCCTTCGGCCTTCCACTTGGCGAGGCCGCCGTCGAGCAGCGCGACATCATGCGCACCGAACAATTTCAGCAGCCACCAGCCGCGCGCCGCGCTCTTCAGCGGGCTGTCGTCGTACAGCACGATGCGGCTGCCGTCGCCGAGGCCGAGCGACTGCATGCGGCTGGCGAATTTTTCCGCCGGGGGCGCCATATTGTCGACGTCGCTGCTCGCGTCGGTCAGTTCGGCCAGGTCCATGAACACCGCGCCGGGGATGTGGCCCACCTCATATTCGGCGCGCGCGTCGCGGTCGGCCTCAAGAAATTTCGTCGCATCGACGACCCGCAGGTCCGATGCCCCCAGTTCGCGTTCCAGCCAGTCGGTTGAGACCAAGGCGTCCATGTCATGCTCCTGTTGCGACCCGCGGGGAACCTGTTTCCGTCCCTCCGCCTGCCATCCTGCTGCCTTTCCGGGGAAGGCCCAGCCTATGCCCCGCGGTGCCCTTTTTCAAGCGCCGCAGCCATCTGCCCCAGCTAATGCTGCACTGCAACAGAAAACCATGGTGCAGGCGCGGCTACTGGCTCCGCCGGACGGCGGTCGAGCGCGAACCCGGACGGTCGAGAATATAGGAGGCGCGGTCGAGCGGAAGCGGAGCCAGCTTGTCGCTGCCGCTCGCCCCCGATTCGCGGCCCAGCACGAAGCTGCCCGCGATCTGGCCAAAGGCGTTGGCATCGCCCTCCCAATGATAGGTGACATCGAACGCCATGACGGGCACCAGCATCGGCTTGCCGCCGATCATCAGCGGCTCGACCATCGCGCGCGGGAGCATCGCCTCGGTGGTCAGCGCCTCGCCCGCCCCGGCTTTCAGGTCCATATCGTCGCGCAAAACGCTGCCCCCGGCGCCATCGAAAAAGCGCGCGAGCACCGGTTCGGTCATCGCCGATCCCTGGTTGAGCGCGATGCGCACCATCAATCCGGTCGCGTCGACCGGCCCCTGGTTCACGATATTCAGGGCAAAGGCGACCGCGACATGCTCGGGGGTCACGCGGATCCCCTTCACATCGAGCGCGATCGACACCAGCGCACGCCGTTCGGCGGCGGCGCGGGTGACCAGCGGCGAAGCGGCGGGCGGCGCGATCGACGGCGCGCGGGGCGCGGGAGGGGGAACCGGCGCGGCGCGCGGCGCGACGGCGGCTGGCGTCGGACGCGCTGGCTC
>NZ_JBOHHU010000069.1:0-22441 GCF_050725615.1 Sphingopyxis sp.
CCCCACCACCAGCATCGCCGCGAAGATCAGCAGCCCGGCAAAGCGGTTGCTGCGGAATTTCGCCAGCGCATCCTCGCCCTTCGTCGGATCGAGCGTCACCACCTGCCCCGCGAAATGCAGCGCCGCGGGCACCAGCGCGACGAACACCAGCGGGTCGGGCCGGACGCTCCACAGCGCCCCCGCCCATCCGGCGAGCGCGAACCCGTAACAGAGCGCGACCCCGCCCTTCACATGCCGCCCCATCGCGCGCGCGCTCGACTTCACGCCGACCAGCGCGTCGTCCTCGATATCCTGCAGCGCATAGATGGTGTCGTAACCGATCACCCAGGCGATGCAGCCGGCATAGAGCAAGGGCAGCGCCAGCCCCGGCGGGTTCGCGCCCACCGCCGCCCAGCCGACCAGCGCGCCCCAGCTGAACACCAGCCCCAGCCACGCCTGCGGCCACCAGGTGATCCGCTTCATAAACGGGTACGCCGCGACCAGCGCGAGGCTGAGCAGCGCGATAAGTTGCGCGCGCAGCGGCAGTTGCAGCAGCACCAGCAGCCCGACGAGCGACAGCATCGCCGTCCACAGCAGCGCGCCGCGCACCGACACCGCGCCGCTCGCGACCGGCCGCGATGCGGTGCGCGCGACCTGCTTGTCGAGGTCGCGGTCGATGATGTCGTTATAGACGCAGCCCGCGCCGCGCATCACGATCGCGCCGAGCAGCAGCCACAGGAACAGCGACCAATGGCTCCGGATGCCGCCCGCGAGCGCCAGCCCGAAGCCGCAGGGCCAATAGAGCAGCCACCAGCCGATCGGCCGGTCGAAGCGCGCAAGCAGCGCATAGGGCCGTACGGCGGCGGGGAGCCGCGCGACGATCCCGCGAAGCTGGCTGTCGGGCGGAGCGAGGGGAGGCGGAGCGGCGGTCATCGGCCCGCGCGCGATAGCAGCCGCCGCGTCCGCCACCAATGATTATCGACGGGGCGGCGCGACGCCGCGCGGCTCAGGTGCAGCTCGACTTGGTCGCCACCGGCGCGGGATTATAGACGCCGTCGCCGCCGGCGGGGCCCGCCAGGTCGCGCGCCTCGCGGATGTTGAACGCGGCGGTCGAGCGGATCGTCCTTGCGCCGAGCCACTTGCCATAGAGCATCGGTTGGTAGCGATAGGTGACCTCGACGAACATCACCGCCGTGCCGGTCGCCGCGGTGACCTGCCGCCCGGTCGGGCCCATGCCCGTGAAGGCGGTCCCGGTGGCGCCATTGCCCTGCACGCCATAGCTCGACGGCGCGACCAGATTGCCATAGCAGCGCTGCCAGTGGATCCACTGCCCGCCGCTGCTGTTGCGCTCGAGGCTCGACAGGATGATCCGGCCATTGGCCTGGAAATCCAGCCCCTTCGCCTGCTCCTCGACCCCGGTGAACACCGAGTTGATGTCGAGTTCGCGCACGCGCGGCAGCGACAGGTTATTGCCAAAGGCGATGCGCGACGCATTGTCGGCGGCGCTCAGCGAGATCTGGCTGATCCGCGTGTTGGCGAGGGTGAGGTTCGCGATCTCGAGTCCGGCAAAGCCGATGAGGATCAGGAACGGGATGGAGAAGGCCATTTCGACAATGATCGTCGCGCGGGTGTCGCGGACCAGGCGCGCCAGCGCCGGGCCAAGCCTGCGAAAGGAAAAGCGCGTCATGTGCAAATCACCACATTGGTCGACGTGGCGGCGGCATAGGGCTGGTTGCGCAGCACCGTGCTCGCCTTGATCGTCGTCGACTGCGGCTGCCCCAGCATCGTCCACACCGGCAGGATGCGGGTGATCTGCATGCTGGCGGTATAGACGACGACGTCTTCGGCGCCGCCATTGCCATTCTGGCCGCGGTCGGAATCCCAATTATGGTTGCCGTTGACGTCCTGATAGCATTCGCCGGTGTCGTAGCGGCCGTTCTTGTTGCTGTCGGTGTAGTTTTCGGGATCGCCGATCTCGTCGTAGCTGTCATAGGCCTTGCGCGTGAAGGTGACGTTCGCATCGGCGAAGACATTCTGGACCTTGTTGCGCACGGCGGTGTCGAGCGCGGTCTGGGTGCCCGAATTGCCCTCCAGCGTTGCGGCGCGCGCCGCCTTGGCGACCGCCCCCGACAACACCTGCTTGCCGTACATCTGCCAGGAATAATCGAAGATCCCCATCAGGATGAGCAGGAACAAGGGCGCGGTCAGCGCAAATTCGGTGATCGCGGTGCCGCGATCGTCGCGCCGCAGGCTGCGGAGACGCTTGAGAAAACGGATCATTGCGACAACCTCAGTTTCGAAATCTGCCGGGCGATCGACTGGAAATTCTGGTTGAGCTGCGTCGCGTTCGTCGCCGCATAGGCCTTGTCCGCCGTCGCACAGGTCGTCATCTGCGTGTTGAGCGCGACGCCGAAGCTGACCACCCAGATGGTGATATTCTTCGCCTTCGCCTTTTCGCACAATTGCAGGAAGCGGTTGTTGTGATGGGCGGTCAGCGTCGCATCGCTGGTGCCACCGACGCGATGCTCCAGATATTCATAGCCCTGGAAGCCATAATTGCCCATGTTCGCCGACATGTCGCCGTCGGTCATAAACACGATATGGCGCGCGATCGGGCGGCTGTTCGGCGCGGTGGAATTTTCGTCGGCGAACATGCCGTCGGCCGACAGCAGGCGGATGCCCCACACCATGCCCGAGTCATGATAGGTACCGCCGACCGGCTGCAGCGAATTGATATAGGTGTTGAAGGTCGAGCGCGTGGAGGCGCTTTGCGTCGTCAGCTTCATCGCCGCCGCCGGACACACACCCCAGCCGTTCGGCCAGTTGGTGCGATAGCTCTGGTAATATGGCGTGCCGCCGCTCGAATAGCCGACGCTGCTCGCGGCCACGGTCAGATTGCCGCTGGTCGATGGCTGGCTGCCCACCTGTTGCGCGCGTGCATAGGCGATGTCGGGCAACAACAGCTTCCATTTGCTGTCGTCGCTGCTGCCCGGAGCGGTATCGACATCCATGTCGAGCGCGGTCGATGGCGCGGTCTGGGTATCGCTGAAGGCGGCGGTGGCGCGCTCCATCACGCAGCCACCCCAGGTGATGCTCTCGTCGACGCCGTTCGCACCGACCTTGGCGACGGTGTAGGCAGAACCCGTTTTCAGCGTCGACGTATCGATCACCCGATCCTGATATAGATAGTCGGAAAAGGCGGGCGGCTGGGTCAACGTCGATGGGGTATTCCGCGTATACTGCATCGTCCGGCTCTGCAGACGACAGCTGCTCGACGTCCAGACGTAGCGATATTCGAGATAGCGATAGGGCTGGGCCGTGTTCGACGTCGTCACGCGGTTGCCATTGCTGTCGATCGTTTGCCCGGTCTGCGTCGTCGTCGACGATCCATAAGTCGTCGCTGTGGAATTGGCCGGGGGCGTCGTCGCCGGACAGGTCGAGCTGTTCTTTCCGGAAATCGTCGTGCCCGTATCCGCCCAGTTGATGACCTGCGACGCCGACCCGTTCGACGCCGTGCCGGTCGTCGTCGTGCCGGTGCCCCAATTGTTGAACTGACCCGTACGCGACGTCACTGTCACGCTGTTCGCCAGCCACGCCGGGTTCTTGGCATAGAGGATCGCGCCGACATTCGCCGACGAGCTGTACGGCACGACGCCGAAGCGCAGCCGACCGTCGCCGGCCTCCGCCGTCGTCAGCGTGTCGAAAAAGGACATGGTCGCGTTCTTGAGCGCGGTGATGCGGTTGACCGAGTCGCCCGAATTGGTCGTCGCCATCGACCCGGTGACGTCGAGCACGAGCATGATGTCGGCGTTCGAAATCTCCAGCTTGGCGCTGCAATTCACCGCAAGGTCGAATTTGTCATAGCCGAAAATCTGCATCAGCGCGGTCGGCAGCTGCGCGGAGGCGGTGCCGTTCACCGTCGAGGTGCCTTGGGCGACCGAGGTGAAGGTGACGTTGCTGCTGCTGTACCGATCATTGGGGTAGTTGAAGTTGAACATCTTGTTCGCTTCACCCTTGGCGTAATTGGTATAGGTGCTCCCGCTCATCGCGCGGCGCCCCGCCAGCACGCCGGCGTCGCACGCCTGCTGCAGCCGCAGTTCGGCCATATAGGCGCGTCCGATATCGACGCCCGAACCGACGATGCCGATAATCGGCACGACGGCGGCGGCGGTCAGGAACATCATGTTGCCACGCTGGTCGCGCAACAACCGCTGAACGCCCCGCCAGATATCGCGGATCAAGGTCCCTCGCATCGTCACAACCCCTCTTGACCAGGCCCGCCCCCCACCGGATGCGTCGCTGGTATTCTCGCACCTAGGGCGGGACTGCTTACCAAAACGCTAATCGCCCGCTGTGGCGCGGCGCGGCGGGGACCGATTCTGACCCAGAAAGGGACAGAAGCGCCAGGACGCGGTCCGGGATGTGCAAATTTCCCGCGTCTGCTATCGCACCCCCATGCCTGCCACTCCCGCCTGGCCGCCCGCCAGCACCCCGCGCCTGTTCGTCGACACCCCGCTTGCGGACGGCGCGGCGCCCGTGATCGACGGCCCGGCGGCGCATTATCTGCTCAACGTGATGCGGGCGAAGGTCGGCGACCCGTTGCTGCTCTGCGACAATGTCAGCGGCGAATGGCTCGGCATCGTGTCGGATACGGCAAAGCGCGCGCTGACCGTGACGATCGAGCGCCGGACCCGCCCGCTCGAGGTGGTGCCCGATCTCTGGCTCTGTTTCGCGCCGGTGAAAAAGGCGCGGCTCGACTGGATCGTCGAAAAGGCCACCGAACTCGGGATCGCGCGGCTGTTGCCGGTGATCACCGAACGGACGATCGTCGACCGCATCAACCGCGAGCGGATCGAGGCGCAGATCGTCGAGGCGTGCGAACAATGCGGACGCACCGCGCGCCCCACCCTGGCCGACCCCGTCAAATTGCCGCGCCTGCTGACCGACTGGCCGGCGGAGCGGGCGCTGCTCTTCGCCGACGAGGACGGCGGCGCCCCGATGGCGACGCTCGCCGCGCCCGCCCCCGCCGCGATCCTGACCGGTCCCGAAGGCGGCTTCACGCCCCGCGAGCGCGACCTGCTGCTCGCCGCCCCCGCGGTCCGGCGCCTGGCGCTCGGCCCCCGCATCCTGCGCGCCGAAACCGCCGCAATCGCCGCCACCGCGCTCTGGATGGCGCAGCATGGCGACTGGCGCGGCTGAGGCACGCGCGACGGCTTCGGGGTGGGCAGCGGACGCCCATTTCGTCGTCATCCCGGGCTTGACCCGGGGCGACGATCGGGAGCCCCCCCCCCGACCTCACCCCCACCCCCTATTCCTGTCCCCATCCGACACAGAAACGGCCGAAACTTCCCAATCTTAACCCGCTGTTAGCCACAAGCGCGCCATAAAGCTCCGATGCAACGGCGGGACCAGAGCCGATATTGCCGGGGTGGGGCCCGGGATACGCAGCTTTTGCGGGCGGCGATGGCGCTCGCCCTGCTGATGCTCGCGCTCGTCGCGGCCCCGGCGCGGGCGCAGACGACCACCAGCTACAGCAACACGACGACCGGCACGATCAGCGAGACCGCGGCGCCGTGCACCGCGCCGCTGGTCCGCAATTTCACCGTCGCCGCCAACGCCCAGGTCACCAATGTGACGGTGGGCGTCCAGCTGACGCACAGCTATCGCGGCGACGTGCGCGCGACGTTGGTGTCGCCGACCGGCACGATCGTCAATCTGATCACCAATGTCGGGACGAACGCGAACAATCTCAACGTCTTGTTCGACGACAGCGCCGCCGCGAGCATCACGACGCACAGCGGCAATGACTCGACGGCGACCGCGCCACCCTATCAGCGCAATTTCCGCCCGCAGGGATCGCTCGCCGCCTTCAACGGCGAAGGGTCGGCCGGGACCTGGCAGTTGACGATCTGCGACTCGCTCAATGGCGACAATGGCAAT
Organism: Sphingopyxis sp.; assembly: GCF_050725615.1. Classification (GTDB taxonomy): domain Bacteria; phylum Pseudomonadota; class Alphaproteobacteria; order Sphingomonadales; family Sphingomonadaceae; genus Sphingopyxis. Next base: position 5,920 of record NZ_JBOHHU010000069.1, read on the forward strand.
TTCACCCGCTCGGACCTCACGCTGACCACCATCCCGATCGCGCCGTCCGCCGACCTGTCGCTGACCAAAACCGTCAGCAGCGCCGCGCCGGCCTTTGGCGCCAGCATCAGCTATAGCCTCGCCGTCACCAACGCGAGCGGCTCGGCGCTGACCGCGACCGGCGTCACGGTGCAGGATCTGCTGCCCCCGGGCTTCGTCTTCGCCAGCGCCTCGGGGTTCGGCAGCTACAACGGCACGACCGGCGTCTGGACCGTCGGCAGCATCCCGCCAGGAACGACGCGGACGCTGACGATCAACGGCACCGTCGCCGCGACATCGGGGGCGACCGTCGTCAACAGCGCCGAAGTCAGCGCGTCGTCGGCCTTCGACTTCGACTCGACCCCCGGCAATGGCGCGACGGGCGAGGATGATTATGCCGCCGCCAGCTTCACCGTCGCGGGCAGCCGGGTCGCGGGTGTCGCGCCGGTCCTCGTCTGCCCGGCGGGGACCACGGTCCATGACTGGGACAGCATCAGCTGGACCGCCGGTCAGACCAGCGGCAGCTATGCCCTCGCCAATATCGGCACGATGAATTTCAACATCGCGATCAGCGGCGGATCCTTTCTCAACAACGCGACCTATGGCGGCCAGTCGCCGACGCGGCAGAATGTCGTCACCGGCGGCCTGAACCCCGCGCAATATTCGATCTTCGAGATCGTCGACATGACCAGCCAGTCGGGCGCGGTCACCAGCAGCTTCACCCTGCCCACGGCGGTGCCGGGAGCGCAATTCCGCCTGTTCGACATCGACTATACCGCCGGCCAGTTCGCCGACCGGGTGACGGTGACCGGCAGTTACAACGGCACGCCGGTCCTGCCGACGCTCACCAACGGGGTCAGCAACTATGTCATCGGCAACAGCGCTTATGGCGACGGCTCCTCGCCCGACGCCAGCGCCAATGGCAATGTCGTCGTCACCTTCAACAGCCCGGTCGACGCGATCAGCATCAACTATGGCAACCACAGCCTCGCACCGGCCGACCCGGGGCAACAGGCGATCTCGATCCACGACATCAGCTTCTGCCGCCCCACCACCACCCTCGCCTTCGCCAAGACGAGCAGCATCGTCAGCGATCCGGTGAACGGCACGACCAATCCCAAGGCGATCCCCGGCGCGGTGATGCGCTATTGCCTGCTCGTCACCAACATGGGCAGCGCCACCGCGACGGGCATCGCCATCACCGACGCGATCCCGGCGACGATGACCTACACCCCCGCCTCGCTGCGCAGCGGCACCAGCTGCGCAGGGGCGACCACGGTCGAGGACGACAATGCGGCGGGCGCCGACGAGAGCGATCCCTTCGGCGCCGCCTTTGCCGGCACGACTGTTTCCGCTACCACCGCGACGCTCGCCCCGACGGGCGCGATGGCGATCGCCTTCACGACGACGGTGAATTGACGATGCCGCGGATCGGGCTCCTCTCGGCGGTCGTCGCCGCCTCGCTGGCGCTGACCGGCACCGCGCACGCGCAGCGCGTCATCGTCAACCCATCCTTCGAATCGAACGACCCGCAGGGGCCCGGCGGGGCCAGTTACGAAATCTACCCCAACGGCTCGGTCGCGGGCTGGGATTCGGTATCGGGCGAAATCGAATTGTGGGACAGCGGCTTCAACGGCGTGCCCGCCTATGACGGCGCGGTCTTTGCCGAAATGAACGCCAATGTCCCCGGGGCGCTCTATCAGAATATCTGCATGGTCAACGGCGAGACGATCGGCTGGACCTTCGCGCACCGCGCCCGCTCGGGCGGTCCGGCGACGCAGACCGCGCGGTTCCAGATCGCGAACAGTTCGGGCACGCTGATCCAGCTGCTCGCGACGCAGGCCTCGACGACCGCGAACCAGGTCTGGAACGTCAACACCGGCACCGCGACCTACAGCGGCGCCTCGGGGGTCCAGCGCGTCCAGTTCATCACCACCGACGCGGGCAGCTACGGCAATTTCCTCGACGACATCCGAATCAGCCTCAACCCGTTCGTCGAACTGTCGGCGGCCACCGGCGCGGGCGTCGAATCGATCCCCTCGGCGAACATCCCGGCGCTGCGGGTCAGCGGCACCCTGTTCAGCGCGCGCACCGTCAACGTCAGCATCACCGGCGGCAGTGCGACACGCGGCACCGACTATACGACGCCCGGCGGCGGCGCGAGCTTCACCGTCACCATCCCCGCCGGCACCTATCAGAACACCACCGTCCCGCTCGGCATCACCATCATCGACGACACCGCGACCGAGGGTAGCGAGACGATCCAGATCGCGCTCTCGACGGGCGCCGGCTACACCGTGTCGAGCACCGCGAGCTGCGGCGGCGCCCCGATCACCGCCGCCACTTACACGATCACCGACAATGATTCGCCCGTCGTGCTGGCCAAGGCGTGGACCAACGGCATCGCGGCCGACGCGGTCAGCCTCGCGATCACCGGCGGCCTCGTCCCCACGGCGGGCAGCTCGACCGTCGGCGGGACGACCACCAACGCCACCGCCGTCGCGGTCGCGGGATCGACGCTGACCCTCACCGAAGCCTTCACCACCGGCGCCGCCGCCAATTACACCAGCAGCCTCGAATGCCGCCGCAACAGCGACAACGCCGTCGTCGCGACCGCCGGCACCGGGCTCAGCCGCACCGTGACGATGCCCAGCGGCACCTCGCTCACCTGCACCTGGACCAACGCGCGCAAGTCGGCGACGCTGGTGGTGCGCAAGACCTGGGTCAATGCGCAGACGACCAATGCGGTCACCGTCCAGACGGCGGACCTCCTCAACAATGCCAGCCTGTCGTCGGTCGCCAACAGCGCGAACGAGACCGACACCAACGCGGCGGTCACCGTCTACGCCGCCGAGGCCGCGACGCTCAGCGAAAGCTGGTCGGTCGGCAGCGCCGCCAACTACACGAGCGCGCTCGCCTGCACCGGCAATGCGACCGCGCTGGCGGGCAGCGTCCTCACCGTGAACCCTGCCGACACCGCGATCGTCTGCACCTTCACCAACAGCCGCATCCTGCAGTCGCTCCGCCTCGCCAAGGCGTGGAGCGGCGGAGCGACCGGCCACACCGCGAGCGCCACCACCAGCGGCGGCACCGCCAACCCGACGTTCAGTTCGACCGCGCCGACCGCGACCACCGGCACCGCCGTGACGGTCCGCGCCGGCGATGTCGTCACCCTGCCCGCCGAAAGCTATGGCGGCGGCGCGGTCGCGGCGCTCTATAACGCCAGCGTCGAATGCACCGGCGGCAGCCCGCTCGCCAGCGGCGCCGCCGGCCGCACGCTGACGATCCAGGGCAATACGACCGCGACGACCTGCACCTACACCAACGCCTATGTGCTGCCGCTGGCGATCGCCAAGACGTCGGTGGCCTATAGCGACCCGCAGAACGGCACCACCAATCCCAAGCTGATCCCCGGCGGCTTCGCGACCTACAGCCTGACCGTCACCGCCCCGGCGGGAACGCAGGCCACCAGCAACAGCGTGATCGTCACCGACGCGCTGCCGGCCAACCTTGCACTCTTCGTCGGCACCTACGCGCCCGGCCCCGGCCCGCTCGCCTTCGCGGCGGGATCGAGCGGCCTCACCTACAGCTTCACCAGCCTCGCCAGCACGTCCGACGACGTCAGCTTCTCGAACAACAATGGCGTCAGCTTCGCCTACACGCCCGTCGCCGACGCCAATGGCGTCGACACCAATATCACGCATATCCGCATCAATCCCAAGGGCAGCATGGCGCCCGGATCGAGCTTCACGATCAACCTGCGCGCGATGGTCGAATAGGGGGATCGAATAGCGGATCGCACGGCCCCCAACGGGCCCGATTGCATTCTATACCGAATAGTCTAGATGGCGCGACATGAGCACGCGCACCGCCTCGGACAGCAACGATCCCATCGTCGAAAACCGCGACCAGCTCGCGGTCCCCATGATCAAGGGCGAAAAGCCCAAGGACCGCTGGCGCATCGGCACCGAGCATGAGAAATTCGTCTATCGCACCGCCGATCATCGTGCGCCCTCCTATGACGAACCCGGCGGCATCCGCGACCTGCTCATGGCGCTCACCCGCTTCGGCTGGGAACCGGTGATCGAGGGCGGCAATGTCATCGCGCTCGCCGGCAGCGACGGCACCGTCAGCCTCGAACCCGCAGGGCAATTGGAGCTCTCCGGCGCGCCGCTCGAAAATCTCCACCAGACCTGCGCCGAAACCGGTCGCCACCTGAAGCAGGTGAAGGAAGTCGGCGCCGAACTCGGGCTCGGTTTCCTCGGGCTGGGCATGTGGCCCGACAAGACCCGCGCCGAGCTGCCGATCATGCCCAAGGGCCGCTACAAGATCATGCTCGACCATATGCCGCGCGTCGGCACCATGGGGCTCGACATGATGCTGCGCACCTGCACCATCCAGACCAACCTCGACTATGCGTCGGAGGCCGACATGGTGCAGAAATTCCGGGTGTCGCTCGCGCTGCAACCGATCGCCACCGCGCTCTTCGCCTCGTCGCCCTTCACCGAAGGCAAACCCAACGGGTTCATGTCGTACCGCAGCCATATCTGGACCGACACCGACCCCGCACGCACCGGCATGCTGCCCTTCGTGTTCGAAGACGGTTTCGGCTATGAACGCTATGTCGACTATATGCTCGACGTGCCGATGTATTTCGTGTTCCGCGACGGCAAATATATCGACGCTGCGGGGCAGAGCTTCCGCGATTTCCTGCGCGGCGAGCTTCCCGCGCTTCCCGGCGAACTGCCGCACCTCAGCGACTGGAACGACCATCTCTCGACCGCCTTCCCCGAAGTGCGGCTGAAAAGCTTCCTCGAAATGCGCGGCGCCGACGGCGGCCCGTGGAACCGCATCTGCGCGCTCCCCGCCCTGTGGGTCGGGCTGCTCTACGATCAGGGCGCGCTCGACGCCGCCTGGGATCTCGTCAAAAACTGGAGCATCGAGGAGCAGCAGGCGCTGCGCGACGCGGTCCCCAGCGAAGGCCTCGACGCCCCCGCCCCCGGCGGCGGCACCGTCGGCACCCTCGCGCACCGCGTCCTCGACATCGCTGCATCGGGCCTTGCCGCGCGCGGCGAGGTCAATTCGATGGGCGACAATGAGGTCGGCTTCCTCGAACCGCTGCGCCGCATCGCCAAGAGCGGCAAGTCGCCCGCGCATGATCTGCTCGACCGCTACGAAGGCTCGTGGAACCACGACCTGTCGAAAATCTACGACGAACTCAGCTTTTAACGCCGCGCGTACAAAGATTTGGCGTCCGCCGCCCGCCATGATAGCATCGCCCTCCGATCTTGATCGAAGGAGAATGACGATGGTTCAGGGCAAGGCGATTCTCACGGCGCTGCTCCTCGCGGCCGGCGCCACCGCCGCATCGGCCACCGACGTCAACTCCGCCGCCGTGATCGGCGCCAACGCCATGGCCGAACACGTCCGCGCCTTTCCCGCCGGCCGCGACTATGATCGCGCCCAGGTGCTGAAACAGCTGAACCGCGTGTGCGCCAGCGACACCGCCTTCGACCGCAAACGCTGCGCCAGGGCCTGGCGCATCATCAACGACGCCCACGCCGAACTCCAGGCCAAACGCGCCGCCGAAGCTGCGGCGGCGGCCACCCCCGACTGATCCGCCGCGCTCCGCCCGCCCTCTAATTCCGGCGGGATGGCCGTCGTTCTAGGGCGACGCGAAATGTGGCGACACCGCGCACCGATCCGCCGCCGGGATCCTTGGCGGCGACAAACAGCGGTTTGTTCAGGACCCCCGCACAGGCGGCCGCTTCGACGCCTTTGTCGATGGCGTCGGCGACGGCACGGCAGCCATCTACGACACCGTCCGCCGATACCGAGACACGGAAGGCGGCATCGATGTTGGACTGCCCCAATTCCTTCGCAACAGCCATTAATTCGGTATTGGAGAGCCACGCGTCACGATTTTTCAGGGCGACCGGTCTCGCGCCGCCCGGAGCGAACTGAGCGGCATCGGCCCCCCAATCGATCAACTGGTCGGTCTCACAGTGACGAAATGCTTTGACGGCCTCGACCGCCCCGACGACCGATATCGAGCCGCCCACCCCTTGGCTCGTCTTGATGGTCACCGTCTCGGCGCCGGCAAGCTCATCGAGAAAGGCGGGCGCGACGCCTTGCATCCAGATGACCGGCATACCGGTCGGCAGCTTTGCGACACTCGCCCGGCCGTCGAGCCGTTTCGGCGACGGCGCGAAGGTCAAAGCCGCGGGCGCCAGTGACGTGGCCCCCTTGATGTCCCGGCCGGTGATCGCGACGCGGTAAGCATCGCTCCCCGGCGTCGTATCGATCGACAATGTGCCAGGTGGCTCGACGGTCTGCCGTTCCAGCAGGCACCGCGCCGGATCGTCGCGCAATGTCCATCGCGAGACTGGTGGAGCCGGAGCCGTCTCGGCGGCTCCGATGAGAGCCAGCGCTCCCGCAAGTGAAACGATCATCATGTCCTCGATCAACACCGCCGGTCGGATCGGCCGACCGGCCCCTTCGCCAGAAAGCAATCAAAGCGGACCTCGGGTCAAGCCCGCTGCGACGATATCTGCGATGTCGAACCGGTCGCTTCCCGTCGTCCGCGCCCAAAACATGCCCCGAACCTCCACTCCGACGGCGAAATAGGCCCGCCCCCGCGCAAAAACACCTTTCCTACATTGTACCTATATGGTTCATTATACCGGTTTTGACTTACCACAGGAGCGAATCGATGGAAAACCCCGTGCCCGATCCCGCCGCCATTCCGGCCCCCGCCTCCTATCACTGGACCCCCGCGCTCCAGCGCGACTTCCTCGATCATCTCGCGACCAGCGGTTCGGTGCGTATCGCCGCCGGGCGCGTGTCGATGTCGCCCAGCGCCGCCTATCAGTTGCGCCGCCGGCCGGAGGGGGCGGCTTTCTCGCTCGGCTGGGCGGCGGCGGTGCTCATCGCGCGCGACCGCCTCGCCGACGAGCTGCTCGACCGCGCGCTCTATGGCATCGAGGAGGCGACCGAGCGCTTCACCGAAGAGGAAAAGCTCAAGAGCCTGACCAAACGCCGCCGCCACGTCCCCAGCCTCGGCCTCGCGATGCTCGCGCGGCTCGACCAGGCGGTCGAGACCCGCGCCCGGGCGGGCGAGGCGATGCTCGCGCAGATCATCGCGGGAGATTGGGCCGGCTTCCTCGCGCTCTTCGACCTCGATTTGCCCCAAGCCGCGACCGACGGCGCGGGCGGGGGCCATGGCGCCGCGCTCGCCTGCTGGCTCGCGGGCCGCGACAACCGCGCCAATCCGCTCGCGGCGCTGTGGAAAAACACGCCGATCGCGCGTGAAGTTGCCGAGTTTTCCACCGATTCCGACGTCGCCCCCGAACCCGACCTCACCCCCGAGGAAGAGGCCGCCACCCTGTCGGTCTGGCAGGACGACGTCAGCGGCGAGTGGCGCACCAACTTCCCGCCGCCCGAAGACTTTCTCGGCGAAGAGGAAGGCGCCTTCGGCGACGAGGATTATGAACGCAGCCTCGAACCCGACGAGGAGGAAGCCGCGCAAACCGCCCATGACGCCGCCCTCGCCCCCTTGCGCACCGCCGCCGAAGCCGCACGGCGCGCCTGGTTCGGCCTGCCCGTCGCCGCGAATGATCCCGCAGGCGGCGCAAAACCGCGCAAAGCCAGCGGCTAATTGCCCCCAGCCCGCCCCCTGCTGCCCAAAACTGCAGCAATTGCGCAACACTGCTGACACGAACGTCAGCGGCGCGGTTGCGACCGATTGACCACGCGCGCGCGCGACGCCAACGACGGGAGCATAATTTCCGCCGCATCCCGTTCGTCACCCTCTGTCAGGAAGCTTGCCATGCGCCACTTTCCTTCCGCCACCGCCATAGCTTTTGTTCTCGCCGCCGCCGGCTTCGCCGCGCCCGCCGCCGCGCAGGACGCGCCCGCCGCCCCCGCCGCCGAAGACACGGGCGGCCTCACCGAAATCATCGTCACCGCGCAGCGCCGCGAGGAAAATCTGCAGGACGTGCCGATCTCGATCACCGCCGTGTCGGGCGACAAGCTCGACGCGCTCGGATCGGGCGGCCAGGACGTCCGCGCCCTGTCGGCGCGCGTGCCCAGCCTGATCGTCGAAAGCTCGTTCGGCCGCACCTTCCCGCGCTTCTATATCCGCGGCCTCGGCAACACCGATTTCGATTTCAACGCCTCGCAGCCGGTCAGCCTCGTCTATGACGATGTCGTGCTCGAAAACCCGATCCTCAAGGGCTTTCCGGTGTTCGACATCGACCGCGTCGAAGTGCTGCGCGGGCCGCAGGGCACACTGTTCGGCCGCAACACCCCGGCGGGCATCGTCAAATTCGATTCGGTGAAGCCGTCGGATGAATTCAGCGGTTACGGCCGCCTCTCCTATGGCCGCTTCAACGCGGTCAACGCGCAGGGCGCGGTCGGCGGCCCGCTCGGCGAACAGGTCGCGCTGCGCCTGTCGGCGATGTACCAGCGCCAGGACAATTATGTCGACAATGTCCTGCCCTCGGGAACGACCAAGGACGCGCTCGAAGGTTTCAACGAATTTGCGCTGCGCCTGCAGGGCCTGATCAAGCCGACCGACACGCTCGACATATTGCTCACCGGCCAGATCCGCCGCTTGAACGGCACCGCGCGCCTGTTCCGCGCCAATGTCTTCACGCGCGGCCAGCCCGGGCTCAACGCCAATTTCGATCGCTATCGCGTCTCGACCGACGGCAAGAATGAACAGCGCGTCAACACCGGCAACGCCTCGGCGCGCATCACCTGGGACGCCGGCCCGGTCTCGTTCGTCTCGGTGACCAGCTATTGGGACGGCGACGCGACCTCGGTCGGCGACGTCGACGGCGGTTTCGGCGCCAATTTCCTGCCGCCGAACCTCTATGGCCCCGGCGAAATTCCCTTCACCGCCGAAACACGCGACAGCGTCCCGCACCTGACCCAGTTCACCCAGGAACTGCGCCTCGAAAGCAATGGCGACGGTCCGCTCAGCTATCAGGCGGGCTTCTTCTATTTCGACGAAGACCTCGACATCGTCAGCGAAAATTATTCGACGCTCGGCGATCCGAACAATGCGGTCGGCGGCGTCAACATCGTCGTGTCGCAGAGCCAGCAGAGCAAGGCCTATGGCGTGTTCGGCTCGCTGACCTATCAGCTCACGGACCAGCTCAGCGTCACCGGCGGCATCCGCTATAATGACGACAAGCGCCGCTATCAGGTGATCCGCAGCAAGGACACGCAATTCCCGAACTTCCTGCAGAACCCGCTGGGGACCGTGAATCGCAGCGTCAGCGACAACAATGTCACCTGGGACGCCAACATCGCCTATGCCGCAACCGACGACATCAACCTCTATGCCCGCGTCGCGCGCGGCTATCGCGCGCCGAGCATCCAGGGCCGCATCCTCTTCCCGCCCGCGACCGCGACCCCGCTCGAATCGGGCGTGACGATCGGCAAGTCGGAAACGATCACCTCTTATGAGGCCGGCATCAAGTCGACCGTGTGGGACGGCCGGGCGCGCTTCAACCTGTCGGGCTTCCTCTACGACCTCAACGATGCGCAGCTCACCGCGGTCGGCGGCGGCGTCAACGCCAACCGGCTGATCAATGCGAAGAATGTGCGCGGCTATGGCTTCGAACTCGACGCCGAAATCGCGCCGGTCGACCATCTGCTGCTCACCGCCGGGCTCAGCTACAACCATACCGAGATCCGCGATCCCGGCCTGACCACGGCGGCATGCGGCGCAACCCGCGTCGACACCTTTCCCAATGTGTCGAACTGCACGATCCTCGACCCGATCGTCGTCGCGGCGGCGCCCTTCTCGGCCGCGATCGTCAACATCGACGGCAACAGCCTGCCGCAATCGCCGCGCTGGATCGCCAACTGGACCGCCAAATATGGCGTTCCCGTCGGCGACGGCGAAGTCTATGTCTTCACCGACTGGTCGTACCGGTCAAAGATCAACTTCTTCCTCTATGAATCGGTCGAGTTCCAGGATCGTCGCCAGCTCGAAGGCGGCGTCCGCGTCGGCTACAAGACCGACAGCTACGACCTCGCCGCCTTTGTCCGCAACGTCACCAACGACACCTCGGCGGTCGGCGGCATCGACTTCAACAACCTGACCGGCTTCGTCAACGAACCCCGCATCTGGGGCGTCGAGGCCGGCTTCAAATTCTGATCCTCATGGTGCCGCGCGGGGCTCGCCCCGCGCGGGATCAGGCGACCGGCCCGACCCGGTCGTCGGGGGTCAGCCGGATCAGCGGACGCTTCCGCCCGCTGAGCCTGGCGAACAGGCGCGGGATGACCGCATTTTCCTGCGCCCAGCTCCAATAGGCCTGATAGGCCGGATCGGCGAGCAGATGCTTCTCTTCGGTCTTGGCGCGCCAATAATAGACGCTGCTGACCAGCCCGAGCAGCACGACGTTGCGCGCGCCCTCGACCCAGCCGCCGTCGGTGACGAGGAAGGGCAAGGAGCCGACCCACCAGCTCAGATTCTTCGAGAGATAGGCGGGATGGCGCGAGAAGGCATAGGGCCCGTGGGTGATGACCCCGCGATGGGTCAGGTTCGAAAAGCGGATGCCGAACGCCATCGTCGCCCAGCTGTAGATCGCGGTCAGCCCGACCAGCACCACGCCCCAAAGGATCATCAACTGGCCATGGCCCTCGAGCCAATAGCCCCAGTCGGAGCCGTTCACCTGATAGTCGAGCGGCCCCCCGTTCATCAGGATGAAGGGCGGGTAACAGATCAGCGCCGCGACCCATGCCATGCCATAGGGGTTCGCGGTGCGGATATGCGAATCGAGCGGCCGCACGGTCAGGATATAGCCCACCGTCGCGATATGGACGTCGACGAGGTACAGCAGGTTGATCGCCCACAGCCCGGTCATATAGGGATTGGCCAGCACCTCGCCCATGTCGACGGTGACGAGGCTCGAGAAATTGCCCGGCACGATCGACAGCATGAAGGCGGTGAAGAAGCCCTTCACCCCCCAGGCGCGGAAATGATGCCCGATCGCGCGGCCATCGACCGGCTGGCCGGGCGCGACGAGCCAGCGCCCGAACTGGTAACAACCGTCGCGCGGCTCGATCAGCCGGCGATCGAGCCACAGCATATAGGGGACCGAGATCAGCAGCAGCCAGGGCGCGACGCGCTCGAGCAGCTCCATCGAGAATTCATATTGCCCGAACCAGTAATAGCGCATCGTCGCATAGGTCAGCGCGATCAGCCCCCAGGTCGTCCACAGCCCGGTCAATTTGGTCAGGCTGATATCGATCGTCTCGCGCCACGGCCGCCGCATCGCCCAGTCGATCCCGGTCGACGGATTGCGGTGGACCTTGTCGACGAACACCGACCACAGCACCATCGGGATGGCGCAGGCGAGCACGCTGGCGATCGCCGAATTGGGTCCGCTCATCGGCCCGCGATTGCCCCAGTCGATCCCCAGGAAATCGGCGATCTCGGGCGTGTAGCGCGCGATCATCAGATAGGACATCAGCCCGATCAGGCCGACGATCCCGACCCCGGCGCTGACCGCCGAACGCGGCCTGACGGCCCCTTTTTCAGCGGCTTGCGGAGCGGCTTCGGCGCCCGCAGGCACGGTCATTTTGGGCATATGGGTCACGGCACCGGACCTAGCGGAAAATGGTAAGCAAGCCGTCAATATTACCCGGTGATTCGCGGCGATTTCTTGCCAAATTGGCAGCGTTGCCGCGCTTTGACACCGTTCACCGCATCCCCCTTTCGACTCGGCGCGAGTCGCCCTTTGAGGATTCGCGAGTCGCTGACACTGCTGTTAAGGCGCGCATCATTCGGGGCGGAGGGCTCCACATAATAACAAGATGGGGTCGCCACTTGTCATCGCAATCAACGGGCCTGCGCCATTGGCGCCAGCGCTTCAACGCGCTGTTTCAGGACCATGAAATCTTCATTCGCACGCACGGTCATGTGCGTTTCCTCCGGATCAGCGCCCTGTTGCAAAAGCGCGCCGCGTTGATCGCGGCGGCGGTGCTTCTCGTCTGGGCCGGCGTCACGCTGGCCATTTTGGTGAGCCAGCTGCTCGGCTCGGAAGAGCGCGCCGCGGTCGCGAAGCAGCAGGCCGCCGCCAGCGCCGCCGAAGCGCGCATCGCCAAATATCGCGATAGCGTCGCCGAAACCGCCGCCGACCTCGCCGAACGCCAGGATCAGCTCGACCAATGGTCGCAGGACAGCTTTGGCGTCCAGCCCGCCGCCGCGACCGACGGCGCCAACGCCGACGCGCCCGCCGCCCCCGTGCCGCTCAAGACCAGCGCAATCGACCCGAGCCTGCCGCCCGAAGCGCAGGCGCTGGCCCGGCTCGAGGCCCGGCAGGAAGCCTTTGCCGGTCGCTTGCTCGTCGCGGTCAACGACCGCGCCGCCAAAGCCGAAAGCGCGGTGACCAAGCTCGGGCTCAACCCCGCCGACCTCGTCCGCAACGCCGCGGCCGGTCGCGGTGGTCCGTTCATTCCTTATCGCGGCAAGATGGGCAAGGCCAAGGCGCTCGGCCCGTCGTTCGCCGCGCTCGAAGGCGCGCTGTTCCGCATGGAGGTGCTCGAACGCACCCTCGTCGCAGTGCCGTCGGGCAACCCCGCCAATGTGATGATGCTGTCGTCGAGCTATGGCTATCGCCACGATCCCTTCACCGGCGCCAGCGCGATGCACTCGGGGCTCGATTTCCCCGGACCGCTCGGCACCCCGATCCTCGCCGCCGCACCGGGCAAGGTGGTGTTCGTCGGTCAGCGTTCGGGCTATGGCAATGTCGTCGAAGTCGACCATGGTCAGGGGATCTTAACCCGCTATGCTCACTTGTCGGGGTTCACCGCCAAGGTGGGGACGCAGGTCGCGGCGGGAGAGCAGATCGCCAAGATGGGCTCGACCGGCCGCTCGACCGGCAGCCACCTGCATTTTGAAGTTCGTTTGAACGGTGTCGCCGTCAACCCGCGCCGTTTCCTGGAGGCCAAAGCCGATGTTCTCGAAGTCAAAGCCGACGCCCGACAGCGAGTCGGTTCCGTCGCCAGTGCAGCCCGCTAAGATGGCGACCGGCGCTCGTCATACGACCTTCTCGATCCTCGGATCGGATGTCGTCGTCACCGGCAATGTCGCGGCCAGCGTCGACCTCCATGTCGACGGCAAGATCGACGGCGACCTCAAATGCGCCAACCTCGTCCAGGGCGAGGCGAGCGAGATCAAGGGCGCCGTCGTCGCCGAGACCGCGAAAATCGCCGGCCTCGTCGACGGCTCGATCGAGGCGAAGACGCTGATCGTCCACGCCACCGCGCGGATCACCGGCGATGTCGTCTATGAAACGATCACGATCGAGAATGGCGGCAAGATCGACGGCAAGCTCAGCCACCGCCGCCATGGCGCCGGGGCCGCCAAGGCCCCGCCGCCGCTCGAAGTGGTCGAGAATAAGTCGAGCGCGCTCGGCATCTGACCGCCGGCGTCAGCCGCCCGGTCGGTCCGGGCGGCCGACCCGCATCCTTACCCGGACCCGATCGCCGAGACCGATGCCCTCGGCACGTTGCACCGCGACCTTGACCGGCAGCAGATAGCCGCCATGGCGCGGAAAGAGCGACGTCGCGAATGCGCTGCGCCCGATCGTCGCGACGACCGGCACCACGCCCCAGCCATAGCTTTCGGTCAAAGCCGCATAGCAGATGTCGCCGACATGGCTCTCGGGAATGACCGCGAACAAATAGGGCGGCGGCCCGCGCCACTCGATGATTTCGGCGTCGAACCGCATATCCGCCATCAGCTGCGCGGCGCCTGCCGCCGATAGCTCAGCGCTTCGGCAAGGTGGATGCGGCCGACGGTCTCGGCGCCCGACAGATCGGCGATCGTCCGCGCCACCCGCAAGATCCGCGTATAGCCGCGCGCCGACAGCCGCATCGCCTCGGCCGCCTGCGCGAGCAATTTCCGCCCTGGATCGTCGGGGGTCGCCACCCTCTCCAGCAATTCGCCGTCGATCTCGGCATTGGTCCGCGCCTTGTGATCGGCGTAACGCGCCGTCTGCACCGCGCGCGCCGCCGCCACCCGCGCTGCGACCTCGACGCTGCCTTCGGCGGGGGGCGGCAGGACGAGGTCGGCGGCGCTCACCGCCTGCACCTCGACATGCAGGTCGATGCGATCGAGCAGCGGGCCCGACACCTTCGCCTGATAATCGGCGGCGCAGCGCGGCGCACGGCTGCACGCGAGCGCCGGATCGCCGAGATGGCCGCAGCGGCACGGGTTCATCGCCGCCACCATCTGCACCCGCGCCGGAAAGGTGACATGGGCATTGGCCCGCGCCACGCTGACCTCGCCGGTCTCGAGCGGCTGACGCAGACTGTCGAGCACCGTCCGTTGGAATTCGGGTAATTCGTCGAGGAAGAGCACGCCAAGATGCGCGAGGCTGACCTCGCCCGGCCGGACGCGCAGCCCGCCACCGACGAGCGCGGGCATCGACGCGCTATGATGCGGCGAACGAAACGGGCGGGCGCGGACCAGCCGCCCACCCTCGAGCTGCCCCGCAACCGACGCGATCATCGAGACTTCGAGCGCCTCGCCGGGGTCGAGATCGGGCAATATGCCGGGCAGGCACGCCGCCATCAGCGACTTGCCCGCCCCCGGCGGCCCGACCATCAGCAGATTATGCCCCCCTGCCGCCGCGATTTCGAGCGCGCGCTTGGCGACCTCCTGCCCCTTCACCTGCGCGAGGTCGGCCATGCGGCGCGGCTCCTCGACCGCGCCGGGGCGCGGCGGGGCGAGCAGCGCGCGGCCCTTGAAATGGTTGAGCAGCGACAGCAGGTCGGGCGCCGCGAGCACCTCGACATTGCCCGCCCACGCCGCCTCTGGCCCTTGCGCGACGGGACAGATCAGCCCACGGTCCTCGCTGCCCGCGTGCAGCGCCGCGAGCAGCACGCCGGGCGAGGCGGCGACACGGCCGTCGAGGCCGAGCTCGCCGACCACGACATAGGCGCTGAGCGTCTCGGCATCGATCACCCCCATCGCGCCGAGCAGCGCGAGCGCGATCGGCAGGTCATAATGCGAGCCTTCCTTCGGCAGGTCGGCGGGCGACAGGTTGACGGTGATGACCTTGGGCGGGAGCGAGAGGCCGATCGCGGCGATCGCGGCGCGGACGCGCTCGCGGCTTTCGCCGACCGCCTTGTCGGGCAGCCCGACGACGACGAAGCGCGGCAGCCCGGGGGTGATCTGGCACTGCACCTCGACCCCGCGCGCTTCGAGGCCGAGATAGGCGACGGTGGACACGATCGCGACCATGGGCTGCCCTTCAGATAATATGTACTTGCTTTGTTCCGTTATTTGTGGCAGGAAACTGCAGCGCGGTCGAGTCTTTTTGGGCGGGCGCGGCGCCACGGCGGATGGCACGACAATCCGACCCGATACGTTCCGGTTTTCTATGCGGTCGCCGGGATGGCGCCCGCAGTACCGACGCATGAAACCCCCTCTCGGTTGGCAACAGGATCGGAAGCTGTCGCAGCGACTCTTGACACCATACCGACTAGTCGGTATGGTGATTCGCATGACGACCACCCAACCTCCTTCCGGCCCAACCCGCGCCCCGCGGGGCAGCGCGCGCACCGCCCTGATTGCGGCGGCGCACAGCACCGTGCGCAAGCAGGGCTATGCCGCGACGAGCGTCGACGAGATCTGCGCCGCCGCCGGCGTGACCAAGGGCGCCTTCTTCCATCATTTCGCGTCGAAGGAAGCCCTCGCCGTCGCCGCCGCCGAAGGCTGGACCGAGCGCGCCCGCCCGATGTTCGAGGCGGCGCCGCACAACCGGCTGGGCGACCCGCTCGACCGATTGCTCGGCCATATCGATTTCCGGCTGGCAATGCTCGACGGCCCGACCGAGGATTACACCTGCTTCGTCGGCACGATGGTGCAGGAGGCCTATGCGACCAACGACCGCATCCGCGCGGCGTGCGAGGCGAGCATCAACGCTTATTGCCAGGCGCTCGCCCCCGACATCCAGGCCGCGATCGATGTTCATGGTGTGCCCGACGACGTCACCGCGCTCGGACTCGCCCAGCATGTCCAGTCGGTGCTGCAGGGCGCCTTCGTTCTGGCCAAAACGACGAACGATCCGGCGATTGCCCGCGGCACCGTCACCCATTTGAAGCGTTATGTCCGAATGCTGTTCGCTCAAGACTGAAGCGAGAGGAGTTCCCGATGTCCGATGCCCCGAAGATGATATTCGTCAACCTGCCCGTCGCGGACCTCGCGAAATCCAGACGCTTTTACGAGGCGCTGGGCTTCACCAACGAGCCGCGCTTCTCCGACGACACCGCCGCCGCGATGATGTGGTCGGAAACGATTTTCGTGATGATCCTGAGCCATGCGAAGTGGAAGGGCTTCACCGACCGGCCGATCGCACCGTCGACGTCGAGCGAGGTCTCGCTCGCCCTGGCGCTCGGCAGCCGCGAGGCGGTCGATGCGATGGCCGAAGCCGCTGCGGCCGCCGGCGGCACCGCCGACATCAACCCCGTGCAGGAT
>NZ_JBOHHU010000070.1:0-22391 GCF_050725615.1 Sphingopyxis sp.
GCAATGGCCTGCGCAACTACGCCCTACGGGCTCCGCTGCGCAGGCCATTGCTTACACCGCGCTCATGCGCAACAAAGCTGCTGGGCTCTAATCCCCGCTGGTGGAAACCAGGGGGGCACGTCATTTTCGACAAACTTGCTCTTTACGGCGTAAAGCATCGCTGTAAGTGCAACAAGCGGCCAAGCTAGTGCTGCGATGAAATCGAGCCACTCTTTCTGCATACTTTTAATCCCCTACGACATTTAGGGGTATATTTTTGCTAGGGCGAAGTCGAGGGTGAAACCAGATTCGGCGCAGGATTAATAGATCCCAAGTACGCCTCATTTCCTTCTCACCGTTTCCGCACGAACTCCGCGCGCAGGACCAGCCCCCTGATCCCCTCGTGGCGGCAGTCGATTTCCTGCGCGTCGCCGGTCAGGCGGATCGATTTGATCACGGTGCCGACTTTGAGCGTCTGGCCCGCGCCCTTCACGGTCAGGTCCTTGACCAGCACCACGCTGTCGCCATCGCTCAGCAGGTTGCCGACCGCGTCGCGGACCTCGGGGCCCGCCGCCGCTGCCGCATCGCGCGCCGCAGCCTCGCTCGCGGGCAGCCACTCGCCGCTCGCCTCGTCATAGATATAATCGTCGTCGGCCATGATGATCCTTCAGCCCGGTTTGCGGAAGCGGAGCGCGAACTGGTCGGTCTTGCCGCGAATCGCGGGGTCGAAGACGTTCGTCGTGCGCGGGTCGTCGGCGTGCTTATACAGATCGCTCTCGGCTTCCAGCTTGAATCCCGCCCTGGTCAGCGCGTCGACCACCGCCGCCTTGTCGATGCGGTGCAGACTGTCCGACAGCGTCGTCCCGGTCCCGTCGGCGGCGCTATGATCGACGACCACCAGCGTCCCGCCGGGCTTCAGCGCCGCGAACAGCGCCGCGCTCGCCCTGGCGCCGGTGCCCTCGGGAAAGGGTTTCAGATAGAGGTCGTGGAAATTCTGCACCGTGATGATCGTGTCGAGCGGGACCGGAAAGGCGGGCGCTGCGAACGCGCCGCCGACCGCATCGACATTGGCATAGGCCGCGTCGACCGCCGTCTGATCGGTCCCATATTGCGCTTTGAATGCGATGAATTCGGCGGGCTGGAAGGCATAGACCTTGCCCTTGGCGCCGACCGCGGCGGCGAGCAGGCGGGTGACATAACCGCCGCCCATGACGAAATCTCCGACCGCTTCGCCCGGCGCGATTTGCGCGAAGGCGAGCAGGTCGGCGGGCTTGCGTGCGGCGTCGCGTTCGCGGTCGGTCGCGGGACGCGCGGGGTCGGCGAGCGCCGCAGCATAATCGGCGGCCGGCGGCGGCGCGGCGCTGTTGGCGGCGCATCCGGCGAGCAGCAGCGCGAGGGCGAAGGGGACGGCGAGCTTGCGGTTCATGGCATCGACTCCATATTTTTGTCGCGCGACATTAGCCGCTCGCCGGGGTACTGGCGCGCGAAATCGGTCAGGGGAGCGCGGGCGGTCCGGCGCGCGGCCGGAGCTTGAGGCCCGCGAGCAGCGCCGCCGGATCGGGACAGCCGGGCGACGCGGCGACCCCGATGATCGGATCGATCGCGACCGACAGGCCGAGCCGCGCCGCCTGTCGCTGATATTGGTCGCGCAGCACCGTGCCGGTGCGCGGGAAGTCGGTGCGGAGGGCATCGTGATACAGATAGCGCACCGGGCCGATGCCGCGCGCGCGCTCGGCGAAGATGCTTTTTTCCGCCGCCTCGACGTCGAGTTGCTGGACGATCATCGTACAGGCGCCGCCGGCGGCACGGATACGAAAGGGTGCCGCTTCCCACGGCCGGCTGCTCGTCAGGCCCGCCGTGGCGAGCCGCGTCTCGATCGCCGCCGCCAGCCGTTCGCGGTCGGGGTAGACGTTGCGCGGCAGCCACAGCAATTTCGCCGCGACGAGCGCCACGGCGAGCAGCGCCGCGCCGATCAGGATGCGATCAGCGCGGCGCAAAGTCGGGATGGCGCAGCACGGCGGCGCCGACGATCGCGGCGGTGACGATCAGCGACGCCCAGCCGAACAGCATCATGCCCGCACCGCTGTGCAGATAATCATAGAGATCGGGATGGCGGGCGATCGTCGCGAGGCGGATGCCGTTGACGACGACGGTGCCGAGCATGGCGAGCAGCGCCGCAGCGACCAGCGATCGGTCGAACCGCAGGCCGAACAGTTGCGCGAGGGTGACCGTCAGCACCCCGGCGAGCGACAGGTTGGTCAGCGACGAACAGCCCTGCCCGACGGTGAAGGCCTGCGCCCCGGCCTGCCGGAAGATATTGCCGTCGGCGGTGCCGCCCGCGAAGGTCGCGGCGATCCACGCGTCGAAACCCAGCAATTCGGTGCCGAGCAGCTTGAGCGCGATCGGCCCCCAAAACAGGTGGGCGCTGAGCGCCAGCGCGATCAGCCCGATGCGCCGCGTCGCGGTGTCGGCGCGTGTGCGGAGCGCGAGCCAGAGCCCGCCGCCGAACAGCGCCGCTGCGGCAATCGCAGGGATGGGAAGCAGCGCGGCGCCGATCAGGCCGCCGAGGACGGCGATATCGCCGCGCCGCCACGCCTCGCCGTCCTCGTCGTCGCGCGCGATCGCGCACAGCGCATAGCTGGCGAACCAGACGATCGCGCTGACGCCGAACAAATCGGTGAGTGCGGTGACGAAGCCGCGATGCGCGATCGCGGCACCGATGCGTGTCGCAAGCGCCGCCGCGACCACGATCAACAGCGCCGCCGCGAAGGCGACGCCGCGATCGATTCGTCGCGGCGAAGCCGCCGCCGCTGCGGTCATCGCCGGTTTAGCGGCGGCTGCGGCGCTTCAGGAACAGATAGCCCGCAGTGACAGCGGCCATCGCGGCCGCTCCGACGCCGGCTTCGGGGCCGGGGGTTGCCGGGACGCCGGCCAGCGCTGCCGTGGGCAGAGCGAGAAGAATGGTGACAGCCAGTGCGCGCATGATGGAAACCTCCGGAAGAATGCTGCTTTCTTGTGACCCGGCAACTGCGTAGTGAGCGCTTGCCTTCGCGGCAAGCGGCATTACGCCCGGTGGGTATGGAACGGGCTTTTGCGGACGGGTTGATGGCGTGGGCGCCCTGGGCGATGGCGGGCGCTTTCGTCGCGGTGGCCGTCGCCGAGGCGCTGTTCGGGGCGCGCGCCGATCCGGCCTCCGGCTTGCGGCGCCCGGCGACCAATTTGCTGCTCGGCATCCTCGGATTGCTGCTCGCCGCGCTGGTGCCGCTGAACCTGATCGGCTTTGCCGCGTGGGTCGCAGGGGAGGGTCTCGCGCCCTTGCCGCTACCGCCCATACCGCTCGCACTCGCGGCACTCGCCGCGCTGCTACTGTGCAGCCTGTCGGCCTATTGGGCGCATCGCGCGTCGCACCGGGTCGGCTGGCTGTGGCGGCTGCACCGCGTCCATCACGCCGACACCGGGGTCGATGCGACGACGGGGTTTCGCCATCATCCGGTTGAGCAGTTCGTGTCGTTCCTGTTCGCGCTGCCGGCGATCGGGCTGTTCGCGCTGCCGCCCACGGCGGTCGCGATCGCCGAGCTCGTGCTTCTCGTTGCGGGCATCGCCGAACATGCCAATATCCGCGCCGAGGGTCGCGCCTGGCGCGCCGCCGCCTGGCTGTTCGCGACCCCCGCCGTGCATCTGGTCCACCACAGCAGCCGACAGGCGCAGACCGACAGCAATTACGGGTCGTTGCTCAGCGTCTGGGATCGCCTGTTCGGGACCTGGCGCGACCCGGCGGGCGAAGCGGTCGAACGTATCGGGCTGGGTCCCGATCAGGATCGCGATGCCGATCGCTGGCACCGGCAACTGCTTTCCCCTTTCACGCGCCGTCCATAGCGCTTGGCATCTCGCATATTCGTGATAGGTTTCTCCCTGAAACCAAATAATCGGGAGAGCGGACATGTATGATCTGGTGATTCGCGGCGGCACCGTCGTCGATGGAACGGGCGGCGACGCCTTTGTCGCGGACGTCGCGATCGCCGGCGACCGGATCGTCGCTATTGGCCAGGACCTGTCCGCCGGGCGCGAAGAAATCGACGCCGCAGGCAAGGTCGTCACCCCCGGATTTGTCGATGTCCACACCCATTATGACGGCCAGGCGACCTGGGACCAGGAAATGGCGCCGTCGAGCTGGCACGGCGTGACCACCGTCGTCATGGGCAATTGCGGTGTCGGCTTCGCCCCCGCCAAGCCCGACCGCCACGACTGGCTGATCTCGCTGATGGAAGGGGTCGAGGACATTCCCGGCACCGCGCTGGCCGAAGGCATGTCGTGGAATTGGGAGACCTTCCCCGAATATATGGACGCGCTGGAGGAATTGCCGCGCACCGTCGACGTCGCCTGCCACGTCCCGCACGGCGCGGTGCGCGCCTATGTGCTCGGCGATCGGGAAAAGCCGGGCGCCGTGCCGACCGCCGAGGACATGGCCGAGATGTCGCGGATCGTCGAGGAGGGCATTCGCGCCGGGGCGCTTGGTTTCTCGACCAGCCGCACCGTGCTGCACAAATCGATCGACGGCGAACTTGTCCCCGGCACCACCGCGACCGCCGAGGAGTTGATCGTCATCGGCCGCGCCATGGGCCGCGTCGGGCATGGCGTGTTCGAAATGGCGAGCGACATGAAGCGTGAGTGGAACGAGTTCCAGTGGATGGGCGATCTCAGCCGCGAAACCGGGCTGCCGGTGACCTTTGCCGCGCTGCAATCGATCGCCAAGGAACTGCCGCTCGAGGAGCAGATCGCCGAGATGCGCAAGCAGAACGCGACCGGCGCCAACATCGTCGCGCAGATCGCGCTGCGCGGCAATGGCGTCATCATGGCCTGGCAGGGCACGGTGCATCCCTTCCGCTTCAAGCCCGCGTGGAACGAGATCATCGACCTGCCGTGGGAGCAGCAACTGGCAAAGCTGAAAGACCCGGCGTTCAAGGCGCGGATGATCGGTGAGGCGAATGTCTGGCCCGAAAGCGACATCCTGGACTTCCTGATGATCGTCGCCGAGGGCTGGCCGGTCCATTTCGAGATGGACCCCGATTTCAACTACGAACCCCGGATGGACGAAAGCATCGCCCACCGTGCGGCGGCGGCGGGCGTGACGCCGTCCGAATATGCCTATGACCTGCTGATGAAGGACGACGGCAAGGGGTTCATCTATTTCCCGATCCTCAACTACCGCGACGGCAACCTCAATTTCCTCGAGGATCTGCAGGCCGCCGACGACACGGTGAACAGCCTGTCCGACGGCGGTGCGCATTGCGGGACGATCTGCGACGCCGCGTCGCCGACCTTCATGCTCCAGCATTGGGTGCGCGACCGCAACGGCAACCGTATCGGGCTCGAACATGCGATCAAGCGCCAGTGCCGCGACACCGCCATCCTTTACGGGCTGGCGGATCGCGGGGTGCTCGCGCCCGGCTATCTTGCCGACCTCAACGTCATCGATATGGATGCGATCAAGCTTGGTAAACCCTGGCTGGCGTTCGACCTGCCCGCGGGCGGCAAGCGGCTGCTGCAAAAGGCCGACGGCTATGTCGCCACGATCAAGTCGGGCGAGATCACCTTCCGCGACGGAGCGATGCAGGGCCCGACCCCCGGGGGGGTGATCCGCGGTCCGCAGCGCGTCGAAATGGCGATGGCCGCCGAATAGTGCGGGCGATCCAGCTG
The DNA here is from genome assembly GCF_050725615.1 of Sphingopyxis sp. Lineage (GTDB taxonomy): Bacteria > Pseudomonadota > Alphaproteobacteria > Sphingomonadales > Sphingomonadaceae > Sphingopyxis. Next base: position 5,677 of record NZ_JBOHHU010000070.1, read on the forward strand.
CGGGCCCCCGCGTCGCTCGACAATCTGGTGCTCGCCGATCTGGCCGACCCCGGCGATCCGGGGCCGGGCGAGATTCGCGTGCGGCTCGGCGCGTCGTCGCTCAATTTCCACGACTTCGCCGTCGTCGCGGGCATGATCCCCGCAGCTGACGGGCGCATCCCGATGTCCGACGGCGCCGGGATCGTCGAGGCGGTGGGCGAGGGGGTGACCGCGTACAAGGTCGGCGACATGGTCGTGTCGCTCTTCTTCCCCGACTGGGATGACGGCACCGCGCCGCCGGTCCCCGCGCTGACCAATGTGCCGGGCGACAGCACGGACGGCTATGCGCGCGAAGTGGTGGTGCGGCCGCAGCATTGGTTCACCCGCGCCCCGAGCGGCTGGTCGGCGGCCGAGGCGGCGACGCTGACCTGCGCTGGGCTAACCGCGTGGCGCGCCTTGTTTGTCGATGGCACGACCCAGCCCGGTTCGACGGTGCTGGTGCAGGGCAGCGGCGGGGTGTCGGTGTTCGCGCTGCAATTCGCCAAGGCGGCGGGCGCCAGGGTGATCGCGACCAGCTCGTCCGATGCCAAGCTCGAAAAGCTGAGGGCGCTCGGCGCCGACGACCTGATCAATTACAAAGAGGTGCCGGCGTGGGGCGCCAGGGCGATGGAACTGACCGGCGGGCGCGGGGTCGACACGGTGGTCGAAATCGGCGGCGCGGGCACCCTCGACCAGTCGATGGTCGCGACGCGCGTCGGCGGCCATGTCGCGCTGATCGGCGTGCTGGCAGGGATCGTCGGCCCGGTGCAGACCGCGCTGCTGATGAGCAAGAATCTGCGCGTGCAGGGGCTGACGGTGGGCAGCCGCGCGCAGCAGCTCGATATGATCGCGGGGGTCGAGGCGAACGGTATCCGTCCGGTGATCAGCGACCATTTTCCGCTGGAAGAGCTGGGCAATGCATTTCGCCACCAGATCGCGAACGCGCATTTCGGGAAGATCGTGGTGGACATCTAAGTCCCGGGATGAGGCGCCAAGCCTACCGCGCCAGCAAATCCGATGGCAGCGTCGGTTCGCCGATGATCAGCGCGAAGCGGCGCCAGGTCTCGTCGCGGTCGGGATCGCCGCGCTCGATATAGGCGCGGACAATCTCTTCGCCGAGGCCGTAATTGATCACATAGCTGCGATACTGGTCGGTGAAGCTGACCGACTGTTCGGCGCGCGCGGGCGAGACGAGCAGATATTTTTCGGTGAGCTGGACCGCCGTGGGGCGATCGATGACGCCGTCGAGATATTGCTGCGCGATCGTCAGCCGCGCGCCGGTCAGCGCCTTCATCGCATCGAGCAATTGCCAATAGCGGTCGTCCGACGGCGGCTCGATCCCGGCGAGCGGCATCAGCACGTCGCGTTCGGTGTCGGGGCGCGTCTGGCCGGGGAAAGCGAGGTCGATGCCGTAATTGGCGGTGCCCTCGGCGATCAGGCTTTGCGGGCTGTAGAGCGGATAGACGCTATATTCGATCCAGCCGCGCCCCTTCACCATCTGCTCCTCAAGTTTCATGTTGAGCAGGTGATGGCCGGGGTAGCCTTCATGGCAGCCGAGATCGAGCGCGCGCGACAGGCGGATCGGCAGGTCGGTGTTGACCTGGATGATGCTGTGATAGCCGCCCTGGTAATAATTATAGCCGCTCCAGCTCTTGCCGGTGACGAATTGCAGTTCGAAACTGTCGCCCGGCGCCAGCGCGACATGCGCGACGGTGCGGCCGCGGCAGCGCGCGATCGCGGCCTCGAACACGCCCTGCAACCGGTCCTTGGGGATGGTGAAGCGGTCGAGATAGGCCTCGACGCGCGTCGCCAGCGGGCCGTCGCCGGGGACGAGCGCGTCGACGGTCGCGAGCGCGGCGTCATAGCTTTTCAGCGGCTTGAGCGCCGGGCGCACCCCGAACAGCCGTTCGGCCTCTTCGGCGAAGGAAAAGCGCGCGCCGCCCATCATCATCAGCCGCGTCTCGGCGGCGCGAAGCTGCGCGGCCAGGAAAGCGCGGCGTTGGCGCTCGATCGGATCGGAGAGGTCGGGCGCGATCTCTTCGAGCTTGGCGATCAGTTGCCGGGTCGAGACGAGCAAGGCCTTCTGGTCGCGGGGCGCGGCGGTCGAGGCGTCGAGCAGGCTCTGCGGGCCGTAATAGGCGTCGATATAGCCTTTTTCGTGCGTGCCGATCTCGAGGCTGAGCGACACATAGGCGGTGGCGATCGCATCGACCGTCTGCCCCGCGAGCGTCGCGGCGGCGGGATCGGTCGCCGCCGCGCGGACCGGCCAGTCGGTCGCGGGTGCGGGCGGCGGCGGCAGGTCGGCCTCCGGCCCCGAACTCGACGGCGGCGGCAAGGCGGTGAGGCCGGGGATGATCGTCGCGCGCGGTTCGCCGCTGTCAGCGGGCGACGTTGCCGGGGCGCCCGAGGGCGGGGGCAGCGCGGTCATCCCGCGCACGACCTCGATCCGGCGGACGTCGACTTCGGGAACCGCAGCGTTGGATGCGGTCGCGGTGGGGGCCGGTGTCGGGGCGGGCGCCGGGCTTGCTGGCGCGGCGCTGCCCTGCGCCTTGCGCGCTTCGACCGTGCGCTTCATTTCGGGGTCGAGCGCATAGCAGCCCGACAGCGTCGCGGCGGTCAGCAGGGCGGCGCACAGGAGTTTGGGCGACAGGCGCAGGCGCTGGATCATGCGGGGATCGGCTCCGAGGTGTCGCGGACGTCGCCGTCGCCGACAATTTCGTCATCGCAGTCGGCTTCGACCGCGCCATGCTGCGGGTGCAGCGGGGCGAAGCGCAATACCGCATAACCCGCGAGCGCGGCAACCAGCGATCCCATCAAGATGCCGATCTTGGCTTCTTCGATCAGCAACGGATCGCCGGGGAAGGCGAGGCCGCCGATGAACAGGCTCATCGTGAAACCGATGCCGCACAGCAACGATACGCCGTAGATCTGCAGCCAGGTCGCTCCGCGCAGCTTGCCCGCGATGCCCCATTTGACGCTGAGCCAGACGCTGCCGAAAATGCCGATCTGTTTGCCGAGGAACAGCCCCGCCGCAATCCCGAGCGGCAGCGGCGCAAAAATCTGCTCGGCGGTCAGGCCCGAGATATCGACCCCGGCATTGGCGAAGCCGAACAAGGGCACGATCGCAAAGGCGACCCACGGGTGCAGCGCATGTTCGAGGCGATGGAGCGGCGAGGTCTGGCTGTCGGTTGCGCCCGGGGTGCGCTCGAACGGGATCGCCATCGCCGCGAGCACGCCCGCGATCGTCGCATGCACGCCCGAGAGCAGCATCGCATACCAGAGCGCCGCGAACAGCAGCAGATAGACGATCAGGCTTTTGACGCCCATCCGGTTGCAGACGAACATCACCGCAAAAAGCGCTCCCGCAGCGGCGAGCGCGAGCAGGTTGATCTTGGCGGTATAGAAAAGCGCGATGATCGCGACCGCGCCCATATCGTCGACGATCGCCACGGTGACGAGGAACAGTTTGAGCGAGGTCGGCGCGCGCTGGCCGAGCAGCGCCAGCACGCCGATCGCAAAGGCGATGTCGGTCGCGGCGGGAATCGCCCAGCCCTGGGCGAGGCCGGGCGTGCTGCCGGCAAAGACCATATAGAGGACCGCCGGCACCGCCATGCCCGCCGCCGCCGCGATGAACGGCAGCCGTCGCCGGTCCCAGCTCGCCAGCCGCCCGTCGACGAACTCGCGCTTGATCTCGAGCCCGACGAGCAGGAAGAACACCGCCATCAACCCGTCGTTGATCCACAAATGGACCGTCATCGGCCCCAATTTGTCGGACAGGACCGGCCCGGTCACCGCGTGGATCGCGTGATGATAGGTTTCGCCGAGCGCCGAATTGGCGATCAGCATCGCCAGCGCCGCAGCGAAGATCAGCAACATGCCGCCCGCGCTCTCGCTTTCGAGGAAGTCGCGCAGGGCGGAGCGGCGGGTCGGATTGCGGGTCATCGGATGAGGGGGGCCTTGCAGAGGAAGTGGGTCGATAAATCGAATGCCCGGTCTCCTAGCGCGCGGGGCGCGTCGCGTCACCCTTTACGCGCCGCCCGCATTTTACTAGTCGTTGCCAATAGGGGCGTCGCGACGTCCTCAAGGGGACGGGGCGCAACATGGGTCTGTCGGCCGCAGGGCTGGAAATGATGGTCGGACTGGCCAGTCACGAACTGATGCTGTTCGCGTCGGTTGGTATCCTGTTCATCGGTTTCGACGATCTGCTTTTCGATATTCTCTGGTTTGTGACGCATAAACGCGGAGCGCGGCCGCTTTATTTACGCGATAGGATGCCGAAAGATCCGCTGGCCGGGCCGCTCGCCATCTTCGTTCCGGCCTGGGACGAGGCAAAAGTGCTTCCAGCGATGCTGCGGCGGACGCTCAGTGCATGGCAGGGCGAGGATTTCCGGCTGTATCTCGGCTGCTATCCCAATGATGTCGCGACCTTGTTTGCGGTGTCGCCGCTCGTTGCGCGCGACCCGCGGCTTCGGCTGGTGATCGGCGACGCCGACGGGCCGACGACCAAGGGCGACAATCTCAACCGCTTGTGGGCGGCGATGGCGGGCGACGAGCGGATCGAGCGGATCCGCTTCGCCGGCATCGTGCTGCACGATGCGGAGGATATCGTCCACCGCGCCGAGCTGGCGCTGTATCGCGCCGAACTGACGCGCCACGCGATGGTCCAGATTCCGGTGCTGCCGCTGCTCGGACTTGGCCAGCAATGGGTCGCGGGCCATTATGCCGATGAATTTGCCGAAGCGCATGGTAAGGATCTGGTCCTGCGCGCGCGGCTCGGCGCGCCGCTGCCATCGGCCGGGGTCGGCTGCGCGCTGACCCGCAACGCGTTGAGCCTGTTGTCGATCGAGCGCGGCGGGCAGCCGTTTCGCGCCGACAGCCTGACCGAGGATTATGAGATGGGCATCCTCGTCGGCACCCGCGGGCTCAGCACTGCCTTTGTCGCGGCGGTCGACGACGCGGGCGACTGGATCGTGTCGCGCGGCGCCTTTCCTGAAACTGTCGACGCTGCGGTGCGCCAGAAATCGCGCTGGGTCGCGGGCATCGCGCTTGCGGGCTGGGATCATCTCGGCTGGGCGGGGCCGCAACAGGGCGGCTGGTTCGCGCGCTGGATGCTGTGGCGCGACCGCCGCGCCCCGCTCGCGGCGCTGATCCTGCTCGCCGCCTATGCCGCGCTGTTCGTGGGTGCGGCGGGCTGGATCGGCCACGCGCTGCTCGGCTGGCAGGCGCGTCCGCCGAGCCCGATGCTGCAATCGCTATTGGCGCTTTCGGCCATCCTGCTGCTGTGGCGGCTGGGCATGCGCGGCCATTTCGCCGCGCGTGCTTACGGTTGGCGGCAGGGGCTGTGGGCGATCCCGCGCGCGTTCGTCGCCAATATCGTCGCGATGCTGGCGGCGCGGCGCGCGGTGTTCGTCTATTGGCGTATGCTGGGCTCGGGGCAGGTGGTGTGGGACAAGACGCAGCATGTCGAGAGCGAGGTTTTGCTGGTCCCGGTCCTCCCGCCCGTGCGCGCCCGATGACGGGGGTGATGGCGGGCCGGCGACCGCGCCGTGATGCACGCGCGCTGCGGTTTCTGTTGCTGCTGCTCGGCAGCTGGATGGTCGTCAGAGTGATGGCGCATTGGAATCCGGCGGTCCCGCCGCCACCGCCCGGCCTGCCGCCCGCGCCCTGGGAGCAAGCGGCGGCGCCGACGGCTTCGGCTGGCGTCGCCAGGACCGAGCCGCTGTCCCATGCACCGACACCGGCGTTGGCGGCGCATGAATGGGTGGACGCTGCGCGGCCCTTGCTGCCGCAGCGCGCGAATCCCGATCCGCTGCTGCTGCCCGCCGACAGCGGCTGGGGCGACGGCGGGCGGCATGGCTTGCGGCTGGCGCTCATCGCGCGATTATTGCCATCGCAACCCGGTGGCGCTGCGCTCGCGGCCGTTCCGGCCAACCGATCGTCATGGACGGCCGATCCCGCGCCCGGCCGCGTCGCGCCGCCGGGCGTCGGCCAGCCCTATTGGATGCAGCGCCAACTGGCGGGCTGGTCGCTCGGCGGCTGGGCCTATGGACGCAGCGGATCGGGCGCGGCGCCCGGCGGCATTGCCGCAGCGGGCCAGCTCGGCGGCAGCCAGGCCGGCGTGCGGCTCGCCTACGGGTTCGGCGACAGTGGCCGCTTGCGCGCCTATGGCCGCGCGACGCTGGCGCTCGCAGAAACGCGCCAGCGCGAAGTCGCTTTCGGGCTGGCCTTCGCGCCGATCGCGCGCCTGCCCGTCGATGTCGCGGTCGAGCAACGCGTCGCGATCGGCAGCGAGGGGCGCACCGCGCTCGCGGCGATGGTCAGCGGCGGCGTCGGCGATGTCGCGCTGCCGCATCGCTTCCGTCTCGAAGCCTATGGGCAGGCGGGGATCGTCGGCGCGCGACGCCGCGACGGTTTCGCCGATGCGGCGGTCGTCGTCGATCGCGAAATCGCCCGAACGTCAGCGGCCAGCGTGCATCTCGGCGCGCTGGCGGCGGGGTCGGTGCAGCCCGGCGCATCGCGCGTCGATGTCGGTCCGCGCCTGACCCTGCGCCTGCCCGACGTTGCCGAGAGCAGCCGCGTCGCGCTCGACTGGCGGCAGCGGGTGGCGGGCGAGGCCCGGCCCGGCAGCGGCCTTACCATGACCCTCGCCACCGACTTCTGATTTTTCCCGATTTGCGCGCGTCGATGATTCCCCGGGGGTGGAAACTGGTCTAGGGTCGGCTTCACCGCTCCATTCGGGGCGTCCTTTCGCATTCGGGGCCCATGGATCTTTATCTCCCTGTCGCCAATTTATCGGTCAACGCGCTGGTCATCATCCTGCTCGGCGGCGGGGTGGGGTTCCTGTCGGGCATGTTCGGGGTTGGCGGCGGGTTTCTGACCACGCCCTTGCTCATCTTCTACGGCATTCCGCCGACGGTCGCGGCCGCCTCGGCGGCGACGCAGGTGACCGGCGCCAGCGTCTCGGGAGCGCTCGCGCATCTCGACCGCGACGGCGTCGATCTGCGCATGGGCGCGGTGCTGATCGTCGGCGGCCTGTTCGGCTCGTTGATCGGCGCGGGCCTGTTCGAACTGCTGACCGCCTGGGGGCAGATCGATACCGCGATCAACATATTGTATGTGGCGCTGCTCGGCTCGGTCGGCTCGTTCATGGCGCGCGAGGCGTGGGGCGCGCTGCGCGCCGCCCGCGCCGGCTTGCCCGCGCCGGCGCGCAAGCGGCGCCACCATCCGATGGTCGCGAACCTGCCGCTGCGCTGGCGCTTCTATCGCTCGGGGCTCTATATTTCGCCGCTGGCGCCGCTGCTGCTCGGCATGGCGGTCGGCATTCTCACCATGCTGCTCGGGGTCGGCGGCGGCTTCATCATGGTGCCGGCGATGCTCTACCTGCTCGGCATGGCGACGCAGGTCGTCGTCGGCACGTCGCTGTTCCAGATCCTGTTCGTCACCATCGCGACGACGATGGTCCATGCGATGACCACCGGCGCGGTCGACATCGTGCTCGCCGGGTTGTTGCTGATCGGCAGCGTGACCGGGGCGCAGGTCGGCGCGCGCTTCGCGCAAAAGGTGAAGCCCGAATATCTGCGCATGGCGCTCGCGGTGATCGTGCTGCTCGTCGCGCTGCGCATGGCGGTCGACCTCTTCATCCGCCCCGAAGAAATCTACACCGTGCAATGATGCGGCTGTGCGCCTTGCTGCTGCTGTGCACGGCGATGCTGTTCGGCGTCGGCCCGGCGCGGGCGGTCGACCCGCGGCTGGTGCCCGACGTGTCGAGCCGCGCGATCGATATCCAGTACAGCTTCACCGGCGAAGAATTGCTACTGTTCGGCGCGATCCTCTATCCGGGCCAGCGCCTGCCCGACGACCGCGCCGACATCGTCGTCGTGTTGAAGGGACCGGTACGCCCGATCATCCTGCGCGAAAAGAAACGCGTCGCGGGCATCTGGGTCAACGCCAACAGCATCCGCCTGCGGACCTCGCCGGGTTTCTATGCGATCGGATCGTCGCGCCCGATCGACAAGCTGGTCGACGAACGCACGGCGGCGATTTTTGAATTGGGCCTGTCGAACCTGTCGATGTCGCCGACCGGATTTTCGGAGGCCGAAAAGCTCCAGCGCTTTGAAAACGGGCTGATCGATCTCTATCGCCGCCTCGGCCTCTTCTATGAAAATCCGGCGGCGGTCGAAATCAGCGAAGGCGTGCTCTATCGCGCGCGCATCCCGGTGCCGGCGCGGGTGCCGGTCGGCACCTATCGCGCCGAGACCTTCCTGATCAGCAAGGGGCGCGTGCTCGCGGTCGCCTCGCGCAATGTCGAGATCCGCAAGGCGGGGTTCGAACGCTTTGTCGCGCTCGCGGCGCAGCGCCACGGCTTCCTCTATGGGCTTGCCGCCGTGGCGCTGTCGCTGCTGCTTGGCTATGCCGCATCGGCGGCGTTCAAGCGCCGCTAAGCCGCTGTCTTCCGCGCATCATAAGCGCTTTCTTTACCATCTGCTGCGATACCGGTGTCCGGGGTCACATATGGACACAGGCGGGGCCGTTTGATGGATATGCAAGGTGGTGGATATAGGGCCGGGGAGGCTGCGCCGGCGCAGCATGTCCGGCTCGCGGGCGGCGGGGTCGCAGCGGCGCCGCTGAACCCGGCTGCGGTGCATCATCGCGACGACTTGCTGGTCGGTGAGGTTATCGACATTTCGGGTTCGGCCTCGCGCATCCTGCTCGACGCGGCGGCGCTGCACCGCCTGTCGGAATCGGGCGATCCGGCGGTTGCCATGGCGGGCCAGGTCGGCGCGCAGGTCAAGGTTCGCGTCGGCAATGTCTGGCTGCTCGCCAGCATCCGCGACCAGCAATTGCACGAAAAGGGCCAGGGGCTGATCGTCGCCTCGATCGACTTCCTCGGCGAGGGCGACGAGGAAAAGATCACCGGGCGCATCCATAATTTCCGCCGCGGCGTGACGCGCTATCCGGTGCCGGGCAGCCAGGCCTATGCCGCGACCAGCGCCGATCTGAAGCAGATTTACGCCGCCGACGACCGCGCGCATGTCGAAATCGGCACCGTCTATCCGACCAAGGATATTCGCGGGTCGCTCTATGTCGACGCGATGCTCGGCAAGCATTTCGCGCTCCTGGGGTCGACCGGTACGGGTAAATCGACCAGCGCCGCGCTGATCCTCCACAAGATCTGCGAACTCGCGCCGCAGGGTCATATCGTGATGATCGATCCGCACGGCGAATATTCGGCCGCCTTCAAGGGCACCGGCGCGCTGTTTGACGTCGACAACCTCGCGATGCCCTATTGGCTGATGAACTTCGAGGAACATTGCGAAGTCTTCGTCACCAGCGAGGGCAAGGAGCGGCAGGGCGACTGCGACGTGCTCGCCAAATGTCTGCTCCAGGCGCGCCAAAAGAACCGGCTGGCCGAGGGCATGACCAAGCTCACGGTCGACTCGCCGATTCCCTATCTGCTCTCCGACCTGCTCAACATCCTGCAGAACGAGATGGGCAAGCTCGACAAGGCGACGTCGAGCGCGCCCTTCATGCGGATCAAGGGCAAGATCGAGGAAATGCGCGCCGACCCGCGCTATAATTTCATGTTCTCGGGCATGCTCGTCGCCGACACGATGGTCAATTTCATCGGCAAGATCTTCCGCCTGCCGTCGGACGGCCGGCCGATCTCGATCATCGACGTGTCGGGGGTCCCGTCGGACATCACCGCCGTCGTCGTCGCGGTGCTGTCGCGCCTGACCTTTGACTATGCGATCTGGTCGCGCGGCGAACCGCAGCGGCCGATCCTGCTCGTCTGCGAAGAAGCGCATCGCTACATCCCGGCCAAGGACGTCGGCGGGGGGCAGTCGGTACGCAAAATTCTCGAACGGATCGCCAAGGAAGGCCGTAAATATGGCGTCTCGCTCGGCCTGATCACCCAGCGTCCCTCCGACCTCGCCGAAGGCGTGCTGTCGCAGTGCGGCACGATCATCTCGATGCGCCTCAACAACGAGCGCGACCAGCATTTCGTGAAGGCGGCGATGCCCGAAGGCGCGCGCGGTTTCATCGATTCGATCCCGGCGCTGCGCAACCGCGAATGCATCATTTGCGGCGAAGGTGTGTCGATCCCGATCCGCGTCTATCTCGACACGCTCGAAGAGGACAAGCGCCCGGCGTCGAGCGATCCGCTCTTCTCGCGGCTATGGCGCGAGACCGGCGGCGAGGCCGAAATCCTCGAACGCGTCGTGAAGAGGTGGCGCAGCCAGGGGCGGTAAACTTCCCAACATCGTCATTGCGAGCGAAGCGAAGCAATCCAGAGCGGTTATTGCACGCTCTGGATTGCCGCGTCGCCTTCGGCTCCTCGCAATGACGAGGCTTTGTTGGTCGATGTCGGTTATCCCGCCGCCGGCTCCCACAATTCGATCGGATTGCCTTCGGGGTCGAAAACCCGCGCAAAGCGGCCGAGGCTCGGGTCGTCCCATTCGGGCTTGGTGATCACCTCGTCGCCCGCTTCGCGAAAGGGGGCGAGGACGGCGTCGAGATCGTCGACGCGCAAATTGATCATATGCTGGCGGTCGGCGGGGAAATAATCGCTGTCGGCCTTGAAGGGTTCGAAGACGAGCGGCCCCGCCGTGACGTTCCACACCCATTCGTTGGGCGCGACGCTGTCATCGGCGCTGCAGCCGCCGCCGATGCCCAGGCGTTCGCGATACCAGGTCTTGAGCGCGGCGGGGTCCTGCGACCGGAAAAACAGTCCGCCGATGCCCTTCACATGTCCCATGACAAACCTCCCTTGCCGATGATGGCGGCAAGCTAGGCCCAACGGATCAGCGAATCCACTCCCCGCTCTTATCATATTCCTCGCGGACCTGCCCCGACTGGTTGAGCCGCGGATCGGCATAGGTTTTGGCGGGCGCCGCCGGCGTCGCCACCGGGGTGCCGATCGCGCGGTCGGCCTGCGCCATCGCCTGCGGAGTCGGGGCGGGGGCCACATTGGGCAGCGGCGCGAGCGTGCCGCTGCCTTCGGGCAGCAGCCCGGTCGGTGCGACGCCCTTGCCCTTCAGGATCGCCAGTTGCTGCGCGACGGGCAGATAGGGCCCGGGCACCGGTTCGCGGCCGAGGTATGGCGCGCGAAACGCATCGGGCATGCCCCAGCGCCCGCGCCAGCGGTGAAAGATATGCGCGCCGACGATATTGGTCATCACCAGGCTCTTGCCCCAGCGCGGCCAGATCGCCTGGGTGTGATAATGGGTGGCGAGTCCGACGCCGGGAAAGACATAACCGCCGAGCGCCGCCGCCGCGATGCGGCTGGCGCGCAGCCAGTTGTCGCGGCTCGGCGCGCGCGCCATCGCGCCGTCGCAGCTGAAGGTGAACTGGCACACGCCGGCGCGCTGCGACCCCTGGAACACCACGCCGCAGATGGTGTTGGGGAAACTCGGGTGGCGCGCACGGTTGACGATGACCTGCGCGACGCCGCGCATGCCGTCGTCGCTTTCGGACGCGGCTTCGTAATAGATCGCCGAGGTCAGGCAATAATGGGCACGCTCGCGGTCGAGCGCGGTGACGCCGCGAAAGACATAGGGTTTGGCGGGCGGTCCGACGAAGGCCTCCTGGCGCAGCGTCGCGGGATCGACCCCGGGGGTCGCGGTCGCATCCGCCCAGCCGACGCTGCCCGGATCGGGAAGCGTGGGATCGAGCTTCAGCGCGTCCTCATAATCTCCGGCGTTCATAATCGCCCAGCGCGTCGGGTCATAGACTTTGAAGGTCAGCGGGACGCTGACGCTGTAGGGGCCCGGGACGAAGGCGCGCAGCTGGCCGGTCGTCGCGACGAGCGCGAGGCAGGCGAACAGGCTGGCGAGCGCCAGCCCGATCCACCAGCGTCGCTTCGGCCCGCGCGAGCCGACATCTGCGGCCGGGTCGAGCCAGGGCGATCGCGCGCTGAGGTTGAGTTCGGGCTTCATCCGCGTGTCGGCATCCGCTGCACCCACCGCACGACCGATTCGCGCGGGATAAGGCAGCCTGTCTTATGCCGCGAGGTGCGAATAAAATGTTGCGTTGCGGCCGGGGTGTCCCACAGGGGGACAGGCCTGCCCCGGCCGGTCGAGGGCCATCGTGCCGTTAGCGGCTCGTTGACATCGGTCCGCTAGGGCGGCGGCATGACCGATGCCGCCATTCCCAGCTATCGGCGCAGCGCGCGGACCGATGTCCGGATGTGGCTGCTGCTGCTGTTCGGCGCGATGTTTTTCTGGGCGGGTTCGGCGATCGATCCCAAGGACAATTGCGGCGAGGACGGCCGCGAATGTGCGCCCTGGCTGGTGCCGCTGGCGCAGGGGTTCGGGGCGCTGGTCGGGCTCGGCGCCGCGCTGACCATGCTCGCCAATCCGAATCGCGGCAGCTTTGTCGATCCCGCGACCGGCGATCTCGTCTGGTGGCAGGGACGTATCGGCAAAGAGGGCGGCGATGAAGGCCGCATCCACCCCTCGTGTATCGGCAAGATCCGCATCATTCGGCAAGATGATAGTGACGATAGCGTGTCGCTCTGCGATCTGGGCGGCGAGCGCCTTGCCTGGTTCAACGAAGAGGTGATTCCCTGGCCCTACGACCGCTGGGCTGAGAAGCTCGCGGCGCGCTGGCCGCATATACGAGTTGAGATCATCGATTGAATCGCCATACTATCCAATCGCTGGACAAGAATATTGGAGGGAATGATGCGTGCGATGGCATGGCTGATCTTGGGCGTTGCCCTCGCATTTGCCGCCCCGAAAACTAACGCGGCGCTTGCTCCCATGTGCGCCATGCCGGACAATTGGGGAGCGGCACCGTTCAATATGCGCGGCCCCGAACCCGTCAACCTCGTTTTCCTGCGCGACGGGAAGATTCAGTGGAACGGTTCGCCGATCGATGAGCAAACTCTGCAAATCTATCTCGGGATAGTCAAAAGGCTTCCCCGGCAGCCGATAACGGCGATCGACAGCCGCGGCATGGACTGCGCCACGGCCGAGCGGCTGCGCACCTATGTCGAGGAGTCGTTTCCATGCGTGCCCGACTTGTGCCGCTTCGCCGCTTTCGAGAATATAAGGCTTGAAGACTATAGGTATGCGCCGCCGCCCTCACCGCCTGCGCCGCCATCTGCGGGCACCTTTCGCCCTTCCAAATAAGGGACGCCTGGCCGACGGCGCGTCGCGCCCCTCATTCCCCCTTGCCGACTCTCCCGCGTCGGCCTATATGCGCCCTACTTCTTGACATGGTTAGCCAGTTGGGACGTCGGGGCCGCGGGCCGCGGCGGCTGTTCCTGCATGGTTTTTCCGGTCGCAACTGTGGAAGACCCGCTTGGCCGATCTCGACGTCCTCAATGCGATCATCGCCCCCGAAGCCGAAGCGCTCGGGCTTGCCTTGGTGCGCGTCGCCTTTTTCGGCGGGGAGAGCGATCCGACCTTGCAGGTGATGGCCGAACGTCCCGACACGCGCCAGCTGACGATCGACGATTGCGCCGCGCTGTCGCGCCGTATTTCGGAACAGCTCGACGCGCTCGAAGAGGCGGGCAGGGACCCGATCGATATCGCCTATCGCCTCGAAGTCTCGTCGCCGGGGATCGATCGGCCGCTGACCCGCCGTGCCGACTTCGCCGATTGGGCGGGGCATGAGGCGAAGGTCACGCTGAAAGAGAAATTGAACGGGCGCCAGCGCTTCAACGGGCTGCTCGCCGGGATCGATGGCGATGACCTCGTCACCATCGTCGACAAGGAAGAGGTCGAGCATAAATTGCCGTTCGACGCGATCGACACGGCGAAGCTCGTGCTCACCGACAAATTGATTGCCGCAACCATCCCGCTGTCGAGTGACGGCGCGGACGAACTCGAAGAAGAAGGACAGGACTGATGGCCACTGCCATTTCCGCCAACCGCGCCGAACTGCTGGCGATTGCCAATTCGGTCGCCAGCGAGAAGATGATCGACAAGGGCATCGTCATCGAGGCGATCGAGGAAGCGATCCAGCGCGCCGCGCGCGCCCGCTACGGCGCCGAGAACGATATCCGCGCCAAGCTCGACGTCCAGACCGGCGATCTTCGCCTGTGGCGCGTCGTCGAGGTGGTCGAGCAGGTCGAGGATTATTTCAAGCAGGTCGACCTCGCTTCGGGCCAGAAGCTGCAGAAGGACGCCAAGATCGGTGACTTCATCGTCGATCCGCTGCCCGCCGTCGACCTTGGCCGCATCGATGCCCAGTCGGCGAAGCAGGTGATCTTCCAGAAGGTCCGCGAAGCCGACCGCGAGCGCCAGTATCAGGAATTCAAGGATCGCGGCGGCGAGATCATCACCGGCGTCGTGAAGTCGGTCGAGTTCGGCCATATCGTCGTCAACCTAGGCCGCGCCGAGGGCGTCATCCGCCGCGACCAGCAGATTCCGCGCGAATTGATGCGCGTCGGCGACCGCGTTCGCGCGCTGATCCTGTCGGTGCGCAGCGAAACGCGCGGGCCCCAGATTTTCCTTTCCCGCGCGCACCCCGACTTCATGAAAAAGCTGTTCGCGCAGGAAGTGCCCGAAATCTACGACGGCATCATCGAGATCAAGGCCGCCGCCCGCGACCCGGGTTCGCGCGCCAAGATCGGCGTCATCAGCTATGACGGCAGCATCGACCCCGTCGGCGCCTGCGTCGGCATGAAGGGCAGCCGCGTTCAGGCGGTCGTCCAGGAAATGCAGGGCGAAAAGATCGACATCATCCCCTGGTCCGAAGACACCGCGACCTTTGTCGTCAACGCGCTTCAGCCCGCGACGGTGCAGCGCGTCGTCATCGACGAGGATGACGGCCGCATCGAAGTCGTCGTTCCCGACGATCAGCTGAGCCTCGCCATCGGCCGCCGCGGCCAGAATGTCCGTCTCGCCAGCCAGCTCACCGGCAGCCAGATCGACATTATGACCGAGGCCGACGCCAGCGAAAAGCGCCAGCGCGAATTCGTCGAACGCTCGACGATGTTCCAGGAAGAACTCGACGTCGACGAAACGCTCGCGCAGCTGCTCGTCGCCGAAGGCTTCAGCGAGCTCGAGGAAGTGGCCTATGTGCCGCTCGACGAACTGGCGAGCATCGAAGGCTTTGACGACGAACTCGGCCAGGAACTGCAGAGCCGCGCGACCGAAGCGCTCGAACGCCGCGAAGAAGCCGCGCGCCAGGAGCGCCGCGCGCTGGGCGTCGAGGACGATCTCGCCGAAATCCCGCACCTGACCGAAGCGATGCTCGTCATCCTCGGCAAGGCCGGGATCAAGACGCTCGACGACCTCGCCGACCTCGCGACCGACGAACTGATCGCGAAGAAGCGTCAGGACAACCGCCGTGGCCCGTCGCGCGAACGCACCGAGGACAAGGGCGGCGTGCTCGGCGAATATGGCCTGTCCGAAGAACAGGGCAACGAGATCATCATGGCGGCGCGTGCGCACTGGTTCGACGACGAACCGGCGGCAGACGCTCCGCAAGCCGGGGAGGCCGCTGATGCGGACCCCGCACAATGATCAACTGAGCGAACCAGACCGCGCTGGACGGCGCGGCCAGCATGTGCCCGAACGGCGCTGTGTCATCACCGGCGAGGTTTCGCCGGCGGAGAGGCTCGTGCGCCTGGCACTCGGCCCCGACGGCAGCATCGCGCCCGATGTCCATGGCAAGGCGCCGGGGCGCGGCGCGTGGATCGGCGTCGACCGCGCCACGCTCGAAGCCGCACAGGCCAAGGGCAAGCTGAAGGGCGGGCTCGCGCGCGCGCTCCACGAAGGCCAGTTCCTCATTCCCGACGATCTCGGGGCGCGGATCGAGGCGCAGCTCGAGCGTGCGACGCTCGACCGGCTCGGGCTCGAATCGCGATCGGGCACGCTGCTCAGCGGCAATGAAAAAATCGAAACCGCGGCGCGCAAGGGGCAGGTGCGCCTGCTCCTGCATGCGAGCGACGCGGGCGAGGACGGCCGTAAAAAACTGGCGCAGGCCTGGCGCGTCGGCGAGGATGACGAAGGTTCGGGCCGCGAAGGGCGGGTCTTGCCGGTGGACCGCGGCACCCTATCTATGGCATTGGGGCGCGAAAATGCGGTGCATCTGGCGCTGATCGACGCCCGCGCCGCCGCGCGGGTGCTGGCGCATTTGAGCCGCTGGCAGTTTTTCACAGGATGGAGTAGGGACGCGACCAATCGCGATTCCGATCCGCACAACCCGTCGTCTGACGACGGAGCAGAAAATGGGGCGGCGCCCGATGGCACCGCCGCTTCGGACGCGTTTTGAAGGAATGATGGTTTTCGATGAGTGACGAACAGGACAAACCGACCCTTACCCGCAAGCCCCTGGGGCTGAAGCGGACGGTCGAGGCCGGACAGGTGCAGCAGCAATTCAGCCACGGCCGCCGCAATACGGTGGTGGTCGAGGTGAAGCGCCGCCGCGTGCTCGGTCGTCCCGGCGAAGCCGCGCCCGAACCGGTCGAGGATATCGTCGAAGCGGCGCCTGCGCCCGCTCCGGCGCCCGCCCCGGCTCCCGTTCAGGCGCCCGCCGCGCCGAAGCGCGCCAGCGAAAATGACAGCCTGATGTCGCGTCAGGAGCGCCAGGCGCAGTTGCTGCGCGAGGCCGAAGAGGCGCGCATGAACTCGCAGGAGGAAACGCGCCGCCGCGAGGAAGCCGCGCGCGCCCGCGCCGCCGAGGAAGAAAAGGCGCGCAGCGCCCAGGCCGCCGCCGCCGCGTCCGTCGCGGCTGCTCCGGCC
>NZ_JBOHHU010000071.1:0-22032 GCF_050725615.1 Sphingopyxis sp.
TGCCCTCCGGAGCGGGCGAACGGCAGATAACCGAGCTCGTCGAGCACGATCAGGTCGAGCCGCGACAGCTGCGCCGCCAGGGTCCCGCCCTTGCCGATCCGGGTCTCCTCTTCGAGGCGTGTCACCATCGCGCCAAAGGGAAAGGAGCCTTACACGGTTTCTACCCACCGCACGCTTTCAATATCCGAAAAAATGGTGATTGCTCAGTGATTGCTGCACCAATTTATGCGGATAGAAATCGAATATAAATCACATATTTTCAATATGATGATTGCGTTTGGACACGAAATTTGGTATTTCCGCTACCGGCGAAAATAGCGCGACGCATTGGGCGCTCGGACGCGCGACACGCCAAACCGGCCAGCTCCAAGGGAGGGAGAAGCTGGCCGGTACGCAGGCGGGTCGGGGTCGGCCGAGGCCTGGGTCAGCCCTTGCAGGCCTGCTTGTTCTTGTTGCCGGCGAGGCTGCAATTATAGGTCACCTTCTTGCCGTTGCGCTGCGTCGCCTTGGCGAGATGGGTGCTGCGGTGCGCAGCGGCGGGGCGGGCGGCCGTCGCGGTCTTGGCCTTCGGCGCCGCAGCCGCCGTCTGGTGGACCTGGGCATGCACCGCCGGCTTGGCCGGGGCCGCCGCGGTCGTCGCGGCAAAAACGGGGGCGGCCATCAGCATGGCCGACGCGACGCCGAGACCGGCGAGAGTACGAAAATATGCCATATTCTTCACTCCAAAAGTCCGGAAAACGGACGGGGCGGGATCGAATGTCCAAGGCGAGACCGGGGTGGATATTGTTCGCCTTGGACGCCCTCCTTCTAGGCCGTGCGATCCGACCGGGGCATGGCCGCCACATGACAATATCGTAATCTTGGGGCCAGCTTCCGCGCCGCCATCGCCCGCTAGAAAGGGGGCATCGCGCAACGGAACCAGCCGCCATGATCCAGCCATCGACGCCTAGCAACCGCAAGCGCAGCCCTGTCGCCAGAAGCCTGGGGCTCGCCGCGCTGGCCATCCTTCTCGGCTGTGCGGCGGTCTATGCCTATGCGGGCTATTATAACGGTCCATTGTTCCGCGACATGCCCGCGGCGCAGGCCGGTCCGGCCAAGCCCGCGATCGTCCTGTTGTCGGGCGACATGGGCAACCGCATGGCGATGACCCCCAAGGTCGCGGCGCGGCTCAACGCGCGGGGCTATGCGGTCGTCACGGTCAATTCTTTGACCTATTTTTCGCCGCGCCGCACGGCGGCCGAGGCCACGACGCTGATCGAGACCGCGATGACGCGCGCGATGACGCTGGGAAAGACCGATCATGTCGTGCTGATCGGCCAATCCTTCGGCGCCGACATGCTGCACGCCGGGCTCGCCCGGTTCCCGGTCGCCGAACGGCGACCGATTCGCGCGGTGGTGCTGGTCGTGCCCGGCGAGGACATCATCTTCCGCGCCTCGCCGATCGAACTCGCCGGGCTCGAAACTCCCGACCAGCTGGCTTATCCGACCGCGTCGCGGCTGACCTGGACCCCGGTCACCTGCATCCACGGCGCCGTGGAGCCCGAAAGCCTGTGCCCGCTGCTCCACATGCCCAATGTCCGCCGGATCACCCTGCCCGGCGGCCACAAGCTGCATTCCGACGACGGCGCGCTGACGGCCGCCATCCTGCCGGCGATCGAGGGCGCCGGCCCCGCAAGGAGCGAATGAGATGAAAGCGATTGCCCTGGCGCTGTTGCTCGCCCTGCCCGCAGCGGTTCAGGCCGACACGGCGCCGACCCCTTTTGGCCTGTGGCAAAACCCCAAGGGGACGCTGCTGGTACGAACGCGCGATTGCGGCCGCCAATTGTGCGGCAACATCGTCTGGGCCGGCCCCAAGGCCATCGCCGACGCGCGCGAGGCGGGCGTGACCGCGCTGGTCGGCACCGAATTGCTGATCGGCTATCGCCCATCGGGCGCGGGACGCTGGACCGGACAGGTCTATGTGCCCGATCAGGGACGCCGATATTATTCGACCATCGAGGTCGAAGGCCCGAACAGCCTCCGCATCTCGGGTTGCATCCTCGGCGGGCTGATCTGCAAACATCAGGAGTGGACCCGGCGATGACGATATTCCGGGGCGCGGTGGACTGGAGCCGCGCCAACACCAGGCTGCTGTCGATCCTCGCCGCGCTGCTGGTGGCGGGACTGGGGTTGATGGCGCTGTTCAAGCTGCTCCATTCGGTGCGGCCGCACGAGGTCCGCCATGCCTTTGGCGCGCTGTCGGCCGGGCAGATCGCCGCGGCGCTGTTGCTCACTGCCGCGAGCTATCTGCTGCTGACACTCTATGATCGTTTCGCCTTGCAGGTGATCGGCCGCAAATTGCCCTGGCGGACCTACGGCCTCGCCTCCTTCACCAGCTACACGCTCAGCCACAATCTCGGCCTCGCGCTGCTCACCGGCGGGTCGGCGCGCTATCGCATCTATCGCGCGGCGGGACTCAGCGGCGGCGAGGTTGGCAGCATCATCGCGCTCTCCAGCCTCAGTTTCTGGAACGGCGTCATCCTGCTCGCGGGACTCGCCGCGATGGCGAGCACGCAGATTTTGCCCTTCTTCGACTGGGCTCTTCCGCTGCACTGGCTGCATCTGGCCGGGCTGCTCGTCGTCGCGCTCTGCCTCGTCCCCATGCTGCTCCGCCATTTTGGCCTGAAAATCGTCGATATCGGCGGCTGGCGTACCCCGCTCCCCGACGTCGGGCGCAGCACCGCGATGACGGCGGTCGCCGCGCTCGACCTGGCCGCCGCCAGCGCCGCGCTGTTCATCCTGTTGCCGGCCGCCGACCCATCGGCCTACCCCGCCTTTTTCCTGGGCTATGCGCTGGCGATCATCGTCGCGCTGATCAGCCATGTCCCCGGCGGGCTGGGCGTGTTCGAAGCGATCGTGATCGCGACGGTGCCCGGCGACAAGGCGCAATTGCTCGCCGCGCTGCTCGCCTATCGGGTCATCTATTATCTGTTGCCGCTGCTCCTCGCGGCGCTGCTGCTCGCCGGGCACGAGGCCAAGGCATGGCGCGGACCGGCGAGGGAGGTCGCGCAGGCGAGCCAATCGCTGCTGCGCGACCTCGCGCCGCCGCTGCTCGCCGCGCTGGTGTTCGCCGGCGGGCTGATCCTGCTGCTGTCGGGTTCGACCCCGGCCGAGGTGAGCCGCATGCACGCGCTCAAGCCTATCCTGCCGCTGCCCTTCGTCGAGGCGTCGCACCTGGCGGCCAGCCTGTCGGGCACGTTGCTGCTGTTCCTGGCCCCCGGCCTGCTCCGCCGCCTCGACGGGGCGTTCGTGGCGACGCGGGCCTTGCTGATCGCGGCGATCCTTTTCTCGCTCGCGAAGGGGTTCGACTATGAAGAGGCGCTGATCCTGTCGGCGATCGGCGCGGCGCTGCAGTGGAGCCGACCCGCATTCTATCGCACGACGTCGTTGCTCGACGCGCCGCTGTCGACCGGCTGGATCGTCGCCGCGCTCACCGCGATCCTCGCCTCGGCCTTCGCGGGTTTCTTTGCCTATAAGCATGTCGCCTATAGCAGCAGTCTGTGGTGGGATTTCAGCCTGAACGGCAATGCGCCGCGCTTTCTGCGCGCGCTGTTCGGCAGCGCGGTGCTGGTCGCGGGACTGGCGCTGTGGCGATTGTTCGCGCCGTCGGCGCGCGCGCGCCGCGAGGAACCGGTGACCTTCGACCAGCTCGAACCCGCGCTGGCGACGACCAATCGTACCGACGCCTTTCTCGCCTTCACCGGCGACAAGCGTTTCCTGATCGCCGACGAGGGCGATGCGTTTCTGATGTACCGGGTGCAGGGGCCCGACTGGATCGTGATGGGCGACCCCATCGGCCGCGAGGCGCGCTGGGCGGATCTGCTGTGGAAATTGCGCGAACGCGCCGACGCTGCGCAGGGTCGCATCCTGCTCTATCAGATCAGCGCGGCGTGCCTGCCGCACGCCATCGATCTGGGGCTGTCGATCGTCAAATATGGCGAGGAGGCGCACGTCGACCTGGCCCTGTTCACGCTGGCGGGGGCACAAGCCAAGACGCTGCGCCATGCCGAGCGCCGCGCGGTTCAGGAGGGGGCGGAGTTCGCGATCATCCCGGCGGCGGCGGTGCCGCAGCATATGGCGGCGCTCCGGGCGGTGTCGGACGACTGGCTGAACGCCAGGAAACAGCGCGAAAAGGCGTTCAGTCTCGGCCGGTTCGATCCCGCCTATATCGCGCATTTTGCCTGTGCGGTGGTGCGGGTCGAGGGGCAGATCGTCGCCTTTGCTAACATCCTCGCCACTACGAACCGCGAGGAGATGTCGGTCGACCTGATGCGCCACACGCGCACCATTCCCTATGGCGCGATGGATTTCCTGTTCGTCCGGCTGATCCGCCACGCCCAGACCGAGGGATATCGCTGGTTCACGCTGGGCATCGCGCCGCTGGCCGGCGTCGACGGGCGCAAGCTGGCCCCCGCCTGGGCGCGCGGCGCCGCCTTCCTCTTCCGCCACGGCGAAATGCTCTACGGGTTCGAGGGACTGCGCAGCTACAAGGCGAAGTTCGCGACGCATTGGGAACCGCGCTATATCGCCGGATCGCGCGGCATGGCCTTCGCCCGCGGGATGGCTGCGGTTCACCACATCGTCTCGCGCCCGGCGCGGTCGGACCCCGACCCGCCGCTGGCCGTCGCCACGACCTGACGGACCCGCATGACAGGCTTGTCATCTTGTCGCCATGCGTCGTCCGGGCGGGTCTCGCTATGAGCGGCGGATGACCCGCGCTGCTTTCCGGCCCCGGCTCTCGACCGCCGCCTTGCTCGCCCTGTTGGCGCTGGTGATCGCGCTCGCGCTATGGCTCAACCCGGCGTCGCGACACCATGGTCGCGACCAGCTGTCCGGCCTGACCTATGAAATACGCCCCGCCAGCCATCGCGCGCCCGTGACGCTGGTCGTGACCAGCGTCGCCGATGGCGGCGCCGCCGCGCGCGCCGGCATCACCGCCGGCGACGTCATCGACCGCGTCGACCGGCGCCCGATTCGCTCGCCCGCCGCGATCGGCGCGGCGGCGCGCCGCGACGGCGGCAAGGGCCTGTTGCTCCATATTCGCCATGGCGGCGCGAACCGCTATACATATCTGCCCGCAGATCGCGGGACCGAGCCAGGGGCGCCACATGTCGCAGAAAATACTCGTCGTCGAGGATGACCGGACCACCGCCGATTTCCTCGTCAAAGGCCTGACCGGCGAGGGTTTTGTCGTCGATCATGCCGCCGACGGCCGCGACGGCCTGTTCCACGCCACCGACGGCAGTTACGACGCGATCGTGCTCGACCGCATGCTGCCCGGCATGGACGGCATGGCGGTGCTAGCGGCGCTGCGCGCGGCGCAGATCGCCACGCCGGTGATCATCCTCTCCTCGCTGGGCGCGGTCGATGCGCGGGTCGAGGGGCTGACGTCGGGCGCGCATGACTATCTGACCAAGCCCTTCGCCTTTTCCGAACTGCTCGCCCGGCTGCGGCTGCTGATCGCCAGGCCATCGGGCGGCGCGGCGGTCGAGACATCACTGGTCTGCGAGGATCTGGAGATGAACCTGCTGAGCCGCCGGGTGACGCGCGCCGGACGGCGGATCGAGTTGCAGCCGCGCGAATTCCGGCTGCTCGAATATCTGCTCCGCCATAAGGACCGGGTGGTGACGCGCACGATGATGCTCGAGGGTGTGTGGGAATATCATTTCGACCCCGGCACCAATGTCGTCGACGTCCATGTCAGCCGGCTGCGGCGCAAGGTCGACGACGGCTTCGACCGGCCGCTCGTCCACACGATCCGCGGCGCGGGCTATCGGCTCGGGACCCCGGACTGACGGCGATGCGGCGCGGCTTCCTCAACAGCACGATCGTCCGGCTGATGCTCATGCTGGTGCTCGCCCAGGTCGCGGCGCTCGCGCTGGAGCTGACCGTCATCCACCGCTTCACCGAAGCGACGATCCTGTCCGACGCCCGCACGGCGGTCGAGGTCGCGCGCGACAATTTCATCGACGATTATCGCGAAGAGGGACTTCCCGGCACGCTCATCGCGATCGAGGACCGGCTCGCGGCAAAGGACGACCGCAACTTCATCCTGTTCCTGAAATCGCCCGACGGCCGCAAGGTCGCGGGCAATCTGCGCGACTGGCCGCCGACGCTTGGCGACGCCGAGCGCTGGCGCGAAATCCGCCTGTTCCGCGAGGGCGCCACCACCGCCGAACCGATGGGCGTGGTGACCACGCGGCTACCCGACGGCCATGTGCTGCTGACCGGCGAGGTTCTGGAGGCGCAGACCCGCCTGGCGCAGGCGAGTGAGGCGGCCTTCCTCTATTCACTGATCGTCGGCGTCGTGATCGCCGTGTTGATGGCGGCGCTGGTCGCCTGGATCCTGGCGCGCCGGATCGACGTGTTTTCGCGGGCGGCGGGCGAATTTGTCGCCGGCAAGCTTGATGTCCGGGTCGAACGCGACGAAACCGGCGACGCCTTCGACCGGCTGGCGACGTCGATCAACATCATGTTCCGCCGGATCGAAGGCCTGGTGCGCGAATTGCGCATGGTCACCGATTCGATGGCGCACGATTTGCGCTCGCCGGTGTCGCGCCTGAAGGCGCGGCTGGATCAGGCGATCGGCCAGACGCCGGATCCGGGCGCGCAGGCGGCGCTGGGCGCGGCCGTCGACGAAGCCGACAGCCTGCACCGCCTGCTCGATACTGCGCTGGAGATCAGCCGCGCCGAGGCCGGCATCGGCCGCGACCAGTTCACCCGCTTCGCCTTGCGCCCGATGCTCGATGACATGGCGGAGGTTTATGGCCCGCTCGCCGAGGACCAAGGCTTCGCGATTACCGTCGACGCGTCGGCCGACCTCGACATCCTCGCCCACCGCGAATTGCTGATGCGCGCGCTGTCGAACCTGATCGACAATGCGCTCAAATATGCCGCCGGCGGGTCGCAGATCCGGATTGCCGCGAGCGGCGTGGACGAAGGGGGCATCGAGTTGGTCGTTTCCGACGACGGCCCCGGCCTGTCCGAAAGCGAAAGGATCGAGGCGGCGCGGCGCTTCGTCCGCCTCGACCCCGCGCGCGGCGGCAGCGGCGCCGGGCTGGGCCTGTCGCTCGTCGAGACGATCGCCCATCTGCACGGCGGCGCGATGGCGCTGGAGCCGAACAGCCCGCGCGGGCTGCGCATCCGCCTCGCCTTGCCGGTCGGGATCAGAACGTAAGGACTGCCCCGTAACGCAGCTTCAGAAGTGCAGCGCATAGGTGATCACGAAACAGGCGCCCGTCATCAGGATCATCGCCGCGATGAAGCTCTTGTCCGCCAATTGCTCGAGCCGGTGCAGCCGCTGCGGCGATTGGAGGCGCAGCGCGAAATAGGAGGACAGCATCGCGGTCAGGAACAGCAGCGCATCGATCGCCAGCAGATCGTCGGCGAGGGTCGAGCGGCGCGCGACGCTGACCGCGACCTGCAGGATGCCGATGCCGGTCAGGCAGACGCCGACCATCGCCGCCGCGATCGGGCATATCAGGCGGCAATTGCTCTCATCGAGTTCGGCGGAAGAGGAAAACAGCGGCATCTTCGCGGCCAAACCTGTTCAAACGCCCTTGGCCGGACGCGCGGCCGCCATTGCGGTCGGGGATTTGCGCATCGCGGGGCTCCTTCCCATCAATGCCGCAACGATAAGCCGCGCCGCCCCACCGCAAGATGGTCGCGCGATGACGCTTTGGTAATCTTCGCTCGGGGCGGCTAGCCTTCGAGGATCGGGCGCAGTTCCGCCGCCGGCGATGCTCCCGACCGGTCGAGGGCGTCGAGCGTCGCCAGCGCCATCGCGCGATAGGCGGGCAGCAGGTCGGGGCAATCGCGTTCGATCGCGACCAGATGGGTGCGGATGGTCGCGGCATCGCCGCGCAGCAGCGGGCCCGACAAGGCCCCGAATCCATGCGCCAGGCTATTCTCCAGCGCCGCGCGGACAAGCGGCGCGATCAGCGCCCCGGGTTCGTCGGCACCCGCGATACGAAGCGCTTGCGATGCGCCGTCGAGCAAGGTGACGAGGTGGTTCGCCGCGTGCGACAGCGCGGCGTGATAGAGCGCGCGCTGCGGCTCGGCGATCTCGACCGCGACGCCGCCGAGCAGACCGACCAGCACGCGCGCCTCGGCCAAAGCTTCACCGTCTGGCGCCGTGATCGCGAAGCGGGCGCCCGCCATGCGCAGGACCTCCTGCGCCGGATCGCCGGTGAACGTCATCGCCGGATGAACCGCCGCCGTCAGCGCACCGCGTTGATGGAGCGGCGCGAGCGGCGCGGCGCCGCTGCCGCCGCTGACATGACAGACGAAGACCTCATTGCCCGGCGCCAGCGCGTCGGCGAGCGCCGCCACCACTGCGGCGAGGGCGTCATCGGCGACCGCAAGGACGATCAGGTCGCAACGCTGCGCCAGCACGGCGCAGGATTCGGCGGTGGCCGCTCCCGCAGCGACGGCGGCGCCCTGCGCGCGATCGGGCGAACGCCCCCACAGCAGCAGCGGCGCGGCCGAGCGCGGTGCGAGCGCCAGCGCCAAGGCCCGCGCCACGCGCCCCGATCCCGCGATGCCGACCCGATGATAGCGTGGGGAGTCGGTCATCGACCCGCCCCTAGCCTGCCAGCTTTGGCAGCCCGTCCATGATCGCGGTCAGCGCCAGCGCGTTTTCGCGCTCCATCGCGCTGTGCCCGGCGTTGGTGACGACATAGGTCGCGGGCTCGGCACCCGCGCCTTGCAGCGCCGCGACAAGCCGCGACGCCTGCGTCAGCGGGCACACCTGGTCGAAGCGGCCATGGACGATATGCACCGGGATCTTCGCAAGGATATCGGCGCTGCCGAGCAGATGGCCCGGTTCGATGAACAGGTTGTTCGCGAAATAATGCGCCTCGATCTGCGCGAAGCAGAGCGCGAAATCGGCGTCGCCGAATTTTCCCGTCGCCGCCGATTCGGGGATCATGTTCGAAATCACCCCTTCCCACAAAGACCATGTGATCGCGGCATGGAGCTGTTTGTCGCGCTCGGCGTCGGTCGCAGGGACCATGTCGAAGATGCGCTTGTACGACGCCATGACGTCGATGCGTTCGTCGGGGGTCAGGACCGACAGCAGTTCGGCCCATTCGCCGGGATAATGGATATAGGCGCCGGGCGCGGTCAGCGCATAGGGCGCCGCGTGGAAGGTCGCGGCATTGCCCTGATAGAGATAGTCGAGATCTTCCGAAGCGCCGAGGAAGATGCCGCGCAGGATCAGGCTGGCGCAATGGCCGGGATGCTCGATGGCATAGGCCATGGCGAGCGTGCTGCCCCAACTGCCGCCAAAGACGTGCATCGGCCCCGCGATGCCGAGCGCGTCGCGCAGCTTGACGATGTCGCCGATCAGGTCGGCGGTCGTGTTGTGGCGCAGCGCGACGGCGGGCCCGGCCGAGGCGACGGTCGGCTCGCTCTTGCCGCAGCCGCGCTGGTCGAACAGGATCACGCGGTAGCGCGCTGGGTCGAAGAAGCGCGCCATGTCGGGGGCGCACGCGCCGCCGGGACCACCGTGCAGGAACATCACCGGTTCGCCGTCGGGATTGCCATATTCCTCCCAATAGAGGCGGTGGCCGGCTTCGCTGTCGACGTCGAGCAAGCCGCTGCTGAGCGGCGCGGCGGCGGGATAGGCCCAGGCGTCGCCGATCTTGCTGCTGGTTTCGAGGCGCGAGAAATCCATGGCCTATGCTCCCCCGATGCCGAGCAGTTCGACGGTGAAGAGCAGGGTCGCGCCGCCGGGGATCGGTCCCCGGCCGTCGGCGCCATAGGCGAGATAATAGGGGATCGCGAACTCGACCTTGTCGCCGACGCCCATATAGGTGACGCCCTCGGTCCACCCCTTGATGACGCGGTTCAGGGGAAAGGTCGCCGGTTCGCCGCGCGCAACCGAACTGTCGAATTCGGACCCGTCGACGAAGGTGCCGACATAATGGACGGTGACCGAATCGACAGGTCCGGGACGCGGCCCGGTCCCGCTACCCGCGATGCGGCGCCAGTGCAGTCCGCTGGCCATCACATTCCATCCGGTTTCGGCATTGCGTTCGGCGAGCGCCGAGGCCTGGCGGTTGAGCCAGGCGGTGCTCACCTGCTGCGCGGGAGGTTCGGTCTGTGCCGCAGCGGGAGCGGCGGCAAGCAGGGACGCGGCGACGAGGAACAGCGGACGCGGCAGGGGCATTTCGATCTCCTTGGTGGAGGATCGGGCATAGCCGCGTGTCGGCGCGGCGCAAGCGATGTTGGTGATCGGGGTACGGCAGGGGCGACTATGGGGTGGGTGCGGGCGGCGCGGAACGAAAGGAAAGACGCGCCGGCCGCAACCCACCCCGCCCCGTCCCCGCAAAGGGAGGGGATATCGCAGGGTCGGTTCGGCCCGGTGATCGGGAAAGCCACCCAAACAAATCGGGGCGGCCCTGTTTCAGGTGCCGCCCCAGTTGGTGGATCCGTCGGGAGAGGGAGAGGACGGATCGGAGATTGGTGTCTTGATGGCTTATTCTTAGTTCTTAGTTGGCCGACGCCATCTTGCTGTCGGTTTCGAGTTCGGCGACGCCGGCGAGCTTGAGCGCGGCGCGGAACTGCTTGGCGGCGGCGCGTTCATTGCCCGCTTCGCACAGCTTCTTGCCGGTCGACACGAAGCGCTTGGCGTTCGCCTGCTTGCCGGCGTCGGCGCCGTTGGCGGCGGTCGAAGCCTGGTCGGCCAGACCGGCGCAGCGATAATCGCTGCCCGACTGGGCATAAGCGGGCGAGGTGGTGGCGACGAGGCCAGTGAAGGCGAGCGCCGAAGCCGCGACGATCGCGAAGGCGGTCGGGAAGCGGCGGAAGTTGGAGAGCTGAGTGGCCATGGGAGAGGTTCCTTTCGTTTCGTTGTGCAACCTTTTTAGTCGCGCTTGCGCACATAGATAATCCTCTATAATCTGCAAGTGCCTTGAAGCAGGATTTAACAATCCCCCATGGGGTGCTCGACGGGATCGAAGCTTTCCTGCGTGTCGCGGAAAGGCGGAGCTTTTCCGCCGCGGCAGCCGACCTCGGCGTTTCCCCTTCGGCGATCAGCCAGACGATCAAGGGCCTCGAAGCACGCGTCGGCGCGCCGCTGTTCATGCGCACGACGCGCAGCGTCGGGCTGACCCAGGCGGGCGAGATGTTCCTCGAACGGGCCGCGCCCGCTTATGCCGGGCTCGGCGACGCCTATGAGGCGGCGCGCAACCTCGGCAATCGCCCCGCCGGACGGCTGCGGATCAATCTGATGCGCGGCGCGGTGCAGCCCCTGTTCGAACCGATCATCGCGGGATTCTGTGAAGCCTATCCCGAGATCGAGCTGGAGATCTACGCCGAGGATGCCCTCGCCGACCTCAGCGCCGGGGGGTTCGACGCCGGGGTCCGCATGGGCGAGGCGCTCGACGCCGACATGATCGCGGTCCGCCTGACCGGGCCGTTCCGCTTCGTCGCGGTCGCGACCCCGGGTTATCTGGCGAAACATGGCCGGCCCGAGAGCCCCGACGAGCTGCGCCACCATCGCTGCGTGCGGATGCGGATGAGCAGCGGCGCGCTGATGCCCTGGACGTTCGAGAAAGGGAATCGCGAGATCGAGGTCGGGGTGACGGGCCCCGTGATCGTCAACGACTTCACCGCGATGATGGTCGCGGTGAACGCCGGGGTCGCGATGGGCATGACCGCCGAACCGGTGGTCCAGGCGCAGGTGGCGGCGGGCGCGCTCGAGCTGGTGCTGGCGGAGTATGCGGCGTCGACGTCGGGGCTGTTCCTCTATTATCCGAGTCGCAAACAGGTGATGCCCAAGTTGCGCGCCTTCATCGATTATGTCCGCGATTACCTGCCCGACGATGTCACTCGTTAGGGGCCGTCGCGCGGCATCGGTTGGGCGCGCAAACAAATCCCTTCATCGCCAGCAGAAAAATTGGGCTGGCGACTCGGCGAAAAAAACGGCAGCCGGTTGTCAACTAATTGGGTTGGGAAATTAGATGCACGAAATATTCGCCTTCGACCTTTCGGCGCTGTGGCCCTTCATCCTCATCGGCTTTGCCGCCCAGCTTGTCGAC
The DNA here is from genome assembly GCF_050725615.1 of Sphingopyxis sp. Classification (GTDB taxonomy): domain Bacteria; phylum Pseudomonadota; class Alphaproteobacteria; order Sphingomonadales; family Sphingomonadaceae; genus Sphingopyxis. The sequence goes on from NZ_JBOHHU010000071.1 coordinate 12,084, forward strand.
GGCGCGCTCGGCATGGCGTTCGGCGTCATCTGCAACACGTTGCTTGTCGCGGTCATGGGCGTCCTGCCGGCCACCGCATCGGCGCGCATCCATGTCGTCGAAACCTTTACCACCGCCGTGTCGGGCATCAGCCACTTCCTCCACGGCAATATCGAATGGCCGCTGTTCTGGCGGCTGCTCATTCCGGGGGTGATCGGCGGGGTTACCGGCGCCTATATCCTGACCTCGCTCGACGGAAACGTCGTGAAGCCCTTCATCCTGACCTATCTCGTCGCGGTCGGCCTGTGGCTGTTGTTCCGCGGCCTCTTTTATCCGCCCAAGATCAAGAAGCCGACGGTCATCGCCCCGCTCGGCCTGGTCGGCGGTTTCCTCGACGCCGCCGGCGGCGGCGGCTGGGGCCCCGTGGTCACCTCGAACCTGCTCGTCCAGGGCGCCGAGCCGCGCAAGGTCGTCGGCACGGTGAACAGCGTCGAATTCTTCCTGACCCTCGCGGTCTCGGCGACCTTCATCTATCACCTCGGCCTGTCGGACATCGCCGGCGCCACGCTGGGCCTGCTGATCGGTGGCGTCGCCGCGGCGCCGCTCGGCGCGTTCATGGCCAAGCGTTTCTCGCCCAAGCTGCTGCTGATCCTGGTCGGCATCGTGCTGACCGCGACGAGCCTGTTCGGCCTGTGGAAGTTCCTCGCCTGATCCGACCCGGACGCCGCACCGACGCCGTCAGTTCGCCGGCCGGGTCTCGTCGATCTTTTCGACCCATTCGGGGTAGAAGCTTGGCTCGCGCGCCGACCAGCCGGGAGCGGTCGCAGCCGCTTCGCTGATCGACTGCAGCAGGATCTTGCGCTTGTCGGGATGGAGGTGCGGCAGCGACGCCGCCGCGCAAAAGGCGCCGGGCAGCCAGGGCCGCGCATGCGCGCCGAGCAGCCGTTCGTAGAGGAAGCGGTACGAGGCGAAGCCCGGCAGCCGGTCCTGCCCGAGGTCGAAGGCCGACACCGCGACGAGCGGCGCCATGAACTGTTCGAGCGCGTCGAGCCCGCTGTCGTCGGGGATATGCGCACGGATTTCGCTGATACGCTGATAGACGCGCGCCTGGACGCGGATCGCGGTTTCCTCGACCATATCGCGCGACCAGCGGCTGATCGCATCGTCGCGCTCCAGCCCGATATCGAGCGAGCGGCGGATGTAGCGCTGCGTCGCCGCAGGGAAAGCCGCAAATTCCTTGATTTCCGATATCGACAGATCGCCCGCTGCCGGTCCCGAACGCGTCGCCATGGTCATGCTCCCGCACGGCGCCCGGGGAGCCATCCCCCCGGAGGCCTGCATCTGACAGTCTGCCACCAAAATGGTTAGTGGCGGGTTAACCATGGTGTCGGGATTTGTTCAGCATGGTCACGGAGCGTTGCGCAGCCATGCGACCGAGCCTAATCAGCGTGTCTTGAAACTGACACACGAGAGCCATCATGTCGCACGCACCGCAGCCGGTCATTTCCTCGACCGGCCTCTTCACCCCCGCCGAAGCCATCTCCAACGAAGAACTTGTCGCCAGTTTTAACCAGTATGTTGCACTGCACAATAGGGAAAATGCGCAGGCCATCGCAAAGGGCGAACTGGCCGAACTGACCGAGTCGAGCGTCGAATTCATCGAAAAGGCGAGCGGCATCGGGTCGCGCTTCGTCGTCGACAAGGCGGGCATCCTCGACCCCGAGCATATGGCCCCGCGCCTCGCCGACCGCGGCAATGACGAGATTTCGCTGCTCGCTGAGATCGGCGTCGCGGCGGCGAAGGACGCGCTGGCGCGCGCGGGACGCGAGGCGGCGGACGTCGACGCGGTGCTGTGTGCGGCGTCGAACATGCAGCGCCCCTATCCGGCGATGGCGGTCGAGATCCAGGACGCGCTCGGCATCGATGGCTTCGGCTTCGACATGAATGTCGCCTGCTCGTCGGCGACCTTCGGCATCCAGACCGCCGCCGACTATATCCGCGCCGGCCATGCCAGGAGCGTGCTCGTCGTGAACCCCGAAATCTGTTCGGGGCATCTCAACTGGCGCGACCGCGACAGCCATTTCATCTTCGGCGACGTCGCCACCGCGATCCTCGTCGAGGACAAGGACATCGCGCCCGCAGGCCATTGGGACATTCTCGGCACCAAGCTCAAGACGCAATTCTCGAACAACATCCGCAACAATTTCGGCTTTCTGAACCGCGGCCATGGCGGCATCGACCAATCGGGTCCCAAGACCGACAAGCTGTTCGTCCAGGAAGGCCGCAAGGTGTTCAAGGAGGTCGTGCCCTGGGTCGCGAACCTGATCGTCGAGCAGATGGCGGCGCTGGAACTGGAGGGCGCCGACATGCGGCGGCTGTGGCTGCACCAGGCGAACACCAACATGAACCGGCTGATCGCGCAGCGCGTGCTGGGGCATGAGGCGAGCGAGGACGAGAGCCCGACGGTACTCGACACCTATGGCAATACGTCGAGCGCGGGGTCGATCATCGCCTTTCACCTGAACCATGAGGATATGGCGGCGGGCGACACCGGGCTGATCTGTTCGTTCGGCGCGGGATATAGCGCGGGGACGGTGTTCGTTCGGAAGACCTGAGTGCGCGAATAGCGTCGGTGGAATTTGTTTCGCGCAAAGACGCAAGGACACGAAGAGGCCGCGTTCACCGCGAAGCGGATTTTTCGACGCACGTCGCGTCCTATCGCGCCGCATGAAGGAATAGGGGCCTGACGGCCCAAACCTTCTTCTTCGTGTCTTTGCGTCTTTGCGCGAAACTTTCCCAAGGCCGTCCCATGACGGCCTCGACCGTCGTTCAAGGCACAAATGTCGTGAACAGGTAGATCGCGAACAGCATCAGGTGGATCACCCCCTGCAGCACGGTGGTGCGCCCGTTCGCGAGGGTCTGCGATGCGACGATCAGCGACAGGAACAGCAGCACCGTCGACTTGGCGTCGAGGCCGAGGCCGATCGGCAGGTCAGTGACGATCGACAATATCGCGACCGCCGGAATGGTGAGGCCGATCGTCGCGAGCGCCGAGCCGAGCGCGAGATTGAGGCTGGTCTGCAAGCGGTCGGCCTTCGCCGCGCGCACCGCCGCCAGCCCCTCGGGCGCAAGGATCAGCGCCGCGATCAGCACGCCGAGGACGGCGGGCGGCGCGCCCCAGTCGGCGAGCAGCGCGCCCATCACCGGCGACAGATTCTTGGCGAGCAGGACGACCGCGAACAGGCTGGCGAGCAGCAGCGCGCTCGACATCGCGGTGCGCCGGACGCTGGGCGGCGCGGCGTGGGCGTCGGGCTCGCCGTCGCCATCGCCGTCGCCGTCGGGCAGGAAATAGTCGCGGTGGCGCACCGTCTGGACCAGCGCGAAGGTTGCATAGAGGATCAGCGATACCGCCGCGACAAAGCCGAGCTGGATCGCCGAATAAAAGGGTCCGGGCACGCTCGAGGTGAAATTGGGCAGCACCAGCGTCACGACGGTGAGCACGGTCAGCGTCGCCAGCGCGGCGCCGATGCCGGTGCGCTGGAAACGCTGCTCGTGATGGCGGATCGCGCCGCTGAGCAGGCACAGCCCCATCAGCAGGTTGAGGATCACCATCACCGCCGCGAACACCGTGTCGCGCGCCAGCGTCTGCGCCTTTTCGGGTTCGGCCTGCATCAGCGTCAGGATCAGCCCGACCTCGATCACCGTCACCGCGAGCGCGAGGATCAACGTCCCGAAGGGTTCGCCGACGCGATGCGCGATGACCTCGGCATGGTGAACCGCCGCAACGACCGCGCCCATCAGGATGAACGCGACCACCCAGGGATTGAGCGGCATGGCGAAACTCGCCATCGCGGCGACGAAACCGAGGATCGGGAAAATGTCGTTGGTGCGGTCGGCGAGGCGGAGTTTTGCGGTCATCGGGCTTCTATTGCAGCGCTCTTCCTCCATGGCCACCCCTGCGGGATTTTTAGTGCGCGCGGACGGGCAGTCCGGCGGCGGCGAGGCGGGCGTGAGCGTCGGCGATCGTCGCCTCGCCGAAATGGAAGATGCTCGCCGCGAGCACCGCGCTCGCGCCGCCCTCGACCACGCCCGCGACGAGATGGTCGAGATTGCCGACCCCGCCGCTGGCGATCACCGGCACGCTGACCGCATCGGCGATCGCGCGGACGAGCGCGAGGTCATAGCCGTCCTTGGTGCCGTCGCGGTCCATGCTGGTCACGAGCAATTCCCCGGCGCCAAGCTCCGCGAGCCGCACGGCATGCGCGAGCGCGTCGACCCCGGTCGGCTTGCGCCCGCCGTGGGTGAAGATTTCCCAGCGCGCGCCCCCACCATCGTTGGCGCCGACGCGGCGCGCGTCGATGCTGCCCACCGCACACTGGCTGCCGAAGCGGTCGGCGATGTCGGCGACGAGTTCGGGCCGCGCGACCGCCGCGCTGTTGACCGCGACCTTGTCGGCACCTGCGAGCAGCAGCGCGCGCGCGTCGTCGGCGCTGCGTACCCCGCCGCCGACGGTGAGCGGCATGAAGCAGACTGCGGCGGTACGGCTGACCATGTCGAGCAGGGTGCCGCGCCCTTGGTGCGTCGCCGAAATATCGAGGAAACAGAGCTCGTCGGCGCCGGCAGCGTCATAGGCGCGCGCGCATTCGACCGGATCGCCCGCGTCGCGCAGGTCGACGAAATTGACGCCCTTGACGACGCGCCCGTCGGCGACGTCGAGGCAGGGAATGACGCGGACGCGGACGGTCACTTGCTCCCCTCCCACCTGTGGGAGGGGTTGGGGGATGGCCTGTTTTGGGACGGAAGCGCTTTAGACATGCCTTCCCCTAGCCCCTCCCGCCAGCGGGAGGGGAATTGCCCACCGTGATCGCTTCGGCCAGATCGAGCCGGCCATCGTAGAGCGCGCGGCCGGTGATCACGCCCTCGATGCCGTCGGCGACATGCGGGCGCAGCGCGTGGATGTCGCCGATGTCGGCGACCCCGCCGCTGGCGATCACCGGGATGCTAACGGCCTTGGCGAGCGCCACCGTCGCCTCGACATTGCAGCCCTTGAGCAGCCCGTCGCGGCCGACGTCGGTGAACAGCAAGGCGGCGACCCCCGCATCCTCGAACCGGCGCGCGAGATCCTCGACGCGCACGTCGGACACATCGGCCCAGCCCTCGGTCGCGACCATGCCATCGCGCGCATCGACCCCGACGACGATCCGGCCGGGCAGGTCGCGCGCGGCGGATTTGACGAATTCGGGGTCCTTGAGCGCGGCGGTGCCGATGATCACGCGCGCGACGCCGAGCGCGAGCCAGCGGTCGACGCCGGCCCGGTCGCGGATCCCGCCGCCGACCTGCACCTTGCCGGGGAAGGCCGCAACGATGCTCTCGACCGCGGCGCCGTTGACGCTGGCGCCCGCGAAGGCGCCATCGAGATCGACAACATGGAGATGATCCGACCCCGCGTCGGCGAACAGCCGCGCCTGCGCTGCGGGATCGTCGCCATAGACGGTCGCGCGCGCCATATCGCCCTCGGCAAGCCGCACCACCTGCCCGCGCTTGAGGTCGATCGCGGGGAAGATGGTCAGGCCAGAATCTACGGGCGCCATGCGAGAAATCTTTCCAAGGTCGCGAGGCCATAGGCCTGGCTTTTTTCGGGGTGATATTGGACGCCGACAATCATGTCCTTCGCGACCGCGGCGGTGAAAGTACCGCCATGGTCGCTCGTCGCCGCGACGTCGGTGGCATCGGCAAAATGATAGGAGTGGAGGAAATAAGCCTCGCCCGCCGCGATCACCGGATGATCGCCCGCCGGCACGACGTCGTTCCAGCCCATATGCGGGATACGCAGGCCGGGCGCCGGGTCGAAGGCGCGCACCGTGCCGCCGATCCAGCCGAGCCCCTTGTGTGTGCCATGCTCCTCGCCCGCATCGGCGAGCAACTGCATGCCGACGCAAATGCCGAGGAAAGGCGCACCCTCGCCGCGCACGCGCCGCTCCATCGCGTCGATCAGCCCATCGATGGCGGACAGGCCGGTCATGCAGGCGGCGAACGCCCCGACGCCGGGCAGCACGATGCGGTCGGCCTTCGCCACGACATCGGGATCGGCGGTGACGGCAACATCGCCCGCGCCCGCCGCGACGAGCGCATTATGCACCGAGCGAAGATTGCCCGCGCCATAGTCGATCAGGGCGATGGCGCTCATCGGACGGTCCTTAGAGGACCCCCTTGGTCGACGGTATGGCATCGCCCTTGCGCGGGTCGATCTCGACCGCCTGGCGCAGCGCGCGGGCGAGCGCCTTATACATGCTTTCGGCGATATGGTGGTTGTTCTCGCCGTAGAGCGTTTCGATGTGCAGCGTGATCCCGGCGGTCTGCGCGAAGCTGTGGAACCAGTGCGGGAACATCTCGGTGTCCATTTCGCCGAGGCGCGGTTGCGAGAAGGTCGATTTATACACGCAGTGCGGCCGCCCCGAAATATCGAGCACGCAGCGCGTCAGCGTTTCGTCCATCGGCGCATGCGCCTCGCCGTAACGCGCGATGCCGCGCTTGTCGCCGAGCGCCTTCAGCACCGCTTCGCCGAGCGCGAGCGCGCTATCCTCGACCGTGTGATGCTGGTCGATATGAAGGTCGCCCTTCACCGTCATGGAAATGTCGATCAGCGAGTGGCGCGACAATTGCTCGACCATATGATCGAGGAAGCCGATGCCGGTGGACACCGAATAATCGCCGGTCCCGTCGAGATTGACGGTGATCGCGATATCCGTTTCCTTGGTCGTACGCTGGACGGAGGCGGTTCGCATGGCGCACGCCATAGAGCCTATTTTTCGCGGTGCAAGGCGACTCTGCCCCCTTGACCGACACGCGACTGCCGTTCATCCCCCTGCCCCATGACTGAAGACGTTCGCGATAGCCTGATTCCCTATGACGAGATCGTGCAGGACGCCCTGCGCGCCGTGGTCGGCCGCGTGCTGCGCCAGATCGAAGGCTATGACAGCCTGCCCGGCGAGCATCATTTCTATATCACCTTCAAGACGCAGGCGCCGGGGGTCGATATTCCCGCGCATCTGATCGCCAAATTCCCCGACGAAATGACGATCGTGCTGCAAAACCGCTTCTGGGACCTGAAGGTCGGGGAGGATCTGTTCAGCGTCGGCCTGTCGTTCAACCAGACCCCGTCGATCCTGACGATCCCCTATGCCGCGATCACCGCCTTCGTCGATCCGTCGGTCGATTTCGGACTGCAGTTCCAGGTCAGCGACGACGGCGTCGAACCCGAACCGCATGACGAGGCCGACAATGATCGCCCCGACGTGACGACCGAGGACGGGACGAACGTCGTCACCGTGGATTTCGGCAAGAAACGCTGACGTCGTGGGTGCCAACTGGCCCCCCAGCCGCTTCTGGCAATATTGGGCGCTCGCCGGGATGGTCGTGCTGACCGCCGCCTTCTGGTGGGGGGTCGAGGGCTTTGCGCTGCTCGAAAGCGGTGGCACCGGCAGCGACATCGGCGACGGCGTGCTGCGCTTCAGCCTGCTCGCGCCGACCCCCGCGCTGGTCATCGTCTGGCTCGCCCCCGGCTGGCTGCGCCCGCGCGTCGGCGACAGCGGCTATTGGCAGTTACTCGGCACCGTCGCGGCGATCTGGGCCGGCGCGGTGCTGGTGACGCGGATGCTGATCGGATGAACGAGACGCGGATCGAGAGCGACAGCATCGGCGAGATCGCGGTTCCGGCGGACGCCTATTGGGGCGCGCAGACCGAACGCAGCCGCCACAATTTCGCTTTTCCCCCGCACGAGCAGATGCCGCTGCCGATCGTGCATGGGCTGGCGCGGATCAAGCGCGCAGCGGCCGAGGTCAACCGCGACCACGGCCTCGACGCCGGAATTGCCGATGCGATCGTCGCGGCGGCGGACAAGGTGATCGCGGGCGACTATGACGCGCAATTCCCGCTCGCCATCTGGCAGACGGGCAGCGGCACCCAGTCGAACATGAACGCCAATGAGGTGATCGCGGGCATCGCCAATGAGACGCTCACCGGCAAACGCGGCGGCAAGGCGCCGGTCCACCCCAACGACCATGTCAATATGGGCCAGTCGTCGAACGACAGTTTCCCGACCGCGATCCATGTCGCGGTGGCGGTCGAGACGACGAAGCGGCTGCTGCCCGCGCTCGCTGCGCTGACCGACGCGCTGACCGCCAAGGTCGAGGCGTGGGGCGACATCGTCAAGATCGGTCGCACCCATTTGCAGGATGCGACCCCGCTGACCCTGGGGCAGGAATTTTCGGGTTACGTCGCGCAGCTCATCGCGTGCCGGGCGCGGATCGAAGGCGCGCTCGCGCACAATATCAACAAGCTCGCGCAGGGCGGCACAGCGGTCGGCACTGGGCTCAACGCGCCTGCGGGTTTCGATGTCGCGATCGCCGCCGAATTGTCGCGCGGGACGGGCATCGCTTTCGAACCCGCGCGCAATAAGTTCGAGGCGCTGGCGTCGAACGACGGCCTCGTCTTCTTCTCGGGCGCGCTGAACACGCTCGCGGTCGCGCTGACCAAGATCGCGAACGATATCCGCCTGCTCGGTTCGGGTCCGCGCGCCGGGCTCGGCGAGCTCGACCTGCCCGCGAACGAGCCGGGCAGCTCGATCATGCCGGGCAAGGTCAACCCGACCCAGTGCGAGATGCTGACGATGGTCGCGGCGCAGGTGATCGGCAATCATCAGGCAGTGACCGTCGGGGGGCTGCAGGGGCATCTCGAGCTCAATGTCTTCAAGCCGCTGATCGGGGCGAATGTGCTGCGCTCGATCGACCTGCTCGCGATCGGCATGGCCGGCTTCACCGAACATTGCGTCGTCGGGCTCGAACCCAATCGCACCCGCATCGACGAATTGATGAACCGCTCGCTGATGCTCGTCACTGCGCTCGCGCCCGAAATCGGCTATGACAAGGCGGCGAAGATCGCGAAGCATGCGCATGAGACGGGATCGACCTTACGCGAGGCCGCCCTCGACCTCGGCTATGTCGATGCTGCGACCTTCGACCGTGTCGTCGATCCGCGCGCTATGCTTGGCGCGGAACCGACGCGGCCCTCCGGGGATTGATTGGGGGAGAGGAGAGATGGGCATGATCGGCAGGATTGTTGGCGGCGTTCTCGGCAGCGCCATCGGAAAACAGAAGGGCGGCCACCCCGTCGCGGGCGCGGTGATCGGCGCCGCGACTTTGTTTGCGGCGCGCCGCCTGTTCCCGCAGCGCTATGCCGCGCTCGCGGCCTGGGGCGCGGCGGGCTATCTCACCAAGAAATGGGCCGATCGCGTCGCCGCGCGCAAGGCGGCCGAAGAAGCGCACGCGCTCGATCCCGAAATCGCCAATGCCGGGATTGTCGATCCCTATGTCGGCACCGCGCAAGCACCGCTCGACGGGCAGACGATGGGCGACGCGCTGCCGCCGCCGATCCCGGTCGACGCGGATGGCAAGCGCCCGGCGATCCATTGAGCCTGCTTGCCCGGCGCGCAACAGATCGCGACGCTTTGTAACGTTCAGCAATATGCGCGACATTCGCGCGCAAGGCAGACGCCCTAACCCCCTCCTCGACGGCGCCATCGGACGCCGCTTCGAGGAGATTTCATGCCGCGCGCCCTTGTCTTTCCGCTGCTCGCCACGCTCCTGCTGACGGGGCCGGGCGCGCGGGCCGAGGACGCGCCGCCGCAGGACAAGCCGCAGCCCGGCGGCTTCCGGCTCGCCGATGTCGATGGCGACGGGCGGGTCACGCTCGACGAACTGCTGACCCTACTGAATGCGCGCTATTCGGCGCTCGATGCCGACAGCGACGACCGCGTTGCGATCACCGACCTGCAGCGCGCCAACGACGATGATGTGCGACCGCGTTTCGCGCCTCCGGGCGGCGGCATGCGCCCACCGCCGCCAGGCGGCTTTCGCGGACCGCCGCCGGGCGGTCCCGGTGGCCCTGGCGGCCCCGCCCACCCCGGAGGAC
>NZ_JBOHHU010000072.1:0-21773 GCF_050725615.1 Sphingopyxis sp.
ATCGCGGCGCGCGCGGACTTGGCTCAGCCGAGCGCCTTTTTCAGCAACTCGTTGACCACCTGCGGGTTCGCCTTGCCCTGCATCGCCTTCATCGTCTGGCCGACGAAGAAACCGAACAGCGCTTCCTTGCCGCCCTGATATTGCGCGACCTTGTCTGCGTTTGCGGCCAGAATCTTGGCGATCTCGCCCTCGATCGCGCCGGTGTCGCTCGTCTGCTTCAGCCCGTCGCGCTCGACGATCACCCCCGCCGCGTCGCCGCTTTCGAGCATCTTTTCGAACACCGCCTTGGCGATCGTGCCCGAAATCGTGCCGTCGGCGACCAGGCCGAGCAATTCGCCCGCCTGCGCCGGGGCGACCGGGCAATCCTCGAAGCTCTTGCCGAGCCGGTTGAGCGCCCCGAACAGCTCGCTCGTCACCCAGTTCGCCGCCGCGACCGGCTTCGCGCCGGTTTCGAGCAGCCCATCGAACCACAAAGCGCTTTCGACCTCAGCGGTCAGCACATCGGCGTTATAGGCCGAAATCCCGGCCGCCAGATAGCGCGCGCGCTTGGCGTCGGGCAGCTCGGGCAGACTATCGCGGCATTCGCTCAGGAAATCATCGTCGAGGATCAGCGGCAGCAGGTCGGGATCGGGGAAATAGCGGTAATCATGCGCATCTTCCTTCGACCGCATCGAGCGCGTCTCGTTGCGGTCGGGATCGTAGAGCCGCGTTTCCTGCACCACCGTGCCGCCGCTTTCGATCAGCGCGACCTGACGCTTCGCCTCGCCCTCGATCACCGCCATCACGAAGCGCACCGAATTGACGTTCTTCGTCTCGGTGCGCGTGCCGAACTCGTCGCCGGGCTTGCGGACGCTGACGTTGACGTCGGCGCGCATCGAGCCCTCTTCCATATTGCCGTCGCACGAGCCGACATAGCGCAGGATCGAACGCAGCTTGCGCACATAGGCCCCCGCCTCGGCGGGCGACCGCATGTCGGGGCGCGAGACGATCTCCATCAATGCGACGCCCGAGCGGTTGAGGTCGACGTACGACATCGTCGGATGCTGGTCGTGCATCAGCTTGCCGGCGTCCTGTTCGACATGAATGCGCTCGATCCCGATGCGCTTGGCCTCGGGCAGGCCAGCCTTTTCATCCGCCTCGATCGTTAGCGAACCTTCGCCGACAAGCGGATGATAAAGCTGCGAGATCTGGTAGCCCTGCGGCAGATCGGCATAGAAATAATTCTTGCGGTCGAACCGCGACCATTTGTTGATCTCGGCCTCGATCGCCATCCCCGTACGCACCGCTTGACGGATACACTCACGGTTCGGCACCGGCAGCATCCCGGGCATCGCCGCGTCCACGAGGCTCACCTGCGTATTGGGTTCCGCGCCAAACGCCGTCGCGGCGCCCGAGAACAGCTTGGCGTTGGAGGTGACCTGCGCATGGACCTCTAGGCCGATCACAACCTCCCACTCGCCGGTTTCGCCCTTGATGCGATAATCGCTCATCTTACCACCACTTCTCGGCGCGGGCGTTGAAACCCGCCCGCTCTTCAATTGCCAGCCCCGCATTCAGCACGCCCTGCTCGTCGAACGCCTTGCCGATGATCTGCAGCCCCAGCGGCAGCCCTTCGCGGTTCAGCGCCGCGGGGACCGACATCGCGGGCAGCCCCGCAAGGCTCGCGGGCACCGCAAACACGTCGTTCAAATACATCGCCAGCGGATCGGCCATCTTTTCGCCCAACCCGAACGCCGCCGACGGCGCGGTTGGCGCGAGGATCACGTCGCACGCCCCGAACGCCGCGTCGAAATCGCGCGCGATCAGCGTCCGCACCTTCTGCGCCTGCGTATAGTAGGCGTCATAGAAACCCGCCGACAGCACATAGGTGCCGATCATAATGCGGCGCTTGACCTCGGGCCCGAAGCCGTCGGCGCGCGTCGCGGCGTACATGTCCTGCAAGCCCGCACCGGTCGGCAGATCGCGCAAACCATACCGCACGCCGTCATAGCGCGCGAGGTTCGACGACGCCTCGGCCGGCGCGATGATATAGTAAGTCGGCAGCGCATATTTGGTGTGCGGCAGGCTGATCTCGACGACCTCGGCCCCCGCGTCCTTCAGCATCGCAATGCCGGCATCCCACATCGCGTCAATCTCGGGATCGATGCCCTCCAGGCGATATTCCTTGGGAATACCGACCTTCTTGCCTTTGAGATTGCTCGACAAAGCCGCTTCCCAATTGGGCACGTCCATGTTCAGGCTCGTCGCATCCTTCGGATCGAAGCCCGCCATATTTTCGAGCATGATCGCGCAGTCCCTGACGTCGCGAGCCATCGGCCCCGCCTGATCGAGCGAGCTTGCAAACGCCACGATGCCCCAGCGCGAGCAGCGGCCATAGGTCGGCTTGATCCCCGAAATGCCGGTGAAGGCTGCGGGCTGGCGGATCGAGCCGCCGGTGTCGGTCCCGGTCGCCGCAGGGCAAAGCCGCGCCGCGATCGCCGACGACGAACCGCCCGACGAACCGCCCGGCGCGAGCGCGGCATTGCCGCCGTCCTTGCGCTTCCACGGGCTGATGACATTGCCGAAATAGCTGGTCTCGTTCGACGAGCCCATCGCGAACTGGTCGAGGTTGAGCTTGCCGAGCATCCCGCAACCCGCGCCCCACAGCTTCGCCGACACCGTCGATTCATAACGCGGCACAAAGCCTTCGAGCATATGGCTCGCCGCCGTCGTCTGCACCCCGTCGGTGCAGAACAGATCCTTCATGCCGATCGGCACGCCCGACAGCGGTTTCAGCGTCCCCGCCGCCCGATCGGCATCGGCCTGTTTCGCGGCGACAAGCGCATGTTCGGGGGTCTCGACGATAAACGCATTGAGCGCCTTGGCCGCAGCGACATTGGCGCTGAACGCCTCCGCCACCTCGACCGCGCTGAAATCGCCCGCACGGTGGCCGTCGCGAATTTCCGCGACTTTAAGGTTGGTCAGGTCGGTCATTATTCGATCACCTTGGGCACGCCGAAAAAGCCGTGCATCGCCGCCGGCGCGTTCGCCAGCACATCGTCGCGGCGGTTGCCGCCGGTCAGCGGGTCGGCGTCGATCACATCGTCGCGCAGCCGCAGCGTGTTGGGGATCACGGCGGTCATCGGCTCGACCCCGGTCACATCGACCTCGCCGAGTTGCTCGACCCAGCCGAGGATACCGTTCAATTCGCCTTCCATCGCGGCGGCTTCCGCATCGCTGATCGCGATGCGCGCCAGCGACGCGATTTTCCTTACCGTTGCCTGATCGATTGCCATTCATCTTGCCTTTGCGGGAGAAGCTGCGCCGCTAGCATCCTCCCCCGCGCGCTTCAAGGCGGCGGCGCGATTCTCACTCGAAATCCTCGCCGACCGGCTTGCCGTCGACGAAGACCTGTTGCCGCGTCACCGGCCGCACCTCGACCACCGCCTTCTCCAACTCGTCGATCGTCAGCCCGCGCGTCATATCGCCCGAACGGAATGCGTCATAATCCTCGGCCCATTTCCCGGTCTTCGCATCGCGCTGCAACAGCCCGATATTGCCCCCGCGACTGACCACGGCGATGCGGCTGTCGCCCAGCACATAGGCAATGCACGGCGCGGTCTTGCACTGGCCCTGCCCGTCCACCACGGCGTAAGCCTCCGCCGGCAGGCTGCGGCCGGCGGGAAAAATGCGGATCTTCTGCTCGATCGGCTTCGCGCCATAGGTCATGTCGCTTTCGTCGACCGTGTCCCCCGACCCATTGAGCTCCCAGCGGTCCTTCGCCTTGAGCGCCCAGTCGGCGAGCTTGGCGCGTTTTTGGTCGACCGACTTCGCCACCTCGCCAAGCGCCGCCCGCCCGCTCGGCCCGAAATCGAACGCCAGCGCCGCCCAGTCGAATTTCTCGGCCTTCACCGCCCCCGATTGCAGCCGTGCCAGCTGGTCGCGCGTCGAAATCGCGCCGAAATCGACGATCGGCAGCGCGAGGAACAGCGCGAGCAGGGTCAGCCCGATCGCCAGCTTCTGCTGCAACGGCCGCAGCACGTCGTCGAAACCGATCCGCCCCCGCACCACCGACCAGACCCCGGCCAAACCATAAGCCAGCGCGATCATCGCCGCGATCACGCCCCACAACCGCTCGGGGGTCCAGCCGTACTGGATCACGCGCAAATGCATCGAATAGAAGGCGATGACCGCGAGCGGCAGCACCGCGACGACGAGCACCGCCGCCGCGCCCTGCAAAAATCGGTTCGCCGCGCGATCCTCCCGGCCGTTGCCGATCACCGCATTGGCGAGCAGCACCGCGAACGCCGCCGCCGCCATCATTAGCGCCGCCGTCGAAAAGCCCGAATCCCACAATTTCGTCAGTCCCGTGCCGAGCAGCGACAACAGGAACAGGACGAGCGCCGCGGCCAGCACCGGCGCCAGCACCGCGAGCACGATCATCACCAGCCGCTGCAACGTGGAGACCAGCTTGTCGCGCTCGCGCAGCAGCCCGACCGCGCCGCCGAACGCCGCGCCCGCCAGCATCCACGGGAACCAGCCCTGTTCGAACAAGCGCATCACCAGATGGATGCCGATCAGTTCGAACATCTGCCCGATCAGCAGCACCAGCAAGAAGGTCAGACCGGTAAACGCCAGCGCCGCGGCGCCAATCACCGCATCGGTCCACGCATGGCTGTGCAGCCGCTCATAGGGCATCTGCCATAGCTTCCAGAAGCGCCAGTCGGGCGCGACATCGCGCCGGGTCTGGAACAGGGGCGTCGCGATCAGCACCGCGAGCAGCCCCGACCAGAAGGGCCATTCGAACGGCGACGCATCGACATTATAGCCCGCCGACATCCACACGATCAGCGCGATCACCGCGCCCCACAACAGCGAAAAGCCAAGCGCCCATGTCCAGCGCCGCAGCTCGACTCCCAGCACGAAGACCAGGGTCGAAACCGTGATGAACGCCGCCAGCGCATTCGCCGCCGGATCGTGGTTCGGCGCGTACCGCCAGTCGATCGTCAGGTGAAAGGCGAGTCCCGCGACCGCGCAGATCGCCGCCATGATCCACGGCCGCAACGGCCAGGGCGCGTCGCTGTCGTCCAGACGGTGCGACATTCGGGGCGAATCGGGCGCGGGCCCGCTTGCGTGGGTGTCGGTCATCCCCACATCTGGGCTTGTTTCGTGCCGCTTCGCAAGCCAGATAGCGCGGATCGGCACCGGAGGACCGGACCGTTTCCCGTTCGTGTCGAGCGAAGTCGAGACACCCTCAGGTCGTGTATCGTCGGTGGGCATCTCGACTTCGCTCGATGCGAACGGATAAAGAGGCAAAAACCAGACCGCCTCCCCTCTCCCCGCCCCCACTGGAGCCCCGATGGCCCGCAAATTCCTCTACCTCATCGCCGCCGTCATCTTCCTCATCCTGGGTGTCGGCCTCGCCTATCAGTTCGCGCCGGGCTGGTTCGCGCGCACCGCACTCGTCCCCAGCGCCGACTTCGTCGAACAGACGGCGGCGGCGCCCAACGCCTATGACGACCCCAAAATGTGGTTCTCGCGTCCCGGGATCGAGAATGATCCGTCCGACTGGCGCCCGCCCGAACCGGGCGGCGACGGCCGCGCCCCGGACAGCGCCAAGGCGGCGACCGACAAGCTGATCCCGCTCGCCAAGGCCGCGTCCCCGACCCCCGACGCCGACACCGAGGCGGCGCCGAAGGGCGACGCCGCAATCTTCTTCGTCCACCCGACCAGCTATTACAGCCGCTCGAGCTGGAACGCCCCGCTCGACGACCGCGATGCCAATTATCGCGCCACCCTGTTCATGCAGGGCATGGCGAGCGCGTTCGGCGATGCCGGCGAAGTCTGGGCGCCGCGCTACCGCCAGGCGACTTTGGGCGCCTTCCTCGCCGAGGACCGCGTCACCGCAGGCAAGGCGATCGACGCGGCGTATCGCGACGTCGAACAGGCGTTCGACGCGTTTCTGGAGAGCATCCCGAAGAACAAGCCGATCATCCTCGCCGGCCACAGCCAGGGCGCGCTGCACCTCACCACGCTGCTCAAGAACCGCATCGCCGGCACCCCGATCGCCAAGCGTATCGTCGCGGCATACATCATCGGCTGGCCGGTTAGCGTCGACACCGACCTCGCCGGGCTCGGCCTGCCCGCATGCGAAACCCCCGAGCAGAAGAACTGCATCCTCAGCTGGGCGAGCTTCGCCGAACCCGCCGATCCGTCGATGGTGCTCGGCGCCTATGACGGCACGATCGGCTTCGACGGCCGCCCGCGCCGGGACACGCGCATGCTGTGCACCAACCCGCTGACCGGCATCCCCGACACAACGGCGAAAGCAAAGGCCAACATCGGCACGCTCAAGCCGCTCGACGGCTTCAAGGGCGGCTCGCTGATCGCGGGCAAGATCGGCGCCCGATGCGACGACACGCGCGGCCTGCTGATGGTCGGCAATGCCGATATCGCGAAGGACTATGCGCCAAGCTATGTGCTGCCGGGCAATAATTACCATGTCTTCGACATCACTTTGTTCTGGGCGAATGTCCGCGCCGACGTGTTGCGGCGCCTTGCGACCTTCGAGGGCAAGCCCTCGCCGGTCCCGCCGCCGGCCGAGCCCGAACCAGTGCCCGCTTCGGCCAAGCCGACTCCCACGGCGCCTGCGCCAACCGAAAAGGCCAAGTCCTAACTCCGTTGGTGTCGGGCAAAGTCGAGACACGCTGGGGACGCGCAACGCCTCAGCGTGTCTCGACTTCGCGCGGCACCAACGGCTAGAGAGGACGGACGATGATCACCACCGCCGCCCCCGATTTCGCCGCCACGCTCCCGAACGGCGGTCGCCTGATGGGACTCGATGTCGGCACCAAGACCATCGGGGTCGCCTTCTGCGATGTGAACTGGAGTTTCGCGACCCCCGACAAGACGATCATCCGCAAGAAATTCTCGGTCGATCTCGAAACGCTCAAGTCGCTCGTCGCGCAGCACAGCATCATCGGCCTCGTCGTCGGCCTGCCGCTCAACATGGACGGCAGCGACAGCCCGCGCACCCAGTCGACCCGCGCCTTCGCACGCAACCTCGCGCCGCTCGCCCTCCCGATCCTGCTCTGGGACGAACGCTGGTCGACCGCCGCCGTCGAGCGCGCGATGATCGCCGCCGACGTCAGCCGCGCCAAGCGCGCCGAACGCGTCGACAGCGCGGCGGCCGCCTTCATCCTGCAGGGCGCGATCGATGCGCTCACGCGTGGCTGAGGTGGCCGGCTTGACCCAATATCTCCTCTACTGGCTCATCGCCGCCAATGGCATCGCCTTCATCCTGATGGTGATCGACAAACGCCGCGCCGAAAACGGTGACGACCGCATCAGCGAAAACACCCTGCTCGGCTGGGCCTTTTTCGGCGGTGCGGCGGGCACCGTCCTGGCGTCTCGGCTCGTCCGCCACAAGACGCGCAAACAGCCTTTCGCCGCGACCATGTTTGCCTACCTCGCGCTCCAGCTCGTGCTGCTCGCTCTGTGGCTTTTCGGTTTCCTCGATCCGCTCGCCGCCACGGCGCTTGCCTATTGGCGCGCCGCCTCTTAAACGCTCGGCTTTAATGACAAGCGCAACCCTCCGACCCGCCAGCGACTATCCGCCCGGCGGCGATGCCTTTCGCCATCGCCACCTGATCGGCATCGCCCAGCTCACCCCGTGGGAGATTTCCTACGTCCTCGACGCCGCCGAGCAATGGGTCGACCTCAACCGCAGCGGCGCCGCGAAGCATGACGACCGGCTCGCGGGCCTGACCATCATCAACGCCTTTTTCGAAAATTCGACGCGCACTTTGCTGTCGTTCGAAATCGCCGGAAAACGCCTCGGCGCCGACGTCGTCAACATGCACGCCGCGCAGTCGAGCGTGAAGAAGGGCGAGACGCTGATCGATACCGCGATGACCTTGAACGCGATGCGCGCCGACGCGATGGTGATCCGTCACGGCAGCTCGGGCGCGGTCCAGCTCATCGCCGACAAGGTCGACTGCCCCGTCCTCAACGCCGGCGACGGCCGCCACGAGCATCCGACCCAGGCTTTGCTCGACGCACTCACCATCCGCCGCCGCAAGGGCAAGGTCGAGGGCCTCACCATCGCGATCTGCGGCGACGTGCTGCACAGCCGCGTGGCGCGCTCGAACATTCTCGCGCTGACCCTGCTCGGCAACGAGGTTCGTATCGTCGCACCGCCGACGCTGACCCCGCCCGCGATCGACCGCATGCATGTCACCAGCTTCACCGACATGGATGAGGGTATCAGGGACGCCGACGTGGTGATGATGCTCCGCCTCCAGAACGAACGCATGGACGGCGCCTATCTGCCGTCGGCGCGCGAATATCATGCCCTCTACGGCCTCACCCCCAAACGGCTCGAAAAGGCCAAACCCGATGCGATCGTCATGCACCCCGGCCCGATGAACCGCGGGGTCGAGATCGACTCCAGCGTCGCCGACGATCCCGTGCGCTCGACGATCACCGAGCAGGTCGAAATGGGCGTCGCGGTGCGCATGGCGTGCCTCGATATCCTCACCCGCCGCAAACGGAAGGTCGCAGGATGGGCGTGACCCCGCTTCATATCATCAATGCCCGCCTGCTCGGCGGCGATCCTGGCAGCCTGCTCGCGGTCGACGGCCGCATCGCGGCGCTGAACCCGAGCGACGTCCCCGACGGCACCGAGGTCGTCGATGCGCGCGGCCTATGGCTCGCCCCCGGCATCATCGACCTCGGCGTCTTCGCGACCGACAAGCCCGCCTTCCATTTCGGCGGCATCACCCGCGCCGCGCTGATGCCCGACGCCGGGCCGCTCGACAACCCCGGGCTCGTCGAACGCGCTGCCAAGGGCGGCAAGCCCGACCTCTGGGTCCATCCCCTCGCCGCCGCCACCAAAGGGCTCGAGGGCCGCGAACTCGCCGAGATCGGCCTGATGAAGCAGGCCGGCGCCCGCGCCATCGCGACCGGCCGCGCGCGCATCGCCGACAGCGGCGTGATGCGCCGCGTGCTCAGCTACGCCGCCGCGCTCGACCTCGTCACGATCATCCATGCCGAGGATGAGGGCCTCACCGCCGGCGCGGTCGCGACCGACGGCGAAATGGCGACGCGCCTCGGCCTCGCTTCCGCTCCCGCTATCGCCGAGGCGATGGCTATTTCGCGCGACCTCGCGCTCGTCGAGGAAACCGGCGCGTCCGTTCATTTCCGCCAGGTCACCACCGCGCGCGGGCTCGACCTGATCCGCGCCGCGAAGGCGAAGGGCCTGCCCGTGCTCTGCGGCATCACCCCCGCGCATCTGCTGCTGTCCGACACCGCGACCGGCGATTTCCGCACCTTCGCGCGCCTGTCGCCGCCGCTGCGCAGCGAGGATGACCGCCACGCCTGCCTCACCGCGCTCGCCGACGGCACGATCGACATCCTCGCCTCGGGCCACGACCCGCGCGGCCCCGAAGACAAGCGCCTGCCCTTTGCCGAGGCGCTGCCCGGCATGGCGGGCGCCGAAACCCTGCTCGCGCTTGGCCTCGGCCTCGTGCGCGATGGCCATATTTCGCCCGAACGCCTGTTCGACCTGCTCGCCGCCACTCCCGCCTGTCTGCTCGGCGTCGATGCCGGCCAGCTCAAAGTCGGCATGGAGGCCGACCTGATCCTGATCGACGAAGGCACGCCCTGGCAGGTCGACGCCAAGAAGATGGCCGCCTGGGCGGGCAACACCCCTTTCGACGGCATGCCGGTTCAGGGCCGCGCCACCGCGATGTGGAAGGGCGGGCAGCGCATCCGCTGACCGGGTCGTGCGCCAGACGAAAAAGAAGCCCGCCGGAAAACCGACGGGCTTCCAGAAAAACAGGATGACCGTTTCCGGCCATCCTGTGCTTGGGTCGCCCCCATGGAATGACCCATTTGACCCCCGCCCGCGCTACCCATATGGGTAGGATCGAAACATTTTTGCAGGATATGATTATCTGCTGATAAATGGGGATATTCTTCCCCATCCGACCGTCCAGCCCACCGCTGTCGTCTTTTGGGGGAAGCCGATGCCGAACGAACAGGTCCAGATTGCGCCTTCCGGCCATAATGCGTCGGCCGAATGGGAGGTTCTCAACGGGCTGATCGGCGAGATTTACGATTCGGTGCTGCATCCCGAACGCTGGAACGAAACCCTCGCCAACATCACCAACGCCCTCTGCCCGCTGAGCTGGGACGCGGCCTTCATCCTCTGGGAAAACAGTAGTCCGCCGGGCGCGCGCTTCGTCGCGGCGACGGGCCTCGCCGCCGGGGTGCAGGAAATCTATGCCGCCGTTTATGCGGGACGGCATGAATGGTCGTCCAAGATGATGCGCTACGGCAATGGCAGCGTGATCGACAGCAACGACATTATGACGCGCGAGGAGTTCGCCAAGACCGAATTTTCGCGCAATTTCCTGGCTCCCTGGGGGATCGACCGCCTGATCGCGGTGCTGCTCGACCGGCGCGGCGGCGAGCGTCTGGGGTTGCTCATCCCCGGCCCCGGCGACCGCGACGTCGATCGGCTGAAGCGCGGCCTGCGCACGCTCGCGCCGCATATCCAGCGCGCGATGCGGATCAGCGACCGGCTCGCCACGCTCGAACTCGCCGCCGGCGCGGCGCGGGCGGCCGCCGATGCCGCGCCCTTCGCGATCTTCAGCCTCGACGACCAGCTCGGCATTCTCGCCGCCAACAGCCGCGCCGGGCAATATGAAAAGGCGGGCTTCATCCACATCACGGGCGACCGCTTCGCCTTCACCCATCCCGCCAGCCAGAAACGGCTGCACGACCTCTTGCGCAGCCCCAATCCCGCCGGGATCGCCTTTCAGGCGCTCGGCGAGGACGGCCGCGAATGCCCCGTGCTCGTCGCGCGCATCGCCCGGCAATCGGCCCAACAGATCGGCGGCGTCGTGCTCGGCGCGTCGCTGATCGTCACCCTGGGCAGCGCGCCCGGCGAAACGCCGGTGGTCGAGGTCGACCGCGTCGCGCAATGGTTCGGCCTGACCCCATCCGAAGCGCGGCTGGCGGTCGCGCTGGGCGCCGGCCAGACCGTGCAGGATTATGCCGCGCAGCGCGCGATCAGCGTCAACGCGGCGCGCTTCCTGCTGAAGGGCGTGTTCCGCAAGACCGGCGCGACGAGCCAGGCCCAGCTCCTCGCCACCCTCGCGCGGCTGCCGATCCCCGCCGAGGGCTAGCGCCAGTCGCGGCGTCGCTCGCCGACGCGAACGACATGATTGCCCAGATTTCCCTTGTCAGTTTCCGCCCGATCGGTGTCCTGTCGGTTTCGGGTATCGACGGGGGACCGCCATGCAGAGTCGAGGGGCGAAAAATCCGGGGCGCAGCGCACTTGCCTGCCTGGCCGTCGCTATGGGCAGCGCGGTGATGATCTGGACCGGCGTGCGCGACATGACCGCATTGGGCCACGAAACGGGCAGCACGGCCGTCCGGGTCGGCGCCGGCCTCTTCCTGCTCATCCTCAGCACGATCTTCTCGCTGAATTTCCTCTGGGGCCATCGCATCGTCGAAAATCTGCGCAGCGGGCGGACGCGATATAGCAGCTGGGTCGTGACGCCGACCGACTATGACCGCTTTCGCCAGATCGACGGCCATTTTGCCAACAGGGAAGAAAGCAACGACTACCGGTCGCTGAAAGCCGTGCCGGACGAAGGCGTCGAGGTCGTCTTTTCGCGCGATGGCGTGTTGATCGGCGATCGCTATTTCGGCCTCGCCAGCACCGGCCTCAATCGCTTCGACAAGGCCGCGATGATCCGCTCGGATCCGCCGATGCTCGAATTCGGGATGGTGACGACCTCGGCGACCAACATATCGACCCTGCGGTTTTTCCGCATCCATTCGGTCCTGCGCGTGCCGGTGGCGTCCGATGCCGCGATCCAGGCCGAAAAGGTGGCCGGTCATTTCCAGGCAGTGCTGCGGGGCGAAGTGATCGTCCATCCCGACTTCTGGAAACGTCGCATCCGGTTCGGGTTGGTCGGCGCGGCGGTTTGCGCGGGGCTCGCCGGGCTGGGCTTCCTGCTCGCCGACCGCAACGACGAGCTCGATAATATCCCGTTGTTCCTGGCGGTTGCGGGGACGATCATGGCGATCGGCGGACTCATCCTCGCGCTGAAAAGCTGGAGCTTCGACCGCTCGCGCCGGCCCCGCTAGTCGTCCATCCAACGAAAAGGGGCGCCGCCTTTCGGCCGCGCCCCTCGTCTCTCGTCTCTCCCGAAACCGGGGTTTTGGTATCAGCGCGACGCCATGCGCAGCGGGGTGCCGCGCGCGGCCCATTGGATGCTTTCGCTGCCGCCCATCTCGCGGATGAAGCATTTCTGGCCGTCGGCGCGCAGCTGGCTGCACAGCATGTTGGCGTCGGCGCGCGTCTTGATGCCGTTGACGGTCAGGCGATAGAAGGTGCGCCCCTTGACGTTCGCGGCATGGCTCGACGCAGGGAAATTCGCCAGCATCGCATTGCGCGATTTCAGCGCGCCCCATTTTTCCTTGGCGATCCCCAGGCTGTCATAGGCGCCGAGCTGCACCGCCCAGCCCGAAGGCTTTTTGGCGTCAAAGGCGAGCTGCGGCATGAATTTGGTGGCGAGTGCGCGCGCTTCCTCGTGGAACGGACGCTCCTTGGCGGCCTCGCCCGCCACGCGCGGCGCGGCGCGATAGGGCGCGGCCTCAGCCATGATCACCGGCGCGGCAGCAACGGGCGACGGCAGTTCGGTAACCGGCACCACGCCATTGGCGTCGCGCTGCGGCATCGGCAGTTCGACGGTGCGGATTTCCGATGCGTCCACCGCCGGCGGCGGCGGCGCGAAAGCATCGACCGGCGCCGGATCGGCGCTGGCAAGCACCATCGGCGCGTCGGCGGCGGCCATTTGCGTGTCGGCGAAGTTCGCGAGCGCGAGGCGCACCGGCATGCCGGCATCGGTCTGCGTCTTGACGCCGATCAGGCTGGCGACGCGGACCTGGCTATTCTCTTCCTTGGCGAGCTGCGACCATTCGGCCATCCGCCCCTCGACCTTCGCGAGCGACAGATCCTGCGACGCGAGGATACGTGCCTGCGCCCAGCGACCCGACAGCGCGAGCGCCAGCGCGAGGTTCTGGCGGGTGCGGGCGCTGGCGCCTTCGGCGCGCGCCGCTTCGCTCAGCACATAGATCGCCGATTCATTATCGCCGGCGAGCGCGAGCGCGAGCCCCGTGTCGGGCGCGGGCAGGCTATCGCGATAGGCGTTGAGCAGCGCCATCGCTTCGGGCGTCTTGTTCTGCGCGATGTTGGCGAGGGTCAGCGCCAGCACGGTGTTGCTGTCGGTGACGCCCAATTCCATCGCCTCGGTCAGCGCGGCCGAGGCCGAGGCGAAACGCCCGTCGCTGAGATAGGCCTGGCCGAGCAGCGCGCGATAGCTGCCGTCGCGCGGGCTCGCCGAAACGGCCGCTTCGGCGAGGGTGACGGCCTTGCTCGTCTTGCCCGCTTCAAGCGCGGTGCGCGCCATGCTCGCCGATTTCACCGCGGTTTCGGGTTTGCCGAGCATATTCGACGGCGCGTTCGCCATCTTGCTCATGCTGCACCCGGTGGTGGTCAGGCCGAGCACGAAGCCCGACACGGCAAGCTTCATCAGCAGGTTGCGGTTCATCACAGGTCCCCCTTGTTCACTTCGGCTGCATCGTCTGGCGCGGCGGACGCGCGGCCGGCAGACGGCTCGCCATCGCGTCGATTTCGGGCAGCGTTGACAGGAATTCGTCGAGCAGGTCGGTCAGGATGACCTGCGACGACCGGTTGGTGACCGCGCTCGCCAGCCGCAGCCGCAGATGGCGCTCGGCGTCGAGGCGCAGCGTGAAGGCCGCCTTGTCGCGGGCACGGAGCGCACGCGGCGCGCGCGGCGCTTTCGGCTCCACAGGGCGTTGTTCCACCTTGCGCGCCACGGCGGCGACGCGGTCGCTCAGCGATTCCTGCTGGCGCACGATTTCGGGAATGACCGGAACAAAGGGCTCTTCCTCGCCCTCTTCGGCGTCCTGGCCCAGCCAGTCTTCCGCATAATCATGGCCGACGCTGTCATCGACGGCATGTTCAGCCTCGATATTATGCGCCGGGACCGATCCGGTCAGCAGCGGCTTGAGGTCGACCATATGCGTCGGTTCGCTCGACTGCACCGGATCGACATCATAACCCATGTCGTTCCAGCCGAGATCGTCATAACCGACGGCGTGGGTCGGCGCCGGGCCGCTGCCGAGCGGCTGGCGGCGCATCGCGGGGCGTGCCGCGCCCTTGCGAGCGAGCAGGCCGGCGTTCAACGATGCGAGGGGTTTGGGTTCGCCCATGGCTTCCATCTCCCCTTACTGACCGGCGATGCGGCGGCCGAAACCGCCACCCATCGGACGGACGGTGCCGTAACCCGACTGGGTCGGCATCGGGGCGGAGAAGACGGTGCGGCGGAAATTCTTTTCGAGCCGGTCGTTCATATATTGCCACAGCTGGCGGATTTCGTCGGCCGAGCGGCCGTTGGGATCGACCTCCATCACCGTGCGGCCGTCGATCATCGACGCGGCGTAATCGGTGCGGTGGTGCAGCGTGATCGGGGCGACGGTGCCATGCTGCGACAGCGCGACGGCGGCTTCGCTGGTGATCTTGGCTTTCGGAGTGGCGCCGTTGACGACGAAGACCAGCGGTTTGCCGGCGCGTTCGCACAGATCGACGGTGGCGCCGACGGCGCGCAAGTCGTGCGGCGACGGGCGCGTGGGGACGACGATCAACTCGGCGACCCCGATGACGCTCTGGATCGCCATGGTGATCGCGGGCGGCGTATCGATGACCGCCAGTTTAAAGCCCTGCTGGCGCAGGATCTCGAGGTCGGAGGCCAGCCGCGCGACCGTCGTCTGGGCGAAGGCCGGCAGATCGGTCTCGCGCTCGTTCCACCAGTCGGCGAGCGAGCCCTGCGGATCGATGTCGATCAGGACGACGGGTCCTGCGCCGGCGAGTTGGGCCTGCACCGCCAGGTGCCCCGACAATGTCGTCTTGCCCGACCCGCCCTTTTGTGAAGCCAATGCCAAAACGCGCACAGCCGTCCCCCTAATGTGACCACGAATTGGCGGTGGAATGCCATGCAGGGAGCTAAGATTGGGTTAACGATGTGAAAAAGTCGGTAAACGCTTCGTTGGAGACCATGGTAAACGGCGACTTAAGATGAAGTTGTGCCGTATCGGATCAGAATCACTCTGGTCGACGCGTCGCTAACGGGGTGTTAGCCATTATCGCCTAGCGCCGGGCCGGGGACTGTCGACCGCCCGGAGTTCGGGCGCTCGCACGTCAGTGGAGATTGTCATGCGTTTCATCCGCACCATCGCATTGCTGAGCCTGCCCTTGCTGGCGGCGGCGCCGGCGCTCGCGGCCCCGGCGGCGACCAAAGCCGCCGCGCCCAGCGTCAAGGACGGCGTCGACCAGTGGGAGGCCGGCTCGCCGCAGCAAGCGGTGTCGATCTGGCGCCCGCTCGCGCTCGCGGGCGACGCCGACGCGCAATTCAACCTCGGTCAGGCCTATAAACTCGGTCGCGGCGTGCCCGCCGACCTGGTGCAGGCCGAAGACTGGTATCGTCGTGCCGCGAAACAGGGCCATCTCCAGGCCGAGGATAATCTCGGCCTCGTCCTGTTCACCGCCAACCGCCGCGAAGAAGCGATGCCTTATATCGTGCGCTCGGCGGCGCGGGGCGAACCGCGCGCGCAATATGTCCTCGGCACCGCGATGTTCAACGGCGACCTCGCGGCGCAGGACTGGCCGCGCGCCTATGCACTGACCAAACGCGCCAGCGACGCCGGGCTCGGCATCGCCTCGGCGCGCCTCGCCCAGCTCGACAGCCTGATCCCGCTCGACCAGCGTCAGGCCGGCCTCGCCCTGCTGCCCGAGATGGAAAAGGCCGAACAGCGCGAACGCCTCGCGGCGGTCAACGCCGCCGCGCCGCCGCCTGCCAAGCCTGCGGCCTCGCCGGTCAAGACCGCCAGCCTGCCCGCCTCGGTCCCCGGCACCAGCTATTCGCCGCCCCCGGTGATCAAGAGCGAGCCCCCCGCCTCGCCCCCCACCTCACCTGCGCCGCTGCCCGCCCCGCGTGTCGCCGTGCCGACGCCGATCAAGACCGCCGACCTGCCCGCCTCATCGGCCGCCCACGCCGCCGCGACCGCTGCTGCCGAAGCCACGGCCGAAGCCGCCGCAGCGGCCTCGTCGACGCCCGGCACCAGCTACGCCGCGCCGCCCGAAAGCGGTGACCTGCCGCCCGTCGCCGCCACCCCGGCCCTGCCGCCGAAACCGGCGCCGACCCCGGTCAAGGCGGCCCCGCCCAAGCCGCAACCCGCCGCGCCCGCCGCAGCGGTCGCCACCGCCCCGGCCGACAACTGGCGCGCCCAGCTCGGCGCCTTCTCGCAGGACGGCAATGCGCGGAGCCTGTGGACCGCGCTCGAAAAGAAATATCCCGGCCTCGCCGCCCGCCAGCCCTATCTGGTCAAAAGCGGCAAGCTCACCCGCCTCCAGGCCGGCAATTTCGCGACCAGGGCCGACGCCGACAAATTCTGCGCGACCGTCGGATCGGCGAGCCAGCCCTGCGTGGTGATGCGCGGCAAATAGGTCGGGGGTCGGTGCCAGCAGGTTCTTGCTTCTGAATGGAAAGCTGACCGTCCCCTATTTCCGTTCGTGTCGAGCGAAGTCGAGACACCCATCAGGAGCGCCTGTCTTAGGGGTGTCTCGACTTCGCTCGACACAAACGGGATGCACAGGGCGGCTTGCCAGCTCTCGCGGTTTCGCGCCCTGCCGCGCAAAACCACTCCCTACCCCAGCAATATCTTTTCCATCGCCTTGCCCCTGGCAAGCTCGTCGATCAGCTTGTCGAGATAGCGGATCTCGCGCATCAGCGGCTCCACGACATTTTCGACCCGCACCCCGCAAACGACGCCGGTGACCCGTTCGCGCGCCGTATTCATCGCGGGCGCAGCGCCAAAAAAGTCCTCGAAGCTCGTGCCCTTCGCCAGCTCCGCCTCCAGCGCGTCCTGGCTATACCCGGTCAGCCAGCGGAAAATCTCATCGACCTCGGCCTTGGTCCGCCCCTTTTTCTCGGCCTTGGCGATATAATGCGGATACACGCTCGCGACGCTGATCGAATAAATGCGATGCTGGGTCATGGGCTTCTCCAAAGTCGCGCGATAACCTGCCCCGCCCGGTCCACCCGTCGGCAATCGGGTCGTTAGTCACCATTCCCATGCGCGACAAACGGCGGTTGGCCGTTCAACGCGAACCCGACTTTCGCGCTCAGATGGACAGGCAGGGCTTGTGCCAGTTTGAGCATTTGATCATCTGGCAAGGACGAGAATATCAGATAGACAAAACCATCGTCGCCCTTTTCGACCTTCGAGGGAATGATCCCGCGTGCGGCAAGATGCGCGATCGCCTCGCTCTCCTGTTCAGGCATGACGCTGAATCGGACGGGCGCTTGTCTTGCCATCCGCTCTCTATCCCATCACCCACGACCGCCGCGGATAGCCCTGCGCCCACAGCAGCGCGGTCAGGTCATGGTGCCGGATCACCGCCGCCGCCGCCTCGCCCGCCGACGGGTGCGGGTAATAGCCGACCCCCAGCCCCGCTGCGGTGATCATCGGAATGTCGTTGGCGCCGTCGCCGACCGCCAGCGTCTCGGCGAGCGGCAGGCCGTGCTTCGCGGCTTCGGCCTTCAGCGTTTCCAGCTTCGCGGCGCTGTCGATGATCGGTTCGAGCACCCGGCCCGACAATTTGCCGCCCGAAATCTCCAGATGGTTGGCGACCACCTTGTCGAAGCCGATCGCCTCGCCCACCGGATCGGCAAAGGCGGTGAAGCCGCCCGACACCAGCACCGACCAGGCCCCATGCGCCTTCATCGTCTGCACCAAAGTGCGGGCGCCGCGCGTCAGCCGCACCCGTTCCATCCGGCATTCGGCGAGCACGCTTTCGGCCAGTCCGCCGAGTAGCCCGACGCGCTCGAACAATGCGGCTCGGAAATCGAGCTCGCCGCGCATCGCGCGCGCGGTGATCGTCGCGATCTGGTCCTTGATCCCGGCATAGTCGGCCAGTTCGTCGATGCATTCGACCGTGATCATCGTCGAATCCATGTCGGCGATGATCAGTTTCTTGGTGCGGTCACCCAGCGGCTGCACCACCACGTCGAGCGCGCCATGGTCCATTTTCGCCAATTCTTCGCGCGCGCTGACCAGGCTGCCCTGGAACACGATGTCGGCCGCATCGCCGACGTCGAGCCAGTGCGGCGCCCCGACGTCATGCCCCGTCGCGTCCAGTCGGTCGATGCCCTCGCGAACGACCTCGTCGGTCAGCTTCCCGGCTGCTATCAGCGTCGCTACGAACATGGCATCTCCTTCTTCCTCTCTTCGGCCCCCACCCTCTCGGGCACGTCCGCCTGTCGCACTTATCGCCGGACCGACCGCCAGCGGCAAGAGCGCTTTGGCGGTCGCGCTGGCTCGGGCTCTGGGTAACGGCGTCGTCGTCAACGCCGACGCCAGCCAGGTCTATCGCGACCTCGCCATCGTTTCCGCGCGCCCCACGGACGACGAGATGGCGGGCGTACCCCACCATCTTTTCGGCCATGTGGGCGCCGCCGAAGCGCATAACGCCGCGCGCTGGTCCGACGAGGCGCGCGGGGTCCTCTCGGACGCCCATGCTGCGGGGAAGGTTCCCATCCTCGTCGGCGGCACCGGTCTTTACCTGCGCTCGCTGCTCCATGGCATCGCCCCGGTTCCCGAAATCGATCCGGCCGTGCGCGCGGCGGTGCGCGCGATGGAGGTCGCCGACGCGCACGCCGCGCTGGCCGCCGCCGACCCCGCCGCCGCCCGGCGCCTCAACCCCGCCGACCGCACCCGCGTCGCCCGCGCACTCGAAGTCGTCCGGTCGACCGGCCGCACCCTCGCCGAATGGCAGGCGGCGCAGGAGGGCGGCATCGCCGACGCGATCAGCCTCACCCCCTTCCTCCTCCTCCCGCCGCGCGACTGGCTGCGCGCGCGCTGTGACACAAGGCTCGAAGCGATGTTCGACGGCGGCGCGATCGCCGAGGTCGAGGCGCTGCTGGCGCGCGACCTCGACCCCGACCTCCCCGTCATGCGCGCCATCGGCGTCCCCCAGATCGCGCAATATGTGCGCGGCGCGATCGGCCGCGCCGACGCGCTCACCCTCGCCCAGGCGGCGACCCGCCAATATGCCAAGCGCCAGTTTACATGGTTTCGCCACCAGCCGCCGGCCGATTGGCCGCGCCACGAAGAGTCATTAAACAACGACAATATCGACAAAATAGCAATAATATTACGTGATAGGCTGTTGACAAGATAGAATCATATACCTATTGCCCGCCGACCTGTTGCAGCGCACAAGCCCCCGCTTGGCCGGGCTGGCAGGATGAAAGGAATGCAAGTCGTGACGGAAATGAGCGGTGCCGACATGGTGGTTCAGGCGCTGGTCGACCTTGGGGTCGACACGGTGTTCGGCTATCCGGGCGGCGCGGTGCTTCCGATCTATGACGCGCTCTTCAAGCATCCGACGATCCAGCATATCCTCGTCCGCCACGAACAGGCGGCGACCCATGCGGCGGAGGGTTATGCGCGCTCGACCGGCAAGCCCGGCGTCGTGCTCGTCACTTCGGGCCCCGGCGCGACCAACGCGGTCACCGGGATCACCGATGCGCTGATGGACTCGATCCCGATGGTCGTGCTCACCGGCCAGGTGTCGACCGCGCTGATCGGCACCGACGCCTTCCAGGAATGCGACACCGTCGGCATCACGCGCCACTGCACCAAGCATAATTATCTGGTGATGGACCCCGAACGCCTCGGCCCGATCCTGCATGAGGCTTTCTATATCGCGACCCACGGCCGCCCCGGCCCGGTGGTGATTGACATTCCCAAAAATGTGCAGGTCGCGACCGGCAATTATGTGGTCCCCGAAAAGATCGCGCACAAAAGCTATCGCCCGCAGGCCGAACCCGAGCCCGACGCCATCGCCGAAGCCATCGCGCTGATCGCCGCGGCCGAACGTCCGGTCTTCTACACCGGCGGCGGCGTCATCAACGCCGGCCCCGATGCCAGTGCGGCGTTGCGCCAGCTCGTGTCGCTCACCGGCGCCCCGGTCACCTCGACCCTGATGGGGCTCGGCGCCTTCCCGTGCGACGATCCCAAATGGCTCGGCATGCTCGGCATGCACGGCACCTACGAAGCCAATATGGCGATGAACCGCGCCGACCTGATCGTCGCGGTCGGCGCGCGCTTCGACGACCGCGTCACCGGCCGCCTCGACGCCTTCGCGCCCGAGGCGAAGAAGATCCACATCGACATCGACCGCAGCTCGATCAACAAGATCGTCGCCGTCGACCTCGCCATCGTCGCCGACGCCGGCCGCGCGCTCGACGCCTTGATCGCCGCCTGGCAGGATGCGGGTCACAAGCCGCGCGACCTTGGCGAATGGTGGCGCCGCGTCGATGGTTGGCGCGCGACGCGCTGCCTCGACTTCCCCGAAAAGAAGGAAGCCGGCGCCGAAATCATGCCGCAGCGCGCGGTCAAAGCGCTGTTCGACGCGACGCGCGGCATGGACCCGATCATCACCACCGAGGTCGGCCAGCACCAGATGTGGGCGGCGCAACATTTCGGCTTTTCGGCTCCCAACCGCTGGCTGACTTCGGGCGGCCTGGGCACCATGGGCTATGGCTTCCCCGCCGCGGTCGGCGCGCAGATCGCGTACCCGAACCGCCTCGTCATCTGCGTCGCCGGCGAAGCCAGCCTGCAGATGAACATCCAGGAAATGGGTACGGTCAGCCAGTATCGCCTGCCGGTGAAGATCTTCATCCTCAACAACCAGTGGATGGGCATGGTCCGCCAATGGCAGGAACTCACCTATGAAAGCCGCTATTCGAACAGCTATTCGGACAGCCTGCCCGACTTCGTGAAGCTCGCCGACGCCTATGGCTGGACGGGCCTGCGTATCGACACGCTCGGCGAGCTCGAGGACGGCATCCGGACGATGATCGAGACGCCGGGACCGGTGATCGTCGACTGCCGCGTCGCGCAGCTCGCGAACTGCTTCCCGATGATCCCGTCGGGCGCCGCCCACACCGAAATGCTCCTCCAGCCGAGCGACGTCACCGGCACGATGGACGACGAAGCCAAGGCACTGGTGTAAGACATGAAAATCAAAACCGAAGCGGGCGAGCGCCATGTGCTCGCCGTCACCGTCGATAACGAGGCGGGCATTCTCGCCAAGATCACCGGGCTGTTCTCGGCGCGCGGCTATAATATCGAAAGCCTGACCGTCGCCGACATCAGCGCCGACCATGCGCTGTCGCGGATCACCATCGTCACCTCGGGCCCGCCCGCAGTGATCGACCAGATCATCGCGCAACTCGACCGGCTCGTGCCCGTCCACAATGTCGTCGACCTCGCCGACCAGGGCGCGCATGTGGAGCGCGAGATCGCGCTCGTCAAAGTCGCGGGCACTGGCGAAAAGCGCATCGAGGCGCTGCGCCTCGCCGACGTCTTCCGCGCCAAGGTCGTCGATACGACGCTCACCAGCTTCATCTTCGAAATCACCGGAACGAGCGACAAGGTCGACCGCTTCATCGCGCTGATGCGCGAATGCGGGCTGGTCGAGGTCGGCCGCACCGGCGTCGTCGCTATCGCCCGCGGGGCGGAGGCGGTTTAGAGTTTACGCATTGGGTTTCAACTTATCGTCACCACGGACTTGATCCGGGGTCCCGCTCGGCAACGGTGATCAGCGGGACCCCGGATCAAGTCCGGGG
>NZ_JBOHHU010000073.1:0-21251 GCF_050725615.1 Sphingopyxis sp.
GGTTTACGCTACTCTGGATTGCTTCGCTACGCTCGCAATGACGGTATTTCGGGTAGCGCGATCAGAACAATCGCGACCCGTTCGGCACCGCATGGTCGGGCGCGAACAGGATCACCGCGCCTTCCTCATCGGCGAAGCCCAGGGTCAGCACTTCGGACATATATTTGCCGATCTGGCGCGGCGGGAAGTTGACCACGGCGGCGACCTGCCGCCCGGGCAAATCGTCCAGCGCATAGCGGTCGACGATCTGCGCGCTGCTCTTCTTCATCCCGATCGCGGGGCCGAAGTCGATCTTCAGCTTGAAGGCGGGTTTGCGCGCCTCGGGGAAGGGTTCGGCCGCGACGATCGTGCCGATGCGGATATCGACCTTCAGGAAATCGTCGAAGGTGATTTCGGATGCCGTGCCCGCGTCCGCATCGTGATTGACGTGCATGCCAATATACTCCGTTCGCCCTGAGCCTATCGAAGGGCCGTTCTTCTCTTCGACTGCCGTAGAAGGAAGGACGGTGCTTCGACAAGCTCAGCACGAACGGATGTTGGATGTCTATTCCATCTCCAAAATCACCGCGTCGACCGCCAGGCTGTCGCCCTGCGCCGCGTTGACGGTCTTCACCGTACCGGTCTTTTCGGCGCGCAGGATATTCTCCATCTTCATCGCCTCGACCGTCGCGAGCGGCTGACCCGCCTCGACCTTGTCGCCCTCGCCCACATGCAGCGCGACGAGCAGCCCGGGCATCGGGCAGATGAGGAATTTCGACAGATCCGGCGGCACCTTTTCGATCATATGCGCGCTCAGCGGCGCGACATGCCAGGGCAGGACGCGGACATTGTGAATGCGCCCGCGCGTCGTCATGCGCCAGCCGGTGCGCGTCTTGGCGACCTTCACCGCCAGTTCGCTGTCGTCGATATCGGCGACGACCAGCTTGTCGCCCGGCGTATATTCGAGCGCGATATCGACCTTGTCGCCGTCGACCTTGATATGCTTTTCGCCGACCTTGACCTTGTGCGGGGTGCCGTCGATCGTCACCTGCCATTTGGCGGGCGGGTTCAGCCGGTCGCCGAGCTGGCCGTCGGTCCGCCGCGCGCGGTCGGCCTCGGCGCTGGCCATGAAGCCCGCGATCGCCGCCAGCGCGCGCGTCACATCGGCATCGGTGTCGGCGCCGTGGAAGCCCTCGGGATATTCCTCGGCAATGAAGCCGGTGGTCAGCTCGCCCGAGCGGAAGCGCGGATGCTGCATGATCGCGGACAGGAAGTCGATATTATGGCCGAGCCCTTCGAGTTCGAAGCGGTCGAGCGCCGCGACCTGCAGGTCGGCGGCCTCGTCGCGCGTCTCGCCCCAGGTGATCAGCTTGGCGATCATCGGGTCGTAGAAGATCGACACTTCGCCGCCTTCCTCGACCCCCGCATCGACGCGCACGCCGTCTTCGCCGCGCTCATCGCCCTCCCACGCCGGAACCGGGGTACGATAGCGCACGAGCCGTCCGGTCGAAGGCAGGAAACCGCGATAGGGATCCTCGGCATAAACGCGGTTCTCGATCGCCCAGCCGTCGAGCTTCACATCTTCCTGCTTCAATTCGAGCTTTTCGCCCGCCGCGACGCGGATCATCTGCTCGACCAGGTCGATACCGGTGATCGCCTCGGTCACCGGATGCTCGACCTGGAGCCGGGTGTTCATCTCGAGGAAGTAGAAGCTCTCGCCCGTCGGATCGGCGCCCGACACGATCAGCTCGACCGTGCCCGCGCTATAATAGCCGACCGCACGCGCCAGCGCGACGCACTGCTCGCCCATCGCCTGGCGCATTTTGGGCGTGACGAAGGGCGACGGCGCCTCTTCGACGACCTTCTGGTGGCGGCGCTGGATGCTGCACTCGCGCTCGTTGAGGTACAGCGTGTTGCCATGCTGATCGCCGAGGATCTGGATTTCGATGTGGCGCGGGTTCAGGATGAATTTCTCGATGAAGACGCGGTCGTCGCCGAAGCTGTTCAGCCCCTCGCGCTTGACGCTCTCGAACCCCTCGCGGACGTCCTGCTCGCTATAGGCGAGGCGCATGCCCTTGCCGCCGCCGCCCGCCGATGCCTTCATCATCACCGGATAGCCGATCTCGTCCGAGATGCGCACCGCATGTTCGGTATCCTCGATCTCGCCGACGAAGCCGGGGACGACGTTCACGCCGGCCTCCATCGCGAGCTTCTTCGACTCGATCTTGTCGCCCATCGCGGCGATCGCGTTCACCGGCGGGCCGATGAAGGCGATATTTTCCTTGGCAAGCGCCTCGGCAAAGCTGGTGCGCTCGGACAGGAAACCATAGCCCGGATGCACCGCCTCGGCGCCGGTTTCCTTGCACGCGGCGATGATCTTGTCGGCGATCAGATAGGATTCGGCCGCAGGCGACGCGCCGATGTGCACGGCTTCGTCGGCCATCTGCACAAAAGGCGCGCGCGCATCGGCGTCCGAATAGACGGCGACGGTCGCAATGCCCATGCGGCGCGCTGTCTTGATAACGCGACAGGCGATTTCGCCGCGATTGGCGATCAGGATTTTCTTGAACACTCTATTCTCCCCTCCCGCTTGCGGGAGGGGCCGGGGGAGGGCCTGTCCGCAAGGGAAATCGACGATATCTGGAGGGAACAAGCCCTCCCCTAACCCCTCCCGCGAGCGGGAGGGGGACGAAACTTCACCTCAAAATTCCTCGATCAATTCTTTCAACTCCGCCGTCCGCTCCCGCGTCAGCCGCGCCATGCAGCCGCTGTGCAGCATCGGCGCCATGCTCCCGCCGCGCGCGGCGAAGCTTTCGGACAGGCAGTGCTGGTCGCGATAGGTGATCCACGCCCGCTGCGCCGCGAGCAAAGTGTCATAATGCGTCGGCTGACTGTCGTAGCTGCGGTCGATGTCCTTGTCGCGCAGCTTCAGCGCCGCGACGGTCAGCTTGTACTGCGCGTTGAGCGCGGCGTCGGCGGCGTCATATTCCTTGCCCGCGCAATAGTTCATCTCGACCTGGTAGAGCGCGTTCCCGCAGTCGATCTCGGGCTCCTGCGCCGCGGCGGCGAGCAGCATCAACGACATCAGCATCATTCGCCCGTCTCCTTCGCCGCCGGCTCGGTCCGATAGATTTTCGACACCTGCCGCGCCCACAGGAGCATCAGCACCAGCGCGCCGATCCACAGCAGATTTTCGGCCCACAAAGGCGAGGCCGCGCCGCCCTCCGA
Source organism: Sphingopyxis sp. (assembly GCF_050725615.1). GTDB lineage: Bacteria > Pseudomonadota > Alphaproteobacteria > Sphingomonadales > Sphingomonadaceae > Sphingopyxis. Next base: position 3,208 of record NZ_JBOHHU010000073.1, read on the forward strand.
GCCCAGCCGCACCCCCTGCATCCGGTTCGCGGTGTAGCCGCACGCACAGGACGCGGGCAGCAACAACAGCGACGCCATCAGGACAAGGAGCGGCTTGCGGGTCATTATTCCGCCGCTTCCATCCGCATCGGCTCTTCGCCTTCCATGGGCTTGAGCCCCAGCTTGGCGAACAGGGCGGCGTCAGCGCTGTCGCCGCGGTTGCCCGTGGTCAGCAATTTATCGCCGGTGAAGATGCTGTTCGCCCCCGCCATGAAGCAAAGCGCCTGCGTCGCCTCCGACATGCTCTCGCGCCCCGCCGACAGCCGGACCATGCTGCGCGGCATGGTGATGCGCGCGACCGCGACGGTGCGCACGAACTCGACATCGTCGATCTTGGCGAGCGGGGTGTCGGCGAGCATATCGCCCAGCACCGTGCCCTTCACCGGCACCAGCGCGTTGATCGGCACGCTGCCCGGATGCTCGGGCAAGGTCGCGAGGGTGTGGATGAAGCCGACCCGGTCGCTCCGCGTCTCGCCCATGCCGACGATGCCGCCCGAACAGACGTTGATCCCGGCGCTGCGCACCTCCTCCAGCGTGTTCAGCCGGTCCTCGAAGCTGCGCGTCGTGATGACATTGCCGTAATTCTCGGGGCTCGTGTCGATGTTGTGATTATAATAATCGAGCCCCGCGACCGCCAGCGTCTGCGCCTGCTCCTTGGTCAGCATCCCCAATGTCATGCAGGTTTCCATGCCCATCTGGCGCACGCCCTCGACCATCTCGACGATCGCGGGCATGTCGCGGTCCTTGGGGTTGCGCCAGGCGGCCCCCATGCAGAAACGCTTCGATCCCGAATCTTTCGCCTGCGCCGCCGCCTGCAGCACCGCGCGCACGTCCATCAGCTTGGTCGCCTTCAGCCCGGTGTCGGCCGACTTCGATTGCGAGCAATAGCCGCAATCCTCGACGCAGCCGCCGGTCTTGATGCTGAGCAGGGTGCACAGCTGGATCTCGCCGCGCGCATGGTGGCGGCGGTGGACGCCCTGCGCCTCCCACATCAGCTCGTCGAACGGCAGGTCGAACAGCTCGGCGATCTCGTCGCGCGTCCAGTCGGTGCGGGTTTCGGTGGTCATGCGGCTTCTCCAAGAGGGGGCATATTGTGGCCGAGCAGGCGCAGCACATCGGCGGCGCACTCCACGACGTTGGAGCCCGGGCCATAGATGCCCTGCACCCCGGCGTCGCGCAGATAGTCATAATCCTGCGGCGGGATGACGCCGCCCGCGATCACCTTGATGTCGGTGCGGCCCGCTTCGCGCAGCTTGCCGATCAGTTCGGGGATCAGCGTCTTGTGCCCGGCGGCGAGGCTCGACGCGCCGACGACGTCGACGCCACTGTCGAGCGCCAGCACGACGGTTTCCTCGGGGGTCTGGAACAAAGGCCCCGACACGACGTCGAAGCCCATGTCGCCGAACGCCGAGGCGATGATGTTCGCGCCGCGGTCATGCCCGTCCTGCCCCATCTTGGCGACGAGCAATTTCGGTTTGCGTCCCATGCGGCGTTCGACCGCCGCGACGCCGTCAAGCACCTGCTGCCAGCGCGCATCGCCCTCGTATGGCGCGGCATAGACGCCCTTCACCGGGGTCGGCTGGGTGCCGTAGCGGTCGAAGCTTTCCTCCATCGCCGAGCTGATTTCGCCGAGCGTCGCGCGCGCACGCGCAGCCTCGACCGCATGCGCGAGCAAATTGTTCTCGATCGACTGCTCGCCCGCTGCGGCATCGCGCAGCGCCTTCAGCGCCGCCTGGCACGCCGCCTCGTCGCGCTCCGCCTTGGTCTTGGCGATCCGCGCGATCTGGCCGTCGCGCACCTTGGCGTTATCGACCTCGAGCGTTTCGAGCAGGTCCTCGTCCTTCGGGCGATATTTGTTCACCCCGACGATGACATCGTCGCCGCGATCGACGCGCGCCTGCCGCGCCGCGGCGGCGGTCTCGATCATCGCCTTGGGCCAGCCCGCCGCGACCGCCTTCGCCATGCCGCCCTCGGACTGGACGCGGTCGATAATCTCCTGCGCCGCGTCGACGAGCTGCTGGGTCAGCGCCTCGACATAGTAACTTCCGCCCAGCGGATCGACGACCTTGGTCATCCCCGTCTCTTCCTGGATCACGATCTGGGTGTTGCGCGCGATGCGGGCAGAGAAGTCGGTCGGCAGCGCAATCGCCTCGTCGAGCGCGTTGGTGTGCAGCGACTGCGTGCCGCCGAGCATCGCCGCCATCGCCTCGATCGTCGTGCGCATGACGTTGTTGTACGGATCCTGCTCGGTCAGCGAGACGCCCGACGTCTGACAATGCGTGCGCAGCATCTTCGAGCGCTCGTCCTGCGCGCCCAAGGTGGTCATCGCGCGGTGCCACAGCACCCGCGCCGCGCGCAGCTTGGCGATTTCCATGAAGAAGTTCATGCCGATCGCGAAAAAGAAGCTCAGCCGCCCGGCGAACTTGTCGATGTCCAGCCCCGACGCCACGCCATATTTCACATATTCCATGCCGTCGGCGATGGTGAAGGCCAACTCCTGCACCTGCGTCGCGCCGGCTTCCTGCATATGATAGCCGGAGATCGAGATGCTGTTGAATTTGGGCATCTCTCGGCTGGTGTAGCCGAAGATGTCGCTGATGATCCGCATGCTCGGCTCGGGCGGGTAGATATAGGTGTTGCGGACCATGAACTCCTTGAGGATGTCGTTCTGGATGGTCCCGTCGAGCAATTTGCGCTCGACCCCCTGCTCCTCGCCCGCGACGATGAAGAAGGCGAGGATCGGGATCACCGCGCCATTCATCGTCATGCTGACCGACATCTGGTCGAGCGGGATGCCGTCGAACAGGATCTTCATATCCTCGACGCTGTCGATCGCGACGCCAGCCTTGCCGACATCGCCGGTGACGCGCGGATGGTCGCTGTCATAGCCGCGGTGGGTGGCGAGGTCGAAGGCGACGCTGAGGCCCTTCTGCCCCGCAGCGAGGTTGCGGCGATAGAAAGCGTTCGATTCCTCGGCGGTCGAAAAACCCGCATATTGCCGGATCGTCCACGGCCGCCCGGCATACATCGACGCGCGCACCCCGCGCGTGAAGGGCGCAAAACCGGGCAGGCCAGGCTCCACCGTCACGTCCTCGGCCGTATAGAGCGGCTTGACGTCGATCCCCTCGGCGGTGTGCCAGGTGAGGTCTTTGCCCTTCACTTCCTTGGTCGCGGCGGCAGCCCATTGGTCGAGGGTGGGTTTGTCGGTCATGGTCTTTGCTTTCAGGCCTGCGCGCTGGGCCGGGCCGACATGCGGTCGTGCCAGGCGCGCAGATGGATGAGGTCTTCGGGGAGCGGGATGCCGATGAAAGCGGCAAAATCGACGGCTGTGAGCAGCAGGATATCCGCCATGCTGAACGCCTCGCCAGCCAGCCAGGGCGATTGGCCAAGCGCGGCATCGCACATCGCAAAGGCGTCGAGCGCGCGCGGACGGTTGGTCTCGCCATAGTCGGGAAAGCGTTGGATCGGCAGCCGCGCAGTAAACGGATGGGTGTGCACCCAGACCTTGCCGATCGGCTCCATCAGCACCAGTTCGATGCGGCGTATCCACATTTCGATCGTGCCGACCTCGGCCGGCGTCGTGCCGAACAGCGGCGTATCGGGGTGCAGTGCTTCGAGATAGCGGCAGATCGCAACGCTCTCGGTCAGCACCGATCCGTCGTCGAGCTTCAGCGCCGGCGTCTGCCCCCGCGAATTGATCGCAAGATAGCCCGGCGCCTTATGCTCGCCCGCAACGATCGAGATTGTCTCGCTCGGCAGGTCGATGCCCTTCTCCGCCGCAAAGATGCGGACGCGACGCGGGTTGGGCGCTGGATTGGGGCTGTCGTAAAAGATCATCAATGATCGCCCTGCGGCGTCTCCATAATCTCGGTCAGCACCCCGCCCATATCCTTGGGGTGCAGGAAGAAAATCAGCGTCCCATGCGCGCCGATGCGCGGTTCCCCCAGCACGCGCTTGCCCAGCGCCTCGAACGCGGCCTTGGCGGCATGAATGTCGGGCACTTCGTAGCACATATGATGTTGCCCGCCCGCCGGGTTCTTCTCGAGGAAACCCGCGATCGAGGTGTTGCCGGGCAACGGCTCAACCAGCTCGATCTGCGTGCCGTTGAGCGCGCCATCGACGCCCGGCGTATCGACGAAACACACTTTCACCCCCTGCTCGGGCAGGTCGAACGGGTCGTGGATCTTCGTCGCGCCCATCACGTCGCGGTAAAAGACGATGCTGTCGGCGATCGACGGCGTCGCGACGCCGATATGGTTGAGGCGACCTAGTTTCACGGCTTGTCTCCGGCCTTGCAGGGAAATTTCTCACGATAGGCTTGCAGCATGACGAGCGCCGCCGGCAGATCGCCTTTTTCAGGATGCGCGCGCGCAAAATCGACAAAGGCCTGGACCAGGATGCGCCGTTCGGTGCCCCTCGGCTTGCAAAAAGCGGGATCCAGCCCGTTCGAGACCCAAATGACGTGCATCGCATCTTCCGCGCCCGTCAGATATCCGGCGCAGATAAAGGCATCGCCATTTGTCAGCCGTTCGGGCGATGCAATATCGCACCGGGGCAGCAAATCGTCGGCCGAATGCTGGACCGGCAATCGCACCTCGATATTGGTGCCATGAATCGTGAATTCCCGGTTCGCGCCGCTGCTGTCCTGAGCCAGAACGGCCGACGGCAAAACCGCGAGGCCGATCGCGATCAGGGCGGAAAGGCGACGACTCAATCTCGTCACGACGGCACCTTGCACGATCGCAGCAGCAGCGAGAAATAGCGAAAATCCTTGTCGGAAAAACCAAGGCTTTTGCCGTCGACGCTGAGGTCGCGGTTGGCGATCACAGCCGCATAGAGCGGATCGTCGGCGTTGGTGAAGCCATGGATGCGGCCATCGGTCAGCTTCGATTCGAAAACGCGCGTCGCGACCGCGCCCGAGGACAGCGTCACCGGATGATCGCTCTTTGCCGCGACCGACACGCGGACAAAACCGCCCTGCGCCGAGCAGGTGACATAGGTGTCGCTGGCGATGTGGCGCAGCCCGCCGGTCAGCGTCACCGGATCGCTGCCGCGTTCCCATTGGTCGGCGGCGTCCTGGGCCATCGTCGGAGACGCCAGCAGACATGCGATCGACGCAGCAAGGAATAGAGTGATTCTCATAACGCTCTTGCGATCCATCCCATGGTTATCGCGATCCCGATCGCGACGAACAGCAGCCCCAGAGCGGCGACCAATTGCGTCCCGCGATAGGCAAGCGAAAAGCCAAATGGATTTTCCTCGCGCCGAAGACGGAAACCAACGCCATTTTCGATGACACCCATTGCATTCCAGCGTCGTGCCGTCGTCCAGCAAGCGCTCGCGACGACCCAGGCGCCGACGGTCCAGAACATGGAGATAATGGCCCAAACCCAGTCCATGGCTCAGCACTCACAGCGGAATATTGTCATGCTTCTTCCACGGGTTTTCGAGCTGCTTGTTGCGCAGCTTGCGCAGCCCCAGCGCGATCCTTTTGCGCGTGTTGTGCGGGTGGATGACCTCGTCGATGTAGCCGCGCGACGCTGCGACGAACGGGTTGGCGAAGCGGTCCTCATATTCCTTCGTGCGTAGCGCGATTTTCTCTGGGTCGCCGATGTCGCTGCGGAAGATGATCTCGACCGCGCCCTTCGCGCCCATCACCGCGATCTCGGCGGTCGGCCAGGCATAGTTGAGGTCGCCGCGCAGATGCTTCGACGCCATCACGTCGTAGGCGCCGCCATAGGCCTTGCGCGTGATCACGGTAATCTTGGGCACCGTCGCCTCGGCATAGGCGAAGAGCAGCTTCGCGCCATGCTTGATGATGCCGTTATATTCCTGCGCCGTGCCGGGCAGGAAGCCCGGGACGTCGACGAAGGTGATGATCGGGATCTCGAACGCATCGCAGAAACGGACGAAACGCGCGGCCTTCTTCGACGAATTGATGTCGAGCACGCCCGCCAGCACCATCGGCTGGTTCGCGACAATGCCGATCGTGCGCCCCTCGATGCGCCCGAAGCCGCAGATGATATTGCCCGCGTGCGCCGGCTGCACCTCGAAGAAATCGCCCTCATCGACCGTTTTACGGATCAGCTCGTGCATGTCGTACGGCTGGTTCGCATTGGGCGGGATCAGCGTGTCGAGGCTCGGCTCGGCGCGGTCCCAAGGGTCGTCGGTGGGCCGCTCGGGCACGCCGCTGCGGTTGTTTTCGGGCAGATAATCGAAGAAATCGCGCGTCGCGAGTAGCGCTTCGATATCATTCTCGAACGCGATATCGGCGACCGAGCTCTTGGTCGTGTGGGTGATGGCGCCGCCCAGTTCCTCCTGCGTTACAACCTCGTTGGTCACCGTTTTGACAACATCGGGGCCCGTGACGAACATGTACGAGCTGTCCTTCACCATGAAGATGAAGTCGGTCATCGCGGGGCTGTAAACCGCGCCGCCCGCGCACGGGCCCATGATCAGGCTGATCTGCGGCACCACGCCCGACGCCAGCACGTTGCGCTGGAACACCTCGGCATAGCCGCCGAGCGACGCGACACCCTCCTGGATACGCGCGCCGCCGCTGTCGTTCAGGCCGATGACCGGCGCGCCGACCTTCATCGCATTGTCCATCACCTTCATGATCTTCTCGGCGTGGCGCTCGGACAGCGCGCCGCCGAAGACCGTGAAGTCCTGGCTGAACACATAGACGAGGCGGCCGTTGATCGTGCCGCTGCCGGTGACCACGCCGTCGCCCGGAATCTTCTGATTTTCCATGCCGAAATCGGTGCAATTATGCTCCACATAGGTATCGAGCTCTTCGAACGAGCCTTCGTCGAGCAGGACGTTCAGCCGTTCGCGCGCGGTCAGCTTGCCCTTGCTGTGCTGCGCATCGATACGCTTTTGCCCGCCCCCCAGAGCGGCGGCGGCGCGGCGGCGTTCCATTTCGGCGATATTGGCGGACATGCGTCTCTCCGGATAAATCGAATGTGCCGTCTGCGCGCGATGGGTCCGTGATGCAAATGCGAATTTGCAAAGTTGCAAAGTCCAACTTTGCAAAGTAGGCTCGGCCGGATGCTGCCAACCCGCCTCTACGCTGGGCGACAACTTCGCCAACTTCGGGAAAGTCGCGCGATCCGCCAGGCCGACTTCGCCGCGCAGCTCGGCATCTCCGCCTCTTACCTCAGCCAGATCGAGCATGACGACCGCCCGCTGACCCCGGCTTTGCTCGACCGCCTGCAACGCCTTTTCCCGCTCGAATGGGAGGAAGTCGCCGCCGACGCCGGCGACCGCCGCCAGGGCGCGCTGCGCGAAGCGGCCGCCGATCCGCTCTTCGCCGCCGCGCCCCTGCCCCCTGAGCAGCTCGAACGCGCCGCGCTCCAGCAACCGCAGCTCGCCGACCAGTTCGTCGCGCTCCACGCCGCCTATCGCCGCGCTGGGCAGCGGCTGCAAATCATCGACGAGGCGCTTACCGGCGGCACTGCCGAGGGCAGCCGCCTGCCATGGGAAGAGGTGCGCGACTGGTTCCACGACGCGGGAAACTACGTCGACAGCATCGACCGCGCCGCCGAAGTGCTCGCGGGCCAATTGCGCGGGCGCGCGCCCTCTCCCGCGATCGAGACGATCGAGCGGCGGCTGCGCGACGCGCTCGGCATCTCGATCGTCTATAACCAGACGCAGGCGCTGCGCGACTATGACGCGACGATGCGCCATCTGGTGATCGACCCGTCGCAGCCCGCCGAAAGCCGCCGCTTCCAGCTCGCACACCAGCTGGCCGCACTCGCGCTGGCCAACGAGATCGCGGCGGTGGTCGAGGCCAGCCCGCTGCGCACGGCAGCCGCGCGGCAATTGCTCCACGTCGGGCTGGCCAATTACGCCGCAGGCGCGGTGCTGATGCCCTACGCCCCGTTCCGCGCCAGCGCGCGCGCGGTGCGCCACGACATCGACAGGCTGCGCATGGATTATGGCGTGAGCTTCGAGCAGGCGTGTCATCGGCTCTCGACGCTCCAGCGCCCCGGCGCGCGCGGCATTCCGATGTTCTTCTGCCGCGTCGACATGGCGGGCAATATCACCAAGCGGCATTCAGCAACGCGGCTACAGTTCGCGCGCTTCGGCGGCGCCTGCCCCTTGTGGGTCGTCCATGAGGCGGCGGCGATCCCCGACCGCATATTGTTCCAGCTCGCCGAGACCCCCGATGGGCTGCGCTATGTGTCGATGGCGAAAGGGCTCGTAAAACCGTCGGGCAGCTACGCCCGCTCGCCGCGCCGCTACGCCGTCGCGCTCGGCTGCGAGGCGCAATATGCCGCCGACTTCGTCTATGCCGACGGGGTCGATGTCGCCGCGCCGCAGGCGGCGACACGGATCGGATCGTCGTGCCGCATCTGCCCGCGCGACGATTGCGACCAGCGCGCCTTCCCGCCGAGCGACCGCCCGATCCTCGTCGATCCCGACCGGCGCGACGTGGTGCCGTACCGCATCGGCTAGGCAGCGATCACCAGCTCTTCGTCGAGGAAATCGAGAAAGGCACGGATACGCGCTGCGGCGCGATCCTCGCGCGCGTAGAGCGCGTGGATGTCCTCGCCGTCGCCGGGGTGATAGTCGGCGAGCAGCTCGACGAGCCGACCCGCCGCGAGGTCGGCGGCGACATGGAAATGGCCATGCCGCGAAATCCCTCCGCCCGCGATCGCCATCTGGCGCACCAGCTCGCCCGAATTGCCGAAGAAGCTGCCGGGAACCGGGCGATGCACGATGCGCCCGCCGATGCGGAAGGGCCAGCTGTCGATCGAACGGCGGAAGCTGAAACGCAGGCAGTCGTGCGCGTCGAGATCCTCGGGCGTCTGCGGCGTCCCGCGCCGCGCGAGATAGGCGGGGCTGGCAACGAGCACCATGCGGCTATGCCCGAGCTTCTTCGCGCGCAGGCTGGTGTCGCGCAGCGGCCCGATGCGGATCGCGATGTCGGCGCGCTCCTCGACCAGGTCGACGATCGTGTCGGACAACGCGAGGTCAAGCACGATCTCAGGGTAACGAACGGTGAAACGCGGCAGGATCGGCAGCAGGGGCACGCCGATCGACGGCGAGGCGTTGACGCGGAGCAGTCCGCGCGGCCCCTGCTTCTCGCGCCCAAGCCCCTCCTCGACCGTCTCGATCTCGGCGAGCAGCACGCTCATCCGGTCGCGATAGGCACTGCCCTCGGCGGTCAGCGCGAGCGACCGCGTCGTGCGGCGGAAGAGAATCGCGCCGAGCCTCTGCTCGAGCCGTGCGATGCTGCGGCTGACCGCCGAGGGCGTGAGCCGCAGCGCCTTGGCCGCCGCGGCGAAGCTTCCCCCGCTCGCCACCGCCAGAAATGTCTCGATATCACCGAACCGGTTATCCATGATTCTGAATCACTTCTGAAATGAAGAGTGACATTCTAATCAACAATGGGCCGCCGCGCTATCTTCACTTCATCAAAGCCCTTCCATCCAAGGAGACCCATCATGGACCTGAAACTCAACGGCAAGACCGCCCTCGTCACCGGATCGACCGCCGGCATCGGCTTCGCCATCGCCAAGCGCCTCGCCGAGGCGGGCGTCGCGGTCGTCATCACGGGCCGCAACCAGACGAAGCTCGACGAAGCCGCCGCCGAACTGGCGCAGGCGGGTACGATCCGCGCCGTGCTCGCCGACCCCGCGACCGCCGAGGGCGCCGCGACCCTCATCGCCGCGGTTCCTACGGTCGACATCCTCGTCAACAATCTCGGCATCTACGAAGCCAAGCCCTTCGCCGAGATCAGCGACGCCGACTGGCACAACATCTTCGAGGTCAATGTCGTCAGCGGCGCGCGGCTGTCGCGCCATTATTTCCCCAAGATGATCGAGAAGAACTGGGGCCGCGTGATTTTCATCGCGAGCGAAAGCGGGCTGCTGCCCCCCGCCGAGATGATCCATTACGGCATGACCAAGACCGCGCAACTCACCATCGCACGCGGCCTCGCCGAGCAGACCAGGGGTAGCGGCGTCACGGTCAATTCGGTGCTGCCGGGGCCGACGCGTTCGGAAGGCATCGTCGATTTCATCCAGTCGGTGGTGTCGAACCCCGACGCGCCCGAAGCCGAGCGTGAAACGGCCTTTTTCGATGAACTGCGCCCGCTGTCGCTGATCCGCCGCCTGATCGACGCCGACGAGATCGGCGCGACGGTGGCCTTCCTCGCCAGTCCGCTGGCGGCGGCGACCAACGGCGCCGCGATCCGCGCCGAAGGCGGGATCGTGCCGACGATTGCGTGATAAACTCCCCTCCCGCTTGCGGGAGGGGTCGGGGGAGGGCGTGTCCAAAGACGCCTACCTTTGGAAGGAAACAGGCCCTCCCCTAACCCCTCCCATAAATGGGAGGGGGATTTTCAGACCTTCACAATCCCGCGCCCGATCAAATCATGCGCCGTCGCGAGGATCGCTTCCTCGGGCGGGCGCATGGTCCAACCGAGGCGCGCCATCGCGTGGCGGCTATCGCCGCCGCGGACATTGCCAAGCTCGGCGACCACTTGCTTGAGCTCCGGCCGAAAGATCGCCAGCGCCTTGAGCAGCCAGTCGGGCATCTTCTTCGTCGGCACCTTGCGCGCCTGTTCTTCCAGACTGGCCTTCAGGATGTTGGCGACGTCGATGAATTTCAGGAACGGCCCCGAGCAAACGAAGCGCTCGTCCCGGATACCCTCCACCGTCAGCGCGCGATAATGCATGTCAGCGACGTCGCGCACGTCGATGATGCCGAAACCGACGTCGGGACACATCGGCACCTTGCCTTCGAGCAACTGCTTCACCACCTCGATCGAGGTCGACAGATCGTCCGAGAGCAACGGCCCGAACACCGCCGCCGGATTGACCGACGCGAACTCCATATCGCCGCCCTCGGCCGCCACCCAGTCGCGCGCGGCGCGCTCGGCGACGGTCTTCGAGCGCGGATAGGGCATGACCTCCGGGTTATCGAGGTTGCTCCAGTCGGCTTCGCTGTAGATATCGCGGCCCTTGCCATGGCCATAAGCGACCGCCGCCATCGACGAGGTGAGGACGAAGCGCCGCACCCCGGCGGCACGCGCGAACCGCAGCGCCCGCAAGGCGCCTTCGCGCGCCGGGATCACGAGGTCGTCGGCATGTTTGGGGACGTCGAGCGGAAAGGGCGAGGCGACATGCGCGACATGCGAACAGCCCGTGATTGCTTCCGCCCAGCCCGTGTCATGCTCGAGGTCGGCGGCGAAGAAGCGCAGCTTGTCGTTGTCGACATCGAGCCAGCCGCGCACCTCGGCCTCGCGCTTCAGGCTGCGCACCGTCGTGTGGACGTGCCAGCCATTGTCGATCAGCTGCCGGATCAGGAAACCCGCGATATAACCGCTGCCCCCGGTGACCAATGCCGTTCCCGCCATGCGCCCCTCCATGCCTGTTCTGGCCGCGAAGGTAGCGCATTTGCGTTGCAGGCCGAAACCTTATTTCAGCAGCACCAGTTCCTCGGCCATGCTGGGGTGCAGCGCGACGGTGTTGTCGAAATCGGCCTTGGTCAGCCCCGCCTTCACCGCGATCGCCGCCGCCTGCAAAATCTCGGGCGCGTCGGGGCCGATCATGTGGAGGCCGACGACCTGGTCGGTCGCCGCGTTGACAATCATCTTGTACAGCGCGCGTTCGTTGCGGCCGGCGAGGACATTCTTCATCGCGCGAAAATCGCTGGTGTAGACGCGGATGCTGCCCAGCTTGTTGCGCGCCTCGGCCTCGGTCATGCCGACGGCGCCGATCGGCGGGTGGCTGAACACCGCGCTCGGGACATTCTGATAATCGACCAGGGTGGGCTTGCCGCCGAACATACTGTCGGCGAAGGCCTGCCCCTCGCGGATCGCCACCGGGGTCAGCTGGATGCGGTTGGTGACGTCGCCGACGGCATAGATGCTCGGCAACGACGACTGGTTGGTCTCGTCGACCTTGATCGCGCCATGGTCGTCGAGTTCGACTCCGGCCTCTTCGAGACCGATGCCCCTGGTGTTCGGCACGCGGCCCGCAGCGACAAGCACCGCATCGGCGACGATCGGCTCGCACCCCTCGAGCATCACGGTCAGCGTACCATCCTCATTCTTTTCGATCGACTGGAACGGCGCGTTGAACTTGAAGTCGATGCCCTTGGTCATCGAAATCTGCAGCAGCCGGTCGCGGATCTGCTCGTCATAGCCGCGCAGGATCGTGTCGCCGCGATTGACGATCGTCACCTTGCTGCCAAATTCATTGAAAATGCCCGCGAACTCGTTGGCGATATAGCCGCCGCCCGCAATCACGAAGCGCTTCGGCAGCGTTTCGAGGTGGAAGACCTCGTTCGAGGTGATGGCGTGTTCGCTGCCCGGAAATTCGGGGACATGCGGCCAGCCGCCGGTCGCCACCAAAATGCGTTCGGCGGTCAGCTCGGTGCCGTCGGCAAGCCGCACTTTCTGCGGGCCGGCGATCGTCGCGCGGGTCTTGAAGACCGTGACCTTGTGATTATCGAGCGTCTGGCCATAGAGGCCCTCGAGCCGCGTGACCTCGGCCTGGACATTGTCGCGCAGCCGGTTCCAGTCGAACTTGCAGTCGGGAACATCCCAGCCGAAATGGCGCGCGTCCTTCAGATCCTCGGCGAAATGGGCGCCGTAGACGAGCAATTTCTTGGGCACGCAGCCACGGATGACGCAGGTGCCGCCGACGCGATAATCTTCGGCCACCGCCACCCGCGCGCCGTGCGACGCGGCGATGCGCGACGCGCGCACCCCGCCCGACCCGGCACCGATGACGAAAAGATCATAGTCGAAATTGCTCATCGCGAAGCCCCTGAAACATGTCGGCTGCTGTTCGCAGCGAGCGCCTATGTGGTTACGCCGGCGCAGCTTGCCAATCGATTTTTGCCGTCAGAGTCAGTGGTTCGCCCTCATTCGCCCAGCGCCGCCTGCATCAGCGCCTGCGTCGCCGCGTCGAACACGATCGTGCCTTCGGACAGGCCCTTGGCCATTTGCTTGCCCAGCTCGACCCCGAACTGATCGAAGGGATTGATGCCGAGCAGCACCGCATTGGCGAAGACGCGATGCTCGTAAAAGGCGATCAGCGCGCCAAGGCTGCGCGGCGTCACCTGGTCGAGCAGGATCGTCGCCGAGGGCCGGTCGCCCGGATAATTGCGCGCGCCGTCCGCGCTCGTCCGTCCGGTCATCAGCGCCGCGCCCTGCGCGATACAATTGGCGACGAGCGTTTCGTGATGCGCCTCGTCGAGCAGATGGTCGGGCTCGCGCGCGACGACGAACTCAACCGGAACGAGATGGGTGCCCTGATGGAGCAGCTGGAACACCGCATGTTGCGCATCGGTGCCGACCCCGCCCCAGGTGATCACCGCACTCTCCCGCCCGAGCGGCTGGCCATCCAGCGTCACCGCCTTACCGTTCGATTCCATTTCGAGCTGCTGGAGATAGGAGGGCAGCAGCCGCAGCCGTTCGTCATAGGCGAACACCGCGCGCGTCTGGCAATCGAGGCGGTTGGCATAGATCTGGTCGGCAAAGGCCGCGAGCAGGCAGACATTGTCGGCGCCGTCGCACAGCCGGAAATGGCGGTCCATTTCGGCCGCGCCCTCGAGCATGTCGGCGAAGGCGTCCCAGCCGAGCGCGAGCGCGGCGGGAAAACCGATCGACGACCAGAGCGAATAGCGCCCGCCCACCGTCTCGCTGAACGGCAGGATGCGCGTTTCGTCGACGCCCCATTCGATCGCGCGTTCGGGCATCGCGGTCAGCGCGATGACGCGGCCGATGGGGTCGACGACCCCCGCCTCCTCCATCCATTGCAGCGCCGAGGCGGCGTTGAGCAAGGTTTCGGTCGTGGTGAAGGTCTTCGACGCCACCGCGATCAGCGTACAGGCGGGGTCGAATTTGGCGAAGGCTTCGTCGAGCGCGGCGCCATCGACGTTCGAGACGACCGCGACGTCATAGCGCGACCCGCCCCGCCCGAGCGCATCGACGAGCAGGTCGGGACCGAGCGCCGATCCGCCGATGCCGATATGGAGGAGGTGGCGGATCTCGCCGAAAGCGCCGGCCTCGATCGCGTCGATCAGCATCCGCATCCGCTGGTGCAGCGCCTGTGCGCGATGGACCGATTCAGGAGCGCCATCGCCGCGTTCGGCGCTATGTTCGGCGGCGCGATCCTCGGTCGGGTTGGCGATGCCGCCCGCGAACAGCGTCTTGCGGCGCCCGGCGAAATCCTGCGCGCTGGCGAGGTCGGAGAGGATCGCGATCGCCGCGTCGTCGAGATGGGTCTTGGCGAAATCGAAACGGATGTCGGCGACGCTCGAAACCAGCCGGTCGAGGCGCGCAGCCGGGTCGGCGGCGACAAGATCGGTCAGCCGCTGCGGCTGCCAGTCGGCGAGCGCCTGCCAGGCTTGGTCGGCTGTCGTCATGAATCGGCTTCCTTATGCTGTCCGGAGGCCATTTCCATAGGTCTGCCGCGCCGCACGCGCCAGTGCGATCCGCCGATATTTGCTTGCGCGAAGACCTATTCATCGCCAAATGCCGCGCCATGACCGAAGCCAGCCTTTCCGCCGATACGCCGCCCGCAGCCGGCCCGGCGACCCCCGCCCCTGCCCCCGCCCCGATGACGGCCAAGGAAGAGGCGATCGACACCGTCCGCTTTCTGGCGTGGCTGGCGATCGCGGTGTTGATTTTCCGCAGCTTTTTCCTGTCGCCGTTCAATATTCCGTCGGAATCGATGCAGCCGCGATTGCTGATCGGCGACTATCTGCTCGTCAACAAAATGGCCTATGGCTATTCGAAATACAGCCTGCCGTTCAGCGTGCCGCTGATCCCCGGCCATATTCTGGCCAAGACCCCCGAACGCGGCGACGTCGTCGTGTTCAAGGCGCCGCCGCTGAACAGGGACGACTGGATCAAGCGCGTGATCGGCCTTCCCGGCGACACGGTGCAGGTGATCGACGGCATCGTTTGGCTGAACGGCAAGGCGCTGCCGCGCGAAAAAATGGCCGACTTCGTCATTCCGGTGACCGACAACATGCTCGAAGCCGCGCGCAACGAACTGCGCGGCCGCGGCCTGCCGGTGCCCAGCGACGACAGCCTGCTCAACACCTGTTACGACGCGCAGTTCGAGATCAAGGCTCCCGATGGCACCCGCCAGTGCCGCTTCCCGCGTTTCAAGGAAACGCTGCCCAACGGCAAAAGCTATGCCGTGCTCGATATCGTCGATCTGCCGGTCGACAACACCACGCTTTATGTCGTGCCCGAGGGCAAGGTCTTCCTGATGGGCGACAATCGCGACCGCAGCGCCGATAGCCGCGTGCCGATGATCGAAGGCGGGCTTGGCGGCGGCGTGCCGCAGGAAAATCTCGTCGGCAAGGCGCTGGTCGGCATGTTCTCAACCGACGGATCGGCGAGCTGGCTCAACCCGATCAGCTGGTTCCGCGCGGCGCGCTGGGACCGCATCGGGGATGGCTTTTGACCGGCGGCGTCTCCGCCGAAACGATCGCAGCCCTCACCGGCGCCACGCCGCGCGACATCGCCCTGTACCATGAGGCGCTGACCCATGGCAGCAGCGGCGCCGCCGATTATCAGCGGCTGGAGTTTCTCGGCGACCGCGTGCTCGGGCTGGTGATCGCGTCGGAACTTTTCCGCCGCTTTCCCAAGGCGAGCGAGGGCGAAATGTCGTCGCGGCTCCACGTCCTGGCGTCGGGCGAGACCTGCGCCCGGATCGCCCAGGGGCTCGACCTCAACGCGCATGTCCGTTTCGGCACCCAGGCGATCGGCGACGGCGGGCGCCATAGCGACAATATCGCCGCCGACGTGCTGGAGGCGCTGATCGGCGCGCTGTGGCTCGACCTCGGCGACGAGCCCGCGCGCGCCTTCATCGTCCGCCATTGGGGCGCGATGATCGACGGGCAGGTCGCGGCGCCCAAGCACCCCAAGGCGGCGCTGCAGGAATGGGCCGCCGCCAAGGGTCGCAAGCCCCCCGAATATCGCCTGATCCGTCGCGACGGCCCTGACCATGCTCCGCGCTTCCGCGTCGGGGTGGCGGTCGGCAAGCTCGCCGAAGCCGAGGGTGAAGGCGCATCGAAACAGGCGGCCGAAAAAGCCGCGGCGATCGCGATGCTCGCGATCCTGGAAGGATATAAGGAATGACCCATCGTTGCGGTTTTGTCGCCGTCGTCGGCGCGCCGAATGCGGGCAAATCGACCATCGTCAACGCGCTCGTCGGCCAGAAGGTCGCGATCGTCAGCCCCAAGGCGCAGACGACGCGCACCCGGCTGATGGGCGTCGCGATGGACGGCGAGACGCAGATCGTGCTGATCGACACCCCCGGCATCTTTGCCCCCACCCGCCGGCTCGACCGCGCGATGGTCGCCGCCGCGTGGAACAGCCTCGACCAGGCCGAGGCGATCCTGGTGATGATCGACGCCGCCGCAAAGCTCGGTGAGCGCGCCGAGCGCGTGTTGCAGGGGATCGAGGGGCGACCCGAGAAGAAATTCCTGGTCCTCAACAAGGTCGACCTCACCAAGAAGGACAAGCTGCTGACGATCGCGACCCAGCTCAACGAGCGCGTTGCGTTCGACGAAACCTTCTTCATCTCGGCGAGCACCGGCGACGGGGTTCCCGAACTCAAGGCGACGCTGGCGGCGCTGATGCCCGAGGGGCCCTGGCATTTCCCCGAGGACGAGGTCAGCGACGCGCCCGAACGGATGCTCGCCGCCGAAATCACCCGCGAGCAACTCTATCGCCAGCTCCACGAGGAGCTGCCGTACCAGTCGACCGTCGAAACCGAGAAGTTCACGACGCGCAAGGACGGCAGCGCCGAAATCCACCAGCAGATCCTGGTCGCACGCGACAACCAGCGCGCGATCATCCTCGGCCACAAGGGCGAGCGGATCAAGGAAATCGGCAGCAAGGCCCGCGCCGAGCTGACCGAATTGCTCGGCCGCAAGGTCCATCTGTTCCTGCATGTGAAGGTCAAGGCGAACTGGGACGAGGACCGGGGCGTGTACCGCGACATGGGGCTCGATTGGGTCGATTAGGGCGTGTCATGCCAGGCGACTTTTCGCTACATGGGTCGTAACCATTTCGACCAGGGGGAAAAATCTTGCACCGGCCGCCATCGATCATTCTGTTTGAACGTCTGTTATGGACGTCTTTCGCGATCAGCGTCGTAACCACCTATTTGGCATGGAACGACATGATGGCCGAAATCGAGCACGGAGCGGCCGGGATGCGGTCATCGACAGCGATCGGCATAACCATGTTCATCTTTGCCGTCACCTTGGCCATTTTGGCCGCGCTCTGGTACGCCATCGCGCGGCGCGGCAGCAATGTCGCGAAGTGGATCTATGTCGTGCTGGTCGCGCTCGGCACGCTGCAAACGATCGCCTCGCTCTTCGAACCCAACAGCCTGAGCACAATGTGGCTGGGCGCGACATTGCTGGTCACCGCGCTGTCGGTCGGCTCGGCGGCCGTGCTGTTCCGCTCCGATGCGGTCGCCTGGCTGGCCGGCAAGGGACCGGTCGACCCGGGCGTGTTCAACTAGCGCGATGGCGCGGCGCTAAATTCGTCGGCAATCGTCGGGCGGCGGCTGGCCATCGAACCGCGCGCCGATCCACGCCAATGTTTCGGTGACGCTGTCCTTCGCGCTGGCGCCATGATCGGTGCCGCGCATCTCGACATAGCGGACCTTGGTGCGCTGGCGGCAGACGGCCTGCGCGAAGCGGCGCGTGACGGCCGGCGCGACGATGACATCCTTGTCGCCCTGCGCGATGAGCAGCGGCCCCGGAACGCGCGCGGGGTCGACGCTGTTGCTGCGCGCCCACGATCCCCAGGGTTCGATCGTCGCGATATCCTTGGTCTTTGTCGCGCGGGCGATCGTCACAATGCCCAGGATCGTGCCGAGCTTCGGCTTCTTGTCCAGACTGACGCAATTATTCTGCGCCAGCCGGTGGATGATGCCCTGGTTCGTGCGATTGGCGATCGCGTCGAGCGAAAAGCCATAGAGTTCGGACCAGCTGTGCAGGGCGAAGGACAA
>NZ_JBOHHU010000074.1:0-21148 GCF_050725615.1 Sphingopyxis sp.
TCGCGGCTGTTCATCGCGACGCGGCCCCCGGTCAGGCGCAGCCGGTCGCTGCCGGCGCTGGTCCGGAGGTCGACGTCGAGCGCCGCATCGGCGGTGCCGAGCCCGGCGGTGAGGTCGACCGACCCGCCGCTGCAGACCATCGTCAGCAACGGCGCGGCGACGCCCGCCTGCGCAAAGCTCGCGGTGCGCGATCCCGCGTCATAGCGCCATTCACCGGTGTCGAGCCGCCGTTCGTCCCAGGCTTTCGCGGGTGCGGGGACCGGCTGCGGCGCCGGGGTCGGCGCGGCGGCGACGGGGCGCGGGGCGGGGGCTGGCGCCGGGGTCGGCACGGCGGTGCAGCTCGCCACCGCCAGCGTCATCGGCAAAGCCACGCCATAGCGCCACCGGGCGCGTTTCCTGCTCATGGTGCAAATCCCCGGAAATCGATCGCTTCGTCGACGCCAACGCGCGGCACCGGCCATTGGTTCACCGCCGCGCCCTCGTCGGCATAGCCGATCGCGAGCCCGGTGAAGAGGATCTGGTCGTCGCCGAGGCGCAGGGCCGCGCGGACGGTTTCGCCGTACATCGCCCAGCATTCCTGCGGACAGCTCGCCAGCCCATGCTCGACGAGCAGCAGCATCACCGACTGCAGCCACATGCCCATGTCGGACCATTGCGGCGGCCCCATGATCCGCGAGCAATGGAGGAACAGCATCACCGGCGCGCCGAAACCGGTATAATTGTGCAGGAACTGGCCGAACCGGCCCTTCTTGTCCTCGCGCGGGATGCCGAGGGCGGCATACAGTCCCTCGCCGACCCCGAAGCGCCGCGCCTCCCACGGATCGGTCAGCCCCTTGGGGTAGATGTCATATTCGGGCTGATAGCCCTCGCGCCCCATCGCGATCCGCGCCGCGACCGCGTCCTTGACCGCCTGCCAGTCGTCGCCCGCCAGCACCACCGCCTGCCAGGGCTGGAGATTGCCGCCCGACGGCGCGCGCTGCGCGGCGGCGAAAATCTCCGCCAGCAGCGCCGGATCGACCGCCTGGGTTGTAAAGGCGCGCACCGAACGGCGCTTGTGCAGCGCGTCGGTTACCGAAAGGGCGGTGTCAGTCGCTGGCATATTTATCCTCTCGCCGCTTGCCGAACAGCAATTTGCGTTCGAGCCGGGCTTTCAGCTGGCGGTAATAGGAGAGCAGGAAGACATCGTCCTCCTCCGCCACCGGCCGCCCGATTTTGGCGCGGATCGTGTCCGCGACCTCGCGCATGGCGCGCGGTTCGCGGATGCGCAAGACCCGCTCCAGCTCTTGCAGCTCGAAAATGCCGTAAACCGACAATTCGGCCTCGCTGAACTGCATCGGCCCGGCCGCCTCGGCCTCGGCGGCGATGTCATGGTCGAGCTTCGAACGCTGCGCCATCACCACCCACGTCCCGGCGATCAGGTCGCCCATCCGCATCCGGTCCTTGTTGAACAGCAGGAACAGGCTCAATGTCAGCGACCAGACGACCCCGGCCAGCACCGTCCATCCCGATACCCGGTCCTCGCCCGATCCGAATCCCAGCATCATCAGCGGCAGGAAGATCTCGAGCTCGCGGATCAGGTTGCGCGCGACCACCGCATCGGCGGTCAGCCGTCCGCCGTCGCGCGCGACGACGCGAATGCCCATCAGCCGCTTGCCCGGGGTCGCGGCGCGCTGCCCCAGTTCGAAGCCGATGAACCAGAAGGTCCGCAGCACGAAAAACCCCAGCATCCAGATGGTGATCGCGACCGATGATTCCGACGACACGCCGACCCACAGCATCAGCAGGCTGAACAGGAACAGGATCAGGATGATCAACCCGATGTCGACGATCAGCGCCCCGAACCGCAGCCCCGAACTCGCGATCTTCAGCTCGAGGTCGACCCCCTCGGGGGTGATGAACTGGCGCGTCTTGCCCTTGCGCGCCAGCCGGTCGCGGGCGTTGGTGGCGGCGCTCATGCCGCGGCTCCGCGGCGCGGGACGTAATAATAGCCGAGCCAGAACAGCAGCATCACCGTGCCGATGGCATAACGCATCACCGTATCGGTGATCAGCTGGCGCCCGAAGCCTTCGAGCAACCCGGCGACGAGCAGCATCAAAATGACCCCGACCATCACCTTGCCCGCGGTGCGTCCGGCGTCCGACGCCGCCTGCAACCGGCTGCGCGCGCCGGGAAAGACGACCGCGCCGCCGATCCGAAGCCCGGCTGCGCCCGACAGGGCCGCCGCGAACAATTCGGTGCTGCCATGGATGAACAACCAGCCGCCGAAATCATAGCCCAGCCCCTTGCCGGTGAAGACCGCGATCATCGCGCCAAGGCTGATCCCCTGGTAAAATTCGAGCATCATCGTCGGGATGCCGAAGGCGAAGCCCAGCGCGAACGACATGATCGATACGCCGCTGTTGTGGGTGAAGAGGAAGGTCGCGAACACATGCAGCGCGCCGCTGTCCTCGTCCGCCGCAGCTTTGCCATGGCCGATCGTCGATTGCAGGAATTCGGCGGTCGCACGCGGATCGCGGCCGCCCGACAGGCCTTCGTCGACGAAATTATAATACCATTCGGGCTGGTTGGTGACGAGCAGCCAGCTGGTCAGCGCGCCGAGGATGATGATCAGCGATATGACCACCGTTTCTTTCCACACCGCCTGCACCGCCAGCGGCCAGTCGCGTGTGAAAAAGCGCGTCATCCGGTCGAGCCGCGACTGGCGCACCCCATAGATCAGGAAATAGCCGCGCATCGACAGCGCCTCGAGATGGTCGAGCAACGCCTTGTCGAGGCTGGTCGCGCGCGCGATCGACAGCGACGACAGCGTCGCGCGATACAGCACGGGCAATTGGAGCAGTTCCTCGCTCGACAGCCCCTTGGCGCCTTTTTTTTCGAGCCGGGTGAGTAGCGCGTCGAAGGCGATCCAGTCGGCCTCGCGCTCGGCGCGAAAACGACCCGTCGAAAAGGCCGGCGCTTCGAGCGCGGCGGCGGCGGGCGATGCGATCACGGGCTGCATCACAAGCTCCCCTGGCGCTTGATGTTCAGATAGGCATCGATCACCCCGCCGGTCATCGCGTCGGCGGGGACTTCGAGCACGTCGGCGCCCAGCCGCACCAGCCGCGCGATCACCAGTTGCCGGTCGCGCAGCATCGCGGCGGCGACGTTCAACCGCGTGATGTCGGCGGCGCTTTCGGGGCGGCGCTTTTCCTCGCTCTCCAGTTCCTCGTCCTTCAGCACGACGAACAGCAGCCGATGTTTTTTGACCAGCCGACCGGCGGCGCGGATCATCAGATCGGCGCTCGTCGCATCGGTGAATTCGGTGAACAATATGATCAGCGAGCGGCGGTTGAGCTGCGCCGACAGGGTGGTCAGCGCGAGGGTGAAATTGCTCTCGACCGGCGCATAGTCGATCAGGCTCGCGGCGCGCTGCAACGCCGGGAAATCCTGCGTGTGCATATAGGCGGGGGTCATCGCCTGCGGCTTGGCGGCGAAGGAGAACAGGCTGATCCGGTCGTTCAATTTCAGCCCGACATAGGCGAGCAGCAGCGCCGCCGACACCGCGCGGTCGACGCGCGGCATGCCGCCGACGGGCTCGGCCATCGTCCGCCCGGCGTCGATCGCCAGCACGACGCGATTGTCGCGTTCGACCCGATATTCCTTGGCGAACAGCTTCACATGCCGCGCCGACGCGTTCCAGTCGATCGATCGCCGGTCCATGCCCGGCTGATATTCGGCGAGCGCCTCAAACTCGGCGCCCTCGCCGCGCATGCGTTGCTGGCGCAGCCCGAACCAGCTGTTGCGCTGGAACAACCGGCTGCCCTCCTCGGTCACCGCGCGCAGGCTGGGCACGACCGCGATGCTGTCGTCGACGGCGAATTTGCGCTGCTTCCATACGAGGCCGAGCGGTCCGCGCCAGCGGATCCAGGCCGCGTCGATCGCCGCCTTGCCGCGCCGTGAGGCGTGCAAGGCCAATGTCGCGACCAGCGCCTCACGCTTGCCTTCGGCGCGTTCGGCGGCGCGCATCTCGCCCGCCAGCCGGCCGCCGACCGCCAGCCGCTCATCGGCCGCGAGCGCGATTTCGGCGCGGCGCGGCACCCCGCCCTCGCTCGCCGCGATCAGCATCAGGTCGAACGGGTCGCCGACCC
Source organism: Sphingopyxis sp. (assembly GCF_050725615.1). Taxonomy (GTDB): domain Bacteria; phylum Pseudomonadota; class Alphaproteobacteria; order Sphingomonadales; family Sphingomonadaceae; genus Sphingopyxis. Next base: position 4,128 of record NZ_JBOHHU010000074.1, read on the forward strand.
CGACCTGATGCGGAAACCGCGTCTCGAGCGTCAGGCGGCGCGGATTGGGGCCCGCCAGCCCGTCGATCAACAGGCAGGCGAACAGGAAGCCGATCCATCCCGGCGCGACCAGCCACAGCTCGGGCCGCATCAGCCCGAGTATGAGCGCGACCGGCGCGCCCGCAAGCAATAGCAGGATCGTCAACCGGGTCGGGTAGATCACCGCGGCACTTCCTCGCGTTCGAGCAGGGCCGCGACGATCTGTTCGACATTGCGGCCTTCGATCTCGGCCGCCGCCGACAGGATGACGCGATGGCGCAGCACCCCGGCGGCGAGGCGCTGGACGTCGTCGGGAATGACATAGTCGCGCCCGTCGAGCGCCGCTGCCGCGCTCGCGGCGCGCGCCAGCAGCGAGGCGGCGCGTGGGGACGCGCCGCATTCCAGATCGGCGCTCTCGCGGGTCGCGCGGATCAGGCGGACGATATAATCGACGATCTCGTCGGCCAGCCGGACGTTCGAGATGATATCGATCGCTTCGCCGATCGCCGCCGCATCGGCGACCTGCGCGACCCCGAAATCGGCGACCGCCGGGCTTTTGAAACGCCCGCCATGCTCGGCGACGATGCGCCGTTCCTCGGCGGCGTCGGGATAATCGACGACCAGCTTGAACAGGAAGCGGTCGAGCTGCGCCTCGGGCAGCGGATAGACGCCTTGCTGCTCGATCGGGTTCTGCGTCGCCAGCACGGTGAAGCGCGGGCTCATCACATGCGGCTCGCCGTTGATCGTCACCCGCCGCTCCTGCATCGCCTCGAGCAGCGCGGCCTGCGTCTTGGGCGGAGTGCGGTTGATTTCGTCGGCGAGCAGCAACTCGGTAAAGATCGGGCCCTTGGTCAGGGTGAAGCTCGACGTCTGGAAGTTGAACAGGTTCGACCCCAAAATGTCGCCGGGCATCAGGTCGGGGGTGAACTGGATGCGCCCGAAATCGAGCCCCGTCGCGCGGGCGAACGCCTGCGCGAGCAGCGTCTTGGCGGTTCCCGGCGGTCCTTCGAGCAGCACATGGCCGCCCGCGAGCAGCGCGATCGTCACCATGCGGGTCAGTGGACCCTGCCCGAACACCGCCTTGGCGACCTCGGCGTCGATCGCGGCGCCGAGCGCCTGGACGCTTTCGACGCCCTTGGCCCCGACTCCCGTTTCGGTGGGATTAGCTGTCACGGATTAAGTCCTTCCTGATGTCGTGCAGCGCCTGCGCGTCTGCAAGGAATTCATGGGTGTTGCGGGCGAGCTGCAGTCGCCGCGCCAGCGAAGAGAAAAGGTCGCTGCCGGGCGGCAGGTGGCGGTCGATCCAGCGGTCGGTCGCCGCCGCGTCGAGCCCGGCCGGCGCATGGAGGCGCCGGGCGATCGCCGCGCGCAGGCTGGCGACATAATCGCCCGCGCCTTCGAGTTCGCGCCCGGCCTGCTTGATCAGATCGGCGCTGTTGGCGATCAGCGCCGCCTTCGACACCGCGATCGCGCGTCCGGGGGTCAGCGCCGGGCCGAAGCGCGCCCAGGCCTGCCACAGCGCGAACAGGCCGGCGGCGATCAGGCACAGGGTGATGCCGATGAACGGCGGGACAAAGGCGAAGCGCAGCAGCGAACGCCCGCCGCCCAGCCCGTTGAGCGTGACGTCGAAGGCGAGCCCGTCGGCGTCGGCATCTTCGGCGATTCCGTCGATCAGCGTCGCCGCCGTGCGCGCGCCGTCGCGCGAGGCAAAGGCAAAATTGTTGATGAGGTCGGGATCGGCGAGGATATAATAATCATGGCTCTGCGCCCGCGCGAGCACCGCGCCGCCGCCCGGCGCTGCGGCAAGGGTCTCGAGCCCATCGCCCGCGACCGTCTGGACATCGGCGGGCAGCGCCAGCGCGATATTGCGCCCGGCGAGCCAGGCCGGCGCCCGTCCTGGTTTCGCCTTTTCGGCGCGAATATCGACCTGGCCGAACGTCGCCGACGGCAACAGCTTCGACGGCGGCGTCACCGGAAAACCGCCGCTGACCCAGCCGGGCTTGGTGTCGGTCCCGGGGATCCGCCCCGCTTCCCATTTGGGCAGCACGATCAGCACCGGCGCGCCGCCGGCGCCGGCGATCAGCTCGGCGATTTCCTCGGGGCGCGTTCGGTGGGTGGGGGTCAGTATGATCAGCGGATCATAATCGTCATAATGATAGGACTCGGCCTTGCGCCGCACCTCGACCGTCGCGCCCGCGCGTTCGAGCAGGTCGACGATCCCGGCATAGCCCGGCGCCGCCTTCGACAGCGCATGGCCCTTGCCGTCGTTGCCGCTGCCGATCTGCGGCCCCAGCGCGACCAGCGCCCACAGCGCGATGAAGGCGATGATGCCCATCACCACGATTCCCGCGATCAGCCGCGGGTTGAAACTGCTCTCTCCGGTCGCGGCGCCGCTCATGCTCGCGCCCAATTCTTCGGCACCGTCATCTCGGCATAGGCGCTGCGGCACTGGTCCCACGCCGCCGCGTCGATCGCGCGGCCGCCGAACAGGCTGATCTCGACCGCGCGCGCGATGCGGCTGAACGCCTCGCGCGCGACGGCGGGCAGGTCGTGCGCGACCGCCAGGTCGCGCGACGTCATCGCGGGTTTGACCAGCCCGGGGCGGCGACCCTCGATATCCTCGACGCTGCGATAGAGCAGCAGGTGGATCGCTTCGGCAAAGCGCCCCGCGGCGGCGAGCGCATCGGCCTCGGCGAGCAGCGCGCGCGCGGCGCCGGCCTCGGCATGACCGATCTGGTCGGCCTCCTCCTCCAGCCCCTTGCGTTTGCGGCGATAGCGCAGGTCGTCGACCCAGGCCGCGAAGGCGGGGACGAACAGATAGAGGAGCAACAGCACGAGCAGGATCGCGCCGATCCACAGCAACGGCTTGCCCGCCGGTGCGCTCCACTCGAAAAAGTCGCGCAGCGCGCGGCCGATCGCCTTCATCCATTCGGGGGTGTTCGGCGGCGGGGGCGGCGGCGGGAATTCGGTCTGGATCGTCCCGCCCGCCATCGTCTGCGTATAGCTGGGCTCGACGAGTTCGGGATTGAGCAGCCAGCCCTCACCCGCGGCCTGGCCGGCATCGGGAGCCGACGGCGGTGCGGCGGCCGACGCCTGGGCGATCCACAGCGATATCATGTTGAAATAATGGTTCCGCCCCGGTCGATCATCGCAATGGTGGTAGCGCGCTCGCGGGCGCAATGGCAAGAGATGCTTGCGCGGGCGGGTGCCCTATAATAGCGCGCCGCAACGGGGCGGCCGATGGTTGCACTCGCAACGAAACCTAGACGGGAGTGCCAGCGTGGACGCGGCTCAGGCGGTACATGAAAAATTCCTCGCCAGGCTGGCGAGCGGGCATTTGCCCGACCGCGCCGACGCCCCCGATCCGGCGACGGCGGGCCTGTCGCGCGCGGCGGCCACCGATATCTTCCTGTCGCAGCTGACCAGCCGCCAGATGGACCGGCTGTCGCGCCATTTGCAGGCGCGCGCCGAGGGTTTCTACACGATCGGATCGTCGGGGCATGAGGGCAATGCCGCCGTCGCCGCCGCGCTGCGCGTCACCGACATGGCGTTTCTCCATTATCGCTCCAACGCCTTCCAGCTTCACCGCGCGCGCAGCGTTCCGGGGCAGACCCCGACCTGGGACATGCTGCTCAGCTTTGCCGCGTCGAGCGAAGACCCGATTTCGGGCGGCCGCCACAAGGTGATCGGCTCGAAACCGCTGAATATTCCTCCCCAAACCTCGACCATCGCGTCGCATCTGCCCAAGGCGGTCGGCGCCGCTTTCTCGATCGGCATCGCGCGGCGGCAGGGGCTGAAAGACCTGCCGCTCCCCGAAGACGCGATCGTGCTGACCAGCTTCGGCGATGCCTCGGCGAATCATTCGACCGCGCAGGGGGCGTTCAATACGGCGGGCTGGGCGGCGTTCCAGGGCTCGCCGATGCCGCTGATCTTCCTCTGCGAAGACAATGGCATCGGTATTTCGACCCGCACGCCCACCGGCTGGATCGAGGCGCAATTCCGCCACCGCGCCGGGCTGCACTATATCCAGTGCGACGGCACCGACCTCGCATCGGCCTATGCGGGGGCGAAGGAAGCCGCCGATTATGCGCGCCGGACGCGCAAGCCCGTATTCCTCCACATGGCCACGGTGCGCCTCTATGGCCATGCCGGCTCGGACGTGCAGGGCGCTTACCTCCCCAAGGCATTGATCGAAGCCGACGAGGCGCGCGACCCCTTGCTCGCCGGCGCGGCGCTGATGGCCGAGCAGGGCTGGATGACCCCGACCGAAATCGCCGAGACCTATGAAGAGATCGGCGCCACCCTCGCGCGGCAGGCCGAGGCGGCGATCTTGCGCCCCAAGATCACCACGTCCGCGCATGTGATGGACAGCATCGTTCCGCCGAAACGCGACCTGGTCCGCGCCAACACCCCCTCGGCCGAGGACCGCAAGGCGATGTTCGGCAGCGACGCGGGTCAGATGGACAAGCCGATGCACATGGCGCGGCTCTTGAGCTGGGCGCTCGCCGACCTGATGCTCGCGCACAAGGAAATCGCCGTCATGGGCGAAGATGTCGGGCCGAAGGGCGGCGTTTATAATGTCACCGCGAAACTGCATCAGCGCTTCGGCTCGTCGCGCGTCGTCAACACCCTGCTCGACGAACAGGCGATCCTCGGCCTCGCGATCGGCATGGCGCACAACGGCTTCGTGCCGATGCCCGAAATCCAGTTCCTCGCCTATGTCCATAATGCCGAGGACCAGATTCGCGGCGAAGCGGCGACCTTGAGCTTCTTCTCGAACGGTCAGTACACCAATCCGATGGTCATCCGCATCGCGGGGCTCGGCTATCAGAAGGGCTTCGGCGGCCATTTCCACAACGACAACAGCCTCGCGGTCTTCCGGGATATTCCGGGCGTCATCCTGGCGGTGCCGTCGAACGGCCGCGACGCGGTGCATATGCTGCGCGAATGCGTGCGGCTGGCGCGCGAGGAGCAGCGCGTCGTCGTCTTCGTCGAACCGATCGCGCTCTACATGACCCGCGACCTCCACGAGGAGGGCGACGGCCTGTGGACCAGCGTCTACGAGGGCCCCGGCGACGGCGCCCCGATCCGTCTCGGCGACGTCGGCGTCCATGGCGACGGCACCGACCTCGCGATCGTCACCTATGGCAACGGCACTTATCTCTCGCGCCAGGCCGAGAAATTGCTCGCCGAGGACGGCATCAAGGCGCGGGTGATCGACCTGCGCTGGCTCGGCCCAGTCGATGAGGACAAGCTGGTGGCGGCGGTCGGCGACGCGAAGCGCATCCTGATCGTCGACGAATGCCGGATCACCGGGTCGCAGAGCGAGGCGCTGATGGCGAGCTTCGTCGAACGCACCCCCGACAAGAAGGTCGCGCGCATCGCCGCCGACGACAGCTTCATTCCGCTCGGCCGCGCGGCGACGCTCACCCTGCCGAGCCGCGATTCGATCGTCGCCGCCGCGAAGGAGCTGCTGGCATGAGCGCGCGCCGGACCGCCCTCGTCATCGCCCCCGGTCGCGGCACCTATGGCAAGGGCGAGCTCGGCAGCATCGCACGCCTCCACGGCGCGCGCTTCGCCGACCTCATCGCCGATTTCGATGCGCAGCGGGGCGACCGCGGCCAGCCGACGGTGACAGAGCTCGACGGCGCCGACCGCTTCAGCGTCGCGACCCATATGCGCGGCGACGTCGCGGCGCCGCTCATCTACACCGCGACCGCGCTCGACTATCTGAGCATCGACCGCGACCGCTTCGACATCGTCGCCGTCGCGGGCAATTCGATGGGCTGGTACAGCGCGCTCGCGTGCGGCGGCGCGGTGTCGGTCGCCGACGGCTTCCGCATCGCGAACGCGATGGGGCTCAACAGCCAGACGCATGGTCCCGGCGGCCAGATCTTGCTGCAGGTGGTCGATGAGGACTGGCGTCCGGTCCCCGGCCTTCGCGACCGGCTGCTCGACCTTATCGCGTCGATCGCCGCGCGCCCCGGCCATGCGCTCGCGCTCTCGATCGACCTCGCCGGTATGCTCGTCTTCGCGGGCAATGAGGAAGGCCTCGCCGCGCTGCTCGCCGAGGCGCCGCCGACCCCCGGTCGCGATCCGCTGCGCCTCGCCGGCCACGGTCCCTTCCACACGCCGCTGATGTTTGGCAGCTCGGACAAGGCGAAGGCCGAACTGTCGCCCTCGCTTTTCTCGAGCCCCGCCATCCCGATGATCGACGGGCGCGGCCATATCTGGCGGCGCTTCTCGTCCGACCCCGACGCGGTATGGGATTATAGCTTCGGCCACCAGATCCTCGCGCCCTATGATTTCGCGCTCTCGGTGCAGGTCGCGGTCAGGGAATATGCCCCCGATGTCGTCATCCTGCCCGGCCCCGGCGACACGCTCGGCGGCGCGATCGCGCAGTCGCTGATCGGCAGCGCCTGGCAGGGGATCGCCGGCAAGGCCGATTTCATGGCGCGGCAGGCGGCCGATCCGATCCTGCTCTCGATGGGCCGCGCCGAACAGCGCGTGCTGGTCACCGGTTAGGCTCCACCGGTTAGGGCCGACCGAGGGGTCTCCCGGTCGGCCCGCCGTTGGAAGCGGCCAGGTGGGGTAGCCGCGCGAAGCGAACGGCGTCGCCCCTAGGGACCAACAAAAGGGCGGTGCGCCGTTCTATCCCCTGTTACGGATGCGCGGCGGCAAGATTGACCGCACCCGGCGGCGATCATGCTCCGAAACGGAGGGAGTTCGCCGCACTCCCCTCGGCGATGAAGCACAACCGCAGCAGTTCGGCGACGCTCCCCGCCTCGGCGCGGCGCATGATGTTGGCGCGGTGCACCTCGACCGTGCGCGGGCTGAGGTCGAGCCGGCGGGCAATCGCCTTGTTGCCGAGCCCCGCCGCAATCGCCTCCAATATATCCTGTTCGCGCGGGGTCAGCGCCGCCAGCCGTCCCTCGGCCGCCCGGCGCAGCGCCCGCTCCTGCTGGCACAGCTGCCACGCGCCCCATGCCTGCTCCAGCGTGCGCCGCACCAGTTGCGGGTCGAGCGGCGCGGGCAACAGGTCGGACGCGCCGCCGCGCAGGATGACGCGCGTCTCGTCGAGGGTCAGCCGCTCGGCCGCGACCATGGCGGCGATGTCGGGCCGCGCCGCGACCTGGCCGAGCAACGCCGCCCCGCTTGTCGTCCCCGGCTGGCGCCAGTGAAACAACAGCAGCCCGCCCGCCCGGTCGGCTTCGGCGGCCAGATAATCGTCGGCGCTGGCAAAGCTGCGGACCACCCGTGCGGCGCCCGCCGCGAGCGCGCGAAAACAGGCCGCCCGCTCGATCGGGTCGGGCAACACAAGATGAATTTCGCCCTGGATTTCGCTCACATCGCTGCTGTGCCGGTGCGGCGGCGACAGGCCCAGCCGAAGACATTCGGCTTTGACACCGAAGCGGAGCTTTTGGGGGCGGCGATGCTGCTGTCTGGTGACCCCTACGGGAATCGAACCCGTGTTTCAGCCGTGAGAGGGCCGCGTCCTGACCGCTAGACGAAGGGGCCGCAAATGCCGGTTCGGCATGAAGACCGACGATGGTGACCCCTACGGGACTCGAACCCGTGTTTTCGCCGTGAAAGGGCGACGTCCTAGACCGCTAGACGAAGGGGCCGTCGTTCGGTGAAGCGGCGCATTAGACGCGCCTATCCCTGCGGTCAAGGCCCCTGACCAACTCATTTCAATCGGCGCGCGCATGGCAAACCGCCTGCAACTTATTCCCCTCGGGATCGCGCACATAGGCGCCGTAATAATCGGGGTGATAATGCGGACGCAGGCCCGGCCCGCCTTCGTCGCTGCCGCCATGGGCGAGGGCGGCGGCATGAAAGGCATCGACCGTCGGGCGGTCGGCGGCGACAAAGGCGACATGCGTGCCATTGCCGGCGGTGGCGGGATGACCGTTGTACGCGGGGCCGATGAACAGCTTCGCGCCGCTCGGCGCTCCATATCCCTTGCCCCGGTCGTAGCGAATCAGCTCGTCGTGACCGAGGACCGCCATGATCGCGTCGTAAAAGGGTTCGGCGGCGGCGAAGTCATCGATGCCGATCGTGACATGACTGAACATGACCCCTCCTCACTCCGCCCAGGCGGCGTCTTCCAGATGCAGTTCGGCGGCGGGGCGGCTGCCCCAATCATCACGTTTCGCGCGTCCCGCGAGCCATAATTTGCGCCCGCGCGCGTGCAAAAGCGTCTGCCCCAGCTCGGTCTCGGCGCTCCTGAACGCGATCGCCTTGAAGCGTGCGCCATCGTCGCCCGACACGATCAGCCGGACATGGTCGGTGCCGACGATTCCCGCCTCGACGATTCGCACCGGCCCGGTCGCGACGCGCGGCGCGGGCCAGCCGGCGCCATACGGCCCCGCGCTCTCGATCGCCTCGCACCACAGGGGCGAGATGCCGCGCGGCGCGAGCACCGCATCGATCAGCAAAGCGCGGTCGCCGCTCGCGCGCTCGACATCGGCCGCGAGCCTTTCGTTGAGGAAGGCGCCGAGCGCGTCGAGCTTGTCGGCCGCGACGGTCAGCCCGGCCGCCATCGCATGGCCGCCGCCCGCGATCAGCAGGCCCGTTTCCTTCGCGGCGAGGATCGCGGCGCCGAGGTCGACCCCCGAAATCGAGCGCCCCGACCCCTTGCCGATACCGTCCTCGCCCAGCGCGATCACGATCGCCGGGCGGCGGAGCTTCTCTTTCAGCCGCCCCGCGACGATGCCGATCACCCCCGGGTGCCAGCCGGCGCCCGCGACGATCGCGACCGGCGCGTTCGCGGCGCGCTCGCTCATCGCCATCGCCTCGTCGAGCACGCCGGCCTCGATCGCGCGGCGCTCCTCGTTGAGCCGGTTGAGCTCCTGCGAGATGTCGGCGGCTTCCTGCGGGTCGCTCGTCGTCAGCAGGCGTACCCCGAGGTCCGATTTGCCGACGCGCCCGCCGGCGTTGATTCGCGGGCCGAGCGCGAAACCCATGTCGGTCGCGGTCGGCGCCTTGGTCAGCCGCGCCGCATCCATCAGCGCCGCGAGCCCGATATTGCCGCGCCGCGCCATGATCTTCAGCCCCTGCGTCACCAGCGCGCGGTTGAAGCTGGTCAGCCGCGCGACATCGGCGACGGTGCCAAGCGCGACGAGGTCGAGCAGCTCGATCAGCGCCGGTTCGCTGCGACCCTTGAAGAAGTCACGCCCGCGCAGCACCCGCAGCAGCGCCGCGCCGAGCAGGAAGGCGACCCCGACCGCCGCCAGATTGCCGTGCACCGCCGCGTCGGGCGCCTCGTCGAGCCGGTTCGGGTTCACCACCGCAAAGGCGGCGGGCAGCGTCGTCGCGCATTGGTGATGATCGACGATGATCGTCTCGACCCCCGCCGCATTGGCCTCGGCGATCGCCTCAAAGGCCTGCGCGCCGCAATCGACGGTGACCACGAGTTTCGATCCCGCTTCGCCGATCCTGACCAAGGCCGCGCCCGAGGGGCCATAGCCTTCCATCAACCGGTCGGGGATATAGGCGCCGACCGGCGCGCCGAGATCGCGCAGCAGCCGCACGAGCAGCGCCGCCGATGTCGCGCCGTCGACGTCATAATCGCCAAAGATGGTGATCGCCTCTTGGGCGGCGACCGCATCGGCGAGCCGTTCGGCGGCCGCGTCCATATCCTTGAACAGCGCCGGATCGGGCATGAAGCCGCGCAAGGTCGGCACCCGCTGGCGCTCGAGGTCGCCCCGCGGCACCCCGCGCGCGAGCAAGAGCTGCGTCACCAGATCGTCGGGCGCCAGATTTTCGGATGCCATATCGGCGCTGGCGCGGCGCCAGTGCCAAGGCTGGCCCCCGATCGAATGGGTGATCCCCAGCGCGGCGTCCTTTGCGGTGTCGGTCATGCGCGGGCCTTGGCCGCCAGAATGCGGCGGCGCAATTCCTGGGCGACCCCGAGGGGGATGGCGGGAATTTCATGGCTCGCCAGCGAACTGCCCCCGGGCACCCCGAACACCAAAGTCCCGAGCCCGAGCGGGCGCAGGATGAAGTCGGTCTTGAGGTCGGCGCTCTGCACCGACGCGTGCGGCAGCAAGGTCGTCTTGGGTTTCCACATACCCCGCCGGATCGCGACCCGGTCGCCGAGGTCGATCCAGCGGTGGAAACGCGCGCCGAACAGCGATGCCAGCGCGATCAGCACGCCAATGACCGGCCCGAGCCAGCCGAGCGGCTGCCCGAACGACACGGCGGTCAATCCGCCGATGGTGGCGCCGACCGCGCCGACGAAGCCGCCCAGCGCGACGATGCGATGGCTGTGCTGCCAGTCGGCGTCCTCGGCGGCGCGCGCGATTGCGATTTCGGCAAGCACCGGGTCGATGTCGGCGAGCTGCGCAAAGGGGACGACCTGATGGTCCTTCTCCTTGCCGCCGTCGCTCGCGAGGCTCTGGAGCCGCAGCTCGTGCCAGCCGAAACGCTTGCGGAACCAGCCGGTGACGAGGATCGCCGCCTGCACCCGGCGCACCGGGATCGCGACGTCGGTGCGTGTCGTCAGCCCGCGCGTGCGGCGCAGCGAGCGCGGCTCGCGGGTCAGGCGAAAGTCCCAATTGGCGAAGACCATCGTCGCGATCCCGCTGACAAAACCGATGAAGAGCAACGAGATCAGCGCGCCGACGCCGGCGACCCAGCGATGCGCGACGACCCATTGGTCGAGCCCATAGGTTTCGGCGATATCGACCCAGTCGCGCGGGTCAAAGACGTTGAAGGGCAGCAGATTGTCGAAAAACTGCATGCCGGCGCCGACCACCGCGAGCGCGGCGAGCGAGAAGTTGAACAGGCCCGCGACGACCAACTGGCGGGGCCCCATCGCGAACAGCAATTTGTCCTCGTCGGCCGCAAGCGGCGCGGCTTCGCCTTCGACTGCTGCGGCGACCGACGGCGCCGCCACCGGTGCGCTGCGATGCCCACGGATCGTCGTGCGCAGCGCCTGCGCCGCCTCCAGCCCGATCGCATCGAGATTGGCCTCATTCTCCTTGCCCGCGCCGCCCGCGCCGGTCTCGAAGCCGACCTTGGCGATGCCGATCGCGCGCGCGATCAGCCCCTGCTCGATGCCGACGTCCTGGATGCGGTCGAAGGGGATGGTGCGGTGCTGGCGCGACAGGATGCCGCTTTCGATCACCACCTCGTCGGTGCCGACTGCAAAGCGGAAGCGCAGCCATTTGAGCCACGCCGCGAGCAGCGAAAAGAGCAGGAAGGCGAGCAGCGCGGGGATCGCATAGATCCATTTGCCCGCGATCCCGATCGCCGCGACGGCGGGCAGGAAGTTCAGGCTGCGCGGCCCCAGCCTGACGATCGCCAGCGCCAGCGTTGCGGGGTGCAGACGCTGCCAGTCGGGTTCGGCTTCGGCTGGCAGGGTCGCGGAATCGGCGGCGACGCTCTCGCTCATGCGAAGTCGGTCTGGATATGGCGGCGGATCGTCTCGCGCATCGCGGCGGCGAGGTCGGCGGGCAGCCCGGGCAGGGTGACCGTGCTGTTATGCGTGCCCGACGTGTGGACGATCAGGTGCGACAGCCCGAACCAGCGCTCGACCGGCCCCTGTCCGACGTCGATATGCTGGACGCGGACAAAGGGCACGATCGTGTCGGTGCGGAACAGCCAGCCGCGCGCGACGCGCAGCTGTCCTTCGCCGATCTTGTAGCCCCAGCGCGATACGCGCCGCGATGGAAAGCTGACGATGGCGATGATCGCGATCAGCCAGGCGAGCGCGGTGATCAACCCGTACGGCCCCTCGAGATGGCGGATCAGCAGCGCGTCGAACACGCTCGCGCCGATCGCGATCGGTACCAGGTTCATCGCGGTCGTGATCCGCAGGACATGGGCATAGGCCGGGTCGACCGGATCGAGCCCCTCGCTCGCATTGAGCGCGTCGGCATCGAAGGGATCGGTCGGGTGGGCGGCGGCGATGTCGGTCATGGTCCTCCGTTAGTCGGTCAGCGGTTCAGGGCACAACTATATTGAAACGCGGGTCGGCGGCCGGGTGCAGCGCGAACCAGCTGAGGAACGCCATGCGGTCGCCGTCGATCTTGATCGCCCCCGATTGCAGCAGCGCGGGAAATTGCGCCTGCCCCAGCATCACGTCGTCGAGCGTCTTGCGGTCGATGGTGATCGTCGCGGTCGGCGCCGGGTCGGTCACGCCATTGCGCGGGAACTCGACCCCGCCGCCGACCGAGATCGCGACGCTCTCCTTGCTGTCGGGCAGGATGAACTGGAACGTCCCGGCCAGCCCCGCGCCCTTCGCCGCATCGAAGCGCGTCGCCAGCGCGTCGAAGAACACCGCCGTCGGGATCGCGCTGACGAAGCTGCGGCTCTGCCCATTGCTCGTCGCCGCCGCCACCGCATTGCCGCGCAGGCTCGCCGCCGCGGCGAGATAATAATTCCGCCAGGCGCCCGACTCCGCCTGGTAACCGAGCTGGTCATAGGCCGAGGCGAGCGCCGCCCTGGCCGCCTCATTCTGCGGCTCGGCGAACACCAGCTTGTTCAACAGCTCGGCCGCCCAGCGATACTCGCCCGCCGCGATCGCCGCCTTGCCCGCGCCGAGCAGCTTGTCCGCCCCGCCCGCCAGCGCGACATATTTGGGCGCCGACTGCTCGGGTGGGATCGGGTTGAAATTGGCGGGGTTGCCGTCCCACCAGCCGAAATAGCGCTGATAGGTCGCCTTCATGTCGTGGTTGAGCGTGCCATAATAGCCGCGCGTCGAAAAATCGCGTCCCTGCACCGGCGCCTCGGCCGTCGCATCGGCGAGTTCGTGCAGCGTCGCGCCGCGATTGGCGAGAAAGAGCGTGCGGTCATGGACATAACGATAGGCGTCGCGCTGGTTGGTCAAGAGCGCGCTCACCTCGCCCGTGCCCCAGGTCGGCCAATGATGCGACGCCAGCGCGACCTCGGCCTTGCCGCCCCATTTTAAGAGCGCGGCGTCGATCACCTTCGACCAGCGCAAGGCATCGCGCACCTGCGCCCCGCGCAGCGTCAGCACATTGTGCAACGTGTGGGTCACAACCTCGGTCGTGTGCAGCGCCTTATAGGCGGGGATATAGAAGACGAACTCCGACGGCGCCTCGGTCCCGCCCGCGTCGAGGAAGTCGAAGACCAGCCCGTCGATCGTCAGCGTGCCGCCCTTTTCACTCACCGTCTCGGTCGGTTCCATATAGCCGATCGTGCCCGACGACAGCTTCGGCCCCAGCCCGGTGTCGACCTGTCCCGCCGGCCCGGGCGCGAGGATCGACCCGAACATATAGAGCGCGCGCCGCCCCATCGCGGTCCCGGCCAGCACATTTTCCGACGTCGCTTCTTCCGAAAAGCCGTGCGGTGCGATGATGCGAATCTTCGCCTTCGCTACCTGTTCGGGGGTGACGATGCCGCCGACGCCGCCGAAATGATCGCTATGGCTGTGGCTGAAGATCACCGCCTTGATCGGCAGCGTGCCCGACTTCGCCTCGACCGTATCGGCGAACAATTTCCACCCCGCTGCGGCGGCCTCCTCCGACAGCAAGGGATCGACGACGATCCACCCCGACTTGCCGCGAATGATCGTCATCACCGAAATATCGTAACCGCGCAGCTGCCAGATCTTGCCCGGCACCACCTCGAACAGGCCGTGCACCGCGTCGAGCCGGGCCTGCCGCCACAGCGACGGGTTCACCGTGTCGGGCGCCTCGGTCGCGCTCAGAAAGTCATAGGGCCGTCGGTCCCACACCGTCTTGCCGTCGCTGGTCAGGATCACCCCGCCCGGGATCTCGGCGAGTTTGCCGCGCGTCGCATTCGCCATGTCGCGCGGGTCGTCGAGCGGCAGGCGCTTGGCGAGTTCGGCCTGCGCGGTCCGGGTGGCCTCGCTCGCCGCATCCTGCGCGGTGGCAGTCAGCGGCAGGCTCGCGGCGAGCAGCAAGGCGGTCAATCGGCGCATATCGTCATCCCCCCATTTTTGCCGACAGCTTGCGCCGGGGGCGGGGGCTTGGCAAGCATCGGCGCATGGACGCCGCGCTCCTCATCATCTGGCACAGCCGCACCGGCGGCAGCCGCGCTCTCGCCGCAGCGGCGGCGGAGGGGGGCGGCCGGCTCGTCGCCGCCGACGCGGTGACGCCGGACGATCTGATCGCGGCCGGCGGTTATCTCTTTATCGGCCCCGAAAATCTCGCCGCTTTGTCGGGCGCGATGAAGGAGATGTTCGACCGTTGCTATTACCCCTGTCTCGGGAAGCTCGAAGGTCGTCCTTACGCGACGATCATCTGCGCCGGATCGGACGGCGAAGGCGCGCAGCGCCAGCTCGACCGCATCGCCACCGGCTGGCGGCTGAAGCGCGTCGCCGATCCGATGATCGTGAACACCGCAGCGCAGACCCCCGAGGCGATTTTGGCGCCCAAGACGATAGCGCCTGACCGCCTCGCCGAAGCCCGCGACCTCGGCGCGGCGCTGGCCGAAGGGATCGTGGCGGGGATTTTCTGATCTTCGTGTTATCCCCGCCAGGGGACGGCCAGCTTCGCCTTCCGGCCCGACGCGCCACAAGGCGTGCAGATCAACCGCAACCATCGGCACCTCCAACTGTATTGTAACAATAATACAGTTGGAGCGCGTGGGTCAAGCACTCGCTGACGCTGGCCCGATCAGAAACTCACCGTCGCATTGAAGCTATTATAGATCGTATCGCCACCCTGCGGCGCATTAGGCGCGTCATGCAGGAAGCGCCCCTTGGCGAGCAGCAACCCGCTCCATTCGAGCCGGAGGCGCTTGGGGATCAGCCAATAACGCAGCCGGGCTTCGACCTGATGCCCCGCAAACCGCCCCGAACCGCCGCTTGCATCGCGCACCCCGGTCGTCGAAAAGCTGTCGAAGCGCGAGGCGAGCCATAACGGCCGATAGGCGATAAAGCCGTCGAGCCGTTTCGACGGCGTCGCTTCGAGGCGCAGCACCGGCGAGACCAGGTTGGTGCGGCCGACGGCATTATACAGCCCCGCCGGCGCGAGCTCGCCGCGCCGCATGCCGAACAGCGTGTCGAATCGGCCGAACTTTGTCCCGCGCCCGTCGCCGCTGGCATAATCGAACTCGAGCGACAGCCGCGGTGCCCAGCGATGGCGAAAGCTGTAGCCCGCCTCGAGATGCGCGAACCATGCCGATACGTCGAGCGACGGTGCGGTTGGTGTCAGGCTGCTGCTGATCGTCCCGACCTGATGGATGGTCTCGCTCTCATAATCCCAGCGTCCCGGGGCGGGGTCGCGATAGATGCGCAGCCCGACGGTGTCGAGCGATCGGTCGCGCGTCGGGCGTCGCGGCGCGTCGCGCTCGCCGAGATGGTAAAAGGAAAGCTCGACGGCGGGCCGTTCGCCGCCCAGCTTTTTGGTCACCAGTCCGCCCCACAGGACCAGGTCGAAACTCTCGCGATCGAAGCGCACCTGATTGTCGTCGAGCGCGGCGCGATCGTCGGGCAGGCGAACCTGGGGCAGTGTGTAGATCAGCGTTGCCGACGTTCCGCCGCCGAGGCCCAGATCGGCGCGCAATCCGGTATAGCCGTTGGTGGTGTTGCGATAATCGTCGGCGGCGACCAGCCGGCGCGACCCGAGGTTGAGCGTGAATCGGCCCGCCTGAAGCCCGAGGCGCGTCTCCCGGCCGAAAGCGCCCGGAATGTCATAGCCGACATAGGCTTGCACCAGCTCGAACGCATTGACCTCGCCCGTCGTCACCGGGGTGCCCGGATCGTCGCCATAGACGCGGCTGTCATAAAGCTCGCCGCCGATGCGAAATCGGCCGCGGCGATAGTCCGCGCTGATGCTGCTGCGCAGGTTCAACAGGTCGTCGGATTCGTTGAAACCGGTTCGCGCCTGGCCGTCGATGGTCTCATATCGAAGCCGCACGCTGCCTGTGACGGTCAGCCCGTCTTCGGCGAGTGCGGGGCTCGACAATATGAGCAGAAGCGGAAGGGAGAGATATCGCAAGCAAACCTCCTCATCTCCGAAAGTCGGAGACAAACAGGCAACGCTTGAGCGCGGATGCGCTTGTCCGGGAGGTTGCATCGCCCCGGTGATGCCGATCTAGGGCGAAAGATAGTCGGCGGCAAGCGAGGACCGCTGCACGGCGGTTGTCGTCGCCGCGATCGCGCGCCTCACCCCTCGCGATGCTCGCCCTTGACCCAGCGCACCGTGCCCGAAGAGGCGCGCATGACGACGGTTTCGGTGGTCATCACCCCATCGCGGCGGTGCTTGACGCCGCGCAGCAGCGATCCGTCGGTCACCCCGGTCGCGGCGAAGATGACATCGCCCTTGGCCAGGTCCTCGAGGTCATAGACGCGGTTGAGATCCTCGACGCCCCATTTGGCCGCGCGCTTGCGCTCGTCGTCGTTGCGGAACAGCAACCGGCCCTTGAACTGCCCGCCGACGCAGCGGAGCGCTGCGGCCGCCAGCACGCCCTCGGGCGCGCCGCCGCTGCCCATATAGATGTCGATATTGGTCTCGGGATTGGTCGTCGCGATCACCCCGGCGACATCGCCGTCGGGGATCAGCGCGACGCCGCAGCCCAGCGCGCGCAGTTCGGCGATCATCGCCTCGTGGCGCGGGCGGTCGAGCACGCACACCATGATGCCGTCGGCGCCGCAGCCCTTTTCGCGCGCCACTGCTTCGACATTTTCACGGATGCTGTTGTCGAAATTGACGATGTTCGGCGAATAGCCGGCGCCGACCGCCAGCTTGTCCATATAGACGTCGGGGGCGTTGAGCAGGCAGCCTTCCTCGGCGATCGCCAGCACCGCAAGGGCATTGGGGCCGGCCTTGGCGGTGATCGTCGTGCCTTCCAGCGGGTCGACCGCGATGTCGATTTTCGGACCCTTGCCCGGCGCATTGCCGACCTTTTCGCCGATATAGAGCATCGGCGCCTCGTCGCGCTCGCCCTCGCCGATCACGATGGTGCCGTCCATATAGAGGGTGTTGAACGCGGTGCGCATCGCCTCGACGGCGGCGGCGTCGGCGGCTTTTTCGTCGCCGCGCCCGATTAGCTTCGCGGCGGCGATC
>NZ_JBOHHU010000075.1:0-21100 GCF_050725615.1 Sphingopyxis sp.
TCTTCGACTTTCGCGCAGCGCAACTCGTCGACCTTCTCTCCGGAAAAATAACTTTCGCCGACTATTTCGACCCGTCGTTCCAGACAGCCGTGCCCGAGGCGCAATTCCAGGCCATCACCGCCAGCCTGATCGCGCAATATGGCCCGCCGGTCGCGGTCGACAGCGCCACCTCGCCCAACGGTCGCGCGGGCATCGTGATGCTCCGCTTCGGAAAGGGCGTCGGCACCATCGCGCTCGAAGTAGGCCCCGGCGAGGGCGCACGGGTGACCGGCCTGCGCATTACCGACTTCACCATGGCCGATGACAGCTTCGACCGCATCGCCGCCGAGATCGCCGCCCTGCCCGGCACTGCCGGCTTCCTCGTCGCCGAAATCGACGGAGCGACGATCAGGCCCATCGCCGCCGCAGAGCCCGACCGGCAATTCGCGATCGGTTCGACATTCAAACTCTATATTCTCGACGAACTGGCGGCCCAGGTCGAAGCGGGCCAACGCAAATGGTCCGACGTCGTGCCGCTGTCGCACTCCAGCTTTTCGTCGGCAGCGACTGCCAACTGGCCGAAAGACACCCCGGTCACACTTCAGACGCTAGCCAACTGGATGGTCTCGGTCAGCGACAATGGCGCCACCGACACGCTGATCCACTTGTTGGGGCGCGAACGGATCGAGGCGCGGATGCGCGGCGCCGGGCACAGCGACCCGTCGCGCAACATCCCCTTTCTGACCACGGTCGAGGCTTTCGCGCTCAAGGGCGATAATTTCGCTTCGGAACGCACCGCCTTCGTCGCCGCCGACGACAAGGCGCAACGCAAGCTGATCGACACCAACAAGGGCCGGCTGATCCTAGCCAACGTCGATGGCGTCAGCTTCAGCGGCGGCCCGCGCTTCATCGACAGCCTCGAATGGTTCGCCAGCCCCAACGACATCGCGCGAGCCTTCATCGACCTGCGCGCGCGCCGGTCGGATACGACGATGGCGGCGATGGCGATCAACAACGGCGTCGGCCCCGGCGCGGCGAAGGGCTGGTCCTACCTCGGTTACAAGGGCGGGTCCGAACTCGGCGTGCTGTCGATGAGCCTGCTCGGTCAGCGCGAGGCCGACAGCAAATGGTTCGTGGTGACGACGAGTTGGAACAATGCCGACGCGGCGGTGTCGACCGACACGATGATCGGGCTGGTGACCCGGCTGCTGGCGCTGGCCACCCGTTAGGCGGCGTCAGAATCGCGGACGCATGGGCGATGATTGCCCCATGACCTGATCGGCCACCTCCATATTTGCCTGCCGCAGCATGTCCGGGATCAGGAACGCATCGACGATCCACCAGATCGAAAGGGCAAACCAGCCCGCGAAAAGCGGCAACCATCCGAACAGACAGAGCAACAATTGCACTATCCCGGTACCGACGCGTCCCACATAAAATCTATGCGCCCCAAGTCCGCCGAGGAAAAACCAAAGCAGATAGGCCGCGCCCTGCGACTTCTTGTGCGCATCATAGTATAGCTGCGCCCGCACACCGTCATTGTCCATTTGGCACCCCCAATTGAACAAGGGTGTACGACTTGACGCGCGCAGGCAATAAGGAAATTACGCCGTCAGCGCCGCGACCAGTGCCTTAACCTTCGCCTGCCGCCACTGCGGCGTCGGCGCGACCAGCCAGTAACCGCGCTTCACGGCAAAGGCCTCGCGCACCAGCCGCACCCGGCCCGACGCGATGTCGGCCTCGGCGAGCATCGCGGGAACATTCGCCTGCCCCAGCCCGTTGGCGGCGGCGTCGATCGCCAGCCCCGCATCGCCGAGCCGCAGCGCGGGCTCGCCGTCCTCGACCGGGCAGCCCGGCCAGGCAATGCGCGTATCGCTCGCGCTGCCCGGGCCGGCGACGGTTACCATCATCGCTTCGGCCAGGGCGACGCCCTCATGGTCTCCGGCTCCATCGGACCAGAAGATCGCCAGGTCGAGATTGGCTTCGGTGAAATCGATCCCGCCGTCCGCCGACACGAGCGTGAAGCGCACATCGGGCGCCTGCTGGCTGTAACGCGCGAGGCGCGGAGCCAGCCATTTGGCGGTCAAGTCCCGCGGCGCCGCAATCGTCAGCGACTGCGACGACTGCCCCGCCTGCATCGCGCGCACCGATTCCTCGAATTGCAGGAAACCGTGGCGCAGCGCGTCGAGCCCCGCCTCGGCCTCACCGGTCAATTCCAGCCCCTTGGGCGTGCGGCGGAACAGCACCACGCCCAACATATCCTCGAGCGCGCGGATCTGCTGCCCGACTGCGGCGGGGGTCACCGCCAACTCGTCTGCCGCGCGGGTGAAGCTCAGGTGGCGGGCCGCTGCATCGAATACGCGCAGCGCGTTGAGCGGTAAATGGGTGCGTTTCATGGGGCAGTCGCAGGCATCTTCAGGGCGAATTGCGGGATCGCGATCAGCATATGCTGGCCATCGGCGCCCTCCATATCGTAACTGCCGATCATCGACCCTTCGGGCGTCGGCAGCGGGCATCCCGACACATAGTCGAACGCGCCGCCGGGCTGGATGATCGGCTGCTCGCCGACCACGCCTTCGCCCTCGACCTCGCTGACCTGTCCGCGCCCGTCGACGATGCGCCAATGGCGATTGATCAGTTGCACCGCCGTGTCACCATGATTTTCGACGCGGACATGATAGGCCCAGAACCAGCGCCCCAGCGACGGATGCGACTGTTCGGGCAGATAGCTGACCGCCACCCGTACCGTCACCGCGCCGGTCGTTTCCGCGTAGGGAAAGAAGGAGTCGATCATCGTCACGCCGTCAAAATCGCCTAAAGCCCGACCTTGGTCAATGCCTGGTCCAGATCGGCGATCAGGTCGCGCGGATCTTCCAGCCCGATATTGATCCGCAGCATGCCCTCGACCACCCCCATGTCGGCGCGCACCTCGGCGCTGACGCCATAATGGGTTGTCGATGCGGGGTGGCAGCACAGGCTGCGCGAATCGCCGATATTGTTAGAGATATCGACCAGTTCCAGCGCGTTGAGAAATCCCATCGCCTGTTCGCGGCCTTCGAGCACGAAGGAGAAGATCGGCCCGCACGCCTCCATCTGGCTCATCGCCAGATTATGCTGCGGATGGCTCGCCAGCCCCGGGTGCAACATCCTGGTCACCCGCTTTTCGATGGCCTTGCCGACCGCCAGCGCATTTTCGGACTGACGCCGCGCCCGCAGGTCGAGCGTTTCGAGGCCTTTCAGCACCACCCAGGCGTTGAAGGGCGACAGATTCGGCCCGGTGTTGCGCTGGAACGGCAGCAGCACGTCGTTGATGAACTTCTCGGTCCCGCACACCGCGCCGGCGAGCACACGGCCCTGCCCTTCCATCAGCTTGGTCGCCGAATAGGCAACGACATCGGCGCCGAAATCCATCGGCCGCTGCAGCACCGCTGTCGCGAACGCATTGTCGACGACGCTGGTGATCCCATGCGCCTTCGCGACGGCGCAGACATGCTTCATGTCGACGATGTCCATCGTCGGATTGGCCGGCGTCTCGAAGAAAAACACCTTGGTGTTCGGCTTGATCGCTTTCTCCCAGGCGTCATTGTCGCGCCCGTCGATCACCGTCGTCTCGATGCCGAAGCGCGGACACAGATGGTCGACCAGCCAGCGGCACGACCCGAACGCGGCCTTTGCCGCGACGATATGGTCCCCCGCCGACAGCTGGCAGAGCAACGCCGTGGTCATTGCCGCCATGCCGGTCGCCTGCGTCCGGCACGCCTCGGCGCCTTCGATCAGCGCGATCCGCTCCTCGAGCATCGCCACCGTCGGATTCTGCAACCGCGAATAGGTCATGCCCTGCGCTTCGCCAGCAAAGCGCCCCGCGACCTCTTCGGCGCTCTCATAGGTATAGCCCGAGGTCAGGAAGAGTGCCTCGGACGTTTCGCCATGCTCGCTGCGCCAGGTGCCGCCGCGCACCGCCTGCGTCGCGGGATGCCAGCCCTGCGTCGTGCTGCGATCGAAACCCGTTGTCTTTTTCATCTGCCTTATCCGTTCAAAACCGCCACGACCGCATCACCCAGCGCCGCCGTGCTCATAGTGCCGCCAAGATCCGCACCCCGGCATCCGTCCGCCAGTACCTTCGCCACTGCCGCCTCGATCCGCGCCGCGCTCGCCTCGTCGCCGCCCGAATGGCGCAGCAGCATCGCGAGCGACAGGATCATCGCCAGCGGGTTGGCCACGCCCTTGCCCGCGATATCGGGCGCGCTGCCGTGGATCGGCTCGTACAGCCCCCGCCTGCCCTCGCTTAGCGAGGCCGAGGCGAGCAGGCCGATCGACCCGACGCACATCGATGCCTGATCCGACAGGATGTCGCCGAACAGATTGCCGGTTACGACGACGTCGAACTGTCCCGGATTGCGCACCAACTGCATCGCGGCATTGTCGACATACATATGGCTCAGCGTCACGTCGGGGTATTCCGCCGCGACCTCAATCACGACGTCGCGCCACAGCTGCGACGTCTCCAACACATTGGCCTTGTCGACCGAGCAGAGCCGCTTCTGGCGCCCTTGCGCAGCGCGGAAGGCGACATGCGCGATGCGCCGCACCTCACTCTCGCTATACGACATGATGTCATAGCCTTCACGCTCGCCGGTCGCGGTGGTGCGCGTGCCCTTCTCGCCGAAATAGACGTCGCCGTTGAGCTCGCGCACGATCAGCAGGTCGATCGCCGAGGCGACCTCGGGCCGCAGCGCCGAACTGTCCTCCAGCCCGGCGAACAGCTTGGCGGGCCGCAGATTGGCGAACAGCCCCAGCTCGGAGCGCAGCCCCAAAATCGCCTGCTCGGGCCTCAGGTGCCGTTCGACACTGTCGAAGCGCGGATCGCCCACGGCCCCGAACAGAATCGCATCGCTGGCCTTCGCCTTGGCGAGCGTCTCTGGCGGTAGCGGATGGCCCGTCGCCGCATAGGCCGCGCCGCCGACGAGCGCGCGGTCGAGCGTTACCGGCAGCGCGAGTGCGGCAAGCACTTTTTCCGCCTCCGCCATGATTTCCGGACCGATACCGTCGCCAGCCAGCAGCAGGATATTCAATGCGTCACCCTTTCATGTCTCGCGAGCCGCTTAGACAGCGACGACGAGTCACGCAACCGCCCTGCCGAGCCGGTCGATCAGCCGCGCCCGCACCCCGAGCAGTTCGCGGTTGCGCCCTTCGAGCAGGTCGCGGTCGAGGAAATGCCCGGTGATCGCCAGCCCGTCCAGCACATCGCCCATCGCCTCGACCGCGCCTGCGCCCCGCAGGAACGCCGGAAGGCGAAGCAACCGCTCCTCATACCCGACCGCCGCC
This sequence comes from Sphingopyxis sp., assembly GCF_050725615.1. GTDB lineage: Bacteria > Pseudomonadota > Alphaproteobacteria > Sphingomonadales > Sphingomonadaceae > Sphingopyxis. Next base: position 5,305 of record NZ_JBOHHU010000075.1, read on the forward strand.
TCGACGCACACCGCGCCGCCCGACTTCGGACTGACAAATGCCAGACCATTCCGAGACCCCGTCACCACGCATTCGTCGAGATCGAGCCCGAACCCCAGCTCGGCGAGCAGCAACAGCTCATACCGCGCCAGCGCCGCCGCCCATAGCCGCGCCGACGGCGCCACCCCGATCGCATCGAGCAACCCCGACAGCGCATCGAAAAGCGCCGGATAAGGCTGGCTTTCCGGCAGGATCGCCGCAGTCAGGCTCGTCACCCAGTCGATCGCCGCCGACGGCAGCGGTTCGGCCAGCAAAGGCGCCCGGCTAGCCAGCAATTCGGCCGTCGCCCCCGCCAGCTGCTCCTCCGTCCGCGCCCGCAGTTCGAGCGCGACCAGATTGCCAGGCATCAATATCGGCCGCAGCCGCCGCGACCGCCCGCCGCGCACATAGCCCGCGACCAGCCCCGCCTCGCGCGTCAGCGCCCGCAATATCGCGCCATGTTCGCCATGCGCGCGCACCGCGCAGACGATGGCTTCGGCGCTCAGGCTGGCCAAAGCACCAGCTGCGTCTGCGTCACCAGCGCGACATCGGCGCCTTCTTCGGTCCTGATGCGCGTCTGCCAAACCGACACGCGCTTGCCGACCTTCACCGGGGTCGCTTCGCCGACCAGCACCGATCCGACCGGCCCACCGCCCAAGAAATTGGTCTTGCTCTCGATCGTCGTCGTGCCCGTAGCGCCCTCGGGCAAGGTCAGAAAAGCCCCCACCGCGCCGAGACAGTCGGCAAAGGCCATGATCGCCCCGCCATGGACGATATTCCCCGCCGTGCAGATTTCGGCCCGCACCGGCAGCTTGCCCGCGACGCGCTCCTTCGTGCCTTCGTGGATCGTCACACCGAGCGTTCCCGCCAGCGGCATCATCGCGCCAAAATCCATCGTCCCGCTCTCCTCACCGTCCCGCGTGATAGAAATCATACACCGCCTGCGCCACCGCAGCGCTCACCCCTGGCGCTTTCTGCAAATCCTCGAGGCTCGCGCCGCGCACCGCGCGTCCGGTGCCGAAATGCATCAGCAGCGCCTTCTTGCGTGCCGGGCCGATCCCCGGCACCTCGTCGAGCGGCGAGCTTCCCATCGCCTTCGCCCGCTTCGCCCGATGCGCGCCGATCGCGAAGCGGTGCGCCTCGTCGCGCAGCCGCTGGATATAGAAGAGCACCGCATTGTTCGGCGGCAACGTAAATTCGCGCCCGTCGGGATGATAGAAAGTCTCGCGTCCGGCATTGCGGTCCGGCCCCTTCGCCACACCGATATACGTCAGGTCGTCGATGCCCAGTTCGGCGAGCACCGCGCCCGCCGCCGAGACCTGCCCCTTGCCGCCGTCGATCAGCACCAGGTCGGGCCATTCGCCCTTGGTACGCTCGGGGTCCTCCTCGATCGCGCGCGCGAAGCGGCGCTGGAACACCTCCGCCATCATCGCGAAATCGTCGCCCGGCTGCGTTTCGGCGCGTTTGATGTTGAACTTGCGATAGGCGCCCTTGATCCAGCCCTCGGGACCCGCGACGACCATCGCGCCCAGCGCATTGGTGCCCTGGATATGGCTGTTGTCGTAGATTTCGATCCGCTGCGGCGGATTGTCCAGGTCGAACAGGTCGGCCAACTCGCGCCCCAGCTTCGCCTGCGAACTGCTCTCGGCGAGCCGCCGGTCGAGCTCCTCGCCCGCATTGCGCACCGCCTGCTCCAGCAACCGCCGCCGGTTGCCGCGCTGCGGCACGCTGATCTCGATCTTGCGTTCGGCGAGTTCGCCCAATGCCTCGGCGAGCAACGCGCTTTCCTCGGGCTCGCGGTCGACGAGGATCGTCTTCGGCGGCGGCACGCCTTCGTAAAATTGCATCAGGAAGCTCGCCATCACCTCGGCTTCGGGGACCCCCGCGACATGCGCCGGAAAGAAGCTGCGATGCCCCCAATTCTGCCCGCCGCGGATGAAGAAGCCCGCGATGCAGAGCTGCCCGCCCTTGGCTGCGAGCGCAAAGACGTCGGCATCGCCCAACCCGTCGGCATGGACCGACTGGCTGCCCTGGATGAAAGTCAGCGCCTTCAACCGGTCGCGCACGATCGCCGCCGTCTCGAAATCCATCGCCTCGGCGGCCTGCGTCATCGCGTCGCCCAGCCTCTTCTGGACCGCGATCGACCGCCCTTCGAGGAAATCCTGCGCATCGCCGACCAACTGCGCATAATCCTCCGTCGAGATGCGCCCCACGCACGGCGCGCTGCACCGCTTGATCTGGTAGAGCAGGCACGGCCGCGACCGGTTGGCGAAGAAGCTGTCGGTGCAACTACGCAGCAAAAAGGTCTTTTGCAGCGCATTCAGCGTCTGGTTCACCGACCCCGCGCTCGCGAAGGGACCATAATAGCGCCCCTTGGCGCGGCGCGCGCCGCGATGCTTCTGCACCCGCGGGAATTTATGATCCATGCGCAACAGAATGAAGGGAAAGCTTTTGTCGTCGCGCAGCAGCACATTGTACGGCGGGCGATAGCGCTTGATCAGCTGCGCCTCGAGCAACAGCGCCTCGGCCTCGCTCGTCGTCGTGACGATCTCCATCGCGCGCGTCTGCGACACCATCCGCTGCAACCGCTGTGGCAGCCGCGCGACCTGCGTATAATTGGTCACGCGGTTCTTCAGCGCCCGCGCCTTGCCGACGTAGAGCACATCGCCGCGCGCATCGAGCATCCGGTACACCCCGGGCCGCGTCGGCAGCTTCTTCACGACATTGCGGATCGCCTCGGCGCCGCGCTCGAGGTCGGGCTGGTCGCCCTCCCCGTCGCCGCCGCGCATCACATAGGTCGCCTTCTCTTCGTTGAATCGGTCGGGAGCGTTCGGGCGGGCCATGATTTTGCATGTAGGCGAGGACGATGCGACCCGCCATAGTGTGACAGGTAAAACAGTCATCGGAGGGGTCGGATGGACGTAAGAGGTAAACTCGCGCTGGTCACCGGCGGCAGCGACGGCATCGGGCGCGAGATCGCGCTGCAGCTGCAGGGATCGGGCGCCGACGTCATCGTCACGGGCCGCTCGCCCGACAAACTGCAGGCCATGGCCGCGCTCGGCTTCGGAACCATCGCCGGCGACCAGTCGATGGCAGCGGGCGTCGATGCGGTGGTGGGCGGCGTCGCGGGCAAGCCGCTCGCGATCCTCGTCAACAATGCCGGGGTCGGCAGCGACTATGAGCTCGACGATGCAACCACGCTCGACAGCGCCGCGCACTGCATCCGCACCAATCTCGACGCGCCGATCGCGCTGTGCACCCGCCTGCTGCCGGTGTTGCGCGCCCAGCCCGAGGCGGCGATCGTCAACGTCACGTCGGGCCTCGCCATCGCCCCGCGCGCCGGCGGGTCGATCTATTGCGCCACCAAGGCCGGATTGCGCAGCTATACGCAGGCGATCCGCCACCTGCTCAAGGACAGCAATGTCGTCGTGATTGAGGCGCTGCCGCCGGTGGTCGAAACCAACATGACCGCAGGGCGCAGCGGCAAGAAGATGAGCGCGCACGATTGCGCCGCCGAAATCGTCGCCGGCATTCGGTCGAACAAGCGCGAGGTCAACGCCGGCATGGTCAAGATCCTGCAACTCGTCCACAGCATCTCGCCCGCGCTCGCGCGGCGAATTATGATCCGCTTCTAGGGAACTCGCGATGATCACCCTCTATGGCGAAGGCCGCGGCTTCCGCGTCGCCTGGCTGCTTGAGGAACTGGGCCTGCCCTATCGCATGCGCCCGGTCGATCTGCTCGACGGGTTGGAGAAGGACACCGAATTTCTCGCAGTCAATCCCGCCGGATTCATTCCCGCGATCGTCGACGGCGACACCGTGATGGTCGAATCGATCGCGATCCTCGAATATCTGCTCGCCCGTCACGGTCCCAGCCCGCTCGCGCCGTCGACGGGCGATCCCGACTTCGTCCCTTATCTGCAGTTCCTGCACATGGGCGAGGCCGGGCTGGCCGGGCCGATCAACGCGATCGTCGCCACCATCATCCTCGCGCCCGAAGCCGAGCAGGCGAACTGGACGACAAAATGGGCGCGCGACATCTTCGAAAGCCGCCTTGGCCTTGTCAGCCGCCAGCTGGCGAAGACCCCCTATATCGCCGGCGAGCGCTTCACCGCCGCCGATATCTCGGTGACCTATGCGCTGCAATTCGCGCAGCGCACGATCGGCTATGCCCTCGGCGACACCGAACGCGCCTATATCGCCCGCACGACGGCGCGGGACAGCTATGGCCGCGCGATGGACGCCTGTCCGGCCACCAAGGCGTGGGTCGCGGGGCTCAGCATCCCCTAGCCCCAACAACAAAACGCCCGCGGAAATCCGCGGGCGTCTTGTTTCAGCACTGTCGCCCGGGGTCAGCCCTTGGCGACTGCCGCGATCGCCTGGTCGACCAGCGCCTTGTCGGCGCCGGCGTCATGCTTGTCGGCGATCAGCTTCGCCGCCGCATCGGTCGCCGCCTTGGCGGTCGCGGTGCGGACCTCGGCGAGCGCGCCGGCTTCGGCCGCCGCGATGCGGTCTTCGGCCATCTGCTTGCGGCGCGCGATCAGCGCGGTGGCGTCGGCCTTGGCCTTGGTCACCAGCGTTTCGGCCTCGGCCTCGGCGCGCGTACGCATCTCGTCGGCTTCCTTGGCCGCGTCCGCGAGCTTCGCCTCATATTCGGCCTTCAGCGATTCCGCATCGAGGCGGAGCTGTTCGGCTTCCTTGAGCTGCTTCGTGATCTCGGCAATCTTGTTGTCGAGCATGCCCGCGACCAGCGCCGGCACCTTCTTCCAAAGCAGGATGGCGATGAAGATCGCCATCGCGATCGACACCCAGACGGTCGCGTCGATGAAACCGAACGATGCCGGTTCGACATGCGCCTCGCCTGCGGCTTCGGACAGGATCAGAGCAAGATTAGCCATGGAGCACCGCCTTCACCGCCGATTTCGCGTCGGCCGCCGCAACCTTCACGCCCGACAGCTTGGCGACCAGGTCGCTCGCCGCTTCGGCCGCGACCGATTCAATCTCGGCCATCGCCGATGTCCGCGCCGCGGACACATCTGCTTCGGCCGCCGCCAGCTTGTCGCTGATTTCGGCATCGACCTTCGCCAGACGCTTTTCGGCGTCTTTCGCGGCCTTGTCCTTCGCATCGGCGACCGCCTTTTGCGCGGCGGCGCGGCTCGCGTCGCTTTGCTGGCGATAGCTTTCCTCGATCGCATCGGCGGCGGCGTGCGCCGCCTTGGCGGCCGCGAGATCGTCGGCGACCTTGCGGTCGCGCGCATCCACCGTCGCCTCGATCTTCGGCAGCATGCCGCGGCCGATGACAAAGAAGACGAAGCCGAAGGTCAGCAGCACCCAGAAAATCTGCGATGCGGCATACCAGTTTTCAGCGAATTGGCTGATCTGAGGCATGGACTATCTCAACGAACAAAGAGGAAAGCGGTCGCGGAGCGGGCGCCGGAACGCCCGCCCCGCCGACGAAATCAGGCTGCCTTGAGGTACAGCAGGATTGCGATCAGGAACGACAGCAGACCGAGAAGTTCGGCGGCCGCGAAGCCGATGAACAGGCGGCCCTGCTGGCCGTCGGCGGCTGCCGGGTTGCGCAGCGCGCTTTCGAGGAAGCTGCCGAACACATTGCCCACACCGATGGCGGCCATACCGGCGCCGATGGCGGCCAGACCGGCGCCGATGAGCGAAGCTGCTTGAACGTCCATTGTATAACTCCTTGGGAAAAACGTCGATTAAACGGTTGATTGATCAGTGAAGATTGATCGCGTCGTTCAGGTAGAGCGACGTGAGCAATGCGAAAACATAGGCCTGGATGCCCGCGACCAGCAGCTCGAGACCACTGATGCCGACCATCAGCGCCATGCTGGGGATGCCGACGCCGATGCCGATCACCGGGCTGGCGGCCAGGCCATCGATGATGAACGAGGCGAACACCTTCATCAGCACGTGGCCGGCGGTCATGGCGACGAACAGTCGCAGCGCGAGGCTGAACGGGCGGACCATGAACGACACGAGTTCGATCACCGGGATCAGCCACAGCAGCCACCAGGGCGTGCCGTGCGGCACGAAGAGCGAGAAGAAATGCAGGCCGTGGCGCCAGAAACCGACGATCAGCACGATCGCGAAGCTGAGGATCGCGAGGAAACCGGTGATCGTGAAATGGCTCGTCACGGTGAAGGGGTGGACGCCGAACAATCCGAGCGGCGCGAGGCCGATGAGGTTGAGCATCAGGATGAACATGAAGAGCGAGAAGACATAAGGCGTATATTTGCGGCCTTCGGGGCCGATATTCGCGTTCATCATGCTCGAGATAAAACCGGTGAAGCCTTCGACCGCGACCTGCCAGCGACCGGGAACGAGCTGACGCTTCATGCCGCCGATCATAAACACCCACAAAAGCAGGCCGGCGACGATCATCCACATCGCACTCGTCGTGAAAGCAACCTCGTGACCCCCGACATGGAACATGTCGAACATCTTCTGCACCTCGAACTGGTGCATCGGGTCCACTTTACCTTGATCCGCCACGCGATACCTCGCCTAAATCCCAGTCAAACCAGCTTCAATCCGGCTTTGTCGGCCGAATATTGGCAATTCGAAATATGTTCCTGAAGGCGACCGCCACTCCGAGGAACAGCACCACCAACAGGCCCCAGGGCGCGGTGCCGGCAAAATGATCGATTGTCCAACCGACCAACGCGCCGCCACCGATGCCGCCCAGCAATTCCGCCAATACGCGGTTACCGAGCTTGTAATTCGCATCGGTCTCCGGTCCGGCGTTCACCGCGTTCCGTTTTGCTTCTGCGGCTTCGGCCCGGTCCAATCGCTCTTCGAGCGAGACCAGGCGCGAATCCTCCGAAGTTTGTTCCGGATCGCTGCCGTTCCCCGTCATTTCCTGCCATCCTCCTGAAACAGCGCCGGAAAGCTCCGGTTCCGCCTGCGAAAAAAGGCCCGAAAAATCGGGGGACCCCTAAGGCGCGGTCCGTTTAGGAATGACGTCCCATTAAGTCAATGCTTGTGCGCAACTGCACAAAAATGACGCCGGGCGGGCGCACAAAAATGCCGCCGCGTTTAGGGGCGCGGCGGCATGTGGCGCCCACAGGCGCCCTTGTCGTTCCGAAAAATCAGGGGCAGCGGGAATCGCGGATCGGGGCGCCGGCGTCGCGGGTCTGCCAGCTCTTGTCGGGCGCCATATATTTCTCGCCCGGCTTGGTCTTGGCGATCAGGTTGCAGCCGGTGACGAACGCGAATTGTTCGACCGTGCTGCCCGCCGGCGCACCGCTGGTATAGGCGGCCTTGCGCTTGATATTGATGTCGTCGACGATCGCCCGCACCGCCGGGGTCGGGGTCGAGGCATAGCCGAGATAGCCGTCGGGCTGCTCGCCGACCTGCCCTGCCGCGCGCGCGGCTTCATAGGCGGGGTCGCGCTGCGCCATCGCCGCGGGCACCATCAGCGCCACGGCGGCGGTCGCGGCCACGGCGGCCATCGCAATTCCGGTCGGTTTCCAAATCTTCGTCATCATTCTCATTCCCTGTCAGAATATCGAGCTATTCTGTTCGATCAGCTTCTTGGCATCTCCATCAAGCCTGTACACGATTTCCTGCTTGATGTTGATGTTCAGGTTGATTTCGATCGGCTTGTCCGGCGTTTCGATCTGCACGCAGCCGGAAAGGGCCGCCGCGCCGATCGTTACCGCAAGACATCGACCGATCACGGCCCGCCTCCTCGCTTCACTTCTTGTCGTCTTCATTGCACGGGCTCGCTTGCTGGAGGCTGAACGGTGGAATTTTTCGCGGCGGCGGCTTTCGCCTCTTCCTGCGCCTGCATCAGCGCGGGCAGATTCTGTTCGATATAGACCGTCGGATCATAAAAGCCCTTGGCCGATGTGATCAACTGGCGGAAGGGCGCCTGGATCTTGATGTTGAAGACAAAGGGCAGCTTGGCGACCTGGCGCGTGATGAAATTCTGCGTCGCGCCTTCGCCCTGCCCGATGCCGCCGAAGCGGATGTCGGTGACCATTTCGCCGTCGAGGTCGCCGTTGAGGACGATCGTCAGATCCTGATATTTGAGGCTGCGGAGCGCGCCGAACGCGAAATTGGCCATCGCGCCCAGATCGTGGTTGGTCAGTTCGCCGACATAGGCCAGCGTCCCGCCGCCATCGCGCGCATCGATGCGGCCATTGACGATCCGCCCGCCGAGCCCGTCGAACTCGACCGGCAGCGTGCCGTCGAACTTGCCCGTCGCATTGATATTTTCGAACCCGAAATTCTGGAGGAACACCGCTGCATCGACCCCGACGAGGTCGAAGCTCAGCCGCCGCGGCTGGTCGGCGTTGAAATTGAGCGTCGTCGGATGCAGTTCCAGCTTGCCCCCGGCAAAGGGCCAGCTGCCCCCCTGAATCCGCACGCGATTGTCGCCGAGCAGCTGATATTCGATCTCGCCGTCGACCACCGGGATGCCGGGATTGACCTCGGCCAGGCGGACCGTCTGGTTCGGCGCCGACTTGAGGCCGATCAGGTCGTCGAAGGTCAGCGTCGTCGTCGCGCCGGTGACCGGACCGAAGGCGGCGGCAAGGTTGGTGTTCGCGGTGGCAAAGGTGCCGCGGCTGGTCACGCCCGCCGGCGACCAGTCGATGCGGCCGTCGCCGACCACCGCCCCCTGCACATTGGCGACGACGCCGAGCGCGAGGCGGGTGAGCTGATCGGGCTGGAAACTGTCGCCGAAGCGCAGTTCGGCGATTTTCAGATCGGCAAAACCGGTGCCGCCGGCCAGCTCGTGCCGAATCACCGTGTCCAGCACCGGCGCCCCGCTGCGCCGCTCGGCGAAGGCGGCGGTCGCGTCGATCCGGCCATCGGCGAAGCGAAGCGACGCATCCTGGCTGACCAGCGGGAAAAAGCGCGCTTCGGCTTCGGGCAGCGCATCGGTCAGGACGATCGATCCGTCGAGCCCGAGCACGCCGCCGGCGAAGGTCCAGCGCCCGCCGATTTCGCTCATCTCGAGCGGCACCGCGCCGATCTTGCCCGCCGCGCCGACAAGGTCGCCCGCGAGTCCCGTCGGGGTCGATGCGCCGGTGATCCGGTCGGCGCTGAACCGCGTGACGCTGTCGTCCTGCCCCAGCCGGACGTCGGCGCCCGCCAGCGACCAGCGCAGCGTCGACAGGTCGATATCGCCCGCACCGGCGTTGAAGGCGAAAGGCGACGATCCGCTCGACCCGCGCAGCGCGATCCGCGGAATGCGGACCTGTCCGCTGAGCCCGTTCGGTCCCGCCGCCAGCAAGGGCTTCCCGGCGCGGCTGCACAGGTCGATCGCCGGCGCCGCGAGGCGGAAGCCGCTGACCTCGATCCGGTCGGCGGCGACGCGGCTGCAGCCGCCGTTCAGCGCCAGCGCCCCGGTCGGCGCCAGCACCCCGCCCAACGGCACGCGCAGCCGCTCGGCGCGCCCGTCGGCGAGCGGCCCGCTGAGCTCCGCCACCGTCGCAAAGCGCATCAGCCCGTTCGGCCCGCCCGAGAAGCGCACCGGCTGGAGCGCCAGACGCGCGCCGCCGGCGACATAGGGCTCGATCCGCGCGAGGCCGGAGATGGCGCCGTCGGAGCGGCGGTCGAGATCGAGCGTGCCTTCGGGCAGCCCCCCGCCGCCGAAGGCCCATCGGCCCTGCACGACAAAGGCGGGGCTCGCGGTCGCGAACAGATAGCCGATGCGGCTGTCGGCGCCGCCGGTGAGCCGCGCGCCGCTTTCGCTGACGAGGTCGGGCGCGACGAGCTCGATCCGCGCGCTATCGCCCTCACCGGCCAGCGCGAAGGCGGTCTTGCCCGACAGGTCGCCGAGCATGCGGCTCACCGCCGCCGTGACCTGGCTCGCCACCGGCCCGAGCGGGCTGCCGTCGAGGCCCTTGGCGCTCGCAGCGATCCGCTGTCGCAGTCCCGCGCTCGCCGCCGCGCTGGCAAAGCCCAGATGGCCTGCGAGTTTCGGCGCGTCCTTGCCGACCTCCCCGGTCGCGTCGAGATCGACACGGCTGGCGGCGAAATCGGGCCCGCTCAGCCGCCGCGCCTCGCCATCGAAGGTCAGCGCGGTCTTGCCCGCATCGCCATCGAACCCGGCGAGCAGCGCGACGCGTTCGGCGCGGACCGGGCCTGCCGCCAGCGACACCAGCGCCGCATCGGTCTTGCCGGTCCAGCTCCGCAGATCCTGACCCAGTTCGACATCGAGCGCGACCTGCGGCGACACCGCCGTGATTTCGCCATCGGCGCAGCGCAATGCGCGCCCGCGCAGCGCCCCTTTGAGCCGCGGCTTCAACCGCTGCACCGTCAGCGGACCGTAAAAGCTGATCGCCGACGCCCGGCATCCCCCCGCATCGAGCGTCGGGGCGACCAGCGCCAGCGTCCCCGAAAAGCTGCGCTGCAGATGCCCGCGCCCGTTCAGCGCCGCGCCGACGACGCCCCAGGGCGTCTCGACCCGCGCCCGCGCGTCGGTCAGCACCGCCGACAGGTCGGGCAAGGCCAGCGGATCGGTGCTCGACGGATCGCGAAACTTGTCGAGCGCGCCGAACGACAGCCGTCCGTCCGCGAACCGCCCATAGAGCCGGACGCCGTCGGCGGTGATCGACGACACATAGGGGCCGTTCCACCCATAGCCGAGCGCGACCTCGACCGTCCTCGCGGTCAGGTCGGGCCGTTTGGGATCGCCGATGACGACGTTGGAGAGACGTTCGGTGCGAAAGCCGATGTCGTCGATGACATAGGTCGCGGGCACGCCGAGCGAATCGAGCTGTTCGCGCACGAAGCGGTCGGCGATCGGCTCGCGCGCCAGCCACAGCCCGCCGACCAGCACCGCGAGCGCGGCTCCGGTCAGCCAGCGCTTTTTCACGCGGCGACGGCGTCGGACCAGTCCAGCGGGTTCGGGGCTATCGGTCATGGCGCCTTTATTCGATCCTCATGCGCCCCGGCGGGTCCGCCCCTTGCTGTAAGATAACGCCGAAATGGCGCAATTGGCTGCAAAAGACAGGACGTTGCCATAGGCGCGGAACCTTATGGACGTTGAGTGCCGGTCACAAGCTGCTATTCGGGGTCCATGGGGGAAGCCGATCATTCCGGGCATCGCGCAAGGCTGCGCGCGCGGCTGCTCGACACCGGCGGCGACGCGCTCGCCGACTATGAACTGGTCGAATATCTGCTCGCGCTCGCCATCCCGCGCCGCGACACCAAGCCGCTGGCGAAGGCGCTGCTCCGCGAATTCGGCTCGCTGGCGCAGCTGATCGGCGCCGATCCCGATGTGCTGCGCCGCATCGACGGCCTCGGCGACGGCGCGATCGCCGCGCTCAAGATCGTCCAGGCGACCAGCCTGCGCATGCTGAAAGGCGAAATCGCGGAAAAGCCCCTGCTGTCGAGCTGGGACGCCCTGCTCGACTATCTGCGCGCCGACATGGGGCCGCTCGATATCGAACGGGTGCGTGTCCTCTATCTCAACACGCGCAACATGCTGATCCGCGACGAACTGGCGAGCGAGGGATCGATCGATCAGTCGGCGATCTATGTCCGCGAAGTCGTCAAACGCGCGCTCGAGCTGGGCGCGGCGGCGATCATCCTCGTCCATAATCATCCCAGTGGCAGCCCCGAACCGAGCCGTCAGGATATCGCGATCACGCGCGACATCGTCGCCGCCGCCGCGAAGCTCGGTGTCACCCTCCACGACCATATCATCATCGGCGGCAATGATTATCGCAGTATGCGCGCGATGGGACTGATCTGACCGGGCTGATCCGGACGCCGTTTGACTTCCGGACGCTCCCGCGACATCATCCCCCCATGCAGATTCGACGCGGCCTTCTCCGCTTCCGGTTTTTCGGGGGCCAACTTCTCGCGGGCATCTAGCCCCGGGTTCAGGCGCGTTCGCCCCGAACCCGGGGCAAATTTCCGATCCTTTTAAGCCGTGCGCGGGACGACCGCGTGCGCGCGCCCCTATCCGGAAAGTCCGCACCATGACCCAGACCAAAGCCAAGACCCGGGCCGCGCGCCCGGCCATCCACATGATCGACGTCGAAGCCGACCGGCTGACCGAACTCGCGCTGCACAAGCAGCATGAACTCAACCGCATCTATGAATTGCTGCTCGGCGAGATCGATCGCGCCGCGATCTGCAGCCGCGACGCCATGCCGACCAATGTCGTGACCATGGGGTCCGAAGTGACCTTCCTCGACGAAAAGACCGGCACCCAGCGCACCGTCAGCCTCGTCTATCCCGCTTTCGCCGATATCGCGGCGGGGCGCGTGTCGATCCTGACCCCGGTCGGCGCGGGACTGATCGGGCTGCGCACCGGCCAGTCGATCCTGTGGCCCGATCGCGGCGGGCAGGAACACCGGCTGACCATCGTCGAAGTGAAGCAGCCCACCGAATAGCCGCCGGACGCCAGACGCGATGAAGCCGCCGGATCGCTCCGACGGCTTCACCACCCAGTCAGGGGCGCTTACGCGCCTTTCGACAGGAAGGTGGTCAGTTCGACCTTGCTGACGGTGCCGTTCTTGTCGACATCGGCGGCGCCATAGGCCTGACCGATCCAGGTCTTCACCTCGGCCGATTCGACATCGACCGTCGGTTCGCTGGCGCTGCGCAGCTTCTTCATCCAGGTGCCGAATTCGGCCTCGCTGAGTTCGGTGCTCGAATCGGCGTCATAGGTCGGAAATTCCTTGTCGACGATTTGCGCCACCTGGGTGGCCGTGGCGGGCGTGCCAGCCGGAGCCGGCTGGGCCGCCGCAGCCTCGCCAGCCGGGGGAGCGGGCTCGGCGGTGGGCGGCGTTGTGCTGTCGGGCGTGGGGGCAGGCTCCGCCGCATCGGGTGCCGGCTGCGCGGCGTCGGGCGCCGGCGTTGCGGGTTCGCTGGCGGGCGGCGTCGTCTCGGTCTGCGCCGGGGGAGCGCCAGGGTCCGCCGCCGGCTGGTCCTGCGCCAGCGCGGGGAAACTGATCGCGGCAGCGCCGATCAAAAGCATGGTCTTCAACATGATATTTCTCCTGTTCTATAGCGACGCTTCGCCTTGCGCGCCGCCGGTTCCTGAAAGGGCATGGGGTCAACCGACCCGGAAAAGCGTAAGTTGCACGGCCGTGACGATTGGCGGGACGGTCCGTCCCTGCTAGGGCGCGCCCCGTCGCGTTTCCGCGCCGATTCCGCGATCGATCGATACTAGAGGAGTAAAATCATGGTTCCGCGCTACGCCCGACCCGAGATGACCGCGATCTGGTCGGCCGAAAACCGGTTCCGCATCTGGTTCGAGATTGAGGCGCACGCCACCGACGCGCTCGCCGACCTCGGCGTCGTTCCCAAGGAGGCGGCCAAGGCGCTGTGGGACTGGTGGGCGACGAACCCGGTGATCGACGTTCCCGCGATCGACGCGATCGAGGCCGTCACCAAGCATGACGTCATCGCCTTCCTGACCTGGGTCGCCGAAAATGTCGGCGATCAGGCGCGCTTCATGCATCAGGGCATGACGTCGAGCGACGTGCTCGACACCTGCCTCGCGGTGCAGCTGACGCAAGCCGCCGACATATTGCTCGCCGACCTCGACGCTCTGCTCGCGGCGATCGAGCGCCGCGCGCGCGAACATAAGCTGACCCCGACGATCGGCCGCAGCCATGGCATCCACGCCGAACCCGTCACCTTCGGGCTCAAGCTGGCGCAGGCCTATGCCGAGTTCGACCGTTGCAGGACGCGGCTGATCGCCGCGCGCGCCGATATCGCCACCTGCGCCATTTCGGGCGCGGTCGGCACCTTCGCCAATATCGACCCGCGCGTCGAGGAACATGTCGCGGCCAAGCTCGGCCTGTCGGTCGAACCCGTCTCGACGCAGGTCATCCCGCGCGACCGTCATGCGATGTTCTTCGCGACGCTTGGCGTCATCGCCGGGTCGATCGAGCGGCTCGCGGTCGAGGTTCGCCATCTCCAGCGCACCGAAGTGCTCGAGGCTGAGGAATATTTCTCGCCGGGGCAGAAGGGCTCGTCGGCGATGCCGCACAAGCGCAACCCGATCCTGACCGAGAATCTGACCGGGCTTGCGCGCATGGTGCGCAGCGCGGTCGTCCCGGCGCTCGAAAATGTCGCGCTGTGGCACGAGCGCGACATCAGCCATTCGTCGGTCGAACGCTTCATCGGCCCCGACGCGACGATCACTCTCGACTTCGCGCTCGGCCGCCTGACCGGCGTGATCGACAAATTGCTCGTCTATCCCGAACGGATGCAGAAGAACCTCGACCGCATGGGCGGCCTCGTCCATTCGCAGCGCGTGCTGCTGGCGCTGACGCAGGCGGGCGCCAGCCGCGAGGAAAGCTATGTGCTGGTTCAGCGCAACGCGATGAAGGTGTGGGAAAGCGACGGCGCGCTGTCGCTGCTCGACCTGCTCAAGGCCGACGCCGACGTCACCGCCAAGCTGTCGGGGGAGGAACTGACCGCGCTGTTCGACCTCGGCTATCACCTCAAGCATGTCGACACCATCTTCGCGCGGGTGTTTGGGAAATAAGATCCTCCCCCAGGGGGGAGGGGGACCACCCGCAGGGTGGTGGAGGGGTACAGGAGGTCATACGCCGCGCTCGACACCGCGTACCCCTCCACCATCTTCGATGGTCCCCCTCCCCGTTCCGGGGGAGGATCGGCAGTCCCCCACTGGAAACCCGCGCCAAACTCGCCTAGGCTTCCGTCACGTCGCCAAGAAACAGGAGCAGCCGCATGGGAATTGTCCGGACGATCATCTGGGTGTTGCTCACCGCGGTGCTGGTGATCTTTTCGATGGCGAACTGGATTCCGGTCACCGTCACCATCTGGCCGGGCCAGGTGCTCGACACCAAATTGCCCGTGCTGATCCTCGTTTCCTTCCTGATCGGGACCATTCCGCTGTGGATCGCGCTGCGCGCGGCGCGCTGGTCGCTCAAGCGTCGGCTCGACCATAGCGACCGCCAGCTTGCCGACCTGCGCGCGATGGCGAACCGCCCGGCGGAGCCCGCCGCGCCCGCTCCGGTGGCCGCCCCCGCCGCAACGACGGTCGGCGACATCCCGCCCTCGCTCTTCGACAAACCGACGGAAACGCCATGACCTCGCCGCTCTATCTCGCGATCGACACCCTCCACCTCGACGCGGCGCTGACGCTGGCGCAAAAGGTTCGGCGCCATGTCGGCGGACTGAAGCTCGGGCTCGAATTCTTCTGCGCCAACGGCCATCATGGCGTGCATGAGATGGCGAAGATCGGGCTGCCGATCTTCCTCGACCTGAAACTCCACGACATTCCGAACACGGTCGCAAAGGCGATCCAGGCGCTCCGCCCCCTCGAGCCCGCGATCCTGACGGTGCACGCCGCAGGCGGGCGCGCGATGCTCGAAGAAGCGAAGGCGGCGGCGGGTCTCAACACCAAGGTCGTGGCAGTCACCGTGCTGACCAGCCTCGATGCGCCCGACCTGGGCGATATCGGCGTCGGCGGCACCCCGCATGACCAGGTCGTCCGCCTCGCCGCGCTCGCACGCGAATCGGGCTGCGACGGCATCGTCTGTTCGGGCCAGGAGGTGAAGGCCGCCCGCAATGCATGGCCCAGCGGCTTTTTCGTCGTCCCCGGCGTCCGCCCCGCGAACGGCAAGATCGGCGACCAGAAGCGCGTGGTCACCCCGGCGCAGGCGATGACCGACGGCGCCTCGATCCTGGTGGTCGGTCGCCCGATCAGCCAGTC
This sequence comes from Sphingopyxis sp., assembly GCF_050725615.1. Lineage (GTDB taxonomy): Bacteria > Pseudomonadota > Alphaproteobacteria > Sphingomonadales > Sphingomonadaceae > Sphingopyxis. Next base: position 21,002 of record NZ_JBOHHU010000075.1, read on the forward strand.
GGCGGACCCGGATCTGGCGGCGCGCGAGATCGAGGCGACGCTTTAACGAGCCCCCTCGCCCGTTTCCGTTCGTGTCGAGCGAAGTCGAGACACGCAAAC
>NZ_JBOHHU010000076.1:0-21085 GCF_050725615.1 Sphingopyxis sp.
CACGCGAAGGCATGCGCTCCCAAACATGTCTCGACTTCGCTCGACACAAACGGATAACCAGGGCCATCACATTTGAAACAGGGGAATAAAATGCGGAATTTGCTGGCGGGCGTGGCAGCCCTTGCGCTCTCGACTCTCGGTGCGGCTTCGGCGGCGGCGCAACAGGCCGATCCCGCGATCCAGGCGCAGATCAAGAAGGACATGCCGTCGCTGATGGCGATCTATGCCGATTTGCACGCCAACCCCGAACTCAGCTTCATGGAGGTGCGCTCGGCGGGCATTCTGGCGGCCGAGGCGCGCAAGCTGGGCTTCAAGGTCACCGAAAAGGTCGGCGGCACCGGCATCGTCGCGGTGATGGAGAATGGCCCCGGCCCGGTGGTGCTGCTGCGCGCCGACATGGACGGGCTGCCGGTGATCGAACAGACCGGGCTGCCCGGCGCGTCGAAGGTGCGCGTGACGACCAAGGAAGGCGTCGAAACCGGCGTGATGCACGCGTGCGGCCACGACACGCATATGACCGCCTGGGTCGGCGTCGCGCGGCGCATGGCGGCGAACAAGGACAAATGGTCGGGCACGCTGGTGATGATCGGCCAGCCCGCCGAGGAACGCGGCGCGGGCGCTCGGATGATGCTGGAGGACGGGCTGTATACCCGCTTTCCCAAGCCGCAATATGCGCTGGCGTTCCACGATGCGGCACAATTTCCGGCGGGACAGATCGGCTACACGCCGGGCTATGCGCTCGCCAATGTCGACAGCGTCGATGTGCTGGTGAAGGGGGTTGGCGGGCATGGCGCCTATCCGCAGACGACCAAGGACCCGATCGTGCTGGCGAGCCGCATCGTTGGCGCGCTGCAGACCCTGGTGTCGCGCGAGATCAGCCCGCTCGACAGCGCGGTGGTGACCGTCGGCAGCTTCCATGCGGGCGCCAAGCATAATATCATTTCGGACGAGGCGAAGCTGCAACTGACGGTGCGCAGCTACTCGGACGAGGTGCGCAATCACCTGCTCGATGGTATCGCGCGTATCGCGAAGGGCGAGGCGATCGCGGCGGGCATGCCCGACGACAAGATGCCGGTGGTCAGCGTGCAGAAGGACGAATATACCCCCGCGACCTTCAACACCGTCGATTTCACCGAGGATATGGCGGCGTTTTTGAAGACGCAGTTCGGCGAGGCACGGGTGACAAAGATGCCGCCGGTGATGGGCGGCGAGGATTTTAGCCGCTATTCGCGCGACGCGAACAAGGATGTGAAGAGCCTGATCATCTGGGTCGGCGGCGTCCCGCGCGCCGAATATGACGCGGCGCAAAAGGCGGGGAAGAGCCTGCCGAGCCTGCACTCGCCCTTCTGGGCGCCCGAGGCGGACACGGTGATCTCGACCGCGACCGAGGCGCTGACGGGGATGGCGATGAAGTTGATGGGGAAGGGGTAGCCGCGATGATCGAACCCGGGACGTTAAAATGTTGCGCTTAGTTTTACTGTATCACGGATAGGTATAGAAGAGCATCGCGAAGCACAGATTCGAAGTTTGCTAGATTTTCTCGACAAACATGGTCATTTCCGTCACAAATCCGGCGTGCAGTTGCGATTTTTCGCGTGGCGTCGAAATCGTACTCAACGAAAATCGCCCATAGCGGATTGATCGTCGCAGCGGCGTCGGCTTGGCCGAGCAAAATTTGGCGTGAGAGATCCTTGGGGAAGGCTTTCAATGGGTCGCGCGCTTCGAGATGACCACGCTGAAGCGCATCTTGCCATATCTGGCGAGGATATAGTGCTTCTAACGTCGCCGGTATTCGGAAGCCAGCCGCAAGTGCAGGGCGCAAAGCAGCTGGCGCTTGATACATGAAGCATTTTGCAGAGGCGACATTGTCACCTTGGCTGTTGAACACTGTCTTTTCTGAAGCGGCATCGCCATCGACGACGCCAGCCGCCTTTGGCCCGCCGGGATGATGCTTGTGCTGTGAGCGCCAGCCTATCAACATATCAATTACGTATTTGTGTCCAGCGCCATCACGTTTCGTTTCGAACCTTACCTGATTGACCGCAGCGGGGAAGAACAGGGCTAGCGTACGTTCGAGAACAATTTTATCGCTTTCGCCTTCAACGAAAATTCTCGGGCAGTTTTCCTCTGCTAACCTTTCGGCTTCAACGCGCGCCTGCTCTTGTTGCCGAACTTGCGCCACCATTTCGGAGATTCGGGGCGCGATCATCGCCAACGTTCCCATTCGCTCATCAATCTGAGCAAAGTCAGTCTCTACGTGAGTTCCTTCAGAGTCGCTGATCCGCGATACAAAGTTCAATTTCACCTCATCTTCGCGCTGGCCCAGATCGTAAAAAGCGGGTGAGTGTGTCGTAAGCAGTATTTGTGCGACGCCTTCCTGCGCGAGTGCATGCAATTCGTCGGCTAGTTGAACGGCGCTTGCGATTTCCAAGTTGTTTTCTGGTTCCTCGTACGCCCAGATGCTGCTGATCGGAGGACCGCCGCGCCGTTGTAATTGAGCCTTTTTTCTCGCCATGAAATTGAGAATCAGCGGAATATGTCGTGCTTTGACGCCGTCGCCGCGGTTGTTGAGCGAGACCGCCATTTCGCCACTCAGAAAGTCGAGGCGCTCGAAAATATGATAGAGGTCGCGGGGCAGCGCGAGGCGCGTATCTAGCGCCAGCGATTCTGAGATGCTGGCTGTTAGCTCATTCAAGTGTTCTCCAATCGAATGCTCAAAGGCAGCACTTGACTCATGGAACGTGCGAGCGGCAACTTCTGAAATAATTCCGTAAATTCTTCCCCGTAAGTCATCAAAATAGTCTGAATCTTTTATCGCTGGAACATATTCGAACTCTATCTTGCGGAGCAATGAATGAACGTTTGATTTGTCCGGTATCTGTACGTCTGTTCTAACTTCTTCTCCTCGGCGATTGTTTGAAATTCTCTGGCCAAAGTAATCGTACTCTTCACTCCACAGGCCGTCTTCTCTCCATTTTTTTGTCCATATAATTACATGGCCATTGGTGTCGTGATAGGTAGCAGGTAGCGCAACTTCGAGCCGAACGACGATTTCTTTTGCTCGTCGTGCACGGACGGGGGCGAAGAAGTTATAGTCATCTGCCCAAGAAAAGTCCGTCCCTGGGTTCGTCTGATCGTTGAAGAATAGATTTAAGGCGCGAAGAATGTTGGATTTTCCGCAATCATTTCTTCCGACGAAGATTGCTAATTGCGCAAGGTTCGCGTCGATTGAGCATATCGAACGAAAATTCTCAATATGAACCGACTTAATGATCGCTCCCATATTCACCCCTCAGCAGCACTCTCCAGTGCCGTCCTCGAACAGCGGGGCGCTGATGTCAACCAAGAGGGGGGAGAGACTACTAAGGATGATGAGGTGCTTTTTGAGTCTGTTGTTCTTTGTCTGCTAAGACGAATAAGCGCGGGGAGTGGTGCCACACTATTTGTTCGGCACCAACACTCCCAACCACCCCAAAACCTCCGCCTGCAACCGTACCCTTGCATCCGACCAGCTATGGTCGGTCGCGACATGCAGCGTCTTCACCTTCGCGCCGCCGCCATCGCGGATCGCCTTCGCCAGCGCGTCGGTGCCCGGCGCCAGCCCGTCGTCGCTGGAGAGGATGAACAGGTTGGTGGCCGCCAGCGCGGGGGCGGCGTTTTGCCAGTCGAAGGCGCCGGCGTTGGCGATCAACTCGTCGGCCATGATTTCGGGCGAGGTGCCGGCGAGGGCTTCCTGGCCGTTGGCTTTCATGCCCGCGGCGAGCTGGTCGCGCGGGGCCTTGCCGAAGGCGCCGAGATTGGCGGCGGAGATCATCGCGGCGCCGATGAGTTGCTTGTCCTTCGCGGCGGTGAGCGCGGTGACCCAGCCGCCCATGCTGTGGCCCATGATGACGAGGCGTTTGGGGTCGATGCGCAGCTTGGCGGCGTTGGCTGGGTCGCGCGCGAAGGCGAGGACGGCGTTCGCATCCTCGAGATTCTGCACAAAACGATAGTCGCCGGGGCTGCCCCATGAGCCGCGATAGTTGAAGGTGATGACGGTCCAGCCGGCGCGGCGCATCGCCTGCGCGAGGTCGAGATTCTTTTCGAGGCCGGGCAGGCCGTGGCAGAGGACGACGGTCGGGTGCGGGCCGGGGCCGGCGGGGATATAGACGACGCCGTTGATCTCCACGCGGTCGGCGGGGGCGCCGGTCGGGATATGGACGACCTCCATCGCGGCGGGAAACGCCTTGTCGGCGGGCGGGTCGGTGTAGATGGCGGCGGGGATTTCGGGCGGCTGCGCGAGCGCGGCGCTGGTCGATAGCGGGGGCAGGGCGAGCAGTGCGGCGGCGATGGCGAGTTTGTGCTTCATGTCACTCTCCCTGGAACGCTGCGAAGCTGCCGCTGCGGCCCTCGCCTGCGGTAAAACGCTTCGCCCCTGCGGTCGCGCCTTCGCGCAGCGGCGCGACGCCGGCATGGGCTTCGTGGGCGAGCGCGGCTTCGATGTCATGGTCCCATTGGCGATAGGCGCTGAGGCGGTCGCTCGCCATGCAGAGCTGCGGGAAGGCGGCGATCTGTTTCGCGAGCGCGATCGCGGCGGGGAGCGCTTCGCCGTCGGGCACGATGCGGTCGGCGAGGCCGATGCGCCGGGCTTCGTCGGCGGCGACCGGGCGGCCGGTGAGGATCATATCGAGCGCGCGGCCCTGTCCGACGATGCGCGGCAGACGGACGGTGCCGCCGTCGATCAGCGGCACGCCCCAGCGGCGGCAATAGACGCCGAAGATGGCGCTTTCGGCGGCGACGCGGAGGTCGCACCACAAGGCGAGCTCGAGGCCGCCGGCGACGGCATGGCCCTCGACCGCCGCGATCACGGGCTTTTCGAGCAGCATCCGCGTTGGGCCCATCGGGCCGGGGCCGTCGGGGTCGTAGCGGCTGGCGCCGACCGCGCTGAGGTCGAAGCCGGCGCAGAACTGGCCGCCGCTGCCGGTGAGGATCGCGACGCTGGCCGTGGCGTCGGTGGCGAAGGCCGTGAACGCATCGCGCAGCGCGTCGGCTGTTGCGGGATCGACGGCGTTGCGCTTGGCCGGGCGGTCGATCGCGACGATGACAACAGGGCCGTCGCGGGTGACGAGGACGGACATCAGGGCTCTCCCGGGCCGGAACGAGGAAAATTTCGGCCAACATGACGCGCGGGCGTCTTGAAAGCCAGCCCGTCCCGACCTAAATCCGATTCATGCGGGCCGGGCCCCTCTGGCGTCGGCGGGATATCTCCCGCCACGTGATGTCGGACCGCATCGGGTGACACCGATGCATGGCGGCCTATCTCCCCCCCTTTTTGGGTCCCGGCATCGGCGTCACCTGTCTTTTGAGTTCGCTCAATCAGGAGGCCTGTATGACGTCATATTCGCGATTTTATAAACTGACCGCGCTGTACCGCCGGCTCGACGATGCCGTGCGCAGCGAGGGCCGCCGCCGCGGCGCCGATGCGTTCCGCCTGCTGCGGCTGAAAAGCCTGAAGCTCGCGGTCAAGCGCCGGCTCGCGGTGCAGATGCAGCCCGCGCCGGCGCGCTGATCCGATAACAAGAATGGCGCGCGCGCTGCTCTCCCCCTCTCAGGGGGCGGGCGGCGCGCGCGACCTGTACCAGGGACAAGATCATGGAATTTCTGTTTGCCGACTGGCTGGGCACCCCGGCCTGGTTCTGGCTGGCCTTCATCGGGCTGGTCGTCGCGCTCACCGCCTTCGACCTCGGTTTCCTGAACAAGGAAAACAAGGAGATGGGGATCAGCGAGAGTTTGAAGCTGTCCGCCTTTTACATCAGCATCGCCCTGGCGTTCGGCGCGTGGATCTGGATCGCCAAGGGCGGCGAGGCGGGGCTGCAATATTATACCGGCTTCTTCATCGAGAAGGCGCTGTCGATCGACAATATCTTCGTCATTTCGCTGATCTTCGCGACCTTCGCGATCCCGCCGCGCTTTCAGTATCGCGCGCTGCTCTGGGGTATCGTCGCGGTGATCGTGCTGCGCGGGATTATGATCGCGGGCGGCGCGGCGCTGGTCACCGAATATGGCTGGGTGCTCTATATCTTCGCGGCGTTCCTGATCTTCACCGGCGTCAAGATGCTCTTCGCGAGCGACGCGCCGATGGACGTGAAGGGCAATCCGGTGGTGAAGTGGCTGTCGCGGCACATGCCGCTGACGGACGAGCTGTACGGCGAGAAATTCTTCGTGAAGGTGGCGGACAGCAAGACCGGCAAGCTGGTGCTGGCGGCGACGCCCCTGTTCCTCGCGCTGGTCGTCATCAACCTCGCCGACCTGGTGTTCGCGGTCGACAGCGTGCCGGCGATCTTCGCGATCACCACCGACACCTTCATCGTCTATACGTCGAACATCATGGCGATCCTCGGCCTGCGCGCGCTCTATTTCGCGCTGTCGGCGATGGTGCACCGCTTCCATTACCTGAAATATGCGCTCGCGCTGGTGCTGGTGTTCATCGGGTCGAAGATCTTCGTCGCGGATTTCATCCTCGGCGGCGACAAATTCCCGCCGCTGGTCAGCCTGGGCGTGACGATCGCGCTGATCGCGGGCGGCGTCATCTGGTCGCTGGTGAAGACCAGTAACGAGCCGGTGGCGGTCGAGGAGTAGGGGAAAGGGGCGGGCCGTGAGGTCCGCCCTTTTTTCAGACCGCGAGGAGCAGCGTGTCGTCTTCGTGCGGCGCGGCGGCTTCGAACGACGGCAGCGGCTCGAATTCCTCGTCCTGCAATTCGGTCACGGCGAGCCCGTCGAGCTTGAAATGGCCGAGCTTCCAGTCGTCGGGCGAGCGCCAGTTTTTGCTGAGGTTGAGCGCGCTGACGAACAGGTCGCCGCGACGCTCGAACATCTGGTGCGGCGCAAGGGTCATCTGATTGCCATTATAGAGCGCGGTCACGCGGCGTCGGCGCGCGATGGCTTCCATCATTTTCATGCGGGTGTCGTTCATGTTTCGATCGCTTGGGAGAGGAGTTATTTTTGTGCGTTGCACCATAATGCACGGCTCGCGCGAAGGTTCAAGGCCGGAATCGACAAAAAGGGGCGATGAATAGGTCTGGGATGGGCGGCGGGCCGCGGTGCGTGGCGATCGGAAAGCCTGCGGGATCGCGGCTTGCGTGCTACGGTCGCGCCTTGCAGGTGGCCGCCGCAATCAGTTGCCGGTCGCGATCAACGCGAAGGGGGCCCATGCGGCTGGGTGCAACCAGGTCCGGTTCCAACCCTCGACCGCGGAGCCATCGGGCCGCTTGCCGGTCCGGATCGTGTGCATCGCCTGCTGGAGCGCGGCGGCCCTGCCTGCCTTGGGATCGCGTTTCGCGCTGGCGAGCGTTTCGACGGTGAGCGCGGCGGTCACCCTGTCGTCGACCCGCCAGCGGCTTGCGAGCAGCGCGTCGGCGCCCGCATACAGGAAGGAGCGGGCCAGCGACGACAGCGCATCGCCACCGCCGGCCCCCTCGGTCGTGGCGGTATTGCAAGCCGACAATATGACCCAATCGGCGGAGAGGTCGAGTCCGGCGACCTCGGCAGCGGTCAATATGCCGTCGTCGGCGGTGGTCGCGCGGCCGGGCGGCGTGAAGATCAGCCCCGGTTCGGCAAAACCCGCGATTTCGCCGGGCAGGACGCCATGGGTCGCGAAGGCGACGATGCGGGCGTCGCGCAGGCGCGGGTCGGCGCGGACGGCGGTTTCGGTCGCCTCCGGGCCGAGCCGGATGGCGCCGGGGTCGGCGTCGAGAACCCGCGCCATGGCGCGGAGTTCGACCTCGGTTCCGGGGAGCGAGGCGAGAGTCCGCAGCCAGGCGGGATCGGCGAGCGCGGGACCGCTTTCGCGGATTTGCGGCGACAGGCCGCTCGTGACCGCGCGGCCGCCCCCGGCCTCTGCCAGAGTCGGGGCGCCATAGCCGATGAAGGGGCGGGCGTCCGGCCTGGCGGCGCGGCGCTTGCCGATCCCCAGCAACTCGACCGAGGGCAGGTTGACGATCGCGAAGCGGTCGCCGAGCCATGGCGTGACGGCCAGCGCATCTTCGGTGTCTTCCCCCTTGGGCTCGGCCGTGATGAAGGCCGCGAACGGCAGGTCCGCGAGCGAACCGGAGGTCGTGACATAAAGCGTCTTCACATCTTTGAGCAGCGTTTCGTGGGGCTGGATGAGGAAGCGATAGAGGTCCCAGGCGTAGCGGCGATCGAACAGGGGCGATGCTTCCCAGATGCCCGAGCAGGTCTTCGGATCGACCTCGCAGCGAAAAGCCTCGATCGTGCCGGACAGATAGGATTGCAGCCGCGGCACGGCGTGCCAGTCGGCACCGTCGCGGGTGACGACATAGGAGAAATCATAGGATTCGCCTTCGGTGACGAGCAGCAGCGCTTCACCCGGACGCAGGCGGCGGCGGACCTCCTCCTCGCTCAGCGATTGCGGAACCGCGAGACGAGCATAATCGGGGTAGGACCGGCGTAGCCGCGTCTCGACCCCGGCGAGTTCGCGGCCGCGCAATTCGAGTCGGTCCTTCATGGCCCTCGCGGCTTCGGGCGCGCCGATCATGGCCGTGCCGAGCGAGCGGTTCATGTCGCGTATCTCCGACGCCAGATCCTGCTGGCGGCGCACGAGCCGGGCGAGCGGGGTGTCGCCGAGCGCCTCACGCGCGACGACAGCGGCGAGCGAGCGGGTCGACGCCGTCGACGCGGCATCCTGCGCGATGAGGAACGATTCGGCCCGAAGTGCGGCTTCCTCGCTGCGGACCGCCGTCGCGCGTGCGGCAAACAGGGTGAGCGCCAGCGCGAAACTGCTGGTTCCCGACGTAGCGAACGCGTCATCGGCCCCGATCGCCGCCGCGACTGACCGCGCCCCCGCATTGGCCCTGGACACGTCGGCCGCCAAGAGCACGCGCATCCGCTCGTTGCGAGCGCGGGTCACCGCAGGGCGCATCAGTGCGACATATTCGGGGGAGGCGGGATCCCGGGCGGCAATCGTTCGTGCCAGCTTCATCGACGCGATCGCCACATAGGGGTGACCGGGGTCGAGCGTGTCGGTGGCAACGGTCAGCGCGCGGCGCTGATAGTCCATTGCCGCGTCCAGCCGTCCCTGCTGCGACAAGATGTCGCCCATCCGTCCGAGGTCGGCGATGCTTTCCTCGCCGCTACGTTCGGGCAGGGCGTCGCGGAGCCGGATGACGCGCTGCTGCAGCGTGGCGGCCTCGTCATATTTGGCAGCACCGGACAAGAGGCCGACGAGATTGCCGAGCGAACGAAGCGTGTCGGGGTTGCCCGACCCGAAATGGCGTTCGCGGATCGCGATCGCCTGGCGCAACCGCACTTCGGCCTCCTGGCTTTGATTTTGGCGGTCGAGGTTGGTCGAAAGCAATGCGAGGGTGCGTGCCGATTCGAGGCTGCCGCGTCCCTTGGTGCGGGTCAGCAGGTCGAGGTTCCGACGGTAGATCGCTTCGGCGCCCGCGACGTCGCCCATTTCCTCGAGGTTCAGGGCAAAGCCATTATATTCCTCGATCACGAAGGTATCCTCGTCGCCGAGGGCCGATCGCCCCAGTTCGATCGCCTGTTGCATCGCCGCCGAGGCTTCGGGGCGGCGGCGCTGGCCGGCCAGGATCTCTCCCAAAGTGCCCCATGCGGCGGCCAGCGATTTGCTTTCCCCGCCCTGCGGCAAAAGCAGCTCGATTGCGTCACGGGCGTGATTCTCCGCCTCGGCATATTGTCCGCGCGCGGACAGCACCAAGGCCAGGCGGCGGAGCGCCGCCGACAGCATAGCGGGGTCGGCGATCTGTCGACGAATATCGACGGCTTCGCGCATCAGCGCCTCGGCGCTCTCCGCGCGTCCCGTCCGGTACAAGATGTTGGCGAGCAGTTCGCTATCGGTTGCCGCTTCGGCGGGGCGCGCGGCGGGGGCGCGGCGCGCCATGCGCGCGCGGATCGCCGTTTCGGCGCGGACGAACCGGCCACGGTCGATGAGCTGGCGGATCGCCTCATCGGTGTCGGCCGGCAGGGCTTCCTCCGGCTGGTCCGCCGATGGGGCGTCGTCGGCAGCGCGCGCCTCGGCTTCGCGGCGCAGCATCATGGCGAGTTGATAGAGCGAGGCGCGGGTGTCGGGATGGTCGCGGCCGAGCGCGCGGACCTGGATGTCATAGGCCTGTTCGGCGGTCGTCGCCGCTTCACCGGTGTTGCCCAGCAGGGCAAGCTGCAGCGAGAGGAGGTAGATTTGTTCCGCCGCCGCCGCGCTGTCGCGACCGGTCGTCGCGGTGACGGCGTCAAGCTTGCGTCGCTGTTCGTCGACGCGGGCGCGCTGCCGACTGTCACCGTCGCCGGATTCGGCCGCTGGCGGTGGCAGGGCATGGAGGGACAAAACGGGGACGGCTAACAGCGCGCAGGCGAGACAGCCGAAGCGATGAAGCAGGCGCGGCAAGCAATTCCCCCGGATGGTTGCCGATCGATCGACTTCGGCTGATTGGACGGGAACGATCCGCTGCCGCTTTGGTTCCTCGGTGAGGGGCCGCGAAGGGGCGTGAACCGAAGGAAAGGCCCCAAGTGCCTGGCCCCATAAAAATGCCCGCCGGAAACCCGAAGGTTTCCGACGGACAGGCTTTCCTCCCCAGGAAAGCTCGGTGAGCGCGGGGTCGGGGAAACGCCCCCGCGCCGAACTGGTGACGTGGCTCAGGCGGCGAACTGGTTCATCGTATTGTCCTTGCCTGCGGCCTTCAGGGCCGCTTCGCCGGCGAAATATTCCTTGTGATCGTCGCCGATGTCGCTGCCCGACATATTCTGGTGCTTCACGCAGGCGATGCCCTGGCGGATCTCGGCGCGCTGGACGCCCTTGACGTAACCGAGCATCGCTTCGTCGCCGAAATATTCCTTGGCGAGATTGTCGGTGCTGAGCGCGGCGGTGTGATAGGTCGGCAGGGTGATGAGGTGGTGGAAGATGCCCGCCCGCTTCGCCGCGTCGCGCTGGAAGGTGCGGATGCGGTTGTCGGCCTCGTCGCCAAGCTCGGTGCCGTCATAATCGACGCTCATCAGCTTGGCGCGATCATAGGCGCTGACGTCCTTGCCGTCCTTTTCCCAGGCGTCATACACCTGCTGGCGGAAGTTGAGCGTCCAGTTGAAGCTCGGCGAATTATTGTAGGCGAGCTTCGCATTGGGGACGACGGCGCGGATGCGGTCGACCATTCCCGCGATCTGTTCGATGTGCGGCTTTTCGGTCTCGATCCACAAGAGGTCGGCGCCGTTCTGCAAGGACGCGATGCAGTCCATGACGCAGCGGTCCTCGCCGGTTCCGGGGCGGAACTGATAGAGGTTCGAGGGTAGGCGGATGGGGCGCATCAGCTTGCCGTCGCGGTTGATCAGGACGTCGCCGGGATTGCCTGCGCCCTCGACCTCTTCGCAATCGAGGAAGCTGTTATACTGGTCGCCGAGGTCGCCGGGCTCTTTCGAGAAGGCGATCTGCTTGGTCAGGCCCGCGCCGAGGCTGTCGGTGCGGGTGACGATGATGCCGTCCTCGACGCCGAGTTCCATGAAGGCGTAGCGGCAGGCGCGGATCTTCGCGATGAAATCCTCGTGCGGCACGGTGACCTTGCCATCCTGGTGGCCGCACTGTTTTTCGTCCGAGACCTGGTTCTCGATCTGCAGCGCGCAGGCGCCCGCCTCGATCATCTTCTTGGCGAGGAGATAGGTCGCCTCGGCGTTGCCGAAGCCCGCGTCGATGTCGGCGATGATCGGCACGACATGGGTTTCGTGATTGTCGATGCTCGCCTGGATCTGCTTGGCCTTGAGCTCGTCACCCTCGGCGCGGGCGGCGTCGAGTTCGCGGAACAGGCCGCCGAGTTCGCGGGCGTCGGCCTGACGCAGGAAGGTATAGATTTCCTCGATCAGCGCCGGAACGCTGGTCTTTTCATGCATCGACTGGTCGGGCAGCGGACCGAATTCGCTGCGCAGCGCGGCGATCATCCAGCCCGAGAGATAGATGTAGCGGCCCTTGGTGGTGCCGAAATGCTTCTTGACCGAGATCATCTTCTGCTGCGCGATGAAGCCGTGCCAGCAGCCGAGCGACTGGGTGTAGTTGGCGGGGTCGGCGTCATAGGCGGCCATATCGGCGCGCATGATGCGCGCGGTGTAGCGGGCGACGTCGAGGCCGGTGCGGAACTTGTTCTGGGCGCGCATACGGGCGATGCTCTCGGCGCCGATGCCGTCCCAGGTGCCGTCATAATCGCGGATGAGGCGGCCCGCCTGCGCCATGTCTTCCTGATAGCCCATCGTCTTGTCCTTTCGGTGCGGCCAGTCGGGGAGAGTGGCCGGGTGATGGGCCAGATGTGCCGTGGCGGGCGCCGAAAGTGAAAAGCTTTGTCAATAAGTTTTGTGAAATATGCCGAATTGGTGCTAATGTGCGTGTAAATTGGTAAAGAAAGTTACAGACTATGGCCGAGCGACGGGTGTTTGCAGGGGCGGCGGTGCGGCGGGCGCGGCGCGATGCCGGGATGACGCAGGCGGCGATGGCCGAGGCGCTCGACATTTCGCCGAGCTATCTCAATCTGATCGAGCATGGGCAGCGGCCCTTGTCCGCCACGGTGATCGTGCGACTGGCCGAGCGCTTCGATTTCGATGCGGCGAAGCTCGGCGGCGAGGAGGTGCCGGGCGGGCTGGCCGGGCTGCGGCGGCGGCTGTCCGATCCGCGCTTCGCCGACCTCGGCATCGGGGCGCAGGAGGTCGAGGAATGGCTGCAGAGCGCTCCGGCGACGGCGGCGGCCTTTGCGCGGCTGTTCGACACGGCGCCCGAGGCGCGCGGCGCGGCGCAGGAGGAGGCACCCGAGGTCGCGGCGGTAAGGCGCGCGATCGAGAAATGGCGCAACCATTTTGCCGACCTCGATGCGCGGGCCGAGGAACTGGCCGACGAATTGCGGCTCGCCGGCGGCGACCTGTACGGCACGATTTCGGAACGGCTGCGCACGCGGCACCAGCTGGGCATCCGCATCCTGCCGTCGGACGTGATGCCCGACCGCCTGCGCTGGCTCGACTGGCACGCGCGGCAATTGATGCTGAGCGAGCTGCTGCGCCCCGCCTCGCGGACCTTTCAGGCGGCGGCGACGCTGGCGCAGGTCGAGGCGAAGGGCGAGATCGATGCGCTGGTCGCGGGGGCGGAGTTCGCCGAGCCGGCGGCGGCACGGCTGTTCGAGCGGCACCTGGTCCATTATTTCGCGGCGGCGCTGATGATGCCCTACAGCCGGTTTTTGCGCGCGTGCGACGCGACGGGCTATGACCTGCTGTTGCTCCAGCGGCGTTTCGGCGCGGGCTATGAGCAGGTCGCGCACCGGCTGACGACGCTCCAGCGGGTGGGCGCGCGCGGGCTGCCCTTCTTCATGCTGCGCATCGACCGCGCGGGGCAGGGGTCGAAGCGCTATGCCGGGGCGAGCCAGTCGCCGCTGGTCGACGGCGATGCGCGCTGTCCCTTGTGGGGGGTGCATGAGGCGTTCGCGCGGCCCGGCGAGGTGATCGCCGACCTGGTCGAGCTGGAGGACGGGACGCGCTGGTTCACCCAGAGCCGCAGCGTCGCCGCGCCCGGCGCGGGCGGCAGCGGCACCCCGGCGCGCTTTGCCGTGTGCGTCGGCGTCGATGCCAAGGTCGCGGCGCCGCTGATCGCGGCGCGCGGGATCGACCTGATGCGCTCGCCTGCGACGCCGATCGGGCTGGGGTGCCGACGCTGCACGCGCACCGGCTGCGTCCAGCGCTCGATGCCGCCGCTGGGGCGGCCATTGCGGTTCCGCGACGGTGAGCGCGGGGTGTCGGCGTTCGACTTTGCGGGCGACTGAATGACGGATTGTCCTGGCCAGCCTGTTGTTCCCGCTGGCGGGGTGAGAGAAAAGTTGCGATAAGAAACAATTGTTTCAGCACAGAGCCGTCCATGTCCCGAGTCAGCGCCGATGAGTTTCGTATTTTGCTGGAAGCGGCACCCGACGGATTTTTCGTGCACGACGAAGAGGGGCACATTCTCGACGTCAATGCGCGGTCGTGCGCCGACCTTGGCTATCCGCGCGCCGAATTGCTGACGCGGACGATCCTCGATATCGTGGGTGGCGTCGATGCCGAAGAGAGCCGGACGCGGTGGCGGGAAATCCTGCCGGGGACGTCGCTGAACTTTCAGGAAATCGCCACCCGCAAGGACGGATCGACCTTTCCGGTCGAGATCAACCTGACGTGCCAGATCGTCGAGGGCCGCAAATTGTTCCTGGGGCTGGCGCGCGACGTCAGCGAGCGCGAGGCCGCGCGCGCGGCGATCGAGCGCGCGCACGGCGAGTTGGAGCTGCGTATCGAACAGCGCACCGCCGAACTGCGCGCCGCCTATGAACGCATGGAGGTTGCGGCGCGCGTCGGCGGGCTCGGCATCTGGGATTATGACATCGCCGCCGACGTCATGCATTGCGACGAGCAATGGTACCGGATCATGCGGCGCGATCCCGTCGCGCCGATCCGCACCCTCGCCGAGTTTCGCGCGATCATCCATCCCGAGGATGCCGACCGCGCGACCGAGATCGACGAGACCGCGCGCGAACTGCTCGCGAGCGACGAGGATTATGGCATCGTTTTTCGCATCGTCCGCCCGAACGGCGAATGGCGCTGGGTGCGGTCGGCGGGGTCGGTCATCGCGGACAGCGACGGAACGCCGGTGCGCGCGGTCGGTTTCGTCATCGACATCACCGAGGCCTGGCTGGCCGAGGCGAGCCTGCAGCGACAGACGCTCGAGGACCCGCTGACCGGCGCGGCGAACCGGCGCCGGCTCGACGACGCGCTGGAGAAAGCCTGCCTCCAGGCGACGCGGTCGGGCGAGCCGCTGTCGCTCGCGATGTTCGATGTCGATCATTTCAAGGCATATAATGACAGCCACGGGCATCTGGCCGGGGACATGGCGCTGATGGCGGTGGTCGACATCCTGACCGGCGCGGCACGGCGTCCCTATGACCTGGTCGCCCGCTATGGCGGCGAGGAATTTATATTGATGCTGCCGGGGGTCGACCAGCCCGAAGCCGTGCTCGACGCGGTTCGCGCCGAGCTGGCGGCGCGGGCGATTCCGCATCCGACGTCCCCCACCGCGCCGCACCTGACCGTCAGTTGCGGCTGCATCGTGATATCCGAACTCGCCGATGTCGATCCGCGCAGCCTGTTCGACCATTGCGACCGGCTGTTGTACCAGGCGAAGGAAACCGGACGAAATCGCGTGGTGATCGCGCGCCTGTAGGACGGCGCAATGGCGGAGAGGCCTGTCGGCCACGCCGATCGGACTCCACAATGCTGACCCCCGATGTTAGCACGCTGTATTGCCAGAGATTTCCGGGGGGCGGAGCGATGAACAGCAGGATGCGGGGGCGAGCGGGCCGGTTGTTCGGGTCGGGATGCGCCGCCGTGCTGGCCCTGCTTCCCTCGGCCGGCCTTGCGCAAAGCGCCACCGACGGGGCGGCAGAAGCGTCGGCGATCGTGGCGCCGGCCGATTTCGACGGCCTGCTGGATGCGTCGATCGCGCTCTACAAGGCCGGGCGGTTCGACGAGGTGCGCGCGCTGATCGATACCGCGAAGCGGTCCGACCTGAGCCCGGTCGCGCTGGCCCAGGCGCTGAATGCGCGGGCGATTGTCAGTCTGGCGATGGGCGATACCGAGGCGGCGCAAGCGAGCCTGGAGGCGGCGCTCGACGGGCTGAAGGGCGAGAAGGCGGCCGACCCCGCGAGCCTGATCATCGTCGAGAGCAATTATGCGGTCGTCCTGTCGCGGCAAGGGCGGATCGAGGAGGCGCGGGCGATCCTCGATCGCGTCTATCGGCAGCGCGACAAGGCCGAGGGCAATCTGGCGCCCGCCACCATCGCCAGCCTGTCCAATCTGGCGGCGACGCGGTGGCGCGGCAACGAAATCGAGCAGGTCGGCCCGTTGTACGACAGTGTCATCGATCTGGCGCGCGCGACCGAGGGCGGCCATGCGGACCTGCTGCGGGTCGGCCTGTTGAACGCGGCGACGATCGCCAGGGCGACGCTGCAACCGGTGAAAGGGCTGGAGCTGGCGCGCGAGGCGCGCGAGCTCGCGCCGGATGCGGCGGACATCGACCTGCTGGGGCTGCGCGCGCGGATCGCCTATGCCGTTCATCTCGAAGGTGCGGGTCCCGATTGGGACCGCAACGACAAGGCGCGCGATATCCGGCTCGAGGCCTGGCACGCCTATGCCACGCCGGGGGCGGACGGCCCCGAGATCGGCCATTTCGCGCCGCTCGCGTTCGTGCCGGTGCTGATTCACAAGTCGCATTTCATCGAAGCGATCGACATCGTCGACGGGACCGAGGGCAACCAGTTCGCGGCGCTGCTGCGCTCTCGGCCGCCGCAGACGAGCAGCGATTATGACATCCGCTTCGGCGACCAGCTGATCGCGTTCGAACAGCGCGCCGGCATGGAATCCGAATATGTGAACGACCTCAATTCGCAGGCGCGCGTGCTGGCGAATGCGGGGAAAGCGGACGAGGCTGCGCGCTATTATTCCGCCTATTTCGACCGCATGATCGTCGCGACCGGGCGCTATTTCTATGGCAAGGACGAGACCTACGATCTTTACGTCCAGCTGCTGCGCTCGCTCGGCAAGCCCGAGGTCGTCGCCGCGCTCGATGAGCGGCTGGCCAAAACCGATGCGTCCGATCGCGAATATAACCGCGTCGAGAGGCTCTATTATCAGGACCGGCGCGGGCCGACCGAGAATCTGGCGCTGGTCGACAAGCTGCTCGCCGGCCTCGCCGTCTATCCGGGCGCCGACAGTCACAGCTATGCGCGGGCGCTGAACTGGAAGGCGATCTTCCTCGCCGAGGGGGGACGCCCCGACGAGGCGGCGGCGGTGCTGGCGCAATCGCTGGCGATCACCCGGCGCTGGATGGGGTCGCAGGACGACGATGTGCTGCGGCAGCTGCGTGTTTACGCCGCGCTGCTGCAACAGGCGGGCCGGTCGCAGGAGGCGGTCGCGAACCTGCGCGAATTGCTGCGGCTGTCGTCGCGGAGCAGCGACAGCAACGCCGACGCGGTCAGCGGCTATATCGAGGCGCTGGTCGCGGCGGGCGACCTCGCGACCGCCTTGACCTGGGCCGACCGGCGGCTCGCTGCGCTCGACCTGACCGACGTCCAGAACCGGTCGATGGAGGTTCACGCCGAGGACATGCGCGCGCGCGGCGAAGTTCCGCCGGTGCATTTCATCGGCAAGAGCCTGAGCACCGAGGAACTGTCCGACAAGCTCAAGGTGTTGCTGGCGCTCGGCAAGGCGGCCGAGGCCGAAACGGTCGGCAAGGAGATGGTCCGGCGTGGCGACCAGTTGGTGAAGGGGACCTATGACGAGTTCGAGCGGCACCAGCTTTATGGCGCCGCGCTGCTCGCCAACCGGCAGGGCGAGGCCGCCGAAGCCGAGCTGTCGCTGGCGAAAAAGCTGCTCGACAAACGCCCGGCGGTCGAACCGCTGGTGCAGATGGAAACGACGCTGTTGCTGGCGAAGGCGCGGCTGAGCCTGCCCGCCAAGGCGTCCTCCGCGCTCGATTTGGTGGCGCCCGAGATGCGGAAGATCGGCGCGAATGGCGCGGTCGGAGCGGGGCCGGCCACGGGTGGCGGCGCGACCTCGATCTGGGCGCGCAACGCGGCCGACATCCATTTGATCTTTGCCGACGCCAGTTGGAGCCGGGGGATGGCGATCGCGCCCAATGCCGCGTCGCTGGCGCAGGCCGATCCGGGGGATGCGAAGCTGGCCCTGTTGCGCGCCGATTCCTTTGCGGCGCTGCAATCGGCGCTGTTCACTCCGGCGAGCCGCGCGGTGGCCAGGACGGCGGCGCAGCGGGCGGCCGAGGCGCGTGGACCCGATCTGGGCAGACTGGCGGCCGAGCGCGAGGTGTTGCTGGGCCTATGGGCCGAGATCGACGCCAAATATGCCGCCGTCGTCGGCGGATCGAGCGACGAGGCCGTCGCCACCCGCGCCGAACTGGAACAGCGGAAGGCCGAGCTTGGGCCGCGGTTGATCGCGATCAACGATCGCCTCCGCGCCGAGGCACCCGATTATTTCGGGCTGATCCAGCCCGAACCGCTCGCCCTCGCCGAGGCGCAGGCGCTGCTCCGCCCCGACGAGGCGATGCTGATGGTCGTGCCGACCGATTTCGGCACCCATGTCATGCTGGTGACGGACCAGGGTATCGCCTGGCATCGTTCGGCCTGGACGAACCGGGAGATCGACGCCGCCGTGCGCCGGCTGCTGTGGTTCGCTGGCAGCAAGATCGAAGCCGAGTATAGCGAAATCGCCGACTGGACGGCGGCGGTCGACGGCGGCCAGAACGGCTTCGACCGCGACACCGCCTTTGCGCTGTTCCAGCAGGTCGCCGCGCCGGTCGCATCGCTGATGGCGAGCAAGCGCCAGATTTTTGTCGCCGCCTCGGGCTCGCTGGCGTCGATGCCGTTCGCGATGCTGGTCACCGAGACGCCGACCGGACTGGACAATCGTCCCGACGATTTGCGGGCGACGAAATGGATGGGCGAGGAATTTGCATTGGCGCAGATCCCATCGCTGCAATCGCTCGCGCTGCTGCGCCGGATGGCGCCGGCCGACGGCGCGGCGGGATCGACCGCATTTCTGGGATTCGGCGACCCCGAACTCGCCGGCAAGGCCGAGCAAAGGTCGAGCCGGGGCGCGCCGGCCGCCCGATCGATCGAGGCCGGCGACCTGTTCGGCGGGCCATCGGTCGCCGCGTCGAGGGGACTGGCGAGCTTCGACGAAATCAACCGGATGGCGCGATTGCCCGGCACGGTCGGCGAATTGCGCGCGATGGCCGATGCGCTGGGCAGCGGCGAGGATCGACTGTTCCTCGCGGGTCTCGACACCGAGGCCAATTTCAAAGCCGCCGACCTCAGCCGCGTCGACATCATCACGCTGGCGACCCACGGCCTGCTCGGCGGCGACCTGACCGGGATCACCGAACCCGGGCTGATCTTCACCCCGCCGAAACAGGCGAGCGCGACCGACGACGGATATCTGACCGCGTCGGAGGTGTCGGCGCTGCGGCTCGGCGCCGATTGGGTCATTCTCTCGGCGTGCAACACCGCCGCAGGCGACGGCAGCCAGGGCGCGCCGGGGCTGTCGGGCCTGGCGCGATCCTTCTTCTATGCGGGGGCGCGCAACCTGCTGGTGTCGCATTGGCCGGTGCGCGACGATGTCGCCGCGAAGCTCACCGTGTTCGCGGTCCGGCAGACGCAGGCGGACGGCAGTATCAGCCGCGCCGAAGCACTGCGGCGCGCGATGCGTGCGATCCGGGCGGACAAGGCGATGGACGGGATCAAGGTCGACGGCCTCGACGCCACCTGGGCGCATCCCAATGCCTGGGCGCCCTTCACGCTGATCGGCGATTGACGAGCAAGTTCGTAAAAAACGCGGCAATTCTAAAAGATTAGCCATTTAACTAATACTCCGCGCGGCCGTTACCCTTGTGGGGCGGCATGGGGCCGCGCGCGCAAGGCCTTGGTTCGATGTTGTTTCGCCTGAAACCAGAGCAAGTCGAAATCGGCATGTTCGTCCACGCCTTTGAAGGGCGATGGCTCGACCATCCCTTTTGGCGCAGCCGGTTCCTGGTCGAAACCGACGAGCAACGGACGCGCATCCGACAGTCTGGGGTCGATGCGCTCGTCATCGATCGCAGCCGGAGCCGGGTGACGCCAGAAATGGCGGAGGGCGCAGCTTTCGTCGAGCGCCGGTCGGGCGAAGAGCGCGCGGTGCCGGTGGAACGACGCAGCGGCTGGCCGGCGGCGCGCGCCATGGCGGCGGCGCAGCATCGGCGCCAGACGCGGCCGGTGAGCCATGCGCAGGAACGGCGCCGCGCCGAGCGGGTGATCGGCAAGTCGAAGCAGGCGGTGATCGACATGTTCGCGGCCGCACGGCTGGGCCAGGCGGTCGAGGCGAAGAAGCTGGGACCGCTGGCGCGCGCGATCGGCGATTCGATCGAGCGCCATTCGCGCGCCTTGCTGGGGCTGGTGCGGCTGAAGCAGAAGGATGAATATACCTATCTTCACTCGGTTGCGGTGTGCGCGTTGATGATCAATTTTGCGCGCCACCTGAAGCTCGACGAGGATGAGGTGCAGCAATTGGGCGTCGCGGGGCTGCTGCACGACGTCGGCAAGGTGGCGATTTCGGACGCGGTGCTGCTCAAGCCGGGGAAGCTCGACGGGCGCGAGCGCCGGATGGTCGAGCATCATCCGGTGGCCGGACACGCGCTGCTCGCCCGGTCGGCGGACATTCCGGCGGCGGCGCTGGAGGTGGCGCTGCATCACCATGAGAAGATCGACGGCACCGGTTATCCGGGCCGGCTGAGCGGCGACGCCTTGTCGCTCCATGCGCGGATGGGGGCGATCTGCGACGTGTATGACGCGGTGACGTCGGACCGGCCGTATAAAGCGGCGTGGACGCCGTGCGAGGCGCTGACTGCGATGCGATCCTGGCCGGGGCATTTCGATCCCGATCTGCTCGACCGCTTCGCCGACAGCCTGGGCATCTATCCGGTCGGAACGCTGGTGCGCGTGTCCGACGGGCATCTGGGCTTCGTCATGGGCAGCGGCGGTTCGGCAGACGAGGCGATGGTCGTGCGGATTTTCTTCGACTGCGACACGCTGGCTGAGGTCGAACCCGTCGATCGGGCGTTCGCGCTATCGGCGCGGGAACCGCATATCGTCGGGCGCGACAGCCCGGGCTTCTGGCGCTTCGACGATTGGGATGCGCTGCGGCTTCGTATTATCGGCGCGACCTAGAGCCCCGATTTGTCGAATACATGGCCGTCGGGGTCGAGATCGCGCAGGTCGGCGCCGCGCGTTTCGCGGCCGAAACGCGCCAAGAGCAGGAAGGACAGCGCCATCGGCACGGCGATCATCCAGGCGCTGGTGGCGAGCGTCGGGATGATCGCGAAGATGGCCAGCGCCTGCGCAAAGACGCCGCCCAATTTGCTGCACGCCGCGACCCAGCCGGTCGCGCGGCCGCGGATGCGCAGCGGAAAGCTTTCGGCCGAATAGGGCAGCAGCATCGCGATGATGCCGTTGCTGCCGACGATCAGCAGCGCGACGGGCAGTAC
>NZ_JBOHHU010000077.1:0-20842 GCF_050725615.1 Sphingopyxis sp.
ATCGTATGGAGAGCCGGCCGCCCGAAAACAGAAACGACGCGAAGGTCGCCCTTCGCGTCGTTTCGACGATGATCGTAAACGACGCACCGCCCCCCTCCCTCCGAACCGAAAAGCCGTGGGTCGCAGAAAGCCGCCGGCCGGTGGAAGATGTTCCGTGCGGCGACATATGCGGTCGTCGGAAGCAGAAAAATTGTAAAAACCCGACAGGAGAGTCGCTTAGGCTGTTGTTTTTTTACGTGCAGGTGCGAAGGGTGCGGCGCCATGACGGGTGCGGCCAGCCATTCCGATCAGAGCGCCGATGTGCGCATCACGACACGCTTCTTCCCCGTGTCCGCCGCTCTGCGCCCCTATTGCAGCATCATCTACCTGACCGAGGTCGAGGCCCCACCGGGGGTGCGCACCGAGGATTATCTCCACCCCGAATGGGCGAACATGCGTTTCATCGAGGGCGATGCGATGCATGTGACGATCGGCGGCGCGGCGCCCGAACGAGCGCCGCTGTTCATCGCCACCGGTCCGACCAGCAAGGCGGCCTTTTTCTCGGTCGGCAATATGCGCGCGTGGGGGATCGGCATCCTGCCGATGGGCTGGGCGAAATTCTTCGCACTTCCGGCCGAGGACATGGCCGACAAATTCGTCGATGGCGCGGCGCATCCCGCCTTTGCCGCGCTTGTCCCGCTGATCGAAAAACTGCGGCAGGCGAATGATGTCGAGGCGGCGGCGCAGGCGATCGACGACCATTTTGTCGCGCTGCTCGAGGGCGCACCCCACGACGACCCCGCGATTCTGGCCGCGCATGGCGCGCTGGTCGACGCCGACCTCGGCAGCGTCGCCGAGCTCGCCGACAAGCTCGGCCTCTCCGAACGCTCGGTCGAACGGCTGAGCCGCCGCGCCTTCGGTTTTCCGCCCAAATTGCTGCTCCGCCGCCAGCGCTTCCTGCGCAGTCTCGCGCGCTTCATGCTCGACCCGTCGATGGCGTGGATCGATACGCTCGATTATCATTATTACGACCAGGCGCAGTTCACCCGCGATTTCCAGCGCTTCATGGGGATGAGCCCACGCGCCTATGCCGCGCGCGCCAAGCCGATCCTTGGCGCGGCAGCGCGCGCCCGCGCCGCCGCGATCGGGGCCGCCGTGCAGGGGCTGCACGAACCCGGAAACTGAGCCGCAAGGGGCCCTTCGGGGTTGACCCGCGCCGCCGCTTCGGTGCAAGCGGCGGCAAAGGCAAAAGCGGGTTTTCCGCCGCCGACAGCCTGATAAACCGACCAGAGAAAAGCGGCGTCGTATCGACGGCCGGCCGCTGCAGGACGAACGATGATGAGCGATTACGAGGCCATGCAGGCCGAGCTGACCGGCGCGATCGACGCGGCGACCGACCTCGACGCGCTGGAGGCGCTGCGCGTGGGTGCGCTCGGCAAGGCGGGCAGCATCACCGGCCTCCTCAAGACGCTGGGCGGCCTGACCCCCGAGGAACGGCAGGTCGTGGGGCCGCAGATCCACAGCCTGCGCGAAGCGGTGACCGCAGCGCTCGCGGGACGCAAGGCCGCGCTCGAGGGTGCGGCGCTCGAGGCGAAGCTCGCGAACGAGCGGCTCGACATGACCCTCCCCGCCGCAGCTACGCCGCACGGCAGCGTGCATCCGGTGAGCCAGGTGATGGACGAGCTTGCCGAAATCTTCGCCGACATGGGCTTCGCGGTCGCGACCGGGCCGGAGATCGAGGACGACTGGCACAATTTCACCGCGCTCAACATTCCCGAGACCCACCCGGCGCGCGCGATGCACGACACTTTCTATTTCCCCGAAGTTGGCGAAGGTGCCGCGCAGCGGATGTTGCTGCGGACGCATACGTCGCCGGTGCAGATCCGCACGATGATGGAAAAAGAGCCTCCGATCAGGATTATAGCTCCCGGGCGCGTCTATCGCAGCGACAGCGACGCGACGCATACGCCGATGTTCCACCAGATCGAAGGTCTCGTCATCGACCGCGGCATCCATATGGGGCACCTCAAATGGACGCTGGAGACCTTCCTCAAGGCCTATTTCGAGCGGGACGATATCGTGCTGCGGCTGCGCCCGAGCTATTTCCCCTTCACCGAACCCTCGGCCGAGGTCGATGTCGGCTATAAACAGGAAAAGGGTCGCCGGATCGTCGGCGGCAACGGCGACGACGAGGGCCATGCGTGGATGGAGCTGCTCGGCAGCGGCATGGTCAACCGCCGCGTGATCGCGAACTGCGGGCTCGATCCCGACGTCTGGCAGGGCTTCGCCTTCGGGGTCGGGGTCGACCGGCTCGCGATGCTCAAATATGGCATGGACGATCTGCGCGCCTTCTTCGACGGCGACCTGCGCTGGCTGGCGCATTACGGGTTCGGCGCGCTGAGCGTGCCCACTCTCAGCGGGGGGATTTCGGCATGAAGATCACCCTCGACTGGCTGCGCGAACATCTCGATGGCGATTTCACCGTCGCCGATGTTGTCGCCACGCTCAACCGCATCGGCCATGAGGTCGAAGGCGTCGAGAATCCGGCCGAGAAACTCGCCGGTTTCCGCGTCGCGCGCGTGCTCACCGCCGAGAAACATCCGCAGGCCGACAAATTGCAGGTGCTGACCGTCGACACGGGTGATGGCGGCGCACCGCTGACCGTCGTGTGCGGCGCCCCCAATGCGCGCGCCGGGCTGGTCGGCGTGCTCGGCCTGCCCGGCGCGGTGGTGCCCGCGAACGGCATGGAGCTGAAGGTCGCCGCCGTCCGCGGGGTCGAATCGAACGGCATGATGTGCTCGACGCGCGAACTCGAACTCGGCGACGACCATGACGGCATCATCGAGCTTCCGGCTGACGCGCCGGTAGGCACGGCGTTCGCGGACTATGCGGGCGCAAACGATCCGGTGGTCGATATCTCGATCACCCCGAACCGGCAGGATTGCATGGGCGTGCGCGGGATCGCGCGCGACCTCGCCGCCGCCGGGCTCGGCACGCTGAAGCCGCTCGCCGTGCCGACGATCGCCGGACAGGGCGCGATGGCGACCGAAATCCGGACCGACGATGCCGACGCCTGCCCCGCCTTCTATGGCCGCACGATCGCGGGCGTCGACAACCGGGTCGCCACCCCCGAATGGATGCGCCGCCGCCTCGAGGCGATCGGCCAGCGCGCGATCTCGGCGCTGGTCGACATCAGCAACTATGTGATGTTCGACCTCGGCCGCCCGAGCCATATCTATGACCGCGCCAGGCTGACCGGCGCGCTCGTCGCGCGGCGCGCCAAGGATGGCGAGACGGTCACCGCGCTCAACGGCAAAGATTATAGCCTGACCGATACGATGACCGTGATCGCCGACGACCGCGGCGTCCACGACATCGCGGGCATCATGGGCGGCGAACATTCGGGATGCAGCGAAACGACGACCGATGTGCTGGTCGAAATCGCCTATTTCACCCCCGAACGCATCGCGCTGACCGGACAGGCGCTGGCGCTGACCAGCGACGCGCGCAGCCGCTTCGAGCGCGGGGTCGACCCGGCGTTCCTGGGCGATGCGACCGACATCGTGACGCAGCTGATCCTCGACATCTGCGGCGGCACCCCGTCGGCGATGACGCGCGCGGGCGAACCGCCGCTGGAGGTCAGGACGGTCGATTACGATCCGGCGCTGTCGGCGACATTGGGCGGGATCGCGATTCCGCCCGCAAAGCAGCGCGCGATCCTCGAATCGCTGGGCTTCGGCGTGACCGAGGGCGACCGCTGGCAAATCGCGGTGCCGAGCTGGCGCCGCGACGTCGACGCCGCGCCCGACATCGTCGAGGAAGTGACGCGCATTACCGGGTTCGACGCAGTCGAATCGGTCGCGCTGCCGCGCAGCGATGGCGTCGCCAGGCCGACCGCAACGCCCGAACAGATGCTCGAACGCCGCCTGCGCCGCGCCGCAGCCGCCGCCGGCTTTCACGAAGCGGTGACCTGGTCGTTCGTCAGCGAGCGCGAGGCCGCACCCTTCGGCGGCGGCGCGTGGAGCCTCGCCAATCCGATCAGCGAAGAGCTGAAGGTCATGCGCCCGTCGCTGTTGCCCGGGCTGCTCGCGGCGGCGCAGCGCAACCAGAATCGCGGCGCCGACAGCATCCGCCTGTTCGAGATCGGGCGCCGTTATCTGGCCGATGCCGAGCATCCGACCCTGTGCATCGTGATGGCGGGCCACCGCAGCGAGCGCGGCTGGCAGGCGGGCAAGGCGCAGCCGTTCGATGCCTATGACGCCAAGGCGGTCGCGCTGGCGCTGCTCGACGCCGCCGGCGCGCCGACCGAGCGCTTGCAGGTGATGGAACCCGTCGCCGACGCCGGTATCTGGCACCCCGGGCAGGCCGCGACCTTGCGCCTCGGCCCCAAGGCGGTGCTTGCCGAGTTTGGCGCACTGCACCCTTCGCTCGCGCGCCATTATGACGTCGATGGCGCGGTGATGGCGGTGCAGATCTTCTTGGACGCGATCCCCGCGAAGCGCGCGAGCGGCCCGGCGCGCAGCGCCTTCACCCCGCCCGCGCTGCAGCCGGTGCGCCGCGACTTCGCCTTCCTCGCGCCCGACAGCCTCGCGGCGGGCGACCTCGTCCGCGCGGTGAAGGGCGCCGACAAGGCGGTCATCACCGACGCGCGCCTGTTCGACCGGTTCGCCGGGCAGGGCGTGCCCGAGGGGCAGGTCAGCCTGGCGGTCGAAGTCGTGCTGCAGCCGGCGGAGAAGAGCTTTGCCGAGGCCGAGTTGAAGGCGATTGCGGATAAGGTGGTGGCTGCGGCGGCGAAAGTGGGGGCGGTGCTGCGGGGGTAACCCAGACTCTCAACCGGTCATGGGCAAGGGGTGAATTGCATCGCGCCGGCCAGATATTCGCGCGATGCAGCGACACGAAGTTCGTCACCGGCCGCTTTGAAGAACCCGCCGCCCAGACGGACCCAACCGTCGGTTGATGGATCGGGGGCTGCCTTTTCGGTGACCCCGTTCATCAGGACGGCGCCCATCTCGTCGACCTTGATGACAAGGATCTCGGTCGATGTGTTTCGGGCACATTCGGCCGGAGGCGTGTCAACCGACCGCCAACGCCCGGCCAACGCGGCAATCGCCGGATCGATCGGACGCGCGGCCCCCGCCGCTTGTGCGGTCGCATTACTGCTCGGCGACATGGAGGCGGCGTCGGATTCCCGCCCCGACCAGGACGGGATCGCGATCGCCAGGAGCAAAACGGCCGACAGGATCGCGATCGGAACCGGCCGGAGCAATCGGGCGCGCGCCGCCTGCCATTGCGCGCGGCGCGCGGCGGACCGTTCGGCTTGCAACAGTCGTTCGGCTTCCAGCTCCTCTTCCCGGACGAGCCGTGCCGCGTAGATCCGTTCGCGCTCCTCGGCTTCGCGCGCCTTCGCCTGCTGCAACGCCTCCGCTTCGGCCTTTGCCAGGGCGGCGGCGGTCGCTTCCGCTTCGCGTTCCCGCTCGGCGCGCTCGGCCTCTGCAGCCTCGATCGCAGCGGCCTCCTCGACCGACCGCGCGCGGTCGGCCGCCGCCTTTTCCGCCGGGCTGGGCAGGCGCTCCAGCTTCAGATGGAGCAGCTGCCGGACACTCGCCGCCAGTTCCGACAGCAAAAGATGCACATCCTCATGCTGCTGATCCCGAAAACGATGGCCCCGGAAATCGAGCCATTGGAGACGCTGAAGCGCGGTCAACGCCCGGTCGTCACAGCAATCGATCCCGTCGATATCGATATAATGGATCGGAAAGATGCGCCGAAGCGACGAGCCCGAATATTCGCGGCTCAGCTGCGCTTCGCGTTCGAGGAAGATATGCACTTCCTGACAGCACCATTCGCTTTGCAGAAATGCCGGCGTGATGATCGGAATGAAAAACGCCGCCTTGTTCAGCGACGCGGTGATTTCATGCTCCCATTCCGCGCCGGGGGGAATGGCGCTGACATCCTGAAAAATCTTGATCGGATCGCGGCCATATTGTTGCTGGAGTTCGGACATCAACAATGTACGCAGTGCGCTCAGCTTGCCGCCCGAAACACTGTCATCCTGCCGCGCATAGCTCCAGAATCCGATTGGCGGCAGCCTGATCGACATCTTATTTTGCCCCCCACGCCTGTCCGGTCCCATCTCGGCGCGCCGGTACGGGCGACGCCGAAACCCCCTTCGACGGCACGAAGTCTATTCCGCTTTGCAAGCGGTCTGAAACCCCAAATCGCAAGCGCGCCGCAAAATTTGCGTGGCGCGAGGCGCATCCTTGCCGCCGCCGCGTCCATTGGCGAGCATCCAGCCGAATTGGCCACAGGAGCGCGAATCGCCGTTCGTGCATCCCTTTTCATAGGCCTCTCGCGCGGCGGGTTGATCTTTGGGGCCGCCGCGACCGTTCAGCCGCATTTCGCCGAGCAATTGGCACCCCATCGCGTCTTCGCCCCCGCAGGCATCCTCATAATGGGCGCGGGCACCAATGTCGTCTTTCGCACCGCCCAGACCATGCTCGAAAAAATGACCGAGGATGCGGCACCCTAGCGGGTCGTCACCACGGCAGGCCGTTTCATAAAGTGCCCGAGCGCGAACATCATCCTTCACGCCGCCAAGGCCCGCATAATTCAGATAGCCGAGGGTGGCACAGCCTTGCGCATCCCCTCCGTTGCACGCCTTGTCCAAAAACGAACGGGCACCCACTTCATCCTTGGCGCCACCTTCGCCCTCCCGGAGCATATTGCCGATATTGTAACAGCCCGCCATTTCGCCGGCAGCACACGCCTTTTCAAAAAGGGATCGAGCAACAACGGCATCCTGCGCGCCGCCCGAGCCTTTGTTGAACATCGTGCCCAGGTTGAAGCATCCCCGCGCATCGCCGCCCGCGCACGCCTTGTCATAAAGCGAACGCGCCATCCCTTCGTCTTTGGGCCCATCCAACCCCTGTTCGAACCGGTAGCCGAGCGAAGTGCAGCCATCGGCGATCCCACCGGCACACCCCTTTTCGAACAGCGCGCGGGCACGAGGGCCGTCCTTCGTGCCGCCCTGTGCCCGAGCGAACATATCACCCAAATCGACGCAGCTTCCCACGGCACCGCCGTTGCACGCCTTTTCGAAGATCGAACGGGCCCGGACTTCGTCTTTCGCGCCGCCTTCGCCTTCCCGGAGCATGATGGCAAAATTGGAACAGCTCGTCATTTCGCCCGCGACACAGGTCCTTTCAAAAAGCGATCGCGCACCGACCTCATCCTTCATTCCGCCAAGCCCCGAGTAGAGCAGATAGCCCAGATCCGAGCACCCCGCTGTTTCGCCCGCCGTACAAGCCTTTTGATAGAACCGTCGCGCCGCGTCATAGCGTTGCGCGTCGAACGCCTGCTGCCCCTCGCGATAGGCGACCGCCCCCGGCGCGGGGGCCGATGCAGCCGCAACCTGCCCGGCAACAGGCTTCGGACCCGGCGGGGTTGGCGCGGATCGCGGCTGCGGCAAAGGCTTCGGGCGAGCAGTGTTGATCACCGCTTTCACAGGCAGCACCTTGTTTCGTATGGATTTCCAGAGCGCAGGACACGCCTTTTCAGCTGCTCTGATGCGCTGACGCGCGGCAACCGCAGCCGATCGGTCATCAGCCGCTATCGCCTTGTCCCACTTGCTTTTCAGCGGGCCGCAAACGACCGGGACATCGGCATGGGCGATGGGGAGGAGCAGGAGAGCCGAGACGAGGAAAGCCGCAAGGCCAAATGCCAGCCTGATCCTGCCGATCATATCATTCCCGTCCCCGTCCTTCGGCGAATCCGGGCGGAGTCCGCCATCGCCCTCAGGGGATGCCATAGCACAGGCCGGCCCGCCAAGAATATGGATTCGGGTCCTAAAGGAGCCAGCGCCGTCCAACCCTTGGTCGGCACTTTGGGCCTTCAGGCCGCGACCGCTTCCTCGCTGCCGCTCGCTGCCGCTTCGAGCAGGCGTTTCTCGAGTCCCTTGACCCGCGCCGCGCTGTCGATCTTGTCGCCGATCAGGTCGGTCACGTAAAAAGTGTCGACCGCGCGTTCGCCATAGGTGGCGACATGCGCGCTGTGGACGGTGACCTTCGACTGGAACAGCGCATAGGCGAGTTGGTTGAGCAGGGCGGGGCGATCCTGCGCATTGACCTCGATCACGGTAAAGCGGTTCGACGCCTTATTGTCGACGAAGACGTTGGGGGCGATGCGGA
Organism: Sphingopyxis sp.; assembly: GCF_050725615.1. Classification (GTDB taxonomy): domain Bacteria; phylum Pseudomonadota; class Alphaproteobacteria; order Sphingomonadales; family Sphingomonadaceae; genus Sphingopyxis. Next base: position 8,166 of record NZ_JBOHHU010000077.1, read on the forward strand.
AGGCCTCGGCGCGGGTGCGGGGGAGCGCGCGGGCTTCGAGTTTGGGCAGCAATTTGTGGCGGTTGGCGAGCGCATCCTCGATCGCCCGCGTCAGCCGGTCGATCTGCCCCGCCTCGGCGAACGGGCGGCCGAGCGGATCCTGGACGAGGAAATTGTCGAGCGCGAGGCCATCGCGCGTCGTGTGGATGCGCGCGTCGATGATGTTGCCGCCGGCAAGGTGGATGCCGCCGGCGATGCGATAGAAGAGGCCCGGATGGTCGGCGGCGAGCACCATCACCAATGTCGCGCCGCGATCCTGATCGGGCACCGCGGCGATATGGAGCGGGGCGCTGCCGGCCGCCTGCATATGGGTGAGGTTCGCCGCGATGACCTCGACCGGTTCGGCGATCCAGTAGCTTTCGGGGAGGCGCTTCGCGAGCCGGGCAAAGGCCTTTTCATCGAGGCCGAGCAGCGCCTGCGCATCCTCCTTCTTCGCGGCGATCCGTTGTTCGCGACCCTTTTGCTTGTGGCCGAGGCGCAGCACCTCTTCGGCGGCGTCGAACAGCTCGGTGAGCAATTGGCGTTTCCAGCTGTTCCACACCCCGGGGCCGACGGCGCGGATATCGACGACGGTGAGCACGAGCAGCAGGCGCAACCGCTCGGGGCTTTGCACCTGCCCGGCGAAATCGAGGATCGTCTTGAAATCGGCGAGGTCGCGCTTGAAGGCGGTCGCCGACATCAGCAGGTGATAGCGCACGAGCCAGGAGACGGTTTCGGTCTCGGCGTCGGTCAAACCGAGGCGCGGGCAGACGCGCAGCGCGAGTTCGGCGCCGAGCACGCTATGGTCGCCGCCGCGCCCCTTGGCGATGTCGTGGAGCAGCACCGCGCAATAGATGACGCGGCGCGAATGGATCTGGTCCATGATCGCGGTCGACAGCGGATGATCGTCCTTGAGCCGATCCTGCTCGATGTCGGCGAGCAGCCCGATCGCGCGGATGGTGTGCTCGTCGACGGTGTAGTGATGATACATGTCGAACTGCATCTGTGCGACGACGCGGCCGAAATCGGGCACGAAGCGGCCGAACACCCCCGCCTCGTTCATCCAGCGCAGTACCGTTTCGGGGTCGCGCGGGCTGGTGAGCACGTCGAGGAACAGCGCGTTGGCGCGCGCGATGCGCCGCACCCCGCGCGCGTCGATCAGCTTCGCGTCGTGGCGCGCCTGACGCATCGCCTGCGGATGGATTTCGAGGCCATGCTTGTCGGCGAGCGCGAAGATTTCGATCAGCCGCACCGGGTCGGCCTGAAAAAAACCGTCGTCGGGGAGCGCGAGGCGGCCGCGGTCGAGCACAAAGCCGTTGAGCTTGCCCGGGCGGCGGCGGATCGTCGGCAGGAAGCGCCGGCCGCGCGCCGCGAGCTGGTCGTCGAGATGCGCGAGGAAGGTGCCGGTGACGTCGCCGACGCTTTTGGCATGGAGGAAATAGAGCTGCATGAAGCGCTCGACCGCGCTTTTGCCCGGGCGCTCGGCGAAATGCATCCGCGCCGCGATCTCGCGCTGGACGTCGAAGGTCAGCCGGTCCTCGGCGCGGCCGGCGAGCGTGTGGAGATGGCAGCGCACCGCGAGCAGGAAATTTTCGGCGCGCGCGAATTGCCGAAGCTCGCGGGTCGAGAGCAATCCGGCGTCGACCAGCTCGGGAACGGTGCGGACGCGGTGGATGAACTTGCCGATCCAGAACAGGGTGTGGAGGTCGCGCAGCCCGCCTTTGCCTTCCTTCACATTGGGTTCGACGACATAGCGCGAATCGCCCATGCGCTTATGCCGCTCGTCGCGCTCGGCGAGCTTTTCGGCCACGAAGGCGCGCGCGTTGCCTGCGACGACCTCGGCATCGAAGCGCGCCGAGGCCTGGTCGTAAAGATCGCGGTCGCCCCAGATGAAGCGCCCTTCGAGCAGCGCGGTGCGGATCGTGAGATCGTCCTTCGCGGCGCGCACCATCTCGTCGATCGAGCGCGACGAATGGCCCACCTTCAGCCCGAGGTCCCAGAGCGTGTAGAGCTGCGCCTCGATCACCTGTTCGGTCCAGCTCGTCTGCTTGAACGGGGTGAGGAAGCCGATGTCGATGTCGCTGAACGGCGCCATTTCGGCGCGGCCATAGCCGCCGACCGCGATCACGGTGATCCGCTCGCCCGCCGAACGATTGCCGGCGGGATAGAGATGATCGACGGTGAAGTCGTAGGACAGGCGGATGATCTGGTCGATCAGGAAGGCGGTCGCGCTGGCGGCGAGGCGGCCCTCCGATGGCCGGGCGAGGAGGCGGCGGGAGATTTCGGCGCGGCCGTCCTCGAGCGCGTGCCTGAGCAGGTCGACGAGCGCACGGCGGCGCTTGCCCGGATCGCTGGTGTCGGCGGCGACCGCCTCGAGCCGTTCGGCGAGGGCGCGGCGGTCGATGATCGTGCGGCGGCCGTCGAGATGCGCGAAGATGTCGCTCATGGCTCGCCCCCGGTCGCTTTGAGCCGGTAGAGCGCGTCGAGCGCCTCACGCGGGGTGAGCGCGTCGGGGTCGATGCTTGCGAGCGCCTCGCGCAGCGCGTCCTTTACCGGCGCAGGTTCGGCGGCGAGCGTCGCGGCGAACAGCGGCAGGTCGTCGAGCCCCGCGGCGAGGCCGCCGGTCCTTTCGCGCCCGGCTTCGAGCTTGGCGAGCACTGCCTCGGCGCGCTTGACGACCCTGGGCGAGACGCCCGCGAGGCGCGCGACCGCGAGGCCGTAGCTGCGATCGGCGGGGCCGTCGGCGAGTTCGTGGAGCAGCACCAGATCGCCCTGCCATTCGCGCGCGCGGACATGGTGGAGCGACAGCGCGTCGAGGCTTTCGGCGAGGCGGGTGAGTTCGTGATAATGGGTCGCGAACAGGCAACGGCACTTGTTCACTTCGTGGACGGCCTCGACCACCGCCCAGGCGAGCGCGAGCCCGTCATAGGTCGAGGTGCCGCGCCCGACCTCGTCGAGGATGACGAAGCTTTGCGGGGTGGCCTGCGCGAGGATCGCGGCGGTTTCGACCATCTCGACCATGAAGGTCGAACGCCCGCGCGCGAGATTGTCGCTGGCGCCGACGCGGCTGAACAGCCGGTCGACGAGGCCGAGCCGCGCCGATGCGGCGGGAACGAAGCCGCCCGCCTGCGCGAGCACGACGATGAGCGCATTCTGGCGCAGGAAGGTCGATTTACCGCCCATGTTGGGACCGGTGACGAGCCAGAGCCGGTCGGCTTCGGATAGCGACACGTCGTTGGGCACGAAGCGCTCGCCCGATTTCGCGAGCGCCGCCTCGACCACCGGATGGCGGCCGCCGCTGACGTCGAGACACGGGGTGTCGACGAGGTCGGGGCGGCACCAATTGTGGCTCATCGCATGATCGGCGAGCGCGGCGGCGACGTCGAGCCGCGCGAGCACGTCGCACGAGGCGGCGATCGCCTCGCGGCGCGCGGTCGCGGCGTCGGTCAAAGCTTCGAGATGCGCGGCCTCGGCGGCGATCGCATGGACGCCCGCCTGCGTCACGCGGCTCGCGGCTTCGTGGAGGTCGGACGAGTTGAAGCGCACCACCCCGGCGAGCGTCTGGCGGTGGGTGAAGCCCGATTCGGGCAGCATCAGCGCATCGGCGTGCTTCGCGGGCACCTCGACATGATAGCCAAGCACGCCGTTATGGCGGATCTTCAGCGAGGCGATGCCGGTGCGGTCGCGATAATCGGCCTCGAGCGCGGCGATCGCCTTGCGCCCGTCGCGCGCGGTCTCGCGCAGCGCGTCGAGCGCATGATCATAGCCTTCGGCGACATATCCGCCCTGCGCGGCGTCGACCGGCGGGGTTTCGATCAAGGCTCGCGAGAGTTCGTCGACGAGCGCGCCATGGCCGTCGAGCCCGGGGAGCAGGCGCGCGAGCAAAGGCGGCAGGTCGGTCCGGCGGCCGAGCCGCTCGCGCAATAGGCGTGCGCCGCCGAGCGCATCGCGCAATTGCGCGAGGTCGCGCGGTCCGCCGCGCCCGGCGACGAGGCGGCCGAGCGCGCGTCCGGCGTCGGGGAGCGCGCGCAAGGTCGCGCGCAGCTCGCCGCGCCACAGCGCATCGCGCGCGAGGGCATCGACGAGGTCGAGCCGGTCGAGGATCGCGGCCTTGTCGGTAAGCGGGCTGGCGAGGTCGTCGGCGAGCAGGCGCGCGCCCGCCGCAGTCACGGTGCGGTCGATGGTGCCGAGCAGGCTGCCGTCGCGCGCGCCTGCCATGGTGCGCACCAGTTCGAGGCTTTCGCGCGTCGCGGCGTCGATCGCCATGCGGCCCGAGGCGAGGTGGCGCACGGGAGGCTGGAGGAAGACGCTGGTGCCGGTGCCGACATGGTCGAGATAGGCGGCGATCGCGCCCATCGCGGCAATCTCGCCGCGCGAGAATGGGCCAAAGCCGTCGAGCGTCTGGACGCCGAACAGCGTTTCGAGACGCTTTTGCCCTGCCCCGCTCGAAAAGTCGGACGTTGGACGGCGCACCACCTGCCGCACGCTCCACGCCGGAAGCTCGCCGACGCTGTCGCTGACCAGCAGTTCGGACGGCGCGAGCCGCGCGAGTTCGGCGTCGACCGCCTCGCGGCGCACCGCGACGACCTCGAAACGTCCGGTCGAGATATCGGCGGCGGCGATCGCGACCTCGCCCTCGCTGCCGACCTCGGCGAGCGCTGCAAGACGGTTGGCGCTGCGTCCTTCGAGCAGGCTTTCCTCGGTGAGGGTGCCGGCGGTGACGAAGCGGACGATGGCGCGCGCGACGAGCGCTTTCGACCCGCCGCGCGCCTTGGCCTCGGCGGGGCTTTCGACCTGTTCGGCGATCGCGACGCGGTGCCCGGCGCGGATCAGCCGCGCAAGATAGGATTCGGCGGCGTGGACGGGCACGCCGCACATCGGCACCGGTTCGCCGCCATGTTCGCCGCGCGACGTCAATGCGATGTCGAGCGTCGCGGCGGCGGCCTTCGCATCGTCGAAGAAGAGTTCGAAGAAATCGCCCATGCGATAGAAGAGCAGGCAATCGCCCGCTTTCTCCTTGAGCGACCAATATTGCGCCATCATCGGCGTCGGCGCCGAGGGCTTGGCGGCGGAAAGAGCGGCACTTGCGGACATCGCGCCCTGCTTAGTGATTGGGGGGCGCATGGCAAGCTGCGGGTGGGGAAAGTGGGCTTTGGGGTGAGAAGCGGACGTTCAGTGCTCATGGCGCGACTCCGCATTTCGAAGTACGGGTAGCGAAGAGTGGAGTATGCTAGTGGAGCCATGCGTCATGGGGATCGATCGTTCGGAACTGACAGGCAAGATATTTGCACTGCTCGTCGGTTACGAAACGGCACTGGAGAATGGCGAGCCAGAATCTGTCGTCGATGAGCATATTTTTAGGATTGAGGGGTTGTCGCCCAACAGCGACTTTTCTGACATGATGTTCTACGGCGAATTGGACCGCACCAATCAAGAGTTGGCCGCCGAAGCCGCGTGGCGGGAAGACGTGTTTGATCAATATGGGCGGCCTGGGGTTCTCGAACATATCCGGCTGCAAATGTGCGAAGCGCTCGCCGATCCAGATATAGCTGGGGTGCATCGGCGACATGCCGAAATGAAGATCACAGAAATCGACGCGAATACGCCCACAGGTAATGCCTGACTGCTCATCAGGCACACACGCCTTAGAAACCCATAAACCGCCTCGCCGGATGTCTGCAATCGGTCGTTAGCCGTCGCTCTGCCAGTGCCGTGTCGACAGGTCCGGCTATTTTGTTTCGCGCAAAGGCGCAAAGACACGAAGATGGAGTGCTGGCCGCGAAGCGGCTTCCTTCTTTAACGCTGCGGAATGACGCACCGATGATGGAAGGGCGACCTTGCGGTCGCGGGCTCGCCTCTTTGTGCCTTTGCGCCTTTGCGCGAAATATATTTCACCGAGTTCGAAGAAGCGGGACCCCGGATCAAGTCCGGGGTGACGACAACCGTTCCCCGGCGAGGGCCGGGGAACGGTTGCGCCATGCCCGCTTCCGTCCAGAAACCGGGCCCACCCGCGCCAGCCGGTACATGGATTGCGCCGAGACCCAACATTGGCGGTACCAATCACCGCTTCGTGACGCTAGGGAACATGGCAATGGGCGCGCGTCTGTGGAATCGAACTGAGGGGACAAACTAATGGACAGCGGCAGCAAGATACAATTCTCGGATCGCGAGGCCCTGCTCTATCATAATTACGGCCGGCCCGGAAAAATCGAGATCGTCGCGTCGAAACCGATGGCGACGCAGCGCGACCTGAGCCTGGCCTATTCGCCCGGCGTCGCGGTGCCGGTGAAGGCGATCGCCGAGGATCCCGCCACCGCATACGACTATACGATCAAGGGCAATCTGGTCGCGGTGATCTCGAACGGCACCGCGATCCTGGGTCTCGGCAACCTCGGCGCGCTCGCCTCGAAACCGGTGATGGAAGGCAAGGCGGTGCTGTTCAAGCGCTTCGCCGACGTCGATTCGATCGACCTCGAAGTCGACACCGAAGACCCCCAGCGCTTCATCGAGGCGGTCGAGCTGCTCGAGCCGAGCTTTGGCGGCATCAACCTGGAAGATATCGCGGCGCCGAACTGTTTCATCATCGAAGCGGCGCTGAAAGAGAAGATGAACATCCCGGTGTTCCATGACGACCAGCATGGCACCGCGATCATCACCGCCGCCGGGCTGATCAATGCCTGTCACCTGACCGGGCGCGACCTGGACACGGTGCGCGTCGTCGTCAACGGCGCGGGCGCCGCGGCGATCGCCTGTACCGCGCTGATCAAGGCGATGGGCGTGCGCCACGAAAATGTGATCATGTGCGACCGCAAGGGCGTGATCTATCAGGGCCGCACCGAAGGCATGGACCAGTGGAAGTCGGCGCATGCGGTGCCGACCGAAACGCGCACGCTGACCGAGGCGCTGAAGGGGGCCGACGTCTTCCTGGGCCTGTCGGCCGCCGGCGCATTGAAGCCCGAGATGGTCAAAGACATGAAGCCGGCGCCGATCATTTTTGCGATGGCGAACCCCGACCCCGAAATCTCGCCGCCGGACGCGCGCGCGGCGCGGCCCGACGCGATCATCGCCACCGGACGCTCGGATTATCCGAACCAGGTCAACAATGTCCTGTGCTTCCCCTTCATCTTCCGCGGCGCGCTCGACGTGCGCGCGACCGCGATCAACGAGGAGATGAAGATCGCCGCCGCCTACGCCATCGCCGACCTGGCGCGGCAGCAGGTGCCCGAAGAGGTTGCGGCGGCCTATGGCGGGCGGGCCTCGAGCTTTGGCCCCGAATATATCATCCCCTCGCCCTTCGACCCGCGGTTGATGGAGATCGTGCCCGCCGCCGTCGCCAAGGCGGCGATGGACACCGGCGTCGCGCAGCGGCCGATCGAGGATATGGCCGCCTATCGCAATTCGCTGAAGGCGCGGCTCAACCCGACGACGTCGGTGCTGACGCTGGCCTATGAGGCGGCGCGCGCCAATCCCAAACGCGTCGTGTTCGCCGAGGGCGAAGAGGAAGTCGTGCTGCGCGCCGCGATCCAGTTCCGCGACGGCGGTTATGGCACCCCGGTGCTCGTCGGGCGCGAAGGGCTGCGCGACCAGTTGCGCGACATGGGCGTGCCCGACCCCGAAAATTTCGAGATCCACAACAGCGTCAACTCGCCGCATGTGCCGCAAATGGTCGATATGCTGTACGAACGGCTGCAGCGGCGCGGATATCTGCGCCGCGACGTCGAACGGATGGTCAACCGCGACCGCAACATCTTTGGCTCGCTGCTGCTCCAGCTCGGGCTGGGCGATGCGATGATCACCGGCACCACCCGCACCTATTCGCAGTCGATGCGCGAAGTGCGGCGCGTGATCGACCCCGCCGAGGGCCAGACCAATTTCGGCATCCATGTCCTGGTCGGCCAGCATCATACGGTGTTCATGGCCGACACCACGGTCAACGAGCGCCCGACGTCGCAACAGCTCGCCGACATCGCCGAGCGCACCGCGCAGGTCGCGCGGCGCATGGGGCACGAACCGCGCGTCGCCTTCCTGTCCTATTCGACCTTCGGCAACCCGCCGGGATCGTGGCTCGACAATATCCGCGACGCGGTGGCGATTCTCGACGAACGCAAGCCGGGGTTCGAATATGAGGGCGAAATGTCACCCGACGTCGCGCTGAACCCCAAGGTGATGGCGAATTATCCCTTCTGCCGCCTGTCGGGACCCGCCAATGTGCTGGTCATGCCGGGGCTGCAATCGGGCAATCTGTCGGCGAAGCTGCTGCGCGAGCTGGGCGGCAGCGCGGTGATCGGGCCGATGCTGGTCGGCATGGAAAAGCCGGTGCAGGTCGCGACGATGGCGTCGACCGCATCGGACCTGGTGACGCTGGCGGTGCTGGCCGCCGGCGGGATCGCGGAATAGGATCGGGTTTCGCCCCCGCTCAGGCGGGGGCGACGACCGCTTACGGCCCGGTGTTGCCGCCGCCGCCCGGCGCGCCGGTGCCCGGGGCGCCGACCGCGCCGATATTGCCGAAGATATCCTGGAAGAAGCTGCGTTCGCGGCCCAGCGTCGGGGTCTTGTCGCCTTCGGGGCTGATCTTGCTCACCAGGTCGAGCCCGGTGCGGTCGACCGCGACGACATTGCCGGCGGGGTCGAAGCGGACACGCAGCACCTGCTGCGCCACCGGGCGCGGATTGGCGAAGGCGAGCTGGCGCGTCTCGCGCGAGACATAATAATATTCATTGTCGCTGAACTGGCCGACGAAGGTCGGGCGGCCGAGCGTCTTTTCGACCGATTCGCGGTTGTCGACGCCCGGCGCGATCGCGTCGGTCAGCACCGGGTCGGAGACATAGCCCTGCCGCCCCTTGAGCTGGGCGCAACCGCTGGCGGTTGCCGCGACCGCGATGGCCGCAAGAATCAGGGACGCCCGGCGGGCCGAAAAATGGGTGGTGATATGCGGCATCAAATGGTCTCCGTAGCGCATGCCTTGCCGCTCGCCCCCGCGGACTGCGCGTATTGCCCGCGCCTCTTAGCGCCAAGCGGGCGCGGCATACAAGGATTATGGCAAGCTGCTTGTGGCGCGGCAAAGCTTGCTGGAGCCTGACCGGCGGGCCTTTTCCGCGCGCGCAAATGCGCCTAAGCCTTCGCGATGATTTCGCTCCGCAAGCTGTTCAAGCAAAGCCCCGACCCGCGCGAGGCGCGCCGCCCGTTGTGGAACGCCGTCGTCGCGGCCGCGCGCGCGCCCCATTGGTACGAGGCGGGCGACGTTCCCGACACGCTCGACGGCCGGTTCGACATGATCAGCCTGGTCATGGCGCTGGTCCTCCACCGCATCGATGACGATCCGGATCAGGCGCTCGCGGGGGTCGAACTCACCGAATTGTTCGTCACCGACATGGACGGCCAGATGCGCCAGATCGGGTTCGGCGACATGGTCGTCGGCAAGCAGATCGGCCGGATGGTCGGCGCGCTGGGCGGGCGGCTCGGCGCCTATCGCGCCCCCGACGGGTCGGACGATTTGCGCGCGGCGCTGGTCCGTAACCTGTGGCGCGGCAACGCCCCCGCCGATGCCGGACTGGCGCATGTGATGGCGGAGGTCGCGGCGTTGCGCGGCGCGCTCAACGCGATTCCGGTCGCCGAGCTGATCGTCGCCGACCGGCTGCCGGCTGCGGTATGACGGGGCCCTTATTCTCGCATGTCGTCACCCTTGCCGAGGCGGGGCCGGGGCGATCGGTGACGCTGGAGGCCGACGACAAGGCGCGGGCTGCGATCGCGAAGCGGCTCGGCCTCGTCGCACTCGACCAATTCACGCTGACCGCCGAGGTGCGCGCGGTCGCGGGCGGCATCGGACTGCGCGGCGAGGTGCGCGCGGCGCTGGTGCAAAGCTGCGCCGCGACCGACCTGCCGGTAGCCGCGACGATCGCCGAACCCTTCGACCTCAAATATCTGCGCGACATGCAACTCAGCGACGAAGAGGCGGTCGAAGTCGAGCTGGGCGCCGAGGATATCGACGTCCTGCCGCTCGAACATGACCGGGTCGATCTGGGCGAGGTCGCGGTGCAGACCTTGTCGCTCGCGCTCGATCCCTTCCCGCGCCACGCCGACGCCGATCGCATCCTCGCCGAAAAGGGCGTGCTCAGCGAGGAGCAGGCCGGGCCGTTCGCGGCGCTGGCGGCGCTGCGCGGCAAGCCCGACGCCTAGGACGCCTCGGGCTCGTCCGCTTTCTTCGCCTCGTCATCGGGCTTGGGCGGATCGGCGAGCAGGTCGGCGACGGCATCGTCGAGGCCCGATTCGGTCTTTTTCGGCGGCGCGGGTTTTTCCTCGTCGCCGGCAGCCGCTGCCGCTGCCGCTTTCTCGTCGCGCGTCGGCGGCAGGCTGCCGCCGAGCGCCTTGGCGAGCCCGACCAGCTGTTCGCCGATCACCTTGTCGACCGCCGGGGCGATATCGGCGGTCTTGAAGCGCATATAGCCGCCGACGACATAGTCGAAGCGGATCGCCGACCCCGTCGGGGTCGCCTTGATCTGGATCGTCAGCGTGCCGGTGAGCGCCTCGCCCTGCAGCGGGCCAAAGGCGCCCGACAGGCGGAGCAGTTCGTTCGGTTTGGCGAACAGGATCCGCGCGTGCTGGACGCTGCCCAGACCGACATTGTTATCGGGTCCGGTCCCGGGCAATTTTTCGCAGAAACAGCCGCCGGCCTGCGGATCGAGCCAGAAGTTCGCGGCGTCGCCCGACCAGCTATGCTCTTTCGACCACCATTTTTGCGGCATCCGGAGCATTTTCCACACATCGTCGGGGGTCGCCGCGACCTGCGCCGTATGCGCGACGGTGAAGCCGATCTCGCTCTGGTCGATGACCTTGGCGTGCGCCGGCTGCACGGTGGCAGCGGCCAGAGCCGCCGCGCCCAACATTATGGAAAATCTCATCGCCCGTCCCCTTTGCCGCCCGTCATAAACGGCGGCGGGGACGCTGGCTAGCCGGTCGTCGCAGCGCTGAGGATCGCCTCGATCGCGGTGTTGACGACATCGATGTCGGCCATGCCGTCGACACGGGTGACGATGCCGCGCGCTTCGTAGATCGGCAGGATCGGCGCGGTCTTGGCGCGATATTCGGCCATGCGCGTCCGCACCGTTTCCTCATTGTCGTCGGGACGGCGCTTGAATTCGTGGCTGCCGCACACGTCGCAGGTTTCGGCGACCTTGGGCAGCTTGTAACGGTCGTGATAGCCTTCGCCGCACTGGGCGCAGGAGAAACGGCCGGTGATGCGATCGACGAGGGCATCCTCCTCGACGAGCAATTCGATGACATGGTCGAGCTTGCGGCCGCGCGCGGCGAGAATGTCGTCGAGCGCATCGGCCTGCGCCGCAGTGCGCGGATAGCCGTCGAAGATCACCGAGACATCGCCGCCGAGTTCGTCGAGCCGTTCGCCGATCAAGCCCGAGACGATGTCGTCCGAGACGAGCTCACCCGCGTCCATCACCGCCTTGGCCTGGACGCCGATCGGGGTGCCAGCCTTGACCGCCGCGCGCAGCATGTCGCCCGTCGAGAGCTGGATCATGCCATGCTCATCCTCGAGCCGCGAAGCCTGCGTCCCTTTGCCCGCCCCCGGCGGACCCAGCAAAATGATGTTGAGCGTCATTTAAGCCCCTATTCCCTGCCCCGGTTCGAAACTCGCGTAGCGGGCGCGTCAGCGCCGCGCAACGCCGCCTTTCAATTTGGCCTTCTTGATGAGGTCGCCATATTGATGCGCGAGCATGTGGCTCTGGATCTGGGTGATCGTATCGATCGTCACGTTGACGATGATGAGTAGGCTGGTGCCGCCGAGCTGGAAGGGCAGGCCCGACCGCGCGATGAAATATTCGGGCACCAGGCAGATCGCCGCCAGATAGGCCGCGCCGATCACGGTGATGCGCGTCAGCACATGGTCGAGATAGGCGGCGGTGTTCTTGCCCGGGCGGATGCCGGGGATGAAACCGTTCTGGCGCTTCAGATTGTCGGCGGTTTCCTCCGGATTGAAGACGACGGCGACGTAGAAGAAGCAGAAGAACACGATGCCCGCCGCATAGAGCGCCATATAGAGCGGCTGGCCATGCGCGAGATACTGGTTGAGCGAGATCAGGAAATCGCCCGCCGCGCTGTCGTTCTGGACATTCTTGCCCATGAAGTTCGTGATCGTCAGCGGCATCAGCAGCAGCGACGAGGCGAAGATCGGCGGGATCACGCCGGCGGTGTTGACCTTCAGCGGCAGATGGCTGCGGTCGGCCTGCATGCCGCCGCGCTGGGTCGCGCGCTTGGGATATTGAACGAGCACCCTTCGCTGGGCGCGCTCCATGAAGCTGATGAAGGCGATGATCAGAACCGCGCCGATGATGACGCCGAACACGGTGCCGCCGCCCATCGAGCCTTCGCGAACCTGGCTGAACATCTGGGCGAAGCTGCGCGGCAATTGCGCGAGAATGCCCGCCATGATGATGAGCGAGACGCCGTTGCCGATGCCGCGGCTGGTGATCTGTTCACCAAGCCACATCAGGAACAGGGTGCCGCCGACGACGCTGATCACCGTGGTGATGCGGAACAGCATACCGGGATCGAGGACGACGGTGATGCCCTGCGCGCCGGTCGACGCCTCGGCGGTCAGCGCGAGGAAATAGGCCTGGATCGCGGTGAGCAGCACGGTGCCGTAGCTG
>NZ_JBOHHU010000078.1:0-20792 GCF_050725615.1 Sphingopyxis sp.
GATCATGCCCGCACAGTGATCGCGGCCTGGGCCGAAGATTACAACCAGGCGCGGCCACACTCGGCCCTTGGATATGAGACACCGGCGGCGTTCGCCGCCGAACTGCATAAGCAATGGCCTGTGCAGCTACGCCCTTCGGGCTCCGCTGCACAGGCCATTGCTTACACTGCGCTCATGCGCAACAAAGCTGCTGGGCTCTAATCCCCGCTGGTGGAAACCAGGGGGTCACGTCAGCGCTTCTCCAGTTCCGAGCGCGGCCGCAATCCACGCGAAAGCCGCACCGCGTCCCGAGACTGTTTCTACAGACGTCAGTCAATCTGATCGTGGGTGCGCGCGAGGTCGGGACGTTCGCTCTTCAGATCTTTGCGCCCAATGGAAGGCGGCGGACGCCGCCGCGGACGCTGCTCGTTGGTCGTGGTGGCAAATGGTCGTGGGAATACTTGGTGTTGTGGTCGGTGCTGCGACCGTAGGCGCTGCCATTGCTGCGGCATTATACGCCAAGAAAGCAGCAGAAGAGGCAATGCGGAGCGCCACGGTGGCTTCGGATGCCCATGAGGCATTTGTCGCGAGTGAGCGGGCAATCATCCGAGTGTCGCACGCATATCTTTACTTCGCATTTGACGACCTGAGGGTGAACTCTCCTTATGCGATACGGCTTGACCTGAACAATCTCGGACGTGCGGCAACTGTCATCACGAGCGTCTCGTGGGAAGTTTCTGAAGCTCCGATTTTTCCCGAGCGCCTGCGGTTCGAACAATTCCGAACGGAATATGTCGGCGCGGGGGTTGAAAACAATGAGATTGCCCCTCTCTCGTCAGACGACCCCGGCGACGGGCCAATTTGGATCATGGGTTATTTGGAATATTCGTCGATTGGGCGAACATACCGGACTTACTTTTGCCTCAGCGGTACATATCACGAGCCAGATGCTGCCGGGGAAGGAGGATGGAGGCTGGCAGAGGCAGTCTGTCAGGGCTTGCCGGTGAGCACCTGACATCGAAATCGAGGAATAGGGGACGAGCATGGATTTCGATAATGCTTCGCTGAGGCCGGGAGAATTTGCGTTCTATTTGTGTGGCAATCGGGCGGTTGACGCATCCCGGTTTGCCTCACTGCTCCGATGTTTTGCTTGGGTCGGTCCCGAAGCGATCGAGCCTGCCTATGATCTCGACATTATTGAACTGCGCAAAGGCAGCATATTCGCTCGGTTTGCACTCCGTTGGCGCGATGAATCTCCGACAAATGATCAGCTTGACCATATGGTCCTCGAACTGGAGCGATTGCGCACGGCCGTCGGCGAGCTTAACGGGACCGTAGTGAGCGCTATCACGGATCGGGCTGAAGCCGATCGACGCGCGGGGCGCAAGAGCGATTGGGCACTTGCTCTTACGGTAGCCGGCCTCGTCTATACCGTCGCACATGATTTTCTCAACGACGCCCCAAACGAGTGCGCGTCCGCGCTGGCCGAGCTTATGGAGAAAGACTCGGTTCCGGCTATTTATATGTGGTCACCAGATTGCACCTTTCGAATTGGGAATGCCGATGTCCCTGAGGCTCGGCGCCGCGCAACAGTACACAAGCTCGAGGCTGTCGGTATCGAAGCTGGGGCGGCGGAAGTTGGGAGGCAATCTCTCGGCGTCCAACCTGAAAGTGCGGATGTTCCGTTTCCGCAGTCGGCGCATTTTTCTTCAGGTGCCGATGTCCCGCTCACGATCCAGCCTCAGAGTGCGTCCAGCGAGACTGGCGCCGGTTCGCCGGGACCCGTAGTAGGAATTAGGCCTCGCGATAGCACCCACGGCCACGTCGCGACCGAGCCAAAACTTCCTCAAGCCCGCGGCCTCCCTTACCAAGCTCACGGGGTATTTAGTTTTTTTGATGGTCTGATGATCTTTAAAGCCGATGACCGCGCGGATGGAACGGGAACTCGATCCGCAATCCTTATTCCTCCGGAACAATATATGTTCGGCGAAGGTCAGCGATACGAGGTGAAGGGCCGGTTCATTGAAATTCCGGGCGACTACGATCTGGTGATCGCAGATTCTATCGTGCTTCTTAGCTAGGCGTTACCTTGGCTTGTGTTGGTGATCTGGCCTAGCCTAGTGCGGTGCGAACGTCCGGTTCTTCGAATTTTCTCGCCGGAAGCCTATTGGCCGCTGCCGGCCAGATCGAGAAAATTGGCGGCCGGCTGCAGCGCGGCCGACGTCGGCCGTTCCAGACGTGAGTATCCAATTACTGAAACGCGTAGGTAGCACATCTCCGGTCACCTACGATCGCCAGCCTCTTTTGGGCGCCGTTTCGGCAGCGTCGTGCATCAAGAATCGATCCAGTCGAGCGGCACCAACTTGCGTCCGTGCCGCCAGCGTTCGATCACGGCGGCATCGAACCAGTCCTCATTAAGATCGGCATGGTCGAGCAGAATCACCTGAAGCGAGGGCGCGATCTCGCGAGCGACCTCGGCGATCAGCAAGAACAGCTTCTGCACCGCCGTCTTGTCCTCGTCCGCGAGCGACGCGATTGACCCGTCGTCGGCGTCCTTCTCCGGCGGATAGTGCGCCTGGGACGGCTGGTCGAGAATGAGGAAGCCGGGCACAGGCCGCGATTTCTGTCGGAACCATTTGTGGAGCGCGAGATGGGTGAGGACGTGATAGCCAACCCAGTTCTCGCCACTCCCCATCCGTTGCAGCGGCACCGGCCCGTCTATCGTGTCTGCGATCACGGTAAGCTTGCGGATGTCGAGCCGGAGCTGGCTACCGCGATGCTCGAGGTCGAGCGCGTCCGAATAGTCGGTCATCATCCGGCCGATGATATTGAGGTAGGTCTCGAGCCGCTCTTGGGCGTTGTCGTCGCCGACCTCAGACGCAAGCATGGCAACGCGGGCGCGCGCCTCGTCGACTTGCCGCACCAGCGCCGAATTGTCGGCACTGCGGGTCGAGGTGCTCAAATACTGCGTGATCTTACCGACGGTTCGGGCCTGCACGACGAAATCGTCGCGCTGTTTGGCGAGGAGTTCGTTCTCGCGGATGCGGGCAGCCATGCGCTGACCGTTCTCGCGCAAACGGCCTTCGAGCCCGGTCTCGCGCTCCTGAAGCGAAGCGAGCTTCGCCTGGATCTTCGGGCTCTCGGTTTCAACGGCCTGAAGCTCTTGATGCATCCCTGACAACGCGCCCGCGATCTCCTCGACCGCGGGTAGCGGCGTCTCGAGCGCGCTTTCGCATAAGGGGCAGTGGGCATGATCCGCCTCGGCGTCGCGGAACAGGCCGATAGCGCTCAGCCGGGCGCGCTGCTCGCCCGCTTCGCGACGATAGCTACCGTTCTCGGTGCGGAAGAGCCGCGTCGTACGCAGCTCTGACTTGATCTCTTCGAGCTCGTTTCGCAACACGGCGCGCTCGGTGCGCAGCCTTGCCAGCGCATCGTCGGCGCTGCCGACGACAAAATTGCCGCCGACAAAGTCGGCGCTCGCCAGAGGAGCGAGGGCGCCGATGACAGCCTCGGGTGTCGACGCCGCGATGCGCTCATCGACCAAGCCGACGGACTTTGCTTCTTCGAGCAACGCCCGGGCCTCCGGCAGATCGTCCGAACTGGCGTTCGAAATCTCCCGGAGCTGACGCTCGAGGCGCCGCAACTCGCGCTTAGCTGCATCGAGAAGCGAGAGCTTGAGCAGGCGATCCTCGTCGATCGCGCCAAGGAAGTACGGCAGACTATCCTTGATCGCCTGGGCGATAAAATTGTCGCCCGTACGGTGGAACAGGATCTTCTTGCTGTCGATCTCGTCCTGATCCTGGAACGAGAATGTCAGTGCGTGGCGGATGTTGGCGGTAAGCGGATCGCGGGTCTGGCCGGCGGGAGGGCGATGTTGGTTCTCGTTGATGCCGACGGCTGCGTCGAGCATGTCCCCCAGCGCGTCGAGGGTGAAATTCTTGGCCAACACGGACATGGCAGGCGGCTCGATCATCGTCCCGCGCTGCACATATATGTCCGGGCTCGTCTTGGTCCCGGGCCCCGGGTTGCGACGGGCCACGAAAATCTGGCTGTCGCCCGCCTGGAACAGCACGGCGAACCACGACACGTGTCGCCGGATGACGCCCTCGGCGACGTAACAGTCGCCGCGACCGGTACAATAGTCAACGATGTCGATCAGTGCCGACTTACCGGTTTTCGACGCGCCGGTGATGACGTTCAACTCGCCGATCCTGAAAGGCAACTCCCGGATCCGACCATCGTGGCTGTAGAGAATAATGTTGGCAATCTGGAAGGTCATGGCGCCACTCCCCATGCAGCGAAAATGGTGTGATCGGTTCCGGCGCCGGCGAGCCACCGGCCAACAAAGGCCGCCCGGTCAACGCACTCCCGGGTCTCGTCGGTGTGATTGGCGTCCTTGAGATAGGATGCCGGTATGCGGCGGCGGCCGACCACTAGAGCGGCGCCATCGACCGCGAGATAGGCCTGCGCCATCGCGAACATCAGCGCTTCCTGTGTAACTGCCCGGGTCACGCGCATACGGCTGGCGAACGTGACATGCACGTCCTTGTGCTCCTGCAGCCAAGGCAGGACGCCGGTGACGGTCGATTTTGGTAATGCTTCGCGGGTGCGGCGATGAAGCACGATCGGGGCGAGCAAAAACGCTAGTGCGATTGGCATGGGGCGGCCCGCCTTGCGCGAAAAGTCGGCCACCATGCGGCACAGCAGCATCCCGACAAAGGCCGGGTTCAGCAAATATGCCTCCTCGTGCGGCCTATCGTTCCAGGCCGGTCGGCCGCCATATCCCTCGTCATTCATCGCCGCCTCCCGTTGCACGGAAGTCTGGGTGCCATCCCAAGGCCAGGCGGTTAGCGAGAATATGGAAGCTTCCGTGCGTCAGGAACCGCTGCCGCACCGAGCGGAGCGGGAAATCGGCATCGCGCTCCGCCCATTGATAGACCTGCCTTCCCGCGGCGATCCGGCCGGCATTGTCTCGTCCATCACATTCCTCGCAGGCGGATTCGAAGCGGGGTTCCCACGCTTCGATCAGGCCACGCTCGTAGCGTTGCAGCTCGTTGTCGACGAGCAAGTCGTCGCGCGTCCATCGCGATCGCTGCTCGAAGGCGCGATAATAGTCGCGGATTGCCCATTCAATCCGCTTCGGCGCGACCTCAATATCGCGTAGCTGGCGCACAAACGGGCGCCCGTCATGCTCGTCGAGTATCTCCTGAGTTACATCCAGTTCGGCGAAATCGACCGGCAAGGCGTCGCGGTGGAAACTCTCGCGCAGTTCCTCGATCTTGGCATCGACGGCAACGACAGGGATCGGCGGCGCGCCTGCGATCGAGAGGGACGCGATGACCTGGCGGAACCACCATCCCTCCAGACGCTCGACGAGCGCTGGAATATGCTGTGTCTTCGCGGCATGGTGCAGCTCGGCCTCGATATCGGCTTGTAGATCGAGCGCGTCGGGTGCCGCGTCGAGCACCGTCATGGCCTTAAGAAGGCCCACGCGCAGCGTGGGGCTGAGTGCGACGAATGCTTCATAGGCGGGCGCGTTGGTTGCACTCGTCGATGTGGAAACGGAAGCTTCGAGTAGCGCCAAGGCCTCGGTCTCGTTGCGGCCATCCGCCCTGAGCAGCGACGCGGCCGAGCCGGAAGGCGCGATTGCGGTGGTGATGAGGAAGAAGCGGGACGAGAGTACCGTCGCGGGGTCGGCCGCTATACGCTCGGCCCAGACGCGGAGCGTCTTCCACATATCGGTGCTAGCGTCAGAAAGGCTGCCCTTGCCGGCGAGGTGATGCTTGGTCTGTATTAGCTCGACGGGATCGCCATTCTGCTCGAACGCGACGTCATCGAACCGTTCGATTGAAATGTCCGCCCCGGGCGCATCGCGCGTCGCTTCAATCGCCTTGAACAGCGCGAAACGGCATTGATACAGGTACCCGACCATCGATGCCGTGGCATCGAACTTGTTGCCGCCCGCCATAACTTGAAGCCAATCCCCCGCCTAAACCCCGGAACAGTCCTACGTTTTCGACCGATATGGTCAAGTGCAAGATCCAACACGGACGCGATTGGCGTGTGCCGCTCGGCGACGGATTACGATCACGAGTCGCCGGTGGCGACCGCAATGAGCCCGGCTTGCCGCCGCAGCACAGAACCTACGGAAGCTCGCCAAGCTGATCCCCATGCACGGCGATCGGCGGCTCTTTCATTTCTTTTTGGGGGGCTTACTAGATTTGCTGGGTTTGAGGGACGGTGTGTTACCTGGTGTGGTTTTGTTGTCACGGCGACGCTGATCGGGTTTTCCTGTTGATTTTGCTATCGGCTTGGGTCCTGGCTTAAGTGCCATGGGCGCTCTCCTTTTCTTGTTTAAAACCAATCCTGCGCGCAACTTTTTCTGATGCTTTAGCGCGGGGAGGTATTACGTAACAATCCGCACGATTTAAGAACTAAGTCAAGGCTGACTGCTTTCCCAGCCGGCTAGAAATCATAGCAGCCAGTGAGAAAGGATTACGGGCGAACATCGGACGATCGTCCCATGCGCTTCAATTAGCGCGCGCAAATGTCGTTAGAGGAAGCGAGAGCATAAATGCGTAAGTCCGCTTTTGCAGACTTCTGAGTGAAACCGGTCAGTCCGAAATCGGCCATCTGCGTTATCTATCGGGAGCGGATTCCCGGAGAACGAGGTTCACCGGCAGCGTCGACGAATAGGTGCCTTCGCCATCCAGCCGTCGAAACAGATGATCGACTATCGTTGCCGCGATACCGGGGACGTCTTGCCGAACGGTGGTTAGCGCCGGGTGGGATTGCGAGGCGAGATCGCTGTCGTCGAAGCCAACGACCGAGACATCTGCAGGGCAGCGCTTGCCTGCACTCTCAAGCGCGCGGATCGCGGACAGCGCGATGCCGTCCGATGCTGCAAAGATACCGTCGAACTCCACGCCCCGGGCGAGAAGTTCCCGCACGGCGTCATAGGCCGAGCGCCCTGTAAAATGCGCGGGCAGGACAAAGCTTTCTTCGACCGACAGGCCATGATCGCCGATCGCCTGGCGGTAACCGTCCAGCCGGAGGTCGATCTGCGGCAGTTCGGCGGGACCGAGGAACAGAATGCGCTTGCGACCGGAGCGAAGCAAATGGTCGGTCGCGAGCCGGCCACCCTCGAAATTGTCCGAGCCGACAGAGCAATAGATTTGGTCTGGCAGTTCTGAACCGAAAACGACCAGCGGGCGATAGTCGCGGGCGGCAAGATTGAGGGCCTCATGCTGGTCGCTCTGCCCGACTATGATGAAGCCATCGGCGCGCTGCGACTGAACGAGGCGCCCGAGCCAATGCGCGTCGGGCGACGGTTCCCGCACGAGCAGGATGTCGTAGCGCCGTTGCGATATCTCGTCAGCGAGATGTCCAAACAGGCGCAGGAAGAAGGGGTCGGAAATCAGCTGCTCGCGCTCGTGGCCAAGCGGGACCGCGACGGCGATCGTCTGCGTCTGGCTCTGGCGCAGGTTCCGCGCGGCGCGGTTCACGACATAGCCATGCTCTCTCGCCAGCGCCTGGATCGTAGTTCGCGTTGCCTCGGGAATGGTGGGATGATCGGCAAGCGCCCGCGACACGGTCGACGAGGATACCCCCGCGATCCGCGCAATGTCCGTCATCTTGATTGCCCGGCCCGACTTTGGGCGCACCTTTTCCAGTTCCATTCCACTCGCCCGTCTGCGTTACGCCATCGATTGCACCGCCGATCAGGCCTGCGCAAGGTCCGGCGTCAAATTCGGTGCCGTGTTGTGATCGGCGTTGCGCGCCGCAAGGCTTTCGAGGACCGCCGCATGATGCGACCGATCGATCCTGTATCGCCGAAGAAAGGGGATGGCCGCGAGCACGACCAGCGCGCCGCCGAGGCCCCATAGGAGACCCACCGACGTGGCGATATCCGGCGGGACGATCCCGCTCGCTTTCGCCGGCGCCACGAACCCGATGAGTTGGAGACCGAGTCCGGAAAGGAAGGCACCGAGACCGGTGGCAGCCTTGGCTCCGACCATCAGCGCCGCGGCATAGAGGGCCTCGCGGCGCACGCCGAAGAGGTGATCATGCTCATCGACCGCGTCGGCGATCATCGAGTAGAAGCAGACGAAGCAGAGCGCGCCGCAGCCGCCGAAGAGCAAGCCGCTGATCGCGACGAGAACGACCGCGATCATCGACCCCGCGGGAATGACGCCGGTGACGGCGAGCAGGGTGATGACGATCTGGTAGACGCCGAGCAGCGTGATCGCGCCGACGACGCCGTCGCGCTTTTCGATGCGCCGCAGCAAGAGGCCTGCGGCGAGGGTTCCGAGCAGCATGCCGAGCGGCAGAACGAGCAGCGGCAGCTGCATATAGGCGGTCGGCAGCTCCCAGAAATAGCGGTACGCGTGAAGGTTGAGCGCCGTCGTCGCGCCCTGGCCGACCAGCACCAGCACCGCGCCGCCGAACATCGGCACGAAGGACGGATTGCGAAACAGCTGTGCCATGTCCGACAGGAAGCCGGTGCCCGTCGCCTCGCCGGGCGGCATCGGCAGCCTGCGCACGGTCTTGAAGATCCCCCCCACGCAGACCGACCCGAACCCGCCGATCAGGCAGGCGGTCATGAGCCCGAGCCACTGGTAGGGCGGCCGGGTCTGGAGCGCGCCGTCTTCGGCGAACAGGAAGCCGAAGGCGGGGAGAAGCGCGGCCGCGGTGCCCAGCACGATGAACAGGGCCCGGTAGGTGCTGATAATCGAGCGCTCGCCATAATCGTCGCTGAGTTCGGCGGTCAGCGCCGAATGAGGGAGCGCGAAAACCGACAGGCCGACACGCAGGACGATGTTGAGCGCCAGCACATAAGCGAAGAGGGCGCCGCCGGCGAGATTGGCGGGGAGCGTGAACAGCAGCGCCGAGGCGATCATCATGGGCGGAAGCGCGATCGTCATGAAGGGGAGGCGGCGGCCCCAGCGCGACCGCCAATTGTCCGAGAGCCGCCCGATGAACGGATCGAGCAACCCGTCGACGCCAAGCGAGATCAGGAAAATGCTGCCGGCGGCAGCCCCCGACATCCCGCATACGGCGGTGAGATAGAAGAGGAGGAAGGTGTTGACGATCGCCTGGACGATGGCGTCGACGGCTTGACCGCTCCCGTAATAAAGCTTCGTCGAAGTGCCGACTTTGGCGCCTTTCGGAAGGTCGGTCGGTCCTGTCATGCGTGCTCTCCACCTACATTCGTTGCCGCCGGGTAACAGAGAGTTGACAACTGCGCAATCGATTGCGTAAACCGCACGCAATCGATTGCGTATTCCATCGCGGATTCGCAGCTTATGGGGAGAGGACCTATGACACGCCGCCTGACCGCCGCCGCCCTTACCGGCATTGCACATATCGCATTGATCACTCCGGTGATGGCGCAAGATGCAGCTTCCACGACGGAAAGCAGTGACAGCGACATCGTCGTGACGGCGTCGCGCCAGGGCTCGCAGTCGCTGATCGACACGCCGCTCGCGATCCAGGCCTTCAGCGGCGAGCAGCTCGAAGAGCGCGGAATCCGCGAGACGACCGATCTTGTGAACTCGATCCCGGGTGCTTCGCCGGGCGAACAGGTCGGCTCGGTGATCAAGACCTTCTCGCTGCGCGGCGTGGGAGCCGCGGGCGGCATCGGCGACTCGCCGATCGGCTACTATATCGACGACGTTCCCTTCGCGATTCCCAATTCGCCGATCGCGCCGCCGCTCCGCTTCATCGATATCGACCGCATCGAGGTCCTGCGCGGGCCGCAGGGTACGCTCTATGGGCAGGGTTCGGCAGGGGGCACGATCATCTACCATACGCGCGAGCCCGATCTCGACAATTTCGAGATGCGCGGCGAGGCGACGATCGCGAAGATGGATGATGCGAGCGCGCTGAACTACGGGGTGTCGGCAGCGATCTCGGTGCCGCTGATCAAGGATCGGCTCGCGATCCGCATCAGCGGCGGCTATGACAAGCGTGCCGGCTATGTCGATATCTTCAGCGAGACGCCGGCGACCGGTGGGCCGTCGTTCAAGAATGCCAATGACGTCACCAACCGCGACGTGCGGGCGGTCCTGCTCTGGCAGCCGACCGACGCGCTGCGCATCCGGGCGCAGGCCGCGCACTGGGAACCGCGCCAGAATTATACGCAGAGCATCAACCAGCTTGAGCCTGCCCAGCAGTGGTTCAGCGGAACCACGCGCGGATATGAGAACGGGAATTTCGATCTCTACAGCGTGTCGGTCGAATATGACGCCGGCGCCGCGATCCTCAGCAGTTCGACCAGCTATCTCGATGCCGAATATGGCTATCTGACCGGACAGACCTTCGGACCGCTCGGCACCGGCGCGCTCTTCAACGGTTATGATGCGCGCAGCTTCGCGCAGGAAATCCAGCTTCGCTCGAACGGCGATGGTCCGTTCCACTGGCTGGTCGGCGGTTTCTACCAGAATGCTAAGGCGCTCTTCAGCTTCGATGCCAACTTGACCGCGCTCACCATCAGTGGGTTCAACGATACGCGGACCCGCAACTATTCCGCTTTCGGCGAAATCAGCTACGATCTGTTCGGCGGCAAGCTCGTGCCGCTGGTCGGCATCCGCTATTACAAGGACAATCGACGCTTCGATGCGGACTCGATCCTGACCGGAACGGGCTCGGGGCAAACCAAACCCGACAAGGTGACGTGGCGCGCGAACCTTTCCTGGTTCCCGACCGACGATCTGACCGCCTTCGTGACGGTCAGCACGGGATTCCGGAGCGGCATTACCCAGACGCCGTTCCAGGCCTCGCTGGTCGAGGCCTCGGGAATTCCGTCCTCGATCGCGCTCGCTCCCGATACGCTCACCAACTATGAGGCGGGCATCAAGGCGAAGCTCGCCGACGGCCGCGTCCAGCTCGGGCTCAACGTCTACCGCATCGACTTCAAGGATCTGCAATTCGGTCTGACGCCGTTCGGCGTTTCCGCGTTCGCGAATGTCGGCAAAGCCCGCACGACGGGGGTCGATCTCGAAGCGCGGTGGCGCACCCCGATCGATGGCCTCAATCTCGGCGCGGTCGCCAACTGGAACGACAGCGAGTTTCGCGACGTCTATCCCGCCGTCACCGCCTCGCTTCCCAACGTCGCCAATGGCGAGCGCCTGTCGAGCACCGCAAAGTACAACTATCGTCTCGATGCCGATTTCGAGCGGCCGCTGGGAAGCGGCGATCTGCGCTTCTTCCTCAATGGCGCGGCCAGCCGCACAAGCAGCCGGGTCATGTACGATGGCTATGTCGTTGAGCCTTACTCGCTCTACAATGCCAGTGCGGGCATCCGCACCGACCGCTGGGAGCTTTCGATCTTCGGCGAGAATCTCGCCGACGAGCGCGGTCCGTCCTTTGTTCGCAACAGCCTGCTGTTCGCCGGACCTTATCCGCGCACCATCGGCCTGCGCCTGCGCACGACCATCGATTGATCCGAGGGGGCGGGGGCGAGCGCAGCGGCGCTCGACCCTTTCCCGTCGATCCGCGACTGATGGCGGCGCGTCCGTCCCATCCTCGAATAGGTAAGAGTATTTTGTCATGACGGTTCCGGCTCGCTGGACGGGCGATCATATCGAGGCGATCGACGCGGCATCCGTCCTGCGTGCGCCGCTACTCAGCGAGGAAGATTTCGCGCCGATCGCCCCCGATCTCGGCATCTGGGACGCCTGGCCTGTGCAGGACGAGGCCGGAAGGCCGATCACCCTCGCCGGCGGCAGGCAACTATGGATGGCCCTTGGCGCTCCGCGTTTCGCCGACCCGGACGAGCGCCATGGGCATGCCCGCATCCACCTGCTGCTGCGCGGCGGCGCCGGCTGGCGTCACCTCGGGCCCGTGATGCCCGCCGGCTTCTCTCCAGGCAGCCGCGAATGGTCGGGATCCGCCGTCGCCTCGGCAGATCTTGCGACCGTGACATTATATTTCACCGCCGCGGGGCGCCGCGGAGAGAGTTCTCTTACCTTCGAGCAGCGGCTTTTTTCGGCGACAGCGACGCTCGACAGCTCGGGCGAAGCGCCGGGACTCACCGGCTGGCGCGCCCTCGAAGAAATCGTCCCGATCGATCCCGACCATTATATGTCGACCTGCGACGGACCCGGCGAGGTCGGGAAGATCAAGGCGTTCCGCGATCCGGCTTTCTTCCGTGATCCGGCAGGCGGCGATGACTTTTTACTGTTCGCAGGATCGCAGGCGCGCTCGCGTTCGGCCTATAATGGCGTGGTGGGAATTGTGCGCCGCCGACCCGGCGAGCAGGGCTGGACCCTCCTTCCGCCGATCGTCAGCGCAGACACGCTCAACAACGAACTCGAGCGACCGCACATCATTTTCCACGCCGGCCTTTATTATCTCTTCTGGTCGACGCAGCGTCATGTTTTTGCGCCGTCGGGGCCTGCCGGCCCGACCGGGCTCTACGCAATGGTATCCCCCGCGCTCTTCGAGGGCTGGCGCCCGGTCAATGGTAGCGGGCTGGTGTTCGCCAATCCCGAAGCCGCGCCGGCGCAGGCCTATAGCTGGTTCGTACTGCCCGACTTGTCCGTCACGAGCTTTGTCGATGACTGGAGCGGCGGCGATGACCGGAACTTCGGCGGCGCGTTTGCGCCTTTCGTTCATCTGTGGCTGGCGGGCGACAAGGCAGGGATCGCGCGATAGCTATGGTCCCTATGAAGACAATCGCCGGCATCGAACTGGGGGGGACGAAAGCGCTGGCTGTCCTTGCCCGCGGGAGCGAGATTCTGGCGAGCGCGCGATTTGCGACGACGACGCCAAATGAAACGCTCGGCGCCCTCGTCGACACGCTCGAAGGGTGGAAGCGGCGCGAAGGATTTGCCGCGCTCGGAATAGCTTCTTTCGGTCCGCTGCGGCTTGATCCGGGTGCAACGGATTTTGGCACAATGCTCGCCACGCCCAAGGCAGGCTGGAGCGGAGCCGATATCGCGGGTGCGCTGGGCGCGGTCGCGGATTGCCCGTGGCGTATCGATACCGATGTCAATGCCGCGGCCCTTGCCGAATGGCGCTGGGGCGCTGGACAGGGCCTCGACAGCCTCTGCTATCTGACGCTCGGCACCGGCGTCGGCGGGGGCTTGCTGCTCGGAGGGCGCCCCGTGCACGGGGCGCTCCATCCCGAGATCGGGCATCTCCGATTGCGGCGCGCAAACGGCGACGAGTTTTCGGGTAGCTGCCCGTTTCATGGCGACTGCATCGAGGGCCTGTTGTCGGGTCCTGCGCTGCAGGCGCGGTTCGGCAGGGCGGGCGAGGAAATACGGGCAGATGATCCGCGCTGGTCGTTTGTCGCGCACGACCTGGCCCAGCTGATCGGTGCTCTTCTGCTGGTAACGAGCCCGCAGAAAATCCTGATAGGCGGCGGGATCGGCATGGGCCGCTCCTTTCTGCTCGAACGCGCCTGGCAGCATGTCGTCGCGGACCTGGCTGGCTATCTTCCCTTCGTCCCGGGCGACGCGGCCGAAGATCTGGTCACGCTTCCGGCGCTCGGAGACCGGGCCGGGCCGCTTGGCGCCGTCGCGCTCGGCGAAGCCGTGTTGATCGATGCCCGAACCAAGGAGGGAAAATTTTGACCAACCGTTCCCAAATTCAGGGCACCGTCGATCCGCAATTCGCGGCGTGCCGCGACGCATTCGAAGCGAACTTCCAGGAGGGCGGCGAACGCGGGGCCGCCTGCGCCATCTATCGTGACGGCCAGCCGGTGCTCGATCTCTGGGGCGGCTCGGCAGATGCCAGCGATCAAACCCCCTGGTATCGCAATACCGCCGTCCCCGTTTTCTCGGTCACCAAGGGAATATCGGCACTGTGCGTCCTGTCGCAGGTCTCGAACGGCAGGATCGATCTCGATCTGCCGCTCGCGCACTACTGGCCCGAGTTCGCGGCGCACGGCAAGGGCGATATCAGTGTCCGCAAGGCGCTCGCACATCAGGCTGGCGTTCCCCTGATAAGCGGACCGATCACGATCGCAGGCCTGGCCGATACAGCCGCGATGGCAGCAAGGCTTGCGGCGGAAGCTCCGCTGTTCGAACCGGGCACGGCACACGCCTATCATGCGATCACCGTGGGCTGGATCACGTCGGAACTGATGCGGCGGGTGACCGGCCAGACCATCGGAGAATGGTTCCGCGCCAATCTTGCTGGGCCGTTGGAACTCAACATACAGATTGGCCGCAGCGGCGACGCGCAGTCGCCCATTGCCGCCGTCGAGGTTCCGGCCGAATATGACACGCCCGAACTTGACCCGTCATCGATCGCAGCGCGCGCGATATCGCTGAATGGCCTTTTCCCCGCGCGGATGAGCGGTCTCGCCGACGCCATGAACGATCCCGCCGTGCAGCGCGTCGAACTGGCGGGCGCAAATGGTGTCGCCGACGCCCGCTCGCTCGCGCGGCTCTATTCGAAGGCGATCGGTAGCGTCGGCCAGGCTCCGCTTGTTTCGGAGAATTGCCTTCGCGACGCCTGTCGTACCGTGTCTTCGGGAACGCCTTTCGGTCAGGACTTCGCCGGTCCGACCTGGGGCGCGGGCCTCATGCTGCCATGGGCGATCCAGCCGATGCTCGGCGAGGGATCGTTCGGCCATGACGGGGCGGGGGGCTCGCTCGCCTTTGCCCACCCATCCTCGGGTGTCAGCTTTGCCTATGTCCGCAACCGCACCGGCCAACCCGGCGTCAGGGACCCACAAGTGTACCGCGTCGTCGATGCGCTGGCGCGCATCCTCGGCCTTTCCATTCCAACTTATTGACGGAGTTTATCGTGGCGCTCGACCCAGTATTGCAGCAACTTGTCGACCAACTGCCTTCCGTGCCGCCGGGGCCCGTCGACTATCCGACGCTTCGGGCGCAGGCTGCCGCGATGATCCCGATGATCGTTGGGCCGGGCGGCCGCATAGACGTTGCTTCGATCGAAGACCGGCAGATCGAAACGCGCGACGCCAAGGTCCCACTCCGGATTTACCGTCCATCGACCGAGCCGACGGGGACGCTGCACTATATTCACGGCGGCGGCTGGGCCATCGGCGACCTCGACACCGTCGATCATACCATCCGCCGGCTATGCCGGGATCTCTCGATGGTGGTGGTGGCCAGCAGCTATCGTCTCGCCCCCGAGCATCCCTTCCCGGCGGGATTTGACGACAGCCTCGCGGCCGCGCGCTGGATTGCCGCCAATCGGTCGTCCCTCGGCGGTGATAGTCTTCCTGCGATCATCGGCGGCGATAGCGCCGGCGGCAATCTAGCGACCGCAATCTGCATCGCTATACGCGACGAGCCCCAAGAGGGACGGCCCTTTGATGCACAGCTCCTGCTCTACCCGGCCGTCGACCTCGACGCCGGCGAGAATGACTATCCGTCCCGCGTTCGCGACGCTGATCCGACGCTCCGCCGCGCGAGTCTGACGGTGTGTGTCGCCGATTATGCGCAGGGCGCCGACACCGCCGATCCGCGCCTGTCGCCTCTCAAGGCAGACGATCTCTCGCGCTTGCCGCGTGCGTTGACGGTCGTCCTATCGGTCGATCCGCTGCGCGACGAGGCCGTTGCCTACGCCGGACGCCTGCGAGATGCGGGGGTTCGCTCCGAACTCCTGGAGTTCGATCATCTGACGCATGGTTTCGTGCATTTTGCCGGGATCATACCGGCTGCCGCCGAGGCGACCGATGAGGTCGTCGCGCGGCTGCAAGCTTTGCTGGCGAATGGGTAGACTGCGGCTGGCCGCGATCAGGTTGAGGACATGCTAGATGACAATCCCGGGTTTGATGCAGAACCTGCCGCTCAACATCTCGCAGATATTGCGCTTTGCAGCGACAGCGCACGGCGATCGCGAGATCGTATCGAAGGACTGCGACGGCAAGCTCTTTCGTTACGATTATGCGGGTGCGCTCTCGCGAGCGGCGGCGGGGGCCGAGTGGCTCATGAGCCTCGGGCTCGAACCGGGGGACCGGATCAGCTCGCTCGCTTGGAATACGCACCGGCATTTCGAACTGTTTTTTGCTGCGCCCGGGAAGGGGCTTGTTCTCCACACCGCCAATCCGAGGCTCCCGGACGAACATATCGCATTTACGATCAACCATGCCGAAAGCCGGGTGCTTCTCTATGACGCCAATCTGCACGAGATCGTCGAGCGGCTGAAACCCGCGCTCCATACGATCGAGCATTTCGTGATGCTGACCGGGGATGACTATGATCGGCGCATCGCTGAATTTTCCGGGACAACCCTTTGGCCCGACCTCGAGGAGAACAGCGGGGCCTTTCTCTGCTACACATCGGGCACCACCGGCGATCCGAAGGGCGTGCTCTACTCGCACCGCTCGGTGGTGCTGCACGCGCTTGTCGCCGGCCTGTCGGGCGCGCTCGGTTTCTCTGCCTTCGACGTGATCTTGCCGTGCCAGTCGCTCTATCACGCGACGGCCTGGGGCCTCCCATTCGCGGGAGCGATTAACGGAGCGAAGTTCGTATTTCCGTGCGACAAATTCGACGGAGCGAGCCTGCAAGAGCTGATCAAGTCCGAGGGCGTCACCTTCTCGGGCGGCGTGCCGACAATCTGGACCATGTATCTCGATCACCTCGCCCGCACGGGCGAGGACACGGGGACGCTCGAGCGTGTCGTGATTGGCGGGTCGGCCGTGCCGCGCGCGATGGCGGAGACGTTCGAGACCCAATATGGCGTCAAGGTTCGTCAGATCTGGGGCATGACCGAGATGTCGCCGCTCGGCGTGCTCGCAACACCGACGCCGAAGGTTGCAGCGCTAGGCCATGATGAAATGAACGACATCATCTGGACGCGGCAGGGCCGGCTCCAGTTTGGCGTAGAACTCAAGATTGTCGACGACGATGGGCAGAAGTTGCCGCACGATGGTGTCGCGGCAGGAAGCGTGCTCGTTCGTGGGCCTTGGGTTCTGGAACGATATTACCGGCAAGTGGTCAGCGCGCTCGACGCCGACGGATGGTTCGATACCGGTGACATCGCCACTGTAGATGCAAATGGCTTTATGCGCATCACCGACCGGAAGAAGGACGTTATCAAATCGGGCGGCGAATGGATCAGTTCGATCGACATCGAGAATGTCGCCGTCGCTTGTCCGGGCGTCAAGATCGCGGCCGTTATTGGCGTATTTCATCCCAAATGGGAGGAACGGCCGCTCCTCGTCATCGAACCTATGCCGGAAGCCTCGTTGACCGAAGCGGATGTCCGGGCGTGGCTTGACCCCCGGCTCGTAAAATGGTGGCTTCCCGATCAAATCGTTTTCGGTGACGTGCCGCTCACTGCGACTGGTAAGATCGATAAGAAGGCGCTCCGCACTTTCTACAAAGACCGGCTAACGGCGTAGCGTCCGCTAACCCTGCCGCCGTGCCCAAAAGCTGCCCGTCCGAAATCGGCCAGGTTTAGCTATTCCAAGTTAGCGGCTTCCCCGAAGTCGGATACATCTTTATGGCGCGCGCATGGCCACAAGATCGTCAACCGCGGAACGCGTCGAAGGCCTTGTCCGGCGCATGGACGGGACACCGCTTTGCGACGAATGCATCGCGGACCGGCTCGATCTCTCGTCGGTTGCGCAGGCCAGCACCGCGACCCAGTCGGCTGGCGGCGTTCGCGGCTTCGAATTGTTGAAAGCCCCGTGCGGCCTGTGCGGCGAACCGCGACACGTCATTCGCTACAAGAGTTGAACGCCGGGCAGTTGCCGCTGCCGGATCGAGCGCGGCTCGATTGGGCGTGCTCTTGCGCCGGCAGGCGGCGCCAGGGGCCGCGCGATGTTCTGGCCGCGCAGCGCACTTGGCTCGCTATCCTTGCCGGGCGGCGGCTGGCCCCCAGGCCCGCGCGCACGCCGCCCGACGGCGGGCTCGCCAAGAGTGCGTTTCTTGTCGGCGCTTCGCGCCGCGCTTTGGCGCTCGGGGTCGGTCTAGGCGTTTGAATCGGTCGACCCTTCGCATTAGGGCCAGATGATGTTCGCTCTGCTCCTGCTCGCCTCGATTGTTCCGCCTGGCCAGTCCTTCACCTGTACTCCGGTCGCAGTGTGGGACGGCGACGGGCCGATCTGGTGCGCCGAAGGGCCGCATGTCCGTCTCTCCGGCGTCGCGGCGCGCGAGATGGATGGCGGCTGCAGCGCAGGCCATCCCTGTCCCGATGCCGACCCCATAGCGGCGCGCGATCATCTGGTTGGCTTGCTGGGCGAGCCGCAGGGGCGGAACCGGACGGGCCATATTCTTGTTCGCGGGCCGGCCTTGCGCTGTGTGTCGCGCGGCGGGGCCGGCGGCACCCGTACCGCCGCCTTCTGCACGTCGCCCCGCTCGGGCGATATCTCCTGCGCGATGGTCCGCAGCGGTCTCGCGGAGCGGTGGGACAAATTTTGGGGCTCGCATCGCTGCGACTGATCCGACCGAATCGGGAGCGGTGGTTGGGAGTGGCCCGCCAATTCTATCGGTGCCCGTCGCTCGATGGACGTGAGGGCATTTGTCTCCGTCGCTCGAGGCCTTCCCCTTCCTGTCGCCCTTCTGCAGGCCCGGCTCGCCTCTGGCCGTCAACCCCATGCGGGGTTCGCCCTCGCGTTCCGCTCGGTGACGGCAGCTCGCGGTCCCTTCGTTCGGCGCCATCGGGAAAGTCCCCGAGCAACCGAAGGAGAAAATTCATGCCCACCATCGCCAATCTCAACGTCAAGGCCGACGGCAGCTTCGAAGGCACGCTGGCCACCCTCAACGTCACCGCGCCGATCGCGATCGTGCCGAATGGCCGCAAGACCAAGGAAAGCGAGCCCGATTATCGCATCCTCAGCCGCAAGAACGGATTCGAGCTCGGCGCCGGCTGGAAGCGCTTCTCGCAGAGCAACGGCGCCGAATATGTGTCGGTGACGATGTCGGCCCCCGAGTTCGGGACCATCTACGGCAATGTCGCCAACGCACCCGGCGACGACCCGATGAAGAAGGTCATCATCTGGAACCCGCCGGCCTGACGGGTTCCCCGGCTCCGCCTTCGGGCGGAGCCGATCGCTTCAGGTCCATGGAAGGGCGGTCCGGCGGGCCGCCCTTTTTCGTGCCGCCGTAGGACGCAGGGTTCCCGAGTTTCCATTCTGTGCGCTTCTTCCGGTTGGTTCGCATACGACGGATGATAGGCCGCGCTCTGACGCGTTCGGACTTTCGGCAGGTCCGGGACATTATTGGTCAGCGATGAGGCCGGGACGGGGCCGTGCGGCTGGGGGCGGCGGAGGCGTGGGGCCCTGCCGCATGGGCCCGGGCCATTCCCGCTCTCGATTGCCGCTGATCCCTTGGCCGAGGCCAGGCCTCCTTCAATCAACCCGCTTCGGGGTCCCCACGCTGCGCTCGGGCCGCGGCTGCGCTCGCGGTGATTGCGGCCTGTCCCCGTCCCGCGGGGCGCCTGTCGAGCGGGATTGGCCCGCTCCCAAGGACAGGAGTTGATCCCATGCCGCTTACCACCGCCCAATCGCTCGGCTGGAACCTCGCCCGGACGATGATGACCGTGATCATCCTCGTCGAGACCAGTGCTGGCTATTCGGTCATGCCGCTCGACGAATTCGATGGCGACCCCGCGACGATCGTCTGCGAATATGACCCGTTCAACCGCTAAGCCCCGGAAACTAGGTCCAGCATGGTTCCGGTTCGGGTTCGCGCCCGGGCCGGTCCTTGCTATCTTTGCATTGCAGGTTGTGCTGAGGAGGTGGTGGCGGGCGCGTGCGACTGGAGAACGGTCATGACGCTTATGCTGATTCTGGGCGGCGTAGCCATATTCTACTGCCTGCTGCTGTTGTTCCGCTGCGCGAAATACGCGCTGCCGCTCTTCGCGGGGCTGTATCTGGCCTTCTATCTGCGCGATCATGGCCATGGCTGGATCACGATAGCGGCCTTGGGCTTGCTGGCGGCGTTTTCGGTCCATGCGTGCGGTCGGTACATCGCTGGCAGCAGCGCGCCCTCCGCTGTTCGCTTTTGCGTCATCCTGCTGTTCGCCGGAACGGCCGCGGCCACCGGATTTCAGGCGGGCGGCGCGATCGCGGAATTGGCCGATTTCGATCCATGGGCCGATCGCGGCATTTCCATTCTTGTTGCTCTCCTCACCGGGTTGGCAAGTTGGCGCGATTTGTTGACGCAGGGCTCCGATATCGCGCGGACCGAGCTGCACGCTTAGGTTTTCACCGCCCTTCGATATTCCGGGGTCTGTTGCCGACTGGCGGGACATTCCTCCGACGAGCCGCACCGTCACGGCCTCTCGAAATGCGCCATCTGTCGGCGGGCCGCTTCGCTGACCCGGCCTCGGGCAACCGCGCCGGTCGCGACTTTCTTCCCCCGGCGTGCCGTCGTTCCTCGCGAAACAAGAAAGTCGCGCCGGCGCGGTCCTTCGCTCCGCTGCGGGCCTGCGGCTGCCCGCCCGGTTCCCCGCCGACGGTCGATGCGCATCGAGGCCGCGATGGTGCGGCCCGAGCTAAGGAAGGAATGCATCATGGCCAAAATCGGCACGTTCAAGAAAGTCTCCGGCGAATATCGGGGTCAGATCACCACCCTCTCGGTGCAGGCAAAATCGGTTCGCATCACGCCCGAGAAGGACCCCAGCGGCAACGCACCGAGCCACCGCGTCTTCGTCGGCGATGTCGAGGTCGGCGCTGCCTGGGAGAAGCTCACGCAGGATCAGCGCCCCTATCTTTCGGTCAAGCTCGACGATCCGAGCTTCACCGCGCCGATCTTCGCGCAGCTGTTCGCGGGCGAAGATGGCGAACATGACCTCGTCTGGAGCCGCCAGACCCGCCGCGGCGACTGAGCCGCAGGACCCGCCCGGCACCGCCGGGCGGGATACCCATTTCTGGGCATGCC
>NZ_JBOHHU010000079.1:0-20664 GCF_050725615.1 Sphingopyxis sp.
CTTATGAGCTGACCGACACGGTCAACATCTATGCGACCTATGCGACGGGCTTCAAGGCGAGCTCGGTCAACCTGTCGCGCGACAGCCGTCCGCTGGCGTCGGATCTGCCCGCGATCATCGCGGGCGGGCTCGGCGTCACGAATCTCGGCACCGGTTCGCGCTTCGCCGATCCCGAAGAATCGACCGTTTACGAGTTCGGTCTGAAGGGCCAGTGGTCGGTTGCCGCCTTGAACCTTGCGGTGTTCAAGCAGTCGATCAAGGGCTTCCAGTCGAACATCTTCACCGGCACCGGCTTCGCGCTGGCCAATGCCGGCAAGCAGTCGACCTTCGGCATCGAATTCGACGGTTCGGTGCGTCCGACCGACGGGCTCAACCTGACGCTGGCGGCGACTTACCTCGACGCCAAATACGACAGCTTCGTCAACTCGGCGTTCGGCGATATTTCGGGCAGCACGCCCGCCGGCATCCCCGAACTCTCCTTCTCGGCCGGTGGTACTTACACCTATGAATTCGCCGGCGGGACCAAGGCGATCGCGCATGTCGACTATGCCTATGAGAGCCCGGTCCAGATCGTCGAAGGCCTGACCGGCCTGCCGGCGAGCGTCGCGCAGAATCTGAAGCGCGAAGTCAACAGCCTGAACGCGTCCTTCACCGTCAAGCTGAACAACGGCCTCGAAGTCGGCGTGTGGGGTCGCAACCTGACCAACGCGCAATATCTGACGACGATCTTCCCGGCGGTGGCCCAGGCGGGCAGCGTGTCGGGTTACCCGAGCCAGCCGCGCACCTATGGCGTGACCGGCCGCTTCAAATTCTGATCCGGCATCGGGGCGGTCTCGGCCGCCCCGACCTTTTCAGGCGCTTTCGGGCAAAGAAAAACCCAGCCTCTCTGTCGAGAGGCCGGGTTTTCTTTTGGGCGTTACCGCCGTGCGTTCAGAATTTCACGCCGGCCGCGATGCCATAGCGGCGCGGTTCGAGAGTGAAGATGTTGGTGTAGTTCCCCGACGACTGGTCGGTGATGTACAGGCCGGTGACGCTCGACGAGTTGAACAGGTTCTGGATGAACCCCTTCACATACCATTTGTCGTCGGCCCCGTTCAGCTGCATCTGGGCGTTGACCTGGGCATAGCCTTTGATCTTGTTCACGCTGCCGTTGAAGATGCTGCCATAGCTGTCGCCGGTGTAGGCGAGGTCGACGCGCGGGACGAGCGACATCGCGTTGGCGAAGTTGATCGTATACTGCGCACCCGCCGAGAATTTGTAATTCGGCGCCTGCGGCAGTTCATTGCCCTTCAGGTTGACGGGAATGCCCGCGGTATATTGGAAGACCTCGCCATTGAGCGTCGCCGAGGTCTCGATGCCGCCAAAGGCCTGACCGAGCGTCGGCGCCAGCGCCATGATCACCGCGCAAACGCTGTAGGCGCCCGTCGATGCGATGCCGCCGTCGGACGGGAAGGCGGTGGTTCCCTGCAAACCGGCGCCCGCCTTGAGACCCGGGATGGCGCCCTGGTTGATCAGCGTATTGACCTGGTTCACATAGCCGTTGACCCCGGCCACGCTGCCCGACGCCGACGCCACCGCGCAGTTCGCCGCGTTGGTGATGTCCTTGATGATCACCGCGTCCTGACGGCCACCGCCAAAGTCGCGCGGGTTGCTGCTATATTCGTCGCCCGCAACCTCGGTGTTGAGATAGCTGAAGCCGAGGTTGACGACGAAATTCGGGTCGGGGCGGACGATCGCTTCGGCCTCGAAACCCCAGATATTGGCGTTGATATTGTCGTTGACCGCAGTGCGGGCGACGATCTTGCTGAGCTGCAGATCCTTGTATTTATAGTAGAAACCCGTGAGGTTCAGCTGAAGCGCGCCGTTGCCGAAGGTGTTTTTCGAGCCGATTTCAAAGGCGTCGACCTGTTCGGGCTTGAAGCTCTCGGGCACCTGGAAGATCGGCTGCAGCGGCGGGTTGATGCCCCCCGATTTGTAACCGCGCGAATAGGAGATGTAGAGCAGATTGTCGTCGGTGACCTTGAAATCGAGCACCGCACGGCCGGTCAGCTTGTTGAACTTCACGCTGCGCGACTGGATGATCTGGTTGCCCGGCGTGCCCGGATCGGCGTCGAACGACCCGACGAAGGGCGAACCGAAGACCGTGTCGCTGTTCAAACCGAAGGGCGTCAGGAAGCTGGCGAGGGTCGACCGGGCGACCACGCTCTTCTTGTCATTGTTGTAGCGCAGGCCCGCAGTCAGCTTGATCCGGTCGTTGAACTCGAAATAGGCTTCGCCGAACAGGCCGTAAGACGTGATCTTCAGATCGTCGGTGTTGTTGCGGAAGAAGGGCGTCGCCAGGAAGGACGGCGGCAGGTTGTTGTTCGGATTGGCGTCGACGTTGCTGGCGAACGCATTGAAGGCGCCGAGGACACCGGTCAGATAGTCGATCGGGAACGCGTTCACATAATAGCTGTTCTCGGTCAGGTGGTAATCGGCATAGATGCCGCCGAGCAGGAAGTTGAACGGACCGTCGAGGTCGCTGCTCAGGATCGCTTCCGTCGACCAGCTGCTGTTATACTGGTTCGACCGGTCGAACTGCAACGAGGTGGCGTCGCAGATCTTGTTGCCGCCGAACGAGCCGAAGCCGCTTTCCTCGGGCAGCGAGGTGCAGAGCGGGCCGTTCGGACCCTGCGGAATGATCGCCGCCGCGACCGGCGCGAAAAAGGCGGCCGATCCCGGGACAAAAGCCGGCGCGGGGGCGGGAAGGCCCGTCGGAACGCCATTGGCGGCAAAGAAGGCCAGCGTGTTCAGGCCGCCCGCATAGAGCGCGCGGTTGCCGACATTGCTGTTATAATCCTGCATCGAGTCGAGCTTGACCTTTTGGTACTGGCCCGAAACCTGCAGCGACACCGGCCCGAAATTATGCTCGATCTCGCCCTGCAGCGTCAGTTCGCTGGTGAAATATTGCGGCGTGAACGCGGTGTTCACGACACGCGGATCGTTGGGGATCGTGGTGTTCGCATAGGGATCGGGGCCATAGAGGCTGCCGAGCGCGAAGGCGGTCGGGATGCCCTGCGTCGCCAGGAACTCCTTCGAGGTCAGCGCCGCGGTGAAGGTCGCATTGCCGTTGAACGGCGAATTGTCGCGGCGCGTGTTCAGACAGCCGAGGATGCCGGTCGGGTCGCGCTGGCACTGCTGTTTCTGGATGCGGGTGCGATTGTCGCGCTCGTGGAAATAGGAGGCGAGAAAGTCGACCGTCGTGTCGTCGGTGGGTTCCCATCGGATCGAGCCGCGCACCGAATAGAGGTCGCGGTCGTCGATGCGATTGCCGAGGAACAGGTTCTTCGTATAGCCGTCGCGGTTCAGGTAGATGCCCGCGACGCGCAGCGCCAGGGTGTCGCCGATGGGAATATTCACCATCGCCTTGCCCTTCATCGAATCATAATTGCCATATTCGGCTTCGGCGGCGGCCTCGAACGCGCCGAGCTTGGGCTTGGCGGTGATGACGTTGACCACGCCCGAGGTCGCGTTGCGGCCGAACAAAGTGCCCTGCGGCCCGCGCAGCACTTCGATGCGTTCGAGGTCGAAGAATTCGGTTTCGAACAGGCGGGTCGAGAAGAGCGGGTCGCCGTTCAGATGGATCGCGGTCGCGCTGTCGCAGGTGGTGCCGACGCAAAGGTCGCCGATGCCGCGGATGGTGAAGCTCGCGCCGGTGAAGTTCGTCTTGGTGAAGGTGACGTTGGGCAGGGTCAGCTGAAGATCCGACGGCGTCTTGATCTGCTGCGCTTCGAGCGCTTCGGTCGAGAAGGCGCTGACCGCGATGGGAACGTCCTGCAGGCGTTCGGATTGCCGCTGCGCGGTGACGACGATTTCGCCGCCAAAGGCGTCGCGTTCGGTCTCGTCCGCCGCGTCCTGCGCGAACGCCGGGCTCGCCACCGACATCGCAAGGATCGAGGTGCCGATCAGTGCCTTGAACTTCATATATTGCCTCCCTTTTTCAGCCCGCGTCGCGGGCCGCCCAATTGCATCGCTTCAATCGGGAGGGGATATGTCCAGACGTGACTACGGGCGCCGGGCCTCATCGGTCCAGCACGAGCGCGTGCGCAAAATCATGTAGCCAGCTGTGCTGGGCATCGTCCTCTCCCCCCGGCGCTCGGGGAATAACGCCGGCTCTCCGATCACGACCCGCTTGAGCGGGTTCTGTAACGCACCAAAGTTGCGCCGAGTTGACGCGAGCGTCAAGTCACTTGTGCAGCGATGCGATGCCGAAATTTTCTTGCGTCCCATGCGCTAGGAAAAGGTCCGATTCCGCAACGTAAACTTGTTTTACGACAGGAAATTCTTCGCCGGCCGGGGTTGCGTAATGGCACAATCGCGCCGAAATGTGCGACATGAATGCAACAGTGAAAGCGGGTGGATGACCAAGGTGGAAGTGGGACCGGACGGCAAGCCGGTGGTGCCCGACAATGTCCTCGACGCGGTCCGTACGCTCATCACCTGGGCCGGCGACGACGTCTCGCGCGAGGGGCTGCTCGACACGCCGAAGCGTGTCGCGCGCGCCTGGCTCGAATATTGTCAGGGCTATGCCGACGACCCGGCGGTCCATCTGTCGCGCACCTTCGAGGAGGTCGGCGGCTATGACGAGATCGTCATGCTGCGCGACATTCCGTTCCAGTCGCATTGCGAACATCATATGGCGCCGATCACCGGCAAGGCGTCGATCGCCTATCTGCCGCGCGATCGCGTCGTTGGCATTTCCAAGCTTGCGCGCGTGCTCAACGGCTATGCGCGGCGGCTGCAGGTGCAGGAACGGCTGACCGCCGAGGTCGCCAAATGCATCTGGGACAATCTCCAGCCGCACGGCGTCGCGGTGGTGATCGATGCGCAGCACGGCTGCATGACCGGACGCGGCGTGCGCACCCCGGGCGTCGGCATGGTGACGAGCCGGCTGCTTGGCTGTTTCCTCGAGGACGAACGCAGCCGCAAGGAAGTGCTCAGCCTGATGGGCTATTGAGGACCGGTCGCGGCGTGCAATAGAAACCGATGCTGGGCGACACCGCGCGCGGCACCCAGCCATAGGGCGAGCGGTGCACCGCCTGGATATCGAGGTGCGCCGCGATCACGCGCTGGAGCGCGCGCCAGTCGAACCCCTTGTGCCCGGTGCCGTGCGGCGCGACCTTGCCCAGTTGGTAGGTCGCCGAATGGAAGGTGTCGCTCCAGCTATATTCGCGGTGTCGCCGATAGCCGATCAGCGCCGACCCCAGATTCTTGATCGCGATCGCGGGGCCGACCTCGTTCGGCACGGTGCAATAAAACCCATCGATCTCGCTGCGGCCGATATGCTCGATCAGGACCGCGACTTCGTCCTCGGGGATATGCTCGAGCGTTTCGAGCGCGATGACCAGGTCGCACTCGTCGAGCAGCGCCAGGCAATTGCCGATGATGTTGCGGACGGCGCGGAAATTGGGGCGGTCGCCAAAGCGATCCCGGGCCACGGCACAATGTTTCCGGCGCATTTCGACGCCGACATAGTCGATGGCGAACAGGGGATCGAGCAGCCCGAACGCCTGCGCGCTGCCGCAGCCGATATCGAGGATGCGGATCGGCCGGCCGCCGCGAAAGCCCGACAGCGCTTCGACGACGCCGATCAGGTTCCGGTAACGGACCTTATGCAGGAAGCGGGTGACGCCGCTATGGTTGAGCCGCGCCTCATAAGCGGTGTCTTCGCGGCCCGCCACCGGGTCAGCGGCGCCACATGCGGAGCAGCTGATATTGCACCGCCTGCAGCCGCGTGTAGTTTTCGGGGTCCATCTTGCCGCCCTCGAGCGCCGCGACCTCGTTGAGTTCGTACATCAGATTGCGATGCGCGACGTCGGGGATCAGGCTCTGGATGAAGGTGATCGCGACCAGCCGCTCGCCGCGCGTCACCGGTTCGACCTCGTGCAGCGTGTGCGAGGGATAGACGATCGCGACCCCCGGCGCCTCCTTGAAATGCAGGTCGGCGTTGCCGAGCCGGACATGGAGCGCGCCGCCGTCATAGTCGGCGGGATCATTGAGGAAGACGGTGCAACTGACGTCGGTGCGGAGCTGGCCATCGGGGAGCGGAATATAGGCGGCGTCGGGGTGCAGCCCATAATGCATGCCCGGCGTGTAGCGGGTGAGCAGCGGCGGCGCGATCCGCGCGGGAAAGCTGAACTCCATGAAATCGGGGTTCTGGACCATCGCGTCGAGGAGGATTTTCGACGAACGTTCATAGGCCTGCGCGTCGTGGAGCTGCAGGTTGTTCTTGATCCTCGAATGCGGATTGCTGATCTTGCCATCGACGAACTGACCGCTCGCGGCGATTTCGCGCAATGCGCGGACGGCGCCTTCGTCGAGCAGTTGGACCAGCTTGAACATCATGCTTTCCTATCGGCCGTGGATCGGCAGGTCGCCGAGAGTCTTATCGCGTGCGGCGAGCGCTTCAACCCAGGCGATGGCTTCGGCGATCGCGGGGGCGTGTTCGGCGGCCGCCTGCACCTGCAGCTGGCGGCGCAGGTCGGGGCTGTAACCATGTTCGGGCGCCTTCGAATATTGGCGCATGATCGGGCCGGCGAGTGCGGTTTCGATCGCTGCGGCGTTGGGCGCGAGGCCGAAGTGCCGGGCTTGCGCGGTCAGGCCCGCGGCGGGCTCGCTCAGCATCGCCTCGAAATCGACCCACAGGTGGCGCGGGTCGGTGGGCGGCAGGGTTCGCGCGGCGGTCGCCATTTCGCAAAGCCAGCTCATCGCGACCCGCGTCACCGGGGGCAATTGCCAGAGCGCGAAGGGCAGGTCGGGGAGCAGCGCCGCGAGCCGCGCCATGCGCGCGGGCGCCTGCGCCAGCGTCTCGGTCATCGACGCCTCGCCGGCGAGGATGGTTTCGATATAGCGCGCGAGCGGGACGTAAAGGAACAGCGCGCGGCCGTCCTGCCCGGTCAGGTCGTCTGCGATCGCGGTGATGACGCTCGACGCCTTGACCATCGCGCGCTGGCCGGGACGGAAGCCGCGCCCGAGCCAGCCACCGACCTGCGCCAGACGCGCCTGGTAGAGATGGGGCGACCAGACGGACTCGGGCTTGTCGATCCGCTCGGCGACCTGCGCCAGCGTGCGCAAGATCATCGGTTCGCGCAGCGGCAGGACATCGCCCATCTCGGCGAGCAGCCGCGAGACGAGGGTCGAGCCGACGTGGCCGATGTGGAAGATAAGGTGCGGACGCGGCGCCGCCGGGCCGAGGTCGGGCAAGGCATCCCACGCCATCCACTCGCGCCCGATGCGGTCGGTGAGCAGCCGCTGGTCGAGAAAGCTCGCGGCCCCATAATCCGCCTCGGTCAGCAGCGCGACCAGCACGCGGTCGTTCGCGAGGTCCGCCATATGCGGCAACAGGCTCGCGTCACCGGCGAAGCGGCGCTGGAAGGGATCGTCGGCCATTGCTGACGCCATAGGAAAGGCGAGGGGGATTGGCCAGCGGGGATCGGGTGCGGGTATGTCGGCTTTGGGGCGGTTAGCGGGCGCCTAGTTCATCGTCATCCCGGGCTTGACCCGGGACCCGCCTTCCTTCTTGCACCGCCGGATCAAAGACAAGGCAGGCCCCGGGTCAAGCCCGGGGTGACGGGAAAGGAAACGCCCCCTCCCGCCTGCAACCCATTACCCCCCAAACAGAAAGGGCCGCGTCTCCGTCCGGAAACGCGGCCCTCTCAAATGGCTTAGGCTGAAAAATCTCAGGCTTCTTCGGCGTCGTCCGCAGCCGCTTCGACGGCGGTTTCCGAAGGCGGGGTGCCTTCTTCGAACTCGTTTTCGCTGTCGGGTTCCAGCGCTGAAGCAGCGGCTTCGGCCTGTTCTTCCTCGAACATCGCGGCGATGACGTCGATGCCCTGCTTCTGCATTTCGGCTTCGTCGGGCGAGCGCGCGACGTTGACGCCGACGGTCACGACGACCTCGGGGTGCAGCTTGACCTTGACGTCGACCAGACCGAGCGCCTTGATCGGGCGTTCGAGTTCGACCATCGACTTGCCGATGCCGGTGATGCCGTCTTCGGCCAGCGCATCGACGATGTCGCGGACCGAAACCGAGCCATAGAGCTGGCCGGTGTTCGACGCCTGGCGGATCAGGACGATCTGCTTGCCGTCGAAGTCTTTGGCGCGGCCTTCGGCCTCGCCACGACGTTCGGCGTTGTCAGCTTCGATCTTGCCGCGGTTGGCTTCGAACAGCTTGCGGTTGGTGTCGTTCGCGCGCAGCGCCTTGTTGTTGGGCAACAGGTAGTTGCGGGCGAAGCCGTTCTTGACGGTGACGACGTCGCCGATACCGCCAAGCTTTTCGATACGTTCGAGCAGGATGATTTCCATCGGACCAGCCCTCCTTACTTCACAATGTAGGGGAGCAGGCCGATGTGGCGCGAGCGTTTGATCGCCTTCGCCAGCTCACGCTGCTTCTTGGTGGACACCGCGGTGATCCGCGACGGGACGATCTTGCCACGCTCCGACAGGTAACCCTGGAGCAGACGGACGTCCTTGTAATCGATGACCGGTGCGTCCTTCGCGGTGAAGGGGCAGGTCTTGCGGCGGCGGAAAAAGGGTCGTGCCATGATGTTTATCCTTATTCTTCGCCGTCGCGGTCACGGCCGCCACGGCCGCCCCGACGTTCCTGCTTGCGCATCATCACCGACGGACCCTTTTCGAGTTCGTCGACCTTGATGGTCATCCAGCGAATGATATCTTCGTTGATCGCAGCCTGACGCTCGATCTCGGCAACGGCTTCGCCCGACACTTCGGCCGACAACATCACATAATGACCCTTGCGGTTCTTCTGGATCTTGTAGGCGAGCTGCTTCAGGCCCCAGGTTTCGGTCTTGTGGACCTCGCCCTTAAATTCGCCGATGACGTTGGTGACGGTTTCCGCCAGCGCGTCGACCTGAGCCTGGCTCAGGTCCTGACGCGCGATAAAAACATGCTCGTAGAACGGCATGGTGCGCTTCCTTCGATTTGGCCGATCGCTGACCTGCGCCAATCGCAGGCCCCTCCGGCTGTCGTCTTGCTTCGCGAATCGGTGCAAAGCAAACGGGGCGATGGCTCAAAGCCTCGCCCCGATGGAGCGCGCCTATACAGATTCGGCGGCGGAAATCAAGCGCTGCCGAGCTTTTCCAGCAATTCGCGCCCGAAGTCGGTGAGCGTATCGTCGCGTGCGCCGAGGATCAGG
Organism: Sphingopyxis sp.; assembly: GCF_050725615.1. Lineage (GTDB taxonomy): Bacteria > Pseudomonadota > Alphaproteobacteria > Sphingomonadales > Sphingomonadaceae > Sphingopyxis. The sequence continues at coordinate 9,193 of NZ_JBOHHU010000079.1, forward strand.
ATGCGGTCGCCGGCCTTGGCCTCGTCGAGCATCGCCGCGCCGCAATTGGCGCGGGTCGTCAGGTGGACCGCGTCGCCGCCGCCCGCGACGACGTCGGCGACCAGCGCCTCGCTGCCGATGCTGCGGTCGACGGTGCCGCCGAAATAGACCGGATCGCACACGAACAATTTGTCGCCGTCGCGCATCCCCTTGGCAAAGCTTGCGGCCAGTTCCTTGCCCATCTGGCGCAGCGGGCCATAGCCGTGCGGCTGGAAGAAGATCAGGGCGCGGCCGGGCAGTTCGGCGACGGCGGACAACGTCGCGGCGACCTTGTCGGGGTTATGCGCAAAATCGTCGATCACGGTCACGCCGCCCGCTTGCCCAAGCACCTCATAGCGCCGCGCGAGACCGGTGAAATCGGCGAGCGCGGCGGCGGATTCGCCGATCGATACCCCGAGTACGCGCACCGCCGCCATCGCCGCGAGCGCGTTGGCGGCATTGTGGCGCCCCGGCATGCGCAGCCGCACCTCGCGCTGCGTCACGTTGAAATGGACGGTGAAGCGGCACCCGTCGGGCAGCGCTTCGAAATCGCTGCCGCGCATCCCGGCGGCGTCGCTGAAACCGAACCGCACGACATTGCCGCCGGCGAGCAACGGCGCCGATTCCGGATCGTCGGCGTTGATCACCGCGATCCGCGCCTTGGCGGCGAAATCGCCGAACAGCGCGTGCAGTTCGTCGAGGCTCTTGTGGTCGAGACTGATGTTCGTGATCACCGCGACATCGGGCCGGTAAAGCGCGATCGAGCCGTCGCTTTCATCGACCTCGCTGACATAGACCGCATCGTCGCCGACGAGCGCGCTGGCGAAGGGCGTTTCTGCGCTGGAGAAATTGCGCATCACCGCGCCGTTCATAATGGTGGGTTTACGGCCGGTGCTTTCGAGGATCCAGCCGATCATGCCGGTGACGGTCGACTTGCCGCTCGTCCCGCCGACACCGATCGCCTGGCCGGCGGCGTTGAACAGCGCCGCGTTGAGGTCGGCGCGCGTCATGCGCGGCAGGCCGAGCGTATTGGCGGCGGCGATATCGGGAACGCTGTCCTCGACCGCCGCCGAGGCGACGAGCGTCTGGCCGGCCGCGACGCCGCTGCCATCCTGCGCGAACAGCGCGATCCCCTGGCGTTCGATCCAGTCGAATTTGTCGGGGCTGCGCCCCTGGTCGCGGCTGCGGTCCGAGCCCGAAACCGCGTTGCCGCGCGCCGCGACGATCATCGCCAACGGCAACATGCCCGACCCGCCGATGCCGCAAAAGAAATAGGATTTGTTTTCGGTCATGGCGCGGCGTTATGGCGTTGGCGAGGGCTTGGCAAGGGAAGGGGAGGCGAACGCTATGCGCATCGGGATCGTCGCCCCCAGCACCCCGATATTGCCCGACGATGCCGAGGCGGTGCGCGCGCTGGCGAGCCTCGGCTACCCCGACGTCGAACTGGTGTTCGACCCGCAATGTTTCGCGGTCCACGGCCATTTCGCAGGCGAGGACGGGCATCGCTTCGCGGCGCTGGTCGAGATAGCGAACCGCCCCGACATCGACGCGGTCTGGTTCGCGCGCGGTGGCTATGGCGCGTGCCGCATCGCCGAGGACGCGGTCGCGGCGATGACCGATGTCCCGCGCGGCAAGGCATTCCTCGGCTATTCGGACCAGGGCAATCTGCTTGGGTGCCTCTATCGCGACGGCTTCGACCATGTCGCGCACGGACCGATGATCGCCGATATCCGCCGCGAGGGGGGCGATGCCGCAGTGCTGCGCGCGCTCGACTGGCTGGTCGCGCGCGATCCGGCGGCGTGCGAGCCGGGGTTGCAGCACGGTGCGCGCCATGCGGCGTTCAACCTGATGACGCTGTCGATGCTGCTCGGCACCCCGCTCGAACCCGACCTTGGCGGCCATATCCTGCTGGTCGAGGAGGTGAGCGAATATCTCTATGCGTTCGACCGCGCCTTCTTCCATGTCGCAAGCTATCTGGGGCAGCGCGGGCTGGCCGGACTGCGGCTCGGCCGCGTCAGCGATGTGCCCGAAAACGACCGGCCGTTCGGCGTGGAGGCCGAGGAGATTGCGCGTCACTGGTGTACGCGCTGCGACATACCCTGGCTCGGCCGCGCCGACATCGGCCATGATGCGGGCAACAAGGTCGTCCCCTTCGGCTTGCATCGCGCTGGGTGAGGGAATAGGCGCGCGATAACGACTATCACCGCAGGGGACGCAAGATGCGCGCATTTATCTTTCCGGGTCAGGGCAGCCAGGCAGTCGGCATGGGCAAGGCGCTGTCCGACGCGTCGCCGGTCGCCCGCGAGGTGTTCCAGGAGGTCGACGACGCGCTGGGGCAGAAGCTGTTCCAGCTGATGACCGAGGGGCCGGAGGACCAGCTGGTCCTCACCGAAAATGCCCAGCCGGCGATCATGGCCAACGCCATCGCGACGCTGCGCGTGCTCGAAAAGGAAGGCGGCGTCACGCTGTCGGCCAAGGCCGATTATGTCGCGGGCCACAGCCTCGGCGAATATAGCGCGCTCTGCGCCGCCGGCGCCTTCGATCTCGCGACCACCGCGCGGCTCCTCAAGACGCGCGGGCGGGCGATGCAGGCGGCGGTCCCCGTCGGCGTCGGCGCGATGGCGGCGCTGCTCGGCGCCGATATCGACACTGCGCAGAAGCTCGCCGATGCCGCCGCCGAGGGTGAAGTCTGCACCGTCGCCAACGACAATGATCCGTCACAGGTCGTGATTTCGGGCCACAAGGGCGCGGTCGAGCGCGCGGTCGCGCTGGTCAAGGAAGCTGGACAATCTTGGGGCATCAAGCGCGGCGTGCTGCTGCCCGTCTCGGCGCCCTTCCACTGCCCGCTGATGCAGCCCGCCGCCGACGCGATGGCCGAGGCGCTCGGCGCCAACCCGCCCGCCGCGCCGCTGCTCCCCGTGGTCGCGAACGTCACCGCGAGCCCGGTGAGCGACGCCGACACGATCCGCGACCTGCTCGTCCAGCAGGTCACCGGCCGCGTCCGCTGGCGCGAAAGCGTCGGCGCGATGGAGGATATCGGGGTCGGCCAGTTCGTCGAATTCGGCGGCAAGGTGCTCGGCCCGATGGTCAAGCGCAGCGCGTCGGGCGAGGTTGAGGTGACCAGCGTCATTTCGATGGACGATATTGAGGCTTTGCTCAAAACCCTTTGAAAGATTCGCGCAGAGGCGCAGAGATCGCAAGGGATGAGGTTCGCGCGGAGACGCGGAGACGCGGAGGGGCAGTGCAAGACATTGATGTCGTGAGCGGCGATGTGTTGGACTTGGCCCTCCGGCTGCATCGGGAGTTGGGGCCCGGTTTGCTGGAAAGCGTTTACGAAACTGTCCTGGCGGGCAAGCTGATCGGTCTTGGATATAAGGTTGATCGGCAAATGCCGATCGATATTCATTTTGAAGGCACGCGTTTCGATGCTGCATTCCGTATCGATTTGCTCGTCGATAATCGGTTGCTGGTGGAGATAAAATCGGTCGAAAGACTGAATCCTGCACATGCCAAGCAGCTATTGACCTACCTGCGTCTCACCGGCCAGTCGGTCGGTCTGCTCATCAACTTCGGCGGGGCGACACTCAAGGAAGGTGTCCGCCGCATCGTCAACGACCATAAACCCTCCGCGTCTCCGCGTCTCCGCGTGAACCGGCAATCATCAGGAGAATGAAATGTTCGATCTCACCGGCATGACCGCCCTCGTTACCGGCGCCAGCGGCGGCATCGGTTCGGCTATCGCACAGGCGCTGGCGGCGCAGGGCGCGCGGCTGGCGGTGTCGGGGTCCAATGCCGACAAGCTCAACGCCTTCCGCGACACGCTGGGCGGCGATCATGTCGCGCTGCCCTGTGATCTGGGCGACAGCGTGGCGGTCGATGCGCTGGTACCGGCGGCGGTGGAGGCACTGGGAGGCAAGCTCGATATCCTGGTCAACAATGCCGGGGTGACGCGCGACAATCTGATCCTGCGCATGAAGGACGAGGAATGGATGGACGTCATCCGGATCAATCTCGAGGCGAATTTCCGCCTCGCCCGCGCGGCGGCGAAGCCGATGATGAAGGCGCGCTTCGGCCGCATCATCTCGATCACCAGCGTCGTCGGCGCCACCGGCAACCCGGGGCAGGCCAATTATGCGGCGTCCAAGGCCGGCGTCACCGGCATGACCAAGGCGCTGGCGCAGGAACTGGCGAGCCGCGGCGTCACCGCGAACTGCGTCGCGCCGGGCTTTATCGCCACCGCGATGACCGCCGAACTGCCCGACGCGCAGAAGGAAGCGCTCAACACGCGCATCCCGGCGGGACGGATGGGCGAGGGCGGGGATATCGCCGCAGCGGTCGTCTATCTGGCGTCGAAAGAGGCGGGCTATGTCACCGGCCAGACATTGCATGTTAATGGCGGCATGGCCATGCTGTCCTAGTGGGTTGTGATTCTAAGGCTTTTTGCGGGTGGAGGGACTGAATATGCTGAAGGGACTGATGGCGGGCGCCGCGCTTGCCATGACTGCCCTGCCGGGCGCTGCGCTGGCGCAGGAGGGGGCCAAATTCGACTGCGTCAATAACGACACCAACGCGACGTTGAAGGCGTCGCTGGGCGCGGCGATGACCGGCGCCGGCGACGATGCGTCGCGCGATGCGTTGTTCAAAGCGCTGGCGACGGTGACCGATGCCTGCGTCGCGCGCCACGGCATCGCCGACGAGCAGAAGGGCGATTATTTCGATTACAGCCTGGCGCGGATTTCGCGCGAATGGCTGATCGGCGACCTCGCGCGCAGCAACCTGTCGAATGCGCTGGTCGACAAGGCGCTCGACTTCGGCCCCGCCGGGGCGAACCCCGACCTGTCATCCGATATGACCGACGACCAGATCATGTTGATCGTTCAGGCCTATGTCGACAGCGGCGTCGATATCGAAAAGGTCGATTCGGCGGTGTGGGAAAAGGTCGGCGCCTATGCGGCGGCGACCTCCATCTATTGGAACAAGCGCAAGAAGCTGCCCTTCTGATCTGCGTGACGCCCCCGCCGAAGCGGGGGCGTCCGCAAAGCTAGAAGCTCGCCCGCGCGGTGATCCGGATATCGCGGCCGGCGAGCGGCACATAATCCTTGGTAAAGCTCGCGTGGCGGCGCGCGTCGACGTCGAAGATGTTGTTTGCCGCGAGCGTCAGCGACAGATTCTTCGTCTCGGGTAGCGGGCGCCAGGTCAGCGAGGCGTTGACCAGCGTGAAACCCTTGGTCGGGGTCTCAAACGTCGCAATACGGGTCTGGTCGTCGGTCCATTCGACCTCGGCGCGGGCATCGATCCGTTCGCCCTGCGCCTCGAGCCCGCCGAGCACGCGCAGCGGCGGGATGCGCGGCACGTTCCCGTCGACCCCGGCGCCCTTGATTTTCGCGCGCGTCATGTCGGCGGTGACGTCGCCGACGATGTTGAAGCCGCCGACCTGGGCGATCGGCGCGCTGCCCTCGAACTCGAAACCGTAAGTGCGCGCCTTGTCTTGACGGAACTGGAACAGCGGCAGGTCGTCCTCGATCAGCCCGGTGTCGCTTTCATAGATGAAGCCGTCGAACCAGCTCGCATAGCCGGTCAGCGCGACCGAATAGCCGTCGCGGTTGAACTTCAGCGACGCTTCGCCGCCCCAGCTCGTTTCCTTGTCGAAATCGGGATTGCCGCGCTCGAAGGTCTGCGTCGCGGCGTGCGGGCCATCGGACAGCAATTCCTCGGCCGAGGGCGCGCGTTCGCTGTGCGAGACCGAGAAGCTGGCTTTCAACCCGTCGGCCAGCGCGTAGCTGAAGCCGCCGGCGCCCGAAAAGGCGTTGAACGAGCGGTCGTAGCCGATGCTGCTCGCCTTCACATTCGACTTTTCATAGCGCAGCGCGCCTTCGAGCGTCACCGGACCCATTTCCTTTTCCTGCAGCGTGAAGGCCGCGAGACGGGTGGTTTCGTTCGGGGGCAGAAAGGCTTCGTCGCCGATCGCGGCGAAATCGCGGAAGCTGTACTGCACCCCGCTCGCGCCGCGCCAGCCGCCGCGGTCGTTCTGCGCCAGCTCGGTGCGGAACTCGATGCCCTTGTTGAGGAAGGTGGTGCCCGGGACGCCGTCGTCGAATTCGGTATGGGCATAGTCGCCATAAGCGCCGCGCACGCGCAGCTTTTCAAACAAGCCATCGCCCAGCTCGACCTCGCCGCGCAGGTCGACGCGGTACTGGCGCGACGAAATCGTCGGCTCCTCGCCCAGGTCGGCGCGCGGCGGAATCCCATAGTCGGTTTCGAGATAGCCGAACGACAGGCCGAGCATGCCGCCGTCGTTGATATAGGCCGCGCCGACCCCCGCGCTGGTGCTGGTGCTGGCGCTGTTGGGAATGCGGCCACGGCTGTTGGCGGCGCCGGTCAGGCGCGCGGCCTCATCGGCGTCGCCGTCGGCCGCGGCATCGGCGGCAAGGCCGAGCAGGCGCTGGCGCAGCGGCTCGGCATAGATCAGCCCGCCGGCGCGGACATCGTTCGAATCGCGGTAATTGCCGTCGACATGGAAAACGAGCTGCTTGGTCAGCGCAACGTCGACCGAGGCGCCGATGCTCTTGTCGTCGGCGGCGGTGCCATAGCTGCCCAGGGCGTCGACATGGAAAGGCGCTTCGGGAATGCCGCGCGGAATGCGGCGGTCGAAGACATTGACCGCGCCGCCGATCGCCTGGCTCGAAAACAGCAGCACCGACGGGCCGCGCAGCACTTCGATGCGTTCGGCGGTCAGCGGATCGATACTGACGCCATGATCGGCCGAGGTCGACGAGGCGTCGATCGCGCTGAGCCCGTCGACGAGCACGCTTACCCGTTCGCCCGAAAAGCCGCGCAAGATCGGGCGCGAAGCGCCGGGCGAAAAGCTGCTGGTCGACACGCCGGGCAGGCGGGTCAGGCTGTCGCCGATCTGGCCGCGGATATCCTGCGCCAGCTGTTCGCCCTCCATCACCGACACATTACCCAATATGTCGAGGCTGCGGACATAGGGCGCGGTCACGATGATCGGCTGGTCGGTATGATAATCGTCGTCGCCGGTTTGCGGCGTCACGTCCTGCGCAAAGGCGGGGGCCGCGAGCAGCAGGGCGAGGGTCGAGGCGGCGGAGCAAAGCAAGCGCATGAAGGGGAGAATCCTGTTTTCGTTGGCGACTGATGCGGGGCAGTAATGATATACTGTTACAATAACAAGCCCGCGATTTCAGGCGGGCAGGGCGTTCGTCGGGCGTTCGCTACCGTTGGTCGATGAAGACTGATCATCGCCCGGTTAAGCGAAGCTGTCTTGCGGGCGCCCCGGCACGCCCCTAGATCAAGGGCATGACGATTGCGGAAAACAGCCTGGACCTGATCGGCAACACCCCGCTGGTGTTGCTTCGCGGACCCAGCCAAGCCACCGGCTGCGAAATCTGGGGCAAATGCGAATATGCCAATCCGGGCGGATCGGTGAAGGACCGCGCCGCGCTCTACATCGTGCGCGACGCCGAAGCGAACGGCAGCCTGAAGCCCGGCGGCACGATCGTCGAGGGGACCGCGGGCAATACCGGGATCGGCCTGGCGCTCGTCGCCAATGCGCTCGGGTACAAGACGATCATCGTCATGCCCGACAATCAGAGCGCCGAAAAAATGGACACGATCCGCGCGCTCGGCGCCGAGCTGGTGCTGGTGCCGCCCGCGCCCTTCGCCAACCCCGGCCATTTCGTCCACACCTCGCGCCGCATCGCCGAGGAAACCGACAACGCGATCTGGGCGAACCAGTTCGACAATATCGCCAACCGCAAGTCGCACATCTTTGGCACCGCCGAGGAAATCTGGGACCAGATGGGCGGCCGCATCGACGGCTTCACCTGCGCCGCGGGCACCGGCGGGACGATCGCGGGCACGGGGCTGGGGCTCAAGGCGAAGGACGAGGCGATCACCATCGCGCTCACCGACCCGCACGGCGCGGGCCTCTATAATTATTACCAGTGCGGCGAATTGAAGCCCGAAGGGTCGAGCGTTGCGGAGGGGATCGGTCAGAACCGCATCACCGGCAATCTCGACGGCGCGCCGATCGATACCCAGTTCCGCATCTCGGATGCTGAGGGGCTCGCGGTGGTGCGCCAGCTGCTCGACGAGGAGGGGCTGTGCCTCGGCCTGTCGTCGGGGATCAATGTCGCCGGCGCGATGGCTCTGGCGCGGCACCTGGGGCCGGGCAAGCGCATCGCAACCATCTTGTGCGACAGCGGGTTTCGCTATCTCTCGACGCTCTACAATCCCGAGTGGTTGGCGAGCAAAGGATTGGCGGCATGAACATGAAACGACCCAAGGCGACGCCCGTCTCACCCCAGCCGATGGGCCCGAATGACTCGATGCGGCGGCTGCAGATCGGCATCGCCGGGGTGATGGCGGTGCTGCTGCTGGTCGGGCTCGCCGGTCTGATCGGCGATCGCGCGCGCGAGCAGGTGGCGAGCGACGCCGGCGTGGCCGCCGCGCCCGCCGCGACCGGCGGCGCCGACAAGAACAGCGGCGCCCCGCTCGAGGAATTGGGCGTCCAGCCGGTCACCCCCGCCGACCCGTCGGCGGCGGGCGCGGCTCCGGCCGCGAAGGCGCCGCCGCTGCAACCGGCGACCGCCAAGGTTCCCGATCTCGAACCCGATCCCGCTCTGCAGCGCGCCCGCAACAAATCGGCGCAGTGACCGCCGCGCGCCCGGCCGCGGCGGCGCGGCCGCTGCTTTCCGCGACCTTCTATATCGTCCCGGCCTTGCTGCTCGCCTGGTTCGCCGGCGGGCAGATGGCGTTCGGGCGGGTCGACGCCGCACTCGCGATCCCGCTGCTGATGCCCGGCGCGCTGTGGCTGGCATGGCGGGTGCGCGGCGAGGCTTTGCCGATACGGCTCCGGATGATCGGCGCCGCGCTGCTCGGCTTGCTGGTCGCCCAGCTCCTGCTCCAGCTTTGGCTCGGCAAGGCGATCGGCGCCGCCCAGCTCGGCCTGACCTTTGCGGCCGGTGTCCCGGCGTGCGGCGTCGCCGTCTTCGTCCTTCGCAAGATCCACGGCTGGCGCGGCCTGTTCCGTTGGTCGGCGATGCTGTTGCTCGTTCCGCTGTGGTTCGTCGCCGGACAGTGGTTGGTCGGCATCGCCTATACGCCGATCAACGAACAGCCCGCGCCCAGGCTCGCGGTGCTGACCGGACTGCCGCTGCGCTGGGCGGGCGACGATCTGACGGCGATGCTGGCGGCGGGGCCGACGGATGCGCCCGCCGTGGGCGAGCTCGCCCAGCGTTTCGACGTGCATTTGATCGACAGCCTGTCCGAAGTCGGGGGTACCGAGCCGCTGCTGGTCGCCCATCCGCGCGCGCTGGCGCCCGAGGAGCTTGTCCGCCTCGATGCGCTCACCCGGGACTCGCGCACCATCGTCATCCTCGCCGATGCCTTGTCGAGCTGGGAGCCGCCTTATGCGCTCGGCGATCCGCGCAATCCGCCGGTGACCAGCCTGCTCACTCCGTTGCTCGACCATTGGGGCGTCGCGCTCGCCGCGCCCGATCGGGGCATTTCGGGGTGGGAAGGGGACGTCGATGTATTCCTCGACCCGGGAGGCCGGAAATTGCGGCTCCACTCGGCGGGCCTCTTCACCCGGCTTCCGCCCGGCTGCGCGACCTATGGCGACCGCCGGGTCGCGCGGTGTCCGGTCGGCAAGGCGATGGTCTGGCTGGTCGGCGACGCCGATCTGCTCCACGAAAGCCTGTGGCAATCGCCGATCGCGGGCGCGCCCTGGTTCCGCCGGTCGGACAATCTGGCCTGGCTGGCCGGCGCACTGAACCCCGCCGGCCGGCCGCTCCTCGATCCGATCTGGATACGGCCATGAATTTGCGCGGATTTTTGTCCCTTTTTGCTTATCCACAGCCTCGCGAGACGCGGCTGGCCTTGCCGTTTTTCGCCCGTTTCGGCCTGCCTCGCCCCGATCCACCCTAGTTTGGTGGGTAATAAACCCGGTTACGCCCGAATTTACCCCTTTCCACCCTAGGTCATTCTTGTTAGGCAGAGGTCGGAGAGGGGCATTCTCCACCTGCGTCTTTTGATTCGGATTTCGCGATTCCGAAGCCGGGAAAGTTTTGCCCAGGGTGCTGGACTGGGGGCGAAGCGATGGCGGTTGTAACGCCCGGCAGCTATTCCGGCACCGAATTCGCCGCGATCGATGGCAAGGGACGCATCGCCGTCCCCTCTGAATTCCGCAACAATGTGCCCCTCAATGCGGATGGCCAGCGCGTGCTCTGGGTCGGCTTTCACGAAAAGCTGCCCTGCCTGGTCGCTTATGGCCAGGACCAGTTCGACCGCCTCAACGACGAAATCGCCCGCGATCGCGACATCGCGCGCGACCGCGACCGCGATTATGACGAGGACGCCGAGTATAAGAAGCGCTTCGACTTCACGAAGAGCTACACGCTCGACGAAAGCGGCCGCTTCCTGCCGACCTTCTCGCACCGCGACAATCCGGACGATCCCGACACGCTGGCCTTCGACGGCGGCGCCTGCGCCTTTGTCGGCGCCGGACGTCGCTTCGAAATCTGGTGGCTGCCGCTGCTCGGCGCCTGCGAAGAGGCTGATCCGCGCCTCCGCCGTGTCGCCGCTGCCTGGGACGCGGCTAAGGCGAAGGGCCGGAAATGACCGGCCTTCCTCGCGACCCACGCCATGATCCGGTCCTCCGCGACGAAATCGTCGCCGCGCTCGCGATCACGCCCGGCGAACGCCATGTCGACGCGACCTTCGGCGCCGGCGGCTACACCCGCGCGATGCTCGCGGCGGGCGCGAATGTCGTCGCCTGCGACCGCGACCCCGATGCGATCGCCGAAGGGCAGGCGCTCGTCGCCGAGGCTGGCGGTAAGCTCACTTTGATCCACGGCCGCTTCGGCGAGATCGACCGGCTGCTTGCCGAGCGCGGCATCGACGCCGTCGACGGCATCGTCTTCGACATCGGCGTCTCGTCGATGCAGCTCGACCGCGCCGAACGCGGCTTTTCGTTCCAGAACGACGGCCCGCTGAATATGACGATGGCGCAGGACGGCGAGACCGCAGCCGACTGGCTCAACAGTGCCGATGAGGGCGCGATCGCCGATGTGCTCTTTCATTATGGCGACGAGCGCCAGTCGCGCCGCGTCGCGCGCGCCATCGTCGCCGCGCGCCCGCTGTCGCGCACCGGCGAGCTGGCGACGGTGATCCGCAAGGCGCTGCGCCATCCCCCGGGTGCGCCCAAGGATCCGGCGACGCGCAGCTTCCAGGCGATCCGCATTCACATCAACGGCGAACTCGACGAGCTCAAGGCCGGGCTCGACGCCGCCGAACGGCTGCTGCGCCCCGGCGGCCGGCTCGCGGTGGTGTCGTTCCACAGCACCGAGGACCGCATCGTGAAAAATTTCCTGCGCGAACGGAGCGGAGGCGATGCCGCCGGTTCGCGCCACCGGCCCGCGCTAGCCCCTCCCTGTC
>NZ_JBOHHU010000080.1:0-19298 GCF_050725615.1 Sphingopyxis sp.
GGGGGGAGGCGGCGGCCCGGGGTTTCGTTCAGAGGCTGTCGACCAGCACCAACTCGGCGTCGTCGATCGCCTCGACCTCGATGTTGCCGACATCGCGGATCGCGATGCCGTCGCGCGGATCGGCGTCCTCGCCATTGACGCGGATGCGGCCCTTCGCGGCGACGAGATAGGCGTGGCGTCCGGCGCCGAGGTCGTAGGAGACCTTTTCGCCGGCGTTCACCGTTGCCGCCGCCACCCGGGCGTCGGCGCGGATCGGCAGGGCGTCGTCACCTTCGATGCCGCTCGCCAAGGTGACGAACTGGCCAGACCGGTCGGCCTGCGGGAACTGGCGGGCGCCCCAGCCGGGATTTCCGCCGTCACGGTCGGGCATGATCCAGATCTGGAACAAGGTGGTCGCTTCGTCCTCGAGGTTGAACTCGCTGTGCGTCACGCCGGTCCCGGCGCTCATCACCTGGACATCGCCCGCCGCGGTGCGGCCGGTGTTGCCCATGGAGTCGCGGTGCGTGATCGCGCCGCTGCGGACATAGGTGATGATTTCCATGTCGCGGTGCGGGTGCGGGGGAAACCCTGCCTGCGCCGCGATGGCATCGTCGTTCCACACGCGCAGCGCGCCCCAGCCCATGCGCTTGGGATCGTGGTAATTGGCGAAAGAAAAATGGTGGCGGGCGTCGAGCCAGCCGTGGTCGGCATGGCCGAGGCTGTCGAATTTGCGAATGTCGATCATCGCGTCGTCCTTTCGTTCCGGACCGCGGCGGGTGCCGGGGCCGTCTTGTTGAGGACAAGATAGTCATGGCGATCGTTTCCGAAATAGCGTAGATGGAAATCTATCGTTTCCAAACAGGGGCTATTGATGGCGCTTCCCGATTATGAAGGCTGGGCCTGTTTCGCCGCCGTCGCCGATGGCGGCAGCTTCACCGCCGCGGCGACGTCGCTCGGCCTGTCGAAGGCGAGCGTATCGAAGGCGGTGACGCGGCTCGAGGCATCGCTGGGTATCACCCTGCTCCATCGCAGCTCGCGCGTCGTCACGGTATCGACCGCGGGGACGGGGCTGCTCGGCGAGGCGCATGCGATGGTTGCCGCGGCGACCGCGGCCACCGAGGCGGCGCGGGGCGACCGCACCGACCTGGCCGGCCCGATCCGCCTCGCCGCGCCGATGAGCTTCGGCATCAAGGTGCTGGGCCGCCCGCTCGCGACCTTCCTCGAGATGCATCCCGCGGTCGAGATCGAGGTGATGCTGAGCGATGCGCGCCACGATGTCGTCGCCGAGGGCATCGACTTGGCGCTGCGCATCGCGAGCATGGAGGATTCGAGCCTGCTCGCGCGCACCATCGCGCCGGTCGCGGGCTCGGTGATCGCCAGCCCCGCCTATCTGGAAAAGCATGGCACCCCGCGCCACCCGCTCGACCTCGGCCGCCACCGGTTGATCGGGTACGGCCACCGCGAACGCGCGATGCCGCTGCGCTTCCACCGCGACGGCGAGGAGGCGACGGTGATCCCGACCGGGCCTTTGTTCACCAACAATGGCGACGTCATGATCCCCCTGCTGATCGCGGGCGGCGGCATCGCGGTGCTGCCCGACTTCATCTCGGAAGAGGCGCTGGTGAAGGGCGAGGTCGTGCGTATCCTGACCGACTGGTCGCTGCCGCAATCCTATCTTCACCTTCTTTCGCCACCATCGCGGCTGCGCCCGGCGCGGGTGAAGGCCCTGTCGGACCATCTGGTCGACACGCTCAAACGATCGTGCACCGGCGCGCATGCCGCGCATCTGGCGCTCGCTACGGGCTGAAATCGGCGCCCGCACTGTGGCATAAATACCCCGCGACTCGTGGATTCCTGCGGGTTAAATCAAAATTAACCTTTTCCCTTCATTGCTTTCATGGTTAACGTTCCGGCAGTCCCGCGAATGGGGTCGGTCCGGCACGATCAAGATGATCAGGCGGACGGGTCGCGGGGTCATCGTGGGAAACAGTCTAAGGGGTGCCCAATGCGCGTATTGCTGATCGAGGACGAGCCGACGACCGCCAAGGCGATCGACACGATGCTCACGACCGAAGGCTTCAACGTCTATACCACCGACCTGGGGGAAGAGGGCTTGGACCTTGGCAAGCTCTATGATTATGACATCATCCTGCTCGACCTGAACCTGCCCGACATGCACGGCTATGACGTGCTGAAAAAGCTCCGTACCGCCAAGGTGCAGACGCCGGTGCTGATCCTGTCGGGCATTTCGGAAATGGATTCGAAGGTGCGCTCGTTCGGCTTCGGCGCCGACGATTATGTCACCAAGCCGTTCCACCGCGACGAGCTGGTCGCCCGCATCCATGCGGTCGTCCGCCGCTCGAAGGGCCATAGCCAGAGCGTCATCAAGACCGGCAAGCTGGCGGTCAACCTCGACACCAAGACGGTCGAAGTCGACAGCACCCGCGTGCATCTGACCGGCAAGGAATATCAGATGCTCGAGCTGCTGAGCCTGCGCAAGGGCACGACGCTGACCAAGGAAATGTTCCTGAACCACCTGTACGGCGGCATGGACGAACCCGAACTCAAGATCATCGACGTCTTCATCTGCAAGCTGCGCAAGAAGCTCGCGCTGGCCTGTGAAGGCGAAAACTACATCGAGACCGTCTGGGGTCGCGGCTATGTGCTGCGCGACATCGACGACGAAGGCAATGAAGTGCGCCGCGTCGCCTGACGCCCGGCGCTCTTTTTCCTATCAGTTACACACGGGGGACCCGGCGCGGAGCGATCCGCGCCGGTTTTCCTTTGTGCGCCATACGAAATCAGGAGATCGAGTAAGCGGCGTCTTCCTGAAAGCCGTTGCTGATTGGGCCGCCGGCGGTCGCGCGCGAGGGAATGACCGACCGGATGGCGGGCGTCTGCCAGACCTTGTGCTTGCGCGGCTGGGCAGTCGGCTTGCGGTTTTGGTCCTTGATCATGGCGGGGGGCTCCATTGTTGGGGGGAAGAAAAAATGCCCTGACAACAATGCCGTGTCAACAAGGCCACTTTCGGGCGGCTCTACCGCTGCCGCCAGTCGCTTTTGCGGGGATCGATCGGCGTTGCGGCGCCGAGCGACAGGCCGGGGCGCTTGGCGACGACCCTGGGCGGCGGGACGATCCGGAATTCGATGCTGTTGTCGGCCGACGGGACGGTGCCGCCATGCGCGGAGCGCAGCTGGGCGATGCGGATTTCGCCGTCGGTCTCGATCCCGAACCGTTGGTCGCAGACCCAGCGCACCGTGCCCGCCATCGGCTCGTGACCGGGCAGGTGGACGGTGAGCCGCTCGCCATTTTGCAGGCTGTGCGGGCCCTGGCCCCCGATGCCGGTCTGCGACACGTTGCGCACCGTCACGTCGAAGCGGCCGAACCGCGCATTTTCAAGCGCCGCCTTCACCAGCCGCGACTGGCGCGGTTGGCGCTTTTCGGATGCAGAATTGTCTGCGGGATATGACATGCGCGACCCAATACAGGCCGCCGGGATCCCACTCCAGGCGACGATATTGGTCCCATCGCCCGCTATAGCGGCAGATGGTAAATATTCGGATAGCAGCGCGCTGCGGCGGCCCCGCTTTCGGCCTATTTTTGGGGCGGCAGACCGCCGAAGGTGACGATGCTTTCGGCGCCGTCGGCCGAGACCGCCGACACGCCGAAGAAATGATCGTCGATCTGCACGCTTTTCAACAGGATTTCGGTCGAATCGCCCGGCACGATCCGGCTGTCGGACCAGTCGCTCTTGTCGGCGCGGCGCCAGTGGACGCGATAGGCGGCGGCGTTCTGGACCGGCAACCAGGCGACCTTGGTGTCGGAGCTGACCGCACCGTCGATGCTGACGCTGGCGGGCGCGGGCGGCGCATCGGCGAGGGTGCGTGCCAGCGCGACGTTGAGCGCGGTTACCCGCGCCAGATAGGGAAAGTCCATCTCGTCGACCGTATCGCCATATTTGCGGCCATTTTCGGTGCGCAGATCCTGATGCTGATGATCATAATCCTCGACCCCGACGGTGAAGCGGATCGCCGGATAGCCGAGTTCGAGCGAGGGGAGGTGGTCGCCGCCGCGGCGAAAGCGGTCGGGGCGGCGCACCGCGAGCACCTCCAGCCCGATGGCCGGGTTCGCTTCGCCGGCGCGAACTGCGGCCTTGGCGAGCGCGCGCGACGGGCCGTCGTCCTCGCCGCCGATGCCGCGCCGCGCCAGCTGCGCCGCGAGATCCTCCGACGCACGAATGCCCTCGCTGAACACGCGGACGCGGTCGTCGACGATCGTGCCGTCGAGCCCATGGGTGCCGCCGACGATATCGTTGTTGAGCATCGCCGCGACCTGCCAGCCCTCGGTCTGCGCATGTCTGGCGAGCAGCTTGCCGCCCCACAGCCCCTGCTCCTCGCCCGACAGCAGCGCGAAGACGATCGTCGCGCGGTGCTTGTCCTTCGACAGCAGGCGCGCGGCTTCCAGCACCAGCGCGGTGCCCGATGCATCGTCGTTGGCGCCGGGGGCATCGCTGGTGAAATTCATCGGGTCGGTGACGCGGCTGTCGATATGCCCCGCGATCAGGATGACATGCGCGGGGTCGCCGCTACCCTTCTGGATCGCAAGGACATTTTCGACGATCACCCCGTCGGGCGCACGCGGTCCTTCGAAACGGTCGCTGATGCGCGACACCGTCAGGCAGCCGCCGCAGGCCTTGGAAATGCGCTCGAACTCGGCCGCGCCCCAGTTGCGTGCCGCGCCGATGCCGCGTTTGGGATCGGTCGCCGAGGACAAGGTGTGGCGGGTGCCGAAGGAGACGAGTTTCTCGACCGACGCCTTGAGCCGCGCGGGGTCGGCGGCGGGGGTGTCGTCCTTGGCGTGGGCGGGGGTGGCCAGCGAGGCGACCAGCAGCAGGGCGGCGAATATCGGGGATGACTTCATGCGCGCGATGGTGGCGGGTGCGAGCGGGGCTGGCAAGGGTGGTTCGAAGGCTAGATCGATCGGATCCAGTTGATTCGCTCGGTAGTCAGGCGCAGCGTACTATTGTGCGTCTTGGCGTGGGCGTCGGGATGGCTCTGACGTGCTCCGCGGCAGTGGACGCCGATCACCTTGTCGTTGCCTAAGGCGATCGCGAGCATCGGCGCGCCGCTTTGGCCGGCCCAAGTGTCGATCTCGGAATAGATTTGCGTCGGGCTGAGATACGCGATTTTTTGATTATGGGCATACATGACGCGTCCACGAAAGGCATCGGGCAGGTCGTTCACGCCATTTTCGCAATCCGCTCCGACGCACGTCGGATAGCCCGCGATCTCGACGGGCGCGCGTCGAATATCGGCGTCGCTGGCTGCCTCGAGCGTCAGATATTCGCCGATCACGACGCCGGGACCCGGCAATTTGACAACCGCCAGATCGTCTTCGTATCGATAGCTGTGCTGCCAGTCGCGAAAATAGGTCACGGCTGTTGGCGCGATCGGATGGCGACCAAGACGCTCATTGGTTGCTGTGCATTGGGGAATGACGACGCCCGTTTCGGAACGGAAATCGACGTCGTCGAGGACATGACCCGCGGTGACGACGCGCGTCGGGCTGATCAGGAATCCCGTCCCGCGCGACAAAACGGCTTCGCCGTTCGTCCTTTTATGCCCTTCGACATGAATTGCGCAGATCGCGGCGTAGGGAAAAGTTTCGACGGGCACTTCATCGCGGTCCTCGTTGCCGAAAACCTTGAAATAGATATCGGCGCCGCGAAGGATTTTTTCCCATTGGCGACCGTTCATGATCCGCTCGAACCGCAGGTGGTCGTCTTGGTGGTGCGGTGGACGTCCTTGAAGGCAACGGCTGGCGTTGCACAACGGATGGTTCCCGACCCGACGATGTCGCCCGTATCGGCTTTGGTTAGCCGCCAACTGGCCGTCACGCCGCCGCGCACGGTCAGGCCGTTAACGACCCCGATGGTGGTCCAGATATTGCTGCGGTTGGCCAATGACCCGCCCGCTTTGCCCTGCGCGACGCGAAGGACATAGGTTGTTCCCGGAACCAGGTTTTCCAATGGGATCGCCTGTTCGAGCAGGCTGGGTGCGCCGTCCTTTCCCGGTGCGGTAAGGCTGTCGGCCAGGGCCAGCGCGGCGTCAAGCTGGGCCTTTTGCACCGGGCTATCCTTGCATCGAGCCAAGGCATTGCGCGCCCCTTGTACCGGTGACGCAAGATCGGCAGCGAGCGTGCGGTTCGAAAACTGCCGTTCGGAAGGAATGAACCACCGTCCCATATTGGCGAGAGGAACCGAGGTGATGGCGTCCATCACGGCATCGCGGCCGTTGGTCACGACGATGCCGCTATATTTCGTGTCGGTCTTGACGGCGCCCAAGGCGGCTTGAGCCAATCCACCGAACGATGTGTCGATGCCGGCTTCGTTGCCCGAATCCCCACCCTTGTTGTCATTCGCCTTCTTGATCTTGCAAAGTGACTGATCGACACCCGCGACCTGATTTTTGATCAATTCGATCCGCGTTTTCACAACGTCCAGGGCCCGCAGGTCGATTTTTTCGGCGTCGGCGAGCGGGATCACCGTGATGCCGGTCATTCCGGCCGTCGCCGTATTGACCTTGCCGCGCACCGCCTCGCCCAGCGAGCCGAGCAGCATGTCCATCAGGAATGCGGCTTCCAACTCGCCTGCCTTGTCGCCGAGTTCGGTCTTCCCCTCCGCCGCCGTCAGGCCGAGATAGGCGAGCAGCGCGGTGTCCTCCTCGTCCGCCGCGAACGCCGCCGTCGGTGCCAGCGGCCCCGCGCACAGGCCGACCAGCGCCAACGCCGCCGATCGCCCGAAAAAAGATCTGGATATGGTCATGCTATCGCCCCCTGCTGCGCTGCGTTTGGGGCACTCTAGGCAAGCACGCGTAGCGCGCGGGGACGTAGGGCACCGTCCGGCTGTGATTTTTGTCACAGGGTGCGGACACAATAAACCCCGGAAGCCATGGGCTTCCGGGGTCGTTGCCGGCGTCAGGACGCCGTCGTGGGCTTAACGCAGGCCCGAGAAGCGGATGTCCTGCACGCGGCCGTAACGGATGTCGCAGCTGAACTTGCCCTGGTCGTAATAGCCGCCGCGGCCCCAGCGGCCGCCATAGCCGTCGCGGACGACGACGCGGCCGCGCACCTTGTAACCGTCGCGCTTGCGGTCGATGCTGGTCACCTGGGTGACGTCGGTGTTGCCATAGCGGCGGCTGCCGCGTTCGACCGCGCTGACGCACTGGTTCACCGCGCTGCGGCTGTTGCCATAGCGGTTATAGTCATAGCCATAGCCGTAGCGGGCGTCGTTGTCATAACGTCCGCCGCCGCGATAGCGGTCGTCGTAGCGACCATCATAGCGACCGTCGTAGCGGCCATAGCGATCGTAACGGTCATTGTCGCCGCTCGACAGGATCGCGGCGAGGCCGCCGAGGACGACTGCGCCGGCGATCACTTCGCCCGCGCTGATCCCGTCGCCGTCACGGTCGCGGTCGCGGGCCAGTGCGGGGGTGCTGCCGAGCAACATTGCGCCGGCGGTGGCCGCACCGACTGCGGCCTTGGTCATTTTGGTCATAGCCATGGTTCGGTCTCCTTCAACGCAGGGGGCATAAATCGCCGCCTGTTGATTCGGGTATAGAAGGAGGGGGGTGTCGCGGGTCTGAACCCCCTGCTTATCTTGGGTTCAGACTCGGTTTAGCGGGGGTTCAGGTGGAAAGGAAAAGGGCCCCGCCACCCGTGGGTGACGAGGCCCTCTGCAAATCGCTGAGGCGCAGGTCAGCCGCCGAAGTTGACGTCGATCACCCGGCCGTTGCTGTAGCTGCAACCAAAGCTGCGGGTATCGCCGCCGGAGCGCGATGCGGTGCCGGTGACGTACCAGCCCCCATTGTTCGGCACCGTGTCGTCGACCCGGTCGACGCGGGCGCCTTCGCCCATTTCGGCCTCGACCGCCCAGCTGCACGCGTCGGCGGCACGGGTCTCGGTCGCGCCGCCGCTATAGGCGCCGCTGCGGCCGTCATCGCTCCGGCCATAGGCGCCATTTCCGGGGTCGCCGCCATTGTCCGGTTCGTAGCGCGGAACCTCGCGATAATTGTCGTCGGGATAGGGCGGGTCGTAGCGCGGCTCGCGGCGGTTGTCCTTGTCCTTGCTCGCGGCGCTCGCGATCGCCGCAATCGCGCCGATCACGAACAGGCCGCCGAGCACTTCGCCGGTGCTGATATGGTCGCGGTCGCGATAGCCCCAGCCGCCGTAGCGGTGGCGCGCTTCGGCGGGAACGGCGCTCAGCCCGACCGAGGTGATGACGACGGCGGCGGCGGCGGTGAAACTGGTGAAACGACGCATCGAGGATCCTTCCCCAAGCGCGGGGTCCGCCCATCGCGGCCCGCAATCATCGCGCCATAGGACCGCGATGCTTTCGCGCCGCTGAACCGTTAGCCTCGCACGACGAAGCGTTGGCGGGCAGCAAAAGGCCCGCCGTTCCGGTCGGAAGGCGGGCCCTCTGGCCTGGCTGGTCCGTGGCTCAGCAGGCGCAGCGCGGCTTGGGCCGGGGCTTCCACTTTTTCTTGGCGACATAGCGCTTCCGGACCGGGACATTTTCATAATAGGTGCGGGTCGTCGTCTCGACGCTTTCGGTCACCACCGGCGCGCCCGTGGTGATGATCGTCGTCACGACGACGCCCGGGGTGTAATAGCCGTAACCATAACCACCCTGCTGATAAACCGTCGTCCCGCCCTGGCCATAATAGCCGCCGCCCTGATAATAGCCGCCACCGTGATGATAGGCGGTGCGGCGGCTGTGCCAGGCGTCGCAGCGCTTGCGGTCGGCGTCGCTGCCGATCGCGCCGCCCGCGACCGCGCCCAGCGCGCCGCCGATCAGCGTGCCTTCGGTGCGGTTGCCGCGCCCCGCGATGCGGTTGCCGGCGATGCCCCCCACGACGCCTCCGACAACCGCACCGCCGACCGTGCCCCCCCGGCCACAGCGGCGTTCCATGTCTTCATCATAGCGCGCGTCATATCCGCCGCGCTCATCATAATAGGGATCGTAAGCGGGCGGGGGCGCATAGCTGGTGCCCGCGCCCTCGACCGTGCCTTCATAGCGGCCGTCGTAGCGGCGGCCATCGGGCGTTTCATAGGTGCCGTCCCAGGTGCCCGTCCAGCGGCCCTCGGCATCATAGGTGCCATTGACCTGGCGATAATCGACTTCGCTCGGCACGCGGTCGGGATAGCCGGTATAGACGCGCGTATCGGGGGCGCTGGGTGCGCCATAGTCGAGGCGGGGCTTGGGGTCGCCATGACCGGCGTGCGCCTGGCCTGCGAGCAGCAGCGATCCGGCGGCCAGCCCGAGAAGAATTGCAGTGCGCATGGCGTAACTCCCTGTTTCCTTGGCCCTCGTCGGGGACGGCGAGGGCCATTGGTTAACAGTCTGTTTAGCAAATGCGGCGCTTTTCGGCGAATCTGTTTACCTTGACGATTTTGTCCCGATTTGGGGCAGATTCAACCCGCGAGCGCGGCCGCGATCCGCGCAACAAGCGCCTCGGCGCCCGCCTGGTCTTCGACCGTGAAGCGCGACGGCAAGGGGCTGTCGAGGTCGAGAACGCCGACGAGTCGGTCTTCGACGACGATCGGCACCACCAGTTCGCTGCGGCTGTCGGCGTCGCAGGCGATGTGACCGGGAAAAGCATGGACATCCTCGACTCGCTGGGTCGCGCGCAGCCGCGCGGCGGCGCCGCACACGCCCTTGACCAGCGGGATGCGGATGCAGGCGGCCTTGCCCTGGAAGGGGCCGAGCACCAGTTCGGTGCCGTCGAAGCGGTAAAATCCCGCCCAATTGAGATCGGGGATCGCCTGCCAGATCAGCGCCGCGACATTGGCCATATTGGCAATGCCGTCGGGTTCGCCCGCGACCAGCGCTTCGGCGGCGGCGCCCGCCTCGGCCCAGAGCGCGTCGGTGTCGGTGGCGGTAAAGGCGAGGGCATCGGACATCGAAGGGACTTTCGGGTCAGGCAGGACAGCGCGGTACGGCGATCGGCATCGCCGGCGCGTCGCCGCGCCAGCTCAGGCGGAAGATCACATATTGGGCCGCATGGTCCGAAAGAACAGGGCCATTTTTGCCGTCGAACAGGGTTGCGACGACAAGCGGCTCGACTTTCATCGCCGCCGACGCGCGATAACCGAGCAGGTCATAGGCGTCGGTCCAGGCCCGGATGTCGGTCATCGGCGCGGCGCGCGCGGCGAGGCCGGGGCCTTTGGCGGCGAGATGAAAGGCGGGATCGGCGGCGAAGTGGCCGCGCTTGTCGCCCGCGCGGTAATTGTTGAAATCGCCCGCCGCGATCAGCGCGCCCTTGTCGCCGAAAGCCGCAAGCAGGGCGTCATTCTCCTGCGTCTGGAGGACGTGCGAGGCCTCGACACGGGCAATGCCGACCTTGGCGGGTTCGCGCGAATTGCGGTGGGTGTTGAACAGGGTGAGCGTCTCGGGCGCGCCGGGGATGGCGATGCGCAGCGCCAGCCCGCCCTTGTTCGACAGGCAGTCGTAACCGGCGCAGCTGTCGGCGCCAAAGGCGTCGCGCGCTTGGTCGATCACGGGCAGGTCGGTCGCGATATAAAGGCCGCCGTCGAGCCATTTGCCGATACCCTCGCCCTTCCACCACCGGGCGGCGTCGGCAAAGCGGGCGGGCGGCGCTGCGGCGGGGAACTGGCGCTTGTCGTCCCGCGCGGGGCCGGGGAGGATCGCGCGATAGCCGGCGGCGGTCGTGACGCGCGAGGCTTCGGGCGTGAACGCCTTGTGCAGGATCAAAACGTCGGGGCCGAGGCCGGCCTTGCGGCGCTTGGCGATCCAGTCGGCGATGCGGTCCAGCTTCGCCTCGCGGCCGCTGCGGATCGGCCAGGGCAGGCCTTCGACGTTCCAGAGCAGCACGCGCAGCCGCACCGCCTTGCGGCCGTCTGCGAGCGTTTCGACCCTCGGCAGCGCTCCGGGATCGTAGCAGTCGGCCAGCCGCTCGACGTGCGCCGCGCGCCCGTCGGGCAATATGGCCCAGACCGCCGCCACCAGTCCGAGCAGGATGGTGGCGGTGATCGCGGGCCAGCGCCTTACTGGACGCTCAGCCCGGTCCATTTGGCCGCAAAGGCATATTTGTCGGCGGCTTCGGCGATGATCTTGTCGGTCGGCTTGCCCGAGCCATGGCCGGCGCGCGTTTCGATGCGGATCAGGTGCGGCTTGTCGCCGGCATGGGCGTGCTGGAGCGCGGCGGTATATTTGAAGCTGTGCCCCGGCACGACGCGGTCGTCGGTGTCGGCGGTGGTCACCAGCACCGCGGGATAGGCGGTGCCGTCCTTGATATTATGATAGGGCGAGTAACCGAGCAGGGTCTTGAAATCGCCCTCCTTCGACGGATAGCCATAGTCATCGACCCAATAACGACCGGCGGTGAAACGGTCGAAACGCAGCATGTCCATCACGCCCACGGCGGGCAGCGCGGCGGCGATCAGATCGGGGCGCTGGTTGGTCACCGCGCCGACGAGCAACCCGCCGTTCGAGCCGCCCTCGATCGCGAGCTGGCCCTTGCCGGTGATCCCTTGCGCGATCAGATATTCGCCCGCGCCGATGAAATCGTCGAAGACATTCTGCTTCTTGTCGAGGCGGCCGGCGTCGTGCCATGCCTTGCCATATTCGCCGCCGCCGCGCAGGTTCGCGATCGCCAGCACGCCGCCCTTGTCGACCCAGGCGAGCCGGGTGGGCGAGAAGCCCGGGGTCATCGACACGTTGAAGCCGCCATAGCCATAA
Organism: Sphingopyxis sp.; assembly: GCF_050725615.1. Classification (GTDB taxonomy): domain Bacteria; phylum Pseudomonadota; class Alphaproteobacteria; order Sphingomonadales; family Sphingomonadaceae; genus Sphingopyxis. The sequence continues at coordinate 11,738 of NZ_JBOHHU010000080.1, forward strand.
AGCAGCGTTGGCGAGCCCTTGCTGCGGTCGAGGCCCTTTTTCATCACCAGGAACATCGGCACCCGAGTGCCGTCCTTCGAGGTGTAGAAACGCTGCTCGACGGTGAAGTCGTCGGGTTTGAAGGTCAGCTTCGGCTCGGCGAAAATCTCGCTTTTGCCCGTCGCCGTGTCGAGCCGATAGATGGTCGTCGGGCGGGCATAGCTGGAGAAGCTGTAGAAGGTTTCGGGGTCGGCCGACTTGCCGCCGAAGCCCGACGCCGAGCCGATATCGGCGAGCTGGATGTTCGCGACCGGCTTGCCGTCGAGCGCCACCATCCGCGCCTCCGACTTGGCGTCGCCGAGGTAGGAGAGGATGATGCGGTTGCCGACGCGCGAGGCGCCGACCAGCGTCCCCACCTGCTCGCCGACGAGCTGGGTCAGCGCATGGGGCTTTTTGATGTCCATCGACACCAGCCGCTGGCGCGGCGCGCCCTTGTTGGTGAGGAAGGTGAAGCGGGTGCCGGTGTTGGTGACATATTCCCAGTTGTTCGCGAAGTCGTTCACCAGCGTGATCGGCTTGCCCGCGCCCTTCGGTCCGATCGGATAGAGCGTCAGGCCATAGCGTTCGTCGGTGCCTTCCGACCCGACGACGAGCAGATATTTGCCGTCGTCGGTCACCACCGCGCTGTTGTTCAGCTTGGGCTTGTCGGGGGTCGCGTGGATCAGCACGTCGGCGCTCTGCGGGGTGCCGAGCTTGTGGAAATAGACCGCGTGATTTTCGTTGAGCGACTGGAACGCCGCGCCCTCGGCGGGCTCGGGGAAGCGTGAATAATAGAAGCCGCTGCCGTCCTTGGCCCAGTCGAGCGCCGAGAATTTCACCCAGCGTATCTCGTCGGGCAGGTCCTTGCCGGTCGCGACGTCCATGACGCGGACGATGCGCCAGTCGGTGCCCCCGTCCTGCACCGAATAGAGCAGGTTCTTGCCATCCTCCGACGGGGTCCATTCGGCGAGCGCGGTCGCGCCGTCCTTGGCCCAGCCATTTGGATCGATCAGGGTGCGGCCTTCGCCCTTCAGCCCCTCGCGCACGAACAGCACCGACTGCGGCTGCAACCCGTCGTTGCGGGTGTAGAAATAGCGCGTCCCCGCCTTGCGCGGCAGGCCGAAGCGTTCGTAATTATACAGCTCGGTCATCCGCGCCTTGAACGCATCGCGGCCGGGCAGCGTGTCCAAATAGGCGTCGGTGACCTTGTTCTGGTCGGCGACCCAGGCCGCGACCTTCGGGTTGACGCGGACATCATCCTCCAGCCAGCGATAGGGGTCGGCGACGTCGACGCCGAACTGCGGATCGACCGTCGTCCCGCGCTCGGTCGCGGGATAGGTCAGCGCGTCGGCTTTTGTTGCGGTTGCGACATCCTCCGCAGCCTGCACGGCGGCGGGCGTCATAAACAGGGCGACCAGCGCCAGCGGCGCGGACAGGGCGTTACGGGACATGGCAAGGCAACCTCATCGACTGGGGGGAAATTATTGTGCGCGCCAATGTAAGCATCGGCATGCGGCGGGCAAGCGGATTCGGGCCCGGTCATCCCGGTTCGAGCATGCCCCGATAGGCGACCACCAGCCCCGCGAGCGGCAGGCGGATGTCGACGTCGAAGCGGAATTTGCCGTCGGCATCGGTCTCGAAACTGGGGCCCGAGGGCATCAGGACGCGTGGCATCGGCACGCCGAAGAGCGACCAGCGGCGCGGCACGAGCCGCAGCCGGTCGCCGTCGACGACGAGCGCCATTGCGAAGGCGGCGGGGCCGAAGCGTTCGACGAGCAGGCGGCCGTTGCGGCCCGTGCCTTCGTGCTGGAGCGACGAGAATTTGCGGCCGCCGAAGTCGCGCGTCCAGCGCTCTCCGCCCGCTTCGGGGGCGAAGGTCACGGTCACCGGCACCGCCTCGGCCGCCCCGGGGAAACCGATGATCGCCGCGGCGAGGCGGGCGAGCGGGTTGGTTCCGCGGCGCACCGCGGCATGCCCGTGCCACCGTCGCGGGGCTTCGCTGGCATGGAGTTCGCGCACGCGTGGCGGCAGCGTGTCGAAGGCCGGGCCGAGGATGCGGCGGTAGAAGGGCGCGCCGGGTTCCTCGCTGCGGAAGCCGGTATCGATCGAACGCGGAGCGAACAGCGCCTCGAAATCGGCGAGGTCGAGGGCGCCGGCCGACGAGCGCGCGCCGGCGGCCGGCCGTTCGTCCTTCCGCAATTTGCGGACGATCGCCTCGATCGCCATCGACGGGATATAGGGCCCGTCATCGCCCTCGGCGAGCAAGTGCCAGCTTCGTTCGACCGGCTGGCCGTCCGCGGTTCCGCGCACGCGCAGGAACATGCCGCCGCGATGCTCGCCTAACTTCATCCGGTTGAGCACCCAATAGAAGAGCGGCGACAGCGGTTCGAGCGAGGGCAGGCGGAGCGCCGCGCGCGCCTTGGCGAGCAGGTTCAATATGCGGTGGAGGATTTCGGGCACCGGGCCCGCGCCCATCCAGATGTCGTCGATCCCCGGATATTGGCGCGGCAGCACCTGCAGGTCGGGGACGTCGACGAGCGAGAAATGGATGTTGCGCAGCGGCAGCCGCCCCGGCACCGCGACGGTGTATCGCAAGCTTTCGGCGAGGCCGGTGCCGTGCGCGTCCTTGCCGCCGCGCCGCAGCTTCACCGGCGACCCGGCATAGCCGACGACCGCGCGCATGACGTTGAGCCCGATGCCGGCATAGGGCGACGGCGCGATGCCGCCCTCGACGCTGCGGATCTCCATCGTCCTTGCCATCTCGCGCAGCACCGCAGCGGTCAGCGCGGGGAAGCTGCTGACCCCCGACAGGACAAAGACGCCCGCCGCCCTGGCCGCCGCATCGAAGCGGTCGACGCCGAAGACGAAATCGGCGCCGTCGGCGAAGTCGAGATAATCGACCTTGGCCGCGATGCACGCCTCGATCACGCGATAGGCGTCGGCGCCATAATCCTGGAACGGGCCCGAGGCATCGACGACGAGGTCGGGCCGATGCGCGGCGAGCGCGTCGGCGATGTCGCGGCGGTCGAGTTGCAACGGGAGGACGCGTGCTTGCCCCTCATACGCCGCGCACCAAGCCCCGGCGCGCTGGCGGTCGCGACCGGCGATCAGCAGGTCGAGGTCGGCGCAATCGGCGAGCAGCTCGGCGAGGCGCCCGCCGAAGACGCCATAGCCGCCGAGGATCAGGATTTTCATTTGGGGTCTTTCACAGGATGCGGGCGCGATATTCGGGCGGCGCGACCCAGCAGGTCTCGCGCTTGCCGAGCAGGCGGTACCGGTTGCGCGCGACCCAGCGATAGGCCGGATCGCGGAGGGCCGTCGGGACCAGCCGGAAGAAGCTCAGCAGTCGCCAGGGCAGGCCGAGCGCTTCATAGATTGAGAGCACCGCATCGCTGTCGCGGCGGACATGATCGCCCTCGACGATCAGCATGCTCACCGGGTCGTGCGGGTCGATACCATGCGCGCGGCAAAGCGCCGCGCCGGCCGCGCCCTGAATCGACGCCAGCCGGAAATGTCCCGCCCTGTCGCGGCGCAGCACGAACTGTGCATTGGCCGAACAGAGGATGCATTCGGCGTCGAAGAGGATGATCGGGCCGTCGGGGGCGGGGTCAGCCATCGCGGAACAGCCCGTGCTGATTGACCAGTTCGCCGAGCCGGTTGTGCGTGACCTTGAGGTCGAAGGCGAAGCGGCCGCTGCCCAGATGCTGGTGCGTCACCACCGTCACGCCGGGCGTCGCCCAGCCGGGCAGGCGAAACCGGAAACGCCCGGCCTGCCAGAAATAATGGTCGGAGGCGAAGACCAGCGCGTCGGCCTCGGCGCGCACGGTCAGCGCCATGCCGAAGCCGCGGCCGATATGCTCCTCCAGCCCCGTCGGCCCGGCGAAACTCTTGGCGCTGTGGATCACCTGCGGATGGCCCGCCTTCCGGCCGTAGAGCCGCGTCCAGACTTGCCCGCCGCTGCGGCGGTCTTCGCTCACCGCGACGGCGGCCGGGGCGGGGCCGCTGGCGGCGAGGGGAAGCGGCGCACCGATCAGGCGGCAAAGCTGGGCGAGGAGCCAGCCGGCGCGGGACAGGCGCGTCCAGACGATCTCGCCACTATAGGCCGCGACCGCCTGCCCTGTCAGTCGCTTGGAAAAGCGGCGCTGTACATCGCCCGGCAGTGCGTCCCAGTCGGCGCGCGCGACGAGGCGGCGAAAGCGATAGTCGTAGAGCGTGTCGTCATCGCGCGCGGACGGGGCGGGGGCCGTTTCGACCGGTTCGCGTTGCGCTCCGTCCCACATCGTCGCTCTCCTATTGCTTGCCCTTGCCGGGCCGCCAGCCCAACAGCTTCGTCACCCCGGCGCCGAGCTTGATCAGCCGCATCAGCGCGGGTTTGGGAACCTGCAGCATCTCGTCGTGCCAGCAGCTCATCGTCGTCACGAAATCGAGCATGTCGGCGAGCCGCGCCTTGGCGCCGTCGCTGAGGTCGGGATCGTGCGCGGCGCGCGCGACGCACGCCTTGAGTGCGGCCTCGGCGGGATCGACCTCGCGCGCCTTGCGGCCGGCGGCGATGCGCGTCACCATTTCCCAGATGTCGGTCTCGGCGGCAAAATGATCGCGGCGGTCGCCGAGTACCGGCACCCGGCTGATCAGCCGCCAGCCGAGCAGTTCCTTGATCGAGTTGGAGACGTTCGAGCGTGCGAGCCCGAGCAGGTCGGCGATCTCCTCGGCATGGAGCGGGCGGTCCGACACGAAAAGCAAGGCATGGATCTGCGCCACCGAGCGGTTGACCCCCCATTGCCCGCCGAGATTGCCCCAATGGAGGATGAACTCGGTCGCCGCCGGAGACAGTTTCGATCCATGTTCGATAATTTCTGTCATAACAGAAATAATAGTCATAACAGGAAGAATGTCAATATTGCGATCGGGAGGCGAAGGCGGCTAAAAGGGCGGCGGGTCGCTCCGGAGGGGTGGAGCTTTATGCGGACATGGATGGCGGCGGCGTTGCTGACGGCAGCGTCGATCGGTGCGGGCGCGCCGGCTGCGACGGCGATGCAGGCCGATAGCGCGGCGGGCGAGGCCGAAGTGCTGGCGATCGGGCAGATGGTGTCCGACGCCTTCGATCTCGACTATCGCACCCAGAAGGATGCGATCCGCGACGCCTTCATCCGGATCGAGGCGCGCGCCAAAGCGTCGGGCGGGCGCTTCGCATCGGATCCCGAGACCGCGATGCAGTTGCGTTCGCTGCAGGGCGTCGGGGCTTTCTATGCAGCGCAGCACAATGACCCCGACTATGGCGATGTCGCGGGCCAGCAGCAGGAAATCGCCTGGCTCGACGAAACGGTCCGCATGCTCGGCCCGGTGCTCGAGGCGCGGAACGGCGAGGGCGAGCATTATGAATTTCGCGGCGCGGCGGGCCAGTTGTTCGACCAGGGACTGCGCTTCGGCGATCCGCGGCTGCCCGAATGGTCGGCGATGCGGGTGCAGGCGAACCGGTACCGGGTGAAGGCGATCCCCGACGATTGGTTCGAAAAGGTCCTGCTCGCCGAAGCGCTCTACGATCATGGCTGGCTGACCAAAAACCAGGCGCTGACCGACGAGGCCAACCGGATCGCCGCGACCGTTCCGGAAGACGAGATGCGCGGTTCGCTGCGGCGCAAGCGCGACGCGGTCGCGGCGGGCGAGGCGCCCTATCACCAACCGGGCGATTGATCGTCCGGCGCGCGCGGGTTGCGGCGGCGGCCCGCGCGCCCTATGCTAGCCGCCTGATTTCACAAGAAGAGTAGCCGTCATGGATTTCATCGCCAAGTCATCGCCCCAAAGCCTTGTCTTGCAGGATGTTTCCCATGCCCTCGATCACCCTCTCGAATCTTCACTACAGCACGCCTGACGCGCAGCCGCTGTTTGCCGGTCTCGACCTCGGCTTTGCCGCCGAGCGGACCGGGCTCGTCGGACGCAACGGGGTGGGCAAGACCAGCCTGCTGCGTCTGATAACCGGCGACATCGCGCCGCAGGCGGGGAGCGTCGCGGTGTCGGGCACGCTCGCGACGCTGCGCCAGAGTGTGCAGCCGCAGCCGGGCGAGACGATCGCCGACCTGTTCGGGGCGCGCGCGGCGCTGGCGCTGCTCGCGCGTGCCGAGGGGGGAGAGGTGAGCGCCGAAGAACTCGCCGACGCCGACTGGATGCTCGAAAGCCGGATCGAGGAGGCGCTGGCGCGTGTCGGGTTGGCGATGGTGCCCGATACGCCGCTCGTCGGCCTGTCGGGCGGCCAGCGCACCCGCGCGGCGCTGGCGGCGGCGATCCTTGCCGCGCCCGATTTCCTGTTGCTCGACGAACCGACGAACAATCTCGACCGCGAGGGGCGCGAGGCGGTGCGTGCATTGGTCCGCGACTGGCGCGGCGGGATGATCGTCGTCAGCCACGATCGCGAATTGCTCGAGGAGATGGACGCGATCGTCGAACTGACGTCGCTTGGCGCGGCGCGCTATGGCGGGGGTTGGAGCGCCTATCGCGCGCGCAAGGATGCCGAACTGGCGCAGGCCGAGCAGGGGCTCGCCGATGCCGGGCGTCACGCCGCGCAGGTGGCGCGCGAGATCCAGAACGCGAGCGAGCGGCAGGCGCGCAAGGACAAGGGCGGGCGCAAGAAGGCGGCGAAGGGCGACATGCCGCGCATCCTGGTCGGCGCGCTGAAACGCCGTGCCGAGGAGACGGCGGGCGCGGGCGCGCGACTGGCCGAACGCAAGCGCGGCGAGGCCGGCGAGGCGCTGGCGGCGGCGCGCGCGAAGGTCGAGATATTGCAGCCGCTGGCGGTGAGCATCGCGCCGAGCGGGCTGGCGGCGAACCGGGCCGTGGTCGAGGTCGAGGCGGTGTCGGCGGGTTATGAACCGGGCGCGCCTGTGATCGATGGGCTGTCGTTCGTGATGACGGGCCCCGAGCGGGTCGCGGTGACGGGGGCGAACGGGTCGGGCAAGTCGACTTTGCTCGCGCTGCTTACCGGTCGGCTGGCGCCATGGGTGGGACGGGTCAAGGTGGTGGCCGAGCATGCGATGCTCGACCAGAGCGTGTCGCTGCTCGATCCCGCGCAATCGATCCGCGACAATTTCCGGCGGCTGCATCCCGAAACGGGTGAGAAGGAGTGCCGTGCGGCGCTGGCGCGGTTTCGGTTCCGGGCCGATGCGGCGCTGCAGCTCGTCGGTACGCTGAGCGGCGGTCAGATGCTGCGCGCCGGGCTGGCGTGCACTTTGGGCGCTCCGCAGCCGCCGCTCCTGCTGATCCTCGACGAGCCGACCAACCATCTCGACATTGATTCGCTGGAAGCGGTCGAGGCGGGGCTGCGCGGCTATGACGGCGCGCTGCTGGTGGTGAGCCACGATGCGGCGTTTCTCGACGCGATCGGGGTGGCGCGACGGGTGGAGCTTGGTGATGGCTGATGGCGGTTTCGGGGTGGGAAGCGGACGTGGCTCTCCCCTCCCGCAGGCGGGAGGGGTTGGGGGTGGGCCAGCAGCGTTGCGGTCTGCCCACCCCGCTGCGACTAGGGCGCAAGCGCCCAAGTCTCGCTGCCCCT
>NZ_JBOHHU010000081.1:0-19173 GCF_050725615.1 Sphingopyxis sp.
GCCGGCGTCGTGAACGTGCCGACCCGCGCCGCCTTCGAGGCGGGCAATGCGACCGCGACCGGAAACGTCATCGATGCCGCGCGCGCCGCCGGGGTCACCCGCTTCGTCCATGTCTCCTCGCTCGCCGCCCGCGAACCCGACCTCTCCAACTATGGCTGGTCAAAGGCGCGCGCCGAAACGATCGTCAAGGCGAGCGGACTCGACTGGACGATCGTCCGCCCGCCCGCCGTGTTCGGCCCCGGCGACACCGAGATGCTCGACATCTTCCGCATGGCGCGGCGCGGCGTCGCGCTGTTGCCGCCCAAGGGCCGCATGTCCGCCATCTACGTCGACGAACTCGCGCGCCTGCTCATCGCGCTCGCCGGCGACCGCCACGCCAGCGTCGGCCAGGTCTATGAACCCGACGATGGCAAGCCCGGCGGCTGGTCGCACCGCGGCTTTGCCCGCGCCGTCGGCCGCGCGGTCGGGCGCAGCCATGTCTCGACGCTCACGATTCCGGCAACCCTGCTCAAGGCCGGCGGGCGGATCGACAAGCTCGTCCGCCGCAGCCGCGCCAAGCTGACCCCCGACCGCGCCCGCTACATCGCCCACCCCGACTGGGTGGCGACCAGCGGCGCCTGCCCGCCGCCCGAGCTATGGCGCCCCGCGATCGAAACCGGCGACGCGCTGGCCGAGACAGTGCGTTGGTATCGCCGCGAAAATTGGCTCTGACGCCGTCGGTGGGCGATGGTGGCCCGCCCGTCGAAGCGTTTATTGCCAAGGGCGGGCGGCATCCCTAGGTTCGCGCGCATGACCGACACCACCGCGACCCCGCCCACCGATCCCGCCGGCCCCTGGGCCATCCCCGTCCGCCGGCCGCTGCCGGGCGAGGACAAGCCCAAAGGCACGACCAGCTTTCCGCGCAAGGTCTGGAACCTGCTCGTCGCGATCAAGGACGGGCTGGCGCTGATCTTCCTGTTGCTCTTCTTCGTCCTGCTCTTCGGTCTGTTTGCGGGACGCCCCAATCCGTCGCTGCCGGTCAGCGAAGGCGCGCTGCTGCTCCAGCTCGACGGCGTCGTGACCGAACAACCCGCCGAGGTCGATCCGTTCGCGGCGCTCTCGGGCGGCAACAACCTCAAGGAAATCCGCGTCCGCGACGTCGTCCATGCGCTCGAAACGGCCGCCGACGACAAGCGTATCACCTCGGTCGTGCTCGACCTCGACCGCTTCCTCGGCGGCGGACAGGTCTCGCTCGCCGAGATCGGCGGTGCGCTCGACAAGGTCCGGGCGAAGAAAAAGCCCGTGCTCGCCTTCGCCACCGCTTACACCACCGACAGTTATCAGATCGCCTCGCACGCCAGCGAAATATGGGCGGACCCCATTGGCGGCGTGGCGATCGCCGGCCCCGGCGGGTCGCGGCTCTATTACAAGGGGCTGATGGACAAGCTCGGCGTCACCGCGCACATCTATCGCGTCGGCACCTTCAAAAGCGCGGTCGAACCCTATTTGCGCGCCGACCAGTCGCCCGAAGCGAAGGCGGCCGACATGGCCTATGCCGGCGCACTGTGGGAAAACTGGCTGGCGGACGTCAAAAAGGCGCGGCCCAAGGCGAAGATCGATCCCTTTATCGCCGATACGGCGGGCGCGGTGAAAGCGGCGGGCAACGACCTGTCAAAGGCATCGCTCGACGCCGGGCTCATCGACACGCTGGGCAGCCGCATGGCGTTCAGCAGCCGCGTCGCCGAAATCAGCGGCGCCTATGACGACAGCCAGCCCTGGAACTATAACGCGATCCCGCTCGACAATTGGGTCGCCGCCAATCCGCCCGCCCAGCCGGGCAGCGCGATCGCGGTGGTGCCGGTGGTCGGCGAAATCGTCGACGGCGAAGCGCCGAACGGCAGCGCGGGCGGCCAGACGATCGCCCAGCATATCCTCGACGCCGCCGCCGACGACAGCATCAAGGCGATCGTGCTGCGCGTCGATTCGCCGGGCGGATCGGTGCTCGCATCGGAGGAAATTCGCCAGGCGCTGCTCGCGGCGAAGGCGAAGAAGCTCCCCGTCGTGGTGTCGATGGCGAATGTCGCCGCGTCGGGCGGTTACTGGATCGCAACCCCCGCCGACCGCATTTTTGCCGAACCCGACACGATCACCGGCTCGATCGGCGTGTTCGGCATCCTGCCGAGTTTCGAACAGACGCTCGCCAAGGCCGGGATCACCACCGACGGCATCAAGACGACCCCGCTGTCGGGCCAGCCCGACATCCTTGGCGGAGTGAATGACGAGTTCAACACGCTCGCGCAGGCGAGCGTCGAGGACATCTATGGACGCTTCACCGGCCTTGTCGCCAAGAGCCGCAAGCAGCCCCTCGCGAAGATTCAGGAGATCGCCGAGGGCCGCGTCTGGGCCGGCGGCACTGCGCGCCAGATCGGGCTGGTCGACCAGTTCGGCGGGCTTCCCGACGCGATCGCTGCGGCGGCGAAACTCGCCAAGGTCGACGGTGAGGTTCATGCCAGATATTTCGAGAATGAGCCGAGCGAATTTTCGAAGATGCTCGCCAGTTGGGCGGGCGCCGAACAGGAACCGACCGCAGCGCTGCCGCGCGGCTGGTTCGGCATCGCCGCGATGAACCGCCAGATGATCGAACGCCGCGTCGTGCAGGACCTGTCGCTGCTCACCGAGGCGGGATCGGTGCAGGCGAGCTGCCTCGACTGCCGCGCCTATCTGCCCGCCGTGCCGCGCCCCGGCAAGGCCGAGACGCGGGGCTTTTTCGCGACGCTGGCGCTGTTGGTGCGCTAATCCTCCCCTCCCGTTTGCGGGAGGGGGTATCGCGAGGCGCGTGACTCGAGATACGGGAGGGCTTGTTAGAAAAGCAGCCTTATTTCGACACGCCCTCCCCTAGCCCCTCCCGCAAGCGGGAGCGGGACTTGCGCCGCCGCTGGCGGATGAACAGCATCACGAACCCCAGCACCACGGTCACCAGGCTGACCGCCGCAAAGCCGGTCAGCAGCGGATGGTGCGTGTCCTCGCGCGTCTGCAAATCCATGATGTGCAGCCCCCAGAAGAAATCATAGGTGCGCCAGAAAGGCGTGCGCAACGCGAGCAACTCGCCGGTATCGGCATCGACATAGGCGTGCAGCCCATTGGCATAGGTGACCCGCCACGCCGGCCGATCGCGCCGCAGGTCGAGCGGATTGGCGTCGGCGGCGAAGCGTTCGACCGTCGCAACCTCGCCCGGTGCCTTCTGCGCGCCATCGGCGATCGCCCGCGCCTCGCTCGCGGTGACCGGCGGCAACAGCGCGCCGGTCGCGGCATCGGCGGCGCGGCTGTCGTCGCCGGCATAACGCACCAGCCACACCGGCCGCGCGCCACGCATCGCGAGTTCGAGCGTTTCGACCGCGCGCCCGTCGAAACGCGGCGGCACCGCCGCCAGGGTCGCGGGGATCGCAACCGGCTCGCTGCGCAAATCGCTGCCGCGCACTTCGTCGATCGGCTTGATCACCATGATCAGCCCCGACAGCGTCCACAGGATCAGCGGCACCCCGACCAGCCAGCCGAGCCAGATATGGATACGCAGCAGCTGCGCGCGCACCCGCGTTTTCAGGGCGCTCATGCCGCCGCCGCCAGCTCCCGCGCATGACCGGCAACGGCCTCGGCAAGCGTGTCGACAAGCGCCAGCGGCAGGTCGTGGCCCATGCCCGGGATCGTCAGCAATCGCGCACCCGGAATATTCGCCGCCGTGTCCTTGCCCCCGGCGAGCGGCACCAGCGGGTCGGCCTCGCCATGGATCACCAATGTCGGCGCCGTGATCGTCTTCAGCATCGCGCGCCGGTCACCATCAGCGACGATCGCCGCCATCTGGCGCGCAACGCCCTGCGGATACCAGCCGCGCTCGAAATCGCCGCGCACCCGGCGCTGCAGCCGTTCTTCCTCGGCGGGATAGGCCGGGCTGCCGATCACCCGCGCGGCGCGCACCGAATAAGCGATCATCGCCTCGGGATCGCCGCTCATCGGGCGGTTGGCGAGCACCGCCATCGCTTCCTTGTTGGCGCGCGGCAATCTGGGGTTGCCGGTGGTCGACATGATCGAGGTCAGCGACAAGGTGCGCTCGGGATAGCGCGCCGCGATATGCTGCGAAATCATGCCGCCCATCGACGCGCCGACCACATGCGCGCGCCCAATGCCGAGATGATCGAGCAGCGCGACGCCGTCGGCCGCCATGTCGGCGAGCGTATAAGCGGGCCGCACCGGCAGGCGCAGCGCCGCCTTCACAAACATCCATTTGAGGTTGGGCACGCCCGCCGTCTCGAAGCGCGTCGACAGTCCGACGTCGCGATTGTCGTAGCGGATGGTGCGGAACCCATGGGCATTCAACGCATCGACGAACTCGTCGGGCCACAGGGTCAATTGCCCGCCCAGCCCCATCACCAGCAGGATGACCGGCGCGTCGCGCGGTCCCTTGTCCTCATAGGTGATGCGGATGCCGTTGGCGGTCGTCTGTTCGGTTTGCATGAAGATCCTAACTGGCGGTCGCCGGGCGATAATGCGCGGCGTCGGAGGTAAATTCGGCGCGGCCATAGCCGGCGAGCTGGCGCCCGATCCGGCGCACGAGGCGGCGGTCAGCCAAGTGACGAACGACGGGCAGGCGCGACGCGACGCGGTACGCGACCATACGCCCAGCGATCGCGAGCATCGTCGCGCCATAGATCAGATGATCGCCGCGCGTCACCGGCACACCGACGCTGGCGGCGCGCTCTTCGTCTCCGGCAAGGAAGGCCTTCACGAAAAACACCCGGCTGACCGATCGTTCGAGGCGGCGTTTCAAGCGGCCTTTGAGCGACGGATCGGTCGACAGCTCGGCCTCCATCGTCGCGCGCAGCAATCCGCCGCAAACCTGGTCGTCATAATCGTAGCGCAAGGTCGCGCTGCGCGTTCGCCAGATACGGACGATCTCCTGCGGCGTGTCGGCGAGCAGATCCTCGGGCAGACCCAACAGGTAACAGCGATAGCGCGCCAGCTCGACCCGCGCCCGTTCGAGCCGGGTGAAGCTTGTGCGCCCCTTCGCCAGCACCTCCTGCGACAGGAAATAGACCGGGATCAGCCCGGCGGGCATCTGGTCGAGCTGCGGGATCGGCATGCCATAGGTGTCGGCGTCCCACATACCCGGCCGCGACAGCACATTGACGCGCACCATCGAATGCATCAGCCGCACCATCGCCGCCGCCTTGAACCCGTCGCCGAACCGGTCGAGCGCGCCGGGCAGCGACGTAGTGGCAAAGAAGGTCGCGGTTTCCTTGACCCGCCGCGCTGCGGTCGCCTGGCTGAGCGTGCCCGTCAGCGCCATCGGCAGCGCCGAATATTTGTTGAGGAAGGTCGCGATAAAGGCGCCGCGGATCAGGAAAGGCGCAAGGTTCGCCGTAGAGTTGCGTTCATAGGCCGCGCCCTCCTCCACCAGCTGCATGTCGAGCCACTCGGGTTTGACCTCCATCTCGCGGATCAATTGGGCCAGTTCGGGCGGCGCGTCCTCGACCGCCTCGACGCCCTTGTCGCACGCCTCGACGAGCATCGCGACGGTGCGCTGGAAACCGAGCTGCGGCATCAGCGCGGCATAGGCATCGCCCGTCCGGTCGCCGAGCATCGTATATTCACGGATGCGCGCGAGCAGGTCGGGATCGTCGAGATAATCGCCGCGATTGATCCCGCGCACCCGGCTGAGTTCGCTCACCGCTCCGGCCTCGGGAGCCCAGCGTTCGGGCGCGCGATCGAAATCGAAGCGGCCGAACAGGTCGGGCAAGGCGCTCGCCTGGTCGCGCACGCGCTGCGCGATGATGCTGACATCCTTGTTCACAGCCGCGAACCTGCCACAGATTCGCGATTTGGCAAGGGCTGCGCTGTCGGACGGCCGCCTTGTCGCCGCGCGGCGCGATACGCGGGCCGATCGCGTGCCCGCGACCAACTGCGCCAGCGCAGGACGACGATCCGGGCCGCGCGCGTTTTCCATCCCGGAAGCCAGAGATCCACCGCCAGCGATACCGCCATCACCAGCGAAACGCCGACCAGCCAGCGACCGACCAGATCGGCGCTGTTGCACGATGTCGCGCAATCGGACGGCGCCACCCCGGCACCGAAACTGATCATCAGCGTTATCAAGGCCCCCACGCGCCCCCTTCGCGTGCGGGGCGCTATGGCGAGAGCGTTAATCCTTTATGGCCCGTTCAGGCCGATTGGCCCCGACCTGTCCCATAGCTGGGCAGCGCGAGCGACCAATGGATCGCCGCGCCGCGCAGGACGAAGCCCGCAACCGCGCCGCAGAGCGCCGCAATCGGCGTCCCGATCCCCGCCCACAGCAGGAGCAGGTAAAGTCCCGACGCGAGCGCCGCCGCGGTGACATAGATTTCCGGCCGCACGATGATCGACGGCACGCCTGCGAGGATATCGCGGATCGTCCCACCGACGCAGCCGGTGATGACCCCCATCAGCAGCGCGGGCACCGGTGGCACGCCCCAGGCCAGCGCCTTCGCCGTCCCGAACACCGCATAAGCGGCGAGCCCCACCGCATCGGCCCATTCCAGCAGCTGCCCCTGCCACCAGCGTTCGGGCGTGACCCACACGATAAAAGCGATCGCGATACACACCGCCGCGATCGCGCCATCCTGCACCCAGAACACCGGCGCCCCGATCAGCAGGTCGCGCACGCTGCCGCCGCCAACCCCGGTGACCAGCGCAAAAAAGGCGGCGGTGATCAATGTCTGCCGCAGCCGCACCGCCATCAACGCGCCCGACAGCGCGAAGACGCCGATGCCGACAAGGTCGAGCAGGCGGAGCAGCAGCGCGTTGTCGATACCGGTCATGTCATTGGGGGGCGGGACGCACGCCGCCGATGACCGACAGGACGATCGCGGTCACCGCATTGCGGATCGCCGGCTGGGCCTGCGGCGCGAAGAAGGGCGAATGGTTGGTCGGCGCGGGTTCGCCCTTCGCCTTCAGGTCGGCGAGCACGGCGGGATCGTAACCGCCGATGCCGAAGAAGAGCGACGGCACCCCCGCGTCGACGAATTCGGAATAATCCTCGCTGCCCGACATCGGCGCCGCGCTCGCGGGAGCGAAGACGAGACCCTTGCCGAACACCGGGGTCAGCGCCGCCACCGCGGCCTTCGCCATCGTCTCGTCGTTGGTCAGGACGCCGGTGCCGCTGAGATAGCGGATCGTCGGCTCGGGCGCCTTGCCCATCGCCGCCGCCGCCTGTGCGACGCGCGCGGTGCCGTCCTGCAGCAATTTGCGCACCTCGGGCGATTGCGAGCGCAAATTGACCTTCACCTCGGCGCTGTCGGGGATGATGTTGGGCGCGCTGCCGGCGTTGATCGCGCCGATCGTCAGCACGCCGAAAGCGGCGGGATCCTTTTCGCGACTGATCACCACCTGCGCGTCGGTGACGAAGCGCGCGGCGATCGGGATCGGGTCGATCGTCGCTGCGGGCATCGATCCGTGCCCGCCGCGGCCGTGGAAAATGATCGAATAGCTGTCGGAGGCCGACGACCCCGCCCCCGCCTTGATCGCCACGACCCCCGACGGCAGGTTCGACACATGCGCGGCAAAGCCGAAATCGGGTTTGGGGAAACGCGTCAGCAGCCCGTCGTCGAGCATCGCGCGCGCGCCGACCAGCGGCTCCTCCGCGGGCTGTCCGATCAGCACGACGGTGCCCGACCAGCTGTCGCGCATCGCGGAGAGCGCCTGCGCCACGCCGACCAGATAGGCGACATGGGTGTCGTGACCGCAGGCGTGCATCACCGGGACGTCGCGCCCCTCGTAGGTCGCGCGCGCCTTGCTCGCCCAGGCAAGCCCGGTCTTTTCCTCCATCGGCAGCGCGTCCATGTCGGCGCGCACGAGGATCGTCGGCCCCGCACCGTTCTTGAGTACCGCGACGACGCCGGTCCCGCCGACCTTCTCGGTCACGGTAAAGCCGGCCGCGCGCAGATGCTTGGCCAGGATGCCCGCCGTGCGCACCTCCTGCATCCCCAGTTCGGGGTTGACGTGGAGGTCCTTGTAGATCGCTTCCAGCGCCGGATAATTTTTGTCGAGCAGCGCCGACAGCCGCGCGTTGGCGGCGGCGAGGTCGGGCGTCGTCTGCGCCGCCGCGCCGACCGGGAGCAGGGCCAGCGAAGCCGCCGCCCAGAGCCAATGCTTCGCCATGCCCGTCCCCTTTATGGTCAGATGTGGATCGGCTTGCCCGTCACCGCCATCGCCGCTTCCTTCACCGCCTCGCTGTGCGTCGGGTGGGCGTGGCAGGTGTAGGCGATGTCTTCGGACGTCGCGCCGAATTCCATCGCCTGCGCGGCCTGGGCGATCATCGTGCCCGCGACGCTGGCGATGATCCACACGCCGAGTACGCGGTCGCTGTTTGCATCGGCGATCACCTTCACGAAGCCGTCGGGTTCGTGGTTGGTCTTGGCGCGGCTGTTGCCCGCCATCGGAAATTTGCCGACCTTGACCTCGCCGCGCTCCTTCGCCTGTTCTTCGGTCAGGCCGACGCCGGCGATTTCGGGCATGGTATAGACGACCGACGGGATGACATCATGGTTCACGATGCCGGTCAGCCCGGCAATATTCTCGGCGACCGCAATGCCCTCGTCCTCGGCCTTGTGCGCGAGCATCGGGCCCGGAATGACGTCGCCGATCGCCCAGATGCCGGGCACCTGGGTGCCGAAATCATGGTCGGTCTCGATCTGGCCGCGCGCGTTGACCGCGATACCCGCCTTGTCGAGCCCCAGCCCTTCGGTGTTCGGGCGGCGTCCGATCGACACCAGCACGACATCGGCCTCGAGCGTCTCGGCGTCGCCGCCGGCAGCAGGTTCGAGCGTCAGCACCGCTTTCTTGCCTTTGACCTCGGCCTTGGTGACCTTGGTCTTCAGCTTGAATTCGATGCCCTGCTTCTTGAAGATGCGGTTCGCATCCTTGCGCACGTCGGCGTCCATGCCGGGCAGGATCTGGTCGAGGAACTCGACGCAGGTCACTTTCGCCCCCAGGCGGCGCCACACGCTGCCGAGTTCGAGCCCGATCACACCGCCGCCGATCACGACCATATGCTCCGGCACTTTCACCAGTTCGAGCGCACCGGTCGAATCGACGATGATCTGCTTGTCATTGTCGACCGCGACGCCGGGCAGCGGGGTGACTGACGAGCCCGTCGCGATGACGATATTCTTCGCGCGGACCGTCTTGCCCGCGACCTCGACTGTGTCCTTGCCGGTGAACTGCGCATAGCCCTTCAGCCAGTCGACCTTGTTCTTCTTGAACAGGAACTCGATGCCGCCGGTCAGCCCCTTGACCGCGTCGATGCGCTGGCCGTGCATCGCGGGCAGGTTGAGCTTGGGGGTCACGTCGATCCCCATCTTCGCCATCGCGCCATTGGCGGCGGCGTCATAATATTCGGACGCGTGGAGCATCGCCTTCGACGGAATGCAGCCGACGTTGAGGCAGGTGCCGCCGAGCGTCTCGCGCCCTTCGGCACAGGCGGTCTTGAGGCCGAGCTGCGCCGCACGGATCGCCGCGACATAACCGCCGGGGCCGGCACCAATGACAAGGACGTCGTAGTCGTAATCAGCCATCATTCACTCCATCTGCAGGCCCGGCGCGGCGACATAGACCCAGGCTTCCTTGCCCGACTCGAGGCGCACGCGCTGCCGCTCATAGTCTTCGGCCTCATATCGATCGGCCGCTTCGAGTTCGTTCTTTGTAATGCAATATAGCGTGCCGTCGATGCGGTGCGAGCGATCCTCGCTCGGCGTCAGCACCGGATGATGCGTCTCGCCGCTCTTGCGCACCACCTCGGGGTCGGTGATCACGATCCGGCCCTTCCGAAAGCCGCTCAGCCCATCGACCGCTCCCGAAAGCAGGCGGCCGAACTGTTCGCGCTGCACGTCCGGATATTGGAGCGTGCCATAGGCGAACAGGGCTTCGGTCGCGTCGCTCACGCCGCCTTCCCTTACAGGTCGATCAGCAGCCGGGTCGGATCCTCGATCGCTTCCTTGATCGTCTTGAGGAAGGTCACCGCCTCGCGCCCGTCGATCAGGCGATGGTCATAGCTCAGCGCGAGATACATCATCGGGCGCGCCACGATCTGGCCGTCGCGGACCACGGGGCGTTCCTCGATGCGGTGAAGGCCGAGCACCGCCGACTGCGGCGGGTTGATAATCGGGGTCGACATCAGGCCGCCGAACACGCCGCCGTTCGAGATGGTGAAGGTGCCGCCGGTCATGTCGTCCATCGTCAGCGTGCCTTCCTTGGCGCGCTTGCCGAGGTCGGCGATCGCCTTTTCGATCGCAGCGAACGACAGGCTCTCGGCATTGCGGACGACCGGGACGACCAGGCCGTTGGGGGCGCTGACCGCGACCGACACGTCGAGATAGTCGAAATAGACGATCTCGTCGCCGTCGATGCGCGCGTTGACGGCGGGAATGTCGTGCGCCGCCAGCGCGACCGCCTTGGTGAAGAAGCTCATAAAGCCGAGGCGGACGCCGTGCTTCTTCTCGAAGCTCTCGCGATATTTGTCGCGCGTCGCCATCACCGCCGACATGTCGACGTCGTTGAAGGTCGTCAGCATCGCCGCCGTGTCCTGCGCCGACTTCAGGCGCTTGGCGATCGTCTGGCGCATGCGGGTCATCTTGACGCGCTCTTCGCGGCGGCCGGGCGCACCCGACGCGGCGGGGGCAGCGGCGACGGGCGCGGCGGCGGGAGCCTCGGGCGCATTGTTCGCGGCGGCGAGCACATCTTCCTTGGTCAGCCGACCGTCCTTGCCGCTGCCCTTGATCTTGCTCGGGTCGACGCCATGCTCGAGCACGAGGCGGCGCACGGCGGGCGACAGGGTGGTGACGCCGTCGCCGGCTTCTTCGCTGGACGTCGCGGCGGGCGCGGGCGCGGCGGCTTTGGCAGCGGGCGCAGGAGCAGCGGCGGCGGGCGCCGCGGCCTTGCCGTCACCGGCTTCAATGGTCGCGATCGTCGCGCCGACATTGACCGTCTCGCCGACGGCGGCAACCTGCTGGCCCATCACGCCGGCAACCGGCGAGGGCACCTCGACCGCGACCTTGTCGGTCTCCAGGCTCGCAATCGGCTCATCGAGCGCGACCGGGTCGCCGGGCTGCTTCAGCCATTCGCCGATCGTCGCTTCGGTAACGCTTTCGCCCAGCGTCGGGACTTTGACTTCGGTGCTCATCGCTTCTTCCTTGGGAGCCATAAATAGGGACAGCCCCTATTTATCGAGAGATTTTTGTTGCGTTTGTTCGGCGGCATCGTCCGATAAATAGGGACTGTCCCTATTTATGGCGCGAGCCCCGGTCATTTATTCTTGGTACGGCGAATTTCGGCGCGGACGCTCAGGCCCAGCGCATCGGCGACCAGCGCCGACTGCTCGGTCTGGTGGCGACTCATCAGCCCGGTGGCGGGCGATGCGGCGGCGGCGCGACCGGCATAGCGCGGACGCATGCCCTTGTGCCCGGCCTTGATCAGCGCCTCTTCGACAAAGGGTTCGACGAAGGACCAGCTGCCGTTGTTGCGCGGCTCTTCCTGTGCCCACACCACCTCTTCCAGCTTCGGCATGCGCTTCAACCGGACCGCGAGCGGCTCGCCCGGGAAGGGATAAAGCTGTTCGATCCGGATCACCGTTGTGTCCGACAGACCCGCCGCATCGCGCGCTTCGATCAGGTCGTAACCCACCTTGCCCGAGCAGAGGACGACGCGCTTGATGTCGCCATCGGCGGGCGGGGTGCGGTCGGACATGATGCGGCGGAAATGCGCGTCGCCGATGAAGTCCGAGCGCTGCGACACCGCCAGCTTGTGGCGGAGCAGCGACTTGGGCGTCATAATGATCAGCGGCTTGCGGAACGGACGCAGCATCTGGCGGCGCAGGACGTGGAAATAGTTCGACGGGGTCGAAATATTGCACACCTGAATATTGTCGCCCGCGCACAGTTGCAGGAAGCGTTCGAGGCGCGCCGAGCTATGCTCGGGGCCCTGACCTTCATAGCCGTGCGGCAACAGCATCACGAGGCCGTTGGCGCGCAGCCATTTGGCCTCGCCCGACGCGATGAACTGGTCGATCATAATCTGCGCGCCATTGGCGAAATCGCCGAACTGCGCTTCCCACAGCACCAGGCTCTTCGGATCGGCCATCGCATAGCCATATTCAAAGCCGAGCACGCCATATTCGGACAGCGGGCTGTCGAGCACTTCGAACCGGCCGTGCGGGACGGTCGTCAGCGGCACATATTTATGCTCGTCGGTCTGGTCGACCCAGACCGCGTGGCGCTGGCTGAAGGTGCCGCGTCCCGAATCCTGCCCCGACAAGCGGACCTGATAACCCTCGCTGAGCAGGGTGCCGAAAGCGAGCTGTTCGGCGGTCGCCCAGTCGAACACTTCCTTGTCGCTCTTGTCGGCGAACATCGCACCCCGCGCGTCGATGACGCGGCGCAGCGTCTTGTGTACGTCGAGGTCGGTCGGGATCGTCGTCATAATCCGGCCGATCGAGTCGAACAATTTGTCGCTGACCCCGGTCGAGATGTTGCGGCGGGCGTTTTCGGGATCGGCGGGGGCGTGCAGCCCCGACCAGCGGCCGGCGAACCAGTCGGCCTTGTTGGGCTTGTAGCTTTTCGCCGATTCGAAATCTTCCTCGAGCCGCGCGACGAACTCGGCGCGGCGCGCGTCGGCCCAGCCGGCGTCGATCACGCCCTCGGCCTCGAGCTTCGCGGCGCAAAGCTGCGACACCGGCGGATGCTGGCGGATGACCGCATACATCAAAGGCTGGGTGAACGAGGGTTCGTCGCCCTCGTTATGGCCGAAGCGGCGATAGCACCACATGTCGATGACGACGTCGCGCTTGAACTGCTGGCGGAAATCGATCGCGAGCTTGCAGGCGAAGGTCACGGCTTCGGGATCGTCGCCGTTGACGTGCAGGATCGGCGCCATCACCCCCTTGGCGACGTCAGACGGATAGGGCGACGAGCGCGCATATTGCGGGCTGGTCGTGAAACCGATCTGGTTGTTGACGATGAAGTGGATACAGCCGCCGGTGTTGTAGCCGCGGATGCCCGAGAAGCCGAGGCATTCCCACACGATCCCCTGCCCCGCAAACGCCGCGTCGCCGTGGATCAGCACCGGCAGCACCTGCTCATGCTTTTCGAGGTCGTCGCGGACCACCTGTTGGGCGCGGACCTTGCCGAGCACGACCGGATCGGCGGCTTCGAGGTGCGACGGGTTCGGAACCAGCGACATATGCACCGATGCGCCGCCGAACTCGCGGTCGGTCGAGGTGCCGAGATGATATTTGACGTCGCCCGACCCGCCGACATCGTCAGGGTTGGCGCTGCCGCCCGAAAATTCGTGGAAGATCACCTTATACGGCTTGGCCATCACATTCGCGAGCATGTTGAGCCGCCCGCGGTGCGCCATGCCGTACACGATCTCGCGCACGCCGTACTGGCCGCCATATTTGATGATCGCTTCCATCGCCGGGATCATCGACTCGCCGCCGTCGAGCCCGAAGCGCTTGGTGCCGACATATTTGCGCGCGAGGAATTTCTCCCACTCCTCGGCCTGGATCACCTTGTTCAGGATGGCGCGTTTGCCCTCGACCGAAAATTCGATGATCTTGTCGGCGCCTTCCATCCGTTCCTGAAGGAACTGGCGCTCTTCGATATCGGCGATATGCATATATTCGAGGCCGACATTGCCGCAATAATTGGCGCGCAGGATCGCCACGATCTCGCGGATCGTCGCCTTTTCGAGTCCCAGCGTGCCGCCGATGAAGATCGGGCGGTCCTGATCGGCGCCGACGAAACCATGATATTCGGGAGTCAGGTCCGCCGGCAGCTCGCGCGTGCTGAGCCCCAGCGGATCGAGATTCGCCGCCAGATGCCCGCGCACGCGATAGGTGCGGATCAGCATCATCGCGCGGATCGAATCATTCGCGGCGCGTTCGACTTCGGCGTTCGACAGCGGCGCGCCGGCCTTCGCGGCGGCGGCCTTGACCGCGACCTGCATCTGCTGCGGATCGAGCGCGGCGGTCAGGTCGTCGCTGTCGATGAGCGGCCAGTTCTTCGGCGCCCAGCTCGGGCCGGCCTGCGGCTCATCGATGTCAAAGCTTTGTCGTTCGAGGTTCATCTGCTTGTCCACGGGGAGAAGGGGGTGGTGTTCTTATATATGGGAAGCGAACGGCCCGCCGGCAAAGGGTGCCGGCGGGCGCTGAACTCAGACGCGTTCCTTCAGCACGTCGACCAGCGTCGTGCCGAGTTCGGACGGGCTCGCCGACACCTTGATGCCCGCAGCTTCCATCGCCGCGATCTTGCTTTCGGCGTCGCCCTTGCCGCCCGACACGATCGCACCGGCATGGCCCATGCGGCGGCCCGGAGGTGCAGTGCGGCCTGCGATGAAACCTGCCATCGGCTTTTTGCGACCGCGCTTGGCTTCGTCGATCAGGAACTGCGCCGCCTGCTCCTCGGCGTCGCCGCCGATTTCGCCGATCATGATGATCGACTTGGTCGCCTCGTCGGCGAGGAAGAGTTCGAGCACGTCGATGAAGTTGGTGCCATTGACCGGATCGCCGCCGATGCCGACCGCGGTGGTCTGGCCGAGGCCGGCATTGGTGGTCTGGAACACGGCTTCATAGGTCAGCGTGCCCGAGCGCGAAACAACACCGACGCTGCCCTTGGAAAAGATGCTGCCGGGCATGATGCCGATCTTGCATTCGCCGGGGGTCAGCACGCCGGGGCAGTTCGGGCCGATCAGTCGCGACTTCGAGCCCGACAGCGCGCGCTTCACCTTGACCATGTCGAGCACCGGAATACCCTCGGTGATGCACACGATCAGTTCCATCTCGGCGTCGATCGCCTCGAGGATCGAATCGGCGGCGAACGGCGGCGGCACATAGATGCAGCTCGCGGTCGCGCCGGTCGCTGCCTTGGCTTCTTCAACGGTGTTGAAGTTCGGCAGGCCGATGTGCGTCGTGCCGCCCTTGCCCGGCGTCACGCCGCCGACCATTTGCGTGCCATAAGCGAGCGCCTGTTCGGTGTGGAAAGTGCCGGTGGCGCCGGTCATGCCTTGCGTGATGACCTTGGTGTTTTTGTCGATGAGGATGCTCATGGAAATCTGGTTCCTTTAGGATTTCAGGTTCGCCGCATTGCCGGATTTTCCGATGCGGCTGTTCAGGAAGAGCGTTGCAGAAAAGGCGATCGAGGCCAAAGCGCAGATCGACCAGATGAGAAAAAGAAAGGCTGCGGCAATCGGGGCGTCGCGGTTCGGATGCACAAGCCGGGTCGAAATTTCGAAGGATATATAAGCGAGGCCACAGAAGATCACCGCCCACACCAATAATGTCACCGAAGCAGCGACCGGCCTGCCCTTCCAGACAAGCGCCAGCGGCAGAACGAGCCAGGCAAAAATGCCAAGCGTCACTTCGAGCCACAGCTCCTGAAGGAAGGGCAGCAGCAGCACGTCAGGCCAGCGACGGATCCAGCGCCTTGCACGCGTCGAGCAGTTCCTTGACCGCATCGACCGAGACCTGCAGGCCGGCCTTGTCGGCGTCGTCGAGTTCGATTTCGACGATCTTCTCGACACCGCCGGCGCCGATCACGACGGGCACGCCGACATACAGGCCATCGAGGCCGTACTGGCCGTCGACATAGGCGGCCGAAGGCAGGATGCGCTTCTGGTCACCGAGGTAAGCTTCGGCCATCGCGATGCCGCTCGCGGCCGGGGCGTAGAAAGCCGATCCGGTGCCGAGCAGCGCGACGATCTCGCCGCCGCCGCCGCGGGTGCGCTTGACGATCGCGTCGATCTTGTCCTGGCTCGAAAGGCCCATCTTGACCAGATCGGGAACGGGGATGCCGTTGATCGTCGAATAACGGACGACGGGGACCATCGTGTCGCCATGGCCGCCAAGCACGAAGGTGTTCACATCCTTCACCGACACGTCGAATTCGTCGGCGATGAAGTGGCTGAAGCGCGCCGAGTCGAGCACGCCGGCCATGCCGACGACCTTGTTGTGCGGCAGACCCGAGAATTCGCGCAGCGCCCACACCATGGCGTCCAGGGGATTGGTGATGCAGATGACAAAAGCGTCGGGCGCGTTCGCCTTGATGCCTTCGCCGACCGCCTTCATCACCTTCAGGTTGATGCCGAGCAGGTCGTCGCGGCTCATGCCGGGCTTGCGGGCGACACCGGCGGTGACGATGATGACGTCGGCGCCGGCGATGTCGGCATAGTCGTTCGTGCCGGTGATCTTCGCGTCGAACCCAGCAATCGGGCCAACCTGCGACAGGTCGAGCGCCTTGCCCTGCGGCACGCCTTCAACCACGTCGAACAGGACGACGTCGCCCAGTTCCTTCTGCGCGGCGAGCAGCGCCAGCGTTCCGCCGATATTCCCGGCTCCGATCAAAGCGATTTTCTTGCGTCCCATGGCGCGCGGCACTCCCTTCGTGGCAAGCCCGGCAATGAAGCACAAAACCGGCAGGCGCACGGGCTAAAGCACCGGCCGGTCCCAAGACTGCCGCCGCCCCTACGCCGATTCCCCTGCGGAAACAACCGCGAAAAAGGCGAAAATCCGGGTTTTTTTGCAAATAGTTCGCAATAGCTATAGGCGCGCTAAATCGCCTTTGCGCGCCCGCCCCGCCGGTGGCGGTCGAGCCAGCTTTGCCAATGGGCAACCCGCGACGCGGCCCTGGGTTCCCCGGGGTCGTCGGTTCCCTCTCCCATCATCGCCGACCAGAAATCGCGCCAGCGAATCTCATGCGCGAAATCGTCCCAGCCATGGCCGCGGCGAAAGCCCGCGAGTTCCATCGTCACCATTTCCAGGACATGCGCGGCGCGCATCCGGGTGTCCGCCGCAGGGCTGGCGAGCAGCGGAATCACCGCCGGCAAGGCTTCGGTCCCCAGATCGATCAGCGCCTCGGTCGCCGGGGTCGATTCCGCGTGCAATTTGTCCGGTCCATCATCGATCGCGGCGACGAGGTCGGAGAGCGAAAGGGCGTTCGCGTCAGGGGTTGGCATAATATTTGTTGAATTTGGCCAAGGCGGCCGTGAAGGTGGCGGACGCCTGGACGTGCTCCGACGTGTCGGACATCGTCGCCACGCCGGCTGCGTCGACGGTAAAGCCCCAGTCGACGCAACCCAATATGGTGCCATTGTCATCGCAACGGGCACAGGTTTCAAATTCGAAGATGTCGTTGGCGTCGCCCCGCGGCCCATCCCACAGCGAGGCGGGCATCGAAATCGTGCCGTCGAAGCTGCCATCCTGCGAGCTCGTCGCGTTGGGCCAATGGTCGCGGTAATAGATCGAGCAGGCCGTGCCTTTGACGCATTGCGCCCCGGCGTGATCGATCAGGAAATTCGCCTTTATGCCTTTCTTCTTATCCTCCGCCGTCTTCACCTCGTTGCGGTTCTTTTCGGCATTCGGCCAGACATAATCCTGACCCGGCTTCTCGAAAATCCTCACCGCTTGAACCAAGCGTATCTTGTTGCATTTCGGGCACTTATCCTGGTCGGGATCGAACTGAATGGTTCCGGTCGCGCCCGGGCCGCCCGCCGTCATCGACACCGTCATCGCGCCATATTTGAGCGCGGGCATCGGCGTGCCCAGAACGACATTGTTGCAATAATCCTCGCTTCCCTTGCCCATGATGCGCATGCAATCGACCAGTTCGGTGGCCTCGCGATAGGGCAATGTGCCGCCATGGCCGGGATCCTGCTCCTGCGGCGCGCGGTGCAGGACATCGCCGTCCTGCTGCATCACATGCGCCAGCTCGTGCGCCATCAGTTGGCGGCCCTCGCCGGTGCCCGGCCGATATTCGCCGCGCGCAAAGGCGATGTCGCTGCCCAATGTGAAGGCGTGCGCCGCGATCGATTGCGACGCGGCGTCGGCGGCGGGGCCGTCGTGAACGCGCACGCCGGACAGGTCGCGGCCGAAGCGCGGTTCGAAGAAGGCGCGTTCGCTCGCGGGCAGCGGCGCACCACTCCCCATCGACCCGATCGCCGACCGCGCGGCGGGACTTGCCGCACCGCCGCCAGCCGCGCTGGAGGCTTCACGACGGACGGGCCCCGCCTCGTCTTCACAGGCCGCGCATTTGCGCTGCACCTGGCCATCCGCAGCCGGCCCCGCAGCAACCGGCGCGGCGGGTTCGCCCATCCGCATCACCTGATCGGCGGCGCGGTCGGCGGCTTTTTCGGCGGGGTCGTTGGCGGCGCCGACGATCAGCTTGGGCTGGACCAGCGCCCCAAGGCCCGGCCGTGCCGGAATATTCGCGAGAGACCAGAGCGGCGAAGCGGCGCCGCGCGCAGGTGCGCGTTGCGGCGGCGCGGTGGCGGCGGTGCTGCGGCTTTTGCGGCGGATCGCGCGTCGGTACATGGCAGTTCGCCTTTCCCACTCCGGCCGGGCCGATTTTATCCGGATGTCCGCTTCGTCATCCGGACTCACGAAGCCCGGCGGGGAATTTAACCCCGATCGCGCGGCGCCGATAGCACCGATCCGCCAAAAAGGCCCCGCACGCGACCCGATTTTGGCGGGCGCCGATTTTGCGCTATGCCTTGGTGCCATAACGATACGAGGTGCGCGACATGAAACGATCGGGACTGACCATCACAGGCGCCGCCATCGCGCTGGCGTTTGCGGCGCCGGCCCACGCCAGCGAAAAGGGCTGGGACGATGCGGGTACCGTCGCCAAAAATGCCCTGGTCGTCGTCGCCTTCGGTGTCCCGGCGGTGCAGGGCGACTGGGAGGGCGTGCTCGAAGCGGGCGGCAGCATCGGCGGCACCATCCTGATCACCCAGGGACTCAAGGAGGCCTTCCCCTCGCGCCGTCCCGACGGCAGCGACAACAAGAGCTTTCCGTCGGGCCACACCTCGACCAGCTTCGCCGCCGCCGCGACGCTCCACAATCGTTATGGGTGGGAGGCGGGCCTGCCCGCCTATGTCGTCGCCTCCTTCGTCGGTTTGAGCCGTGTCGAGGCGAAGAAGCACCGCGTCGGCGATGTGCTCGTCGGCGCGGCGATCGGCACCGCGACCGGGCATCTGATCACGACCAGGGCCAGCGACAATATTCACATCTTCCCCTGGGGCCACACCAAGAGCGCGGGGGTCGATGTGACGTTGCGCTTCTGACGCACAAGGCCGGACCAATCACCGAAGCCCTGAGCCTGTCGAAGGGCGCCTCTCGGA
>NZ_JBOHHU010000082.1:0-19126 GCF_050725615.1 Sphingopyxis sp.
GCGATGAACAGCCGCGACGTGCGGCTCGACCGCATCGCCTTCAGTCGCGGGCGTTTTGCGCTGGAGGCCAGCAACGGCAGCACGCTGACGCTGCCGGTCCAGTCCGAAATCGGCCGGTTGATCGAGGATTGCCGGGGGTAAAGCCCTGTCCCAAAACACCGTAGCCCTGAGCCCGTCGAAGGGCGCTTCTCGGATAGGCGCCCTTCGACAGGCTCAGGGCTACGGCTATAACTTACGCCCCGAGTTGGACCGTCCCGCCCTTGATCCAGCCCCAGCGGCACGGACCCTGATATTCGCGCGGCGTCCGCACCGCCCGCGTGATGTCGCAAAAGGCCGGATCGCCGCCCGGCGCGGGGAAGACGACACCGAACCAGGCGTCGTCGTCGGTCGCCTCGCACAGCGAGACCGGCGTGTTGGCGGCCAGCTTCGCCTTGATCGCGCGCGTTTCGCCGGGCGCCCAATAGACGTCGGTGCCGCCCGCCTTGACGCGCGAGGTGCTCGCGCAAGCCGGCAGCTGCGGGCCTTCGGTGCCGATCATCACCGGGCGCGACGCCAGCGGTTCGCCGGAGACGACGGGGGCGTTGTCGGCGGGCGGGGCGGGCTGCGAACAGGCGGCGAGCGGAAGCGCGAGAAGGGCGGGGAGTGCGAAAGCGAGACCATGTTTCATGCCCCGAAACTAGCCGCCGCGGCGCGGGCGCGCAACGCTCGATCCGAAAGGAGCGAGAGCCGCATTTTCGCTTGGGTTTTGCGGGGTCCGACCCTATATAATCGCTATGACGGAACCCAGTGAAAATGCCGCGCCGAGCGCGCCTGCCAACCAGCCCAATGCCAACGCCTAT
This sequence comes from Sphingopyxis sp., assembly GCF_050725615.1. Taxonomy (GTDB): domain Bacteria; phylum Pseudomonadota; class Alphaproteobacteria; order Sphingomonadales; family Sphingomonadaceae; genus Sphingopyxis. Next base: position 840 of record NZ_JBOHHU010000082.1, read on the forward strand.
GGCGCCGATTCGATCAAGGTTCTCAAGGGCCTCGACGCGGTGCGCAAGCGGCCGGGCATGTATATCGGCGACACCGACGACGGGTCGGGGCTGCATCACATGGTGTTCGAGGTTTCGGACAATGCGATCGACGAGGCGCTCGCGGGGCACTGCGACCTCGTTCTGATCACGCTGAACAGCGACGGATCGGTCAGCGTCGAGGACAATGGCCGCGGCATCCCGACCGGCATCCACGCCGAGGAAGGCATTTCGGCGGCCGAGGTCATTATGACCCAGCTCCACGCCGGCGGGAAGTTCGAGAACACCAGCGACGACAATGCGTACAAGGTGTCGGGCGGCCTGCACGGCGTCGGCGTGTCGGTCGTCAACGCGCTCAGCGAATGGCTGGAACTGACGATCTGGCGCGACGGCGAAGAGCATTGGATGCGCTTCGAACATGGCGATTCGGTCGCGCCGCTGAAGGTCAATGGCCCCGCCCCCGCCGGCAAGAAGGGCACCCGCGTGACCTTCCAGGCCTCGACCGACACATTCAAGAACGTCCTCGAATTCGACTTCGAGAAACTAGAGCACCGCTATCGCGAGCTGGCGTTCCTCAATTCGGGGGTGCGGATCAAGCTGGTCGATGCGCGCCATGCCGAACATGTCAGCCACGACCTCTTCTATGAGGGCGGCATCGGCGCCTTCGTGCGCTATCTCGATCGCAACAAGAATGCGCTGCTGCCCGATCCGATCGCGATCAGCAGCGAACGCGACGGTATCGGCATCGACGTCGCGCTCGAGTGGAACGACAGCTATTATGAAAATGTCCTCTGCTTCACGAACAACATCCCGCAGCGCGACGGCGGCACGCACTTGGCGGCGTTCCGCGCCGCGCTGACGCGCACCTTGAACGGCTATGGCGACAAGTCGGGCATCCTGAAGAAGGAGAAGGTCTCGCTGACCGGCGAGGATATGCGCGAGGGGCTGACCGCGATCGTGTCGGTCAAGCTGCCCGATCCCAAATTCAGCTCGCAGACCAAGGACAAGCTCGTCTCCTCCGAAGTGCGCCAGCCGCTCGAAAGCCTGATGGCCGACCGGATGACCGAATGGCTCGAGGAAAATCCGGCCCATGCCAAGGCGGTGATCCAGAAAGTGATCGACGCCGCCGCGGCGCGCGAGGCCGCGAAGAAGGCGCGCGAGCTGACGCGGCGCAAGGGCGCGATGGATATCGCGAGCCTGCCCGGCAAGCTCGCCGACTGCCAGGAACGCGACCCCAGCAAGTGCGAACTCTTCCTGGTCGAGGGTGACTCCGCAGGCGGATCGGCAAAGCAGGGCCGCGACCGGCATGTGCAGGCGATCCTGCCCTTGAAGGGCAAGATTTTGAACGTCGAGCGCGCGCGTTTCGACCGCATCATCTCGTCCAAGGAGGTCGGCACGTTGATCCAGGCGCTCGGCACCGGGATCCGCGACGAGTTCAACCTCGAGAAACTGCGTTATCACAAGATCGTGATTATGACCGACGCCGATGTCGACGGCGCGCATATCCGCACGCTGTTGCTCACCTTTTTCTATCGCCAGATGCCCGAGATCATCGAGGGCGGTCACCTCTACATCGCCCAGCCGCCGCTGTATAAGGTCGCGAAGGGGCGGAGCGAGGTGTACGTCAAGGACGACAGCGCGCTCGAAAATTACCTGGTCGACGGCGGCATCGACGCGCTGATGCTCGAAACGAGCGGCGGCGCGCGGTCGGGTGCCGATTTGCGCGACCTGATCGAACATGGCCGCCGTCTGCGCGCGCTGATGCGTTATGTCCCGCGCGGCCATAATTACGAGCTGGTCGAAGCGCTCGCGCTGACCGGCGCGCTCGATCCGGCGCTCGACGGCGCGGGCCAGAACGCGGCGAGCGAACGCGCCGCCGCCTGGCTCAACAATGCCGAGCGGGCGCTGACCGGCGGCAATGAGGCGGTGTGGACGATCTCCGTCGTCGACGGCGGCTATACGCTCGAAAAGCGCTGGCGCGGGGTGAGTGATCATCATGCGATCGACGCCGCCTTCCTGGCAAGCCAGGAGGCGCGGCGGCTGCACAAGCTGGCGAGCGAACAGGCCGAGACCTATGCGCACCCGAGCCGGTTGGTGAAGGGCAGCAGCGCCGCGGCGCAGGCCGCCGAAGCCGCCGCGCTGGCCGCCGCGGCAGAAACCGACGATGACGCGGCCGACAGCGACCTGCCCGCGACCGGCAGCGGCAAGGCGACGCCGATCACCCGGCCATCGGAACTGCTCGAGGCGATTTTCGCGCACAGCCGCAAGGGCCTGTCGATCAGCCGCTACAAGGGGCTGGGCGAGATGAATGCCGAGCAATTGTGGGAAACGACGCTCGACCCGGCGAACCGCTCGCTGCTGCGCGTCGAGGCCGAACAGGCCGATATCGCGCATGAAATCTTCGAACGACTCATGGGCGACGAGGTCGAACCGCGGCGCGATTTCATCCAGACCAATGCGCTGTCGGTCGCCAATCTCGACGTCTGACCGCATATCCCGCGCGGCGTAACGCGCACCGGCTTGCGCTTGCAGGCCGGTGCTGCTCCACCCCGTTCGATCACAAGGGGATGGGGATATGCGCGCTTTGATGATGCTCGCCGCGCCGCTGTTGCTCGCGGTTCCGGCCGTCGCGCAAGACGCCGGCCGCGACAATGACGGCGTCGCCGAAACCGAATTCGCGACCGGCATGGCGAGCTATTACAGCCGCGAACTCGCCGGCAATCGCACCGCCAATGGCGAGGTGTGCGACCCCAACGACCTGACCGCCGCGCACCGCACCCTGCCGTTCGGCAGCAAGGTGCGGGTGACCAACCTGGCCAATGGCGAGAGCGTCGTGGTGCGCATCAACGACCGGGGGCCGTTCGGGCGCGGGCGGGTGATCGACATCAGCCATGCCGCCGCGAAGGAAATCGGCATGCACCGCAGCGGCACGGCGCGGGTGAAACTGACCCTGCTCGACGACTGACGCGCCGCGCCGCGCTCAGGTGATCCAGCTGCTGATCGCATCGAGCTGCCAGCGATTGTCCTCGAACCGTAGACGGAAGGTGCCGCCGGTCCAGCCCGCCGACCAGATGGCGTAGCCGCGATCGCGCGCGCGGTTGAAGACGATCGCGGGCATTTCGACGGCGCGGAAATCGGGGCTCTTGGTCGCCAGCGCCGCGATGTGGCGCGGCGAATAGACGATGATCGGCCGGTCGCTGCGCAGGCAAGCGAAATCGGCCGGATCGCCGCGCAGGAAAATCGCGCGCGAAGGCCCCGACGTCGCGCTGCCCCATCGACCGATCCGCGCGTCCAGATCGCTCCCCGCCATGTCGAGCGGTTCGACGAGCGGGCTCGCCTTGATGTTGAACAATTCGCCGAGCAGCGCGATCCGCGCGCCCTGCTCGTTCGACAAGGGGCCACAGGCCGCCGCCGGCTGCGACCCGAGCAGCATGGGGGCGTCATCGCCGGCCATATCGAGCAGCAAATGGCGTTCGGCGATATCGCTGAAACCGTCGCCGTCGCTGTCGCGCTTCAGATCGGCGACCGGAATGCGGAGATAGAGGTCGGATTGCTGACGCCGCGTCGCCAGCGCGACCGGCGGGTAGGTGATCGACGCGGTGTCGAGCAGCGCGACTTCGACCTCGAGATCGATGGCGCCGTCGGTGCCCAACAATGGCATCCGCGCTTCGGCTGGCACGACATAAGGGAAGCGGTCGGCGAGGCCGGTATAGAGCGGCGCCTGCCAGCTCTTCCCGCCATCGTCGGAGAGGTGCAGCCAATAGCCGCCGCGCGACACTTCGCCCGAGGGATCGAAATTCTGCGAGACGCTGACCGCAGCGGCGCGGTTGCCGTTGCGCTCGAAGCGCACCGGCATGAAATCGGGCGGCAGTTTAGCCGCATTCTTGGGCCAGGCGGACGCCTTGGCCGACGTCCGGCGCCATTGATCGGGCAGCGGCAGCGCGGCAAAGGGGGCGGGATCGGGGTCGATGCTGGTTCGAGTGGCAGCGACGACGTCGTCGGAACCGGTCGCCCGGGCGCGCTTGGCCATATCTTCCAGCGTCGCAAGCTCCGCAGCGCGGCGGTCGACGAAACCCGGCAGCGTCATCGCCGCCAAGGTCGCCGCAAGGCGTTGCTGCTTGTCGGCGTCATAGCGGTCGACCCCGACCTGGGTGGCGTAAGCGACCGATCGCCAGAGCTGGTCGCAGATACCGGGAAAGCGCTGGCGGTCGAACAGCCGGCAGCCGAGCTCGGCCAGGCCGTCGTAGGATTCGTGGCGGCTGGCGCCGAAGCCGGTTTCGGCGATCGGATAGGGATCGTCGTCGGCGCGGTGGAGGACATGGTCGAGCATCGCATAGGCGATGATATTGTCCCCGATCCGCTGTTCGCCGCCGCATGGCCCACCATCGGCGCGTTCGGGCTGGGCAAGCCCGAGGCACGCGACCTGCCGCAGCGCGTCCTGCGAACCACCCAGGCCGGCGATCAGGGCCTCGGCGTCGGCCTTGCGGTCATGCAGCGCATAGCCCGCCGCGATGCCGAGCAGCATGGTCTCGCTGTCCTCCTCTTCGAAAGGGACCGACAATCCCTCGATCGTCGCGACGGCCGGCGCGATCTTGCCCCGCCGCAGCAAGGCCTGCACGGGCGCGGGCTGGGCGTCGAAGAGCGCGACGGCGGCCCCGGTCTGCCCCGTCTCGAGCAGCATGGCCGCATAGCGCAGGACGAGCCGTGCGGCGACCGCATCGCGGTCGGCCGGGTCGAGGCGGGCGAGGACATCGGGACCGGTGAGCCAGGCATAGAGCGCCAGCGCATCGGCGGGCGCCAGCGACCCATAATGCGCCGCGCGGATCAGCGGCGCGACGGCGGGGCGGTCGCCGATATTGGCGGCGCGCAGGAAATTGTCGCCGCACGTCGCGCTGCTGGCGATCAGCCAGGCATCGCCGGCGCGGTCGCGCGCGCCGGCGATCAGGGCATCGAAATCCGCCGCGCTGCATTCCTCGAAGCCGTCGAGGCTGGTCGCCGCCGCCTGTAGCACCAGCGCGGACCGGCCGCTGTCGGCAACCAGCGCCAGGAAGCGCCGCCGGATGGCGTCGCGCAAGCCCGCCTGCTTCGCCTTGTCACGCCCATAGTCAAAGCCGGCGGCGTCGGATTCGACCCAGAGCCGGACCAGTTCGGTCATTTGCGGCGCGGTCAGCCCATATTTGGGCGCGAGCGCCGCGAGCGCGGCCTCGCGATTCTTGCCGCCGAGCGCGGCATGGACGTCGGCTTCCCACGCTTTGATCGGCTGGGGATCATAGGACATATAGCTGGTGCCGCCGTCGAGGAATTGTTCGACCTGCTGGTCCGAAAGCCCCGTCCCCGGCGGCGTCGCGCCCCACAACAGCGGCATCGCCGCCAGCGCCAGCCAATGTCTTTTCATCCCGTCCCCCATTGCAGCAACGGGGTAGTGATACATTGTTACATCATCGATACAAGCCGCCGATGACTTTAGTCGAACACCGACCAGCCCGCCGCATAAGCGAAATGTTCGAGCGCGATCGCGCCGACGAGCGAGGTGCCCGCCTCGTTGAGGCCGGGCGACCAGACCGCGATCGAGCCCTGCCCCGGCGCGATGCAGAGGATGCCGCCGCCGACGCCGCTCTTGCCCGGCAGGCCGACGCGGAACGCGAATTCGCCGCTGTTGTCGTAATGGCCGCACAGCATCATAATCGCGTTGATCCGGCGCGCGCGGTGCGGTTCGACCAGTTGCTCGCCGGTCCGCGGGTCGCGCCCTTCCATCGCGAGGAACAGGCCGGCCTGCGCCAATTGGCGGCAGCTCATCGCGATCGCGCATTGGCGGAAATAGACGCCGAGCGTCGTTTCGACGGGGTGGCGGAGGTTGCCGAAGGCATCCATGAAATGCGTCAGGCTGCGGTTACGGGCGCCGGTTTCGGATTCGGAAAAGGCGACATCGAGGTCGATAGCGACACGGTCGTCGCCGGCGCGGGCGCGGATGAAGGCGAGGATTTCGTCGATCACCGCATCGCCGTCGCGGCCGTCGATCAGCCGGTCGGTGGTCGCGATCGCCCCGGCGTTGATCAGCGGATTGCGTGGAATGCCCGCCTCGCTTTCGAGCTGGACGATCGAATTGAAGGCGCTGCCCGAGGGTTCGCGCCCGACGCTGTCCCACAGCGCGCTGCCGACCCGGCGCAACGCGAGCGCCAGCGTGAAGACCTTTGACACCGACTGGATCGAAAAGGGCGTGTCGGCATCGCCGGCGCAGTGCATCGGGCCGTCGGGAAGCGCGAGCGCCATGCCGAACTGCATCGGATCGACGCCGGCGAGCGCCGGGATATAATCGGCGACCTTGCCCTGGCCGCGATGCGGCAAGGCGACGTCATAGGCCTCGGCAAGGCAGCGGGCGAGATCGGCGGTCATGCGCTTTTCCTAACAACTTCACACTGAAATGCATGTATTTTCATTTTTTCAGAAATATTCTATAAACTGGAAATCATCCACGCGACTCGGGAGAAACATCATGGTCGATCATCCGCGCGGCAAGGGGCTGTCGAGCGCCGTCTGTTATCAGGACAGCAAGGCGGCGTTCCGCTGGCTGGAGCAGGCCTTCGGGTTCGAGCCCCTGTTCGTGCTGCTCGATGCCGACGGCAATCTGGCGCATAGTGAGATGGGCTATGGCGCCTCGACGATCATGGTCGGCAATGAATGGAGCGCCGACCACAAGAGCCCGAAATCGCTGGACGGCAAGAATACGCAGACGGTGCATGTCCAGCTCGCGGTCGGCGAGGATATCGACGCGCATTGCGCCGTCGCGCGCGCGGCGGGGGCGGAGATCGTCGCCGAGCCCGAGACGCAATTCTATGGCGACCGCAGCTATCGCGCCAAGGATCCCGAGGGGCATATCTGGACCTTTGGCGTCACGGTCGCGGAGAAGACCGCCGACGAGTGGGATGCCGAGGGCGGTTTCACCACGAAGACGCGGCTCGACGATTGAGCGCCGCGATCGATCTTACGCTTGCCGCGCTCGCCGATCCCAGGCGGCGGCGCGCGGTCGAGCTGCTCGGCGCGCGGCCGCACAGCGCCGGCGAACTGGCGGATGCGCTCGGGCTCGCGCCGCCGGCGATGAGCCGCCACCTGCGCGCGCTGAAAGAGGGCGGGCTGGTCGAGGACAGCTATCTCAGCTTCGACGCGCGGGTGCGCATCTATCGGCTGAAGGACGGCGCGACCGCCGAATTGAAGCAATGGCTGGCCGCGACCGAGGCGCTGTGGAGCGACCAGCTCGCGGCGTTCAAGCGCCATGTCGAGCGCGGCGAATGAGCGCCGCAGTGCTGGTGTCGCTGCGCGTCGCGGCGTCGCCCGCGCGGGCGTTCGAGGTCTTCACGCGCGAGATCGGCAGCTGGTGGAAAAGTCATCCGCTGTTTCCGCTGTCGCGCGCGGGCGACGGGGCGTTGCGGTTCGACCCCGCGGGGCCGGGCGGGCGGCTGGTGACGCGCTTCGACGACGGCGAGGAATGGGAAATCGGGCCGGTGCGGTGCTGGCTGCCGGGCAAACGGCTCGCGTTCGGGTGGCGGCTGCCGAGTTTCCGCGCCGAGCAGGCGACCGAGGTCGAGGTGCGCTTCGAGGCGGTCGGCGCCGAAACGCGGGTGACGGTCGAGCATCGCGGCTGGGACACGATCCCGCAGCAGCATGTGGCGCGGCATGGTTTCGAGCTGATGCTGTTCCAGCGCCGGCTGGGCGAGCATTGGCGGGGGTTGCTGGGGCATATGGCCGAGCGGGTTGGTCCCCCTCCTGCTTGCGGGAGGGGTTAGGGGAGGGAATGTCGGTCGGGCGCGCGCGCAAATAGACAGGCCCTCCCCCGCCCCCTCCCGCAAGCGGGAGGGGAGAAGGCTTGCTCCCCACCGGTTGCGGCCCCACATCTCCTCCATGTCCCTCCCCGCCCCCTTCACCGACTGGTTCGCCGCGCGCGGGTGGCGGGTGCGGCGGCATCAGGCGGATATGCTGGCGGCGGCGGTACGCGGCGAGCATGCCCTGCTCGTCGCCGCGACGGGGGCGGGCAAGACGCTCGCGGGGTTCCTGCCGACGCTCGTCGATCTCGCCGAAAACCCCTCCGATCGGCTGCACACGCTGTATGTGTCGCCGCTGAAGGCGCTCGCCGCCGACGTCGAACGCAATTTGACCGCGCCGATCGAGGAGATGGGGCTGGCGATCAGCGTCGAGAGCCGGAGCGGCGATACGTCGTCGGACAAGAAGGCGCGGCAGCGCAGCCGGCCGCCGAACATCCTGCTCACCACCCCCGAATCGCTGTCGCTTTTGCTGTCCTATCCCGACAGTTTCACCATGTTCGCCGACCTCAAGACGGTGGTGATCGACGAAATCCATGCCTTTGCGCCGGGCAAGCGCGGCGACCTGCTGAGCCTGTCGCTCGCGCGGCTGCAGGCGATCGCGCCCGCGATGCGCCGCGTCGGGCTGTCTGCGACAATCGCCGATACCGATGCCTATCGCAGCTGGCTGGCCCCCGAGGCGGCGGGCGAGGCGGTGACGCTGGTCGAGGGCGAGGCGGGGGCCGATCCCGACATATCGATCCTGTTGCCCGAGGGCGCGGTGCCCTGGTCGGGGCATTCGGGGCGCTATGCGGTGCATCAGGTGATGGCCAAGGTCGCCAAGAACCGCACCACGATCATCTTCTGCAACACGCGCGGGCTCGCCGAGCTGATCTTCCAGGACTTGTGGAAGGTCAACGAGCTGGGGCTGCCGATCGCGATCCACCATGGCAGCCTCGACCGCGAGGCCCGCCAGCGCGCCGAGGCGGCGATGGCCGAGGGGCGATTGCGCGCGCTGGTCGCGACGTCGAGCCTCGATCTGGGGCTCGACTGGGGCGATGTCGATTGCGTGATCCAGATGGGAGCGCCCAAGGGAAGCTCGCGGCTGCTCCAGCGCATCGGGCGCGCCAACCACCGGCTCGACGAACCGAGCAAGGCGCTGATCGTACCGGGCAACCGTTTCGAATATCTCGAGGCGCAGGCGGCGCTCGACGCCGTAGAAGCCGGCGAGCGCGACGCCGACCGCTTTCGCCCCGGCGCGCTCGACGTGCTAGCGCAGCATGTCATGGCGCTCGCCTGCGCCGCGCCCTTTGCCGAAGACGAACTGCTCGCCGAGATAAGGTCGGCCGCCCCCTATCGCTGGGTCAATGCGACGACCTTTTCGCGGCTGCTCGGCTTCGTGCGCGACGGGGGTTATGCGCTCAAAAGCTACGACCGCTTCCGCCGCCTCGCCCCCGATGGCCCCCCGGGAGAAACGCGGCGGTGGCGGATCGCGCATCCCAAGCTGGCGGCGCAGCACCGGCTGAACGCCGGGATCATCGTCGACGCCCCGACGCTCGATGTGCGGTTCAAAAACGGGCGCCGATTGGGAAGCGTCGAGGAATATTTCGCCAGCACGCTGACCCCGGGCGACACCTTTGCCTTTGCCGGATTGAGCCTCGAGGTCGAATCGATCCGCGACACCGACCTTTATGTCCGTGCGACGACGCGGCCGGCGCGCATCCCCAGTTACGTCGGCGCGCGCATGGCGCTCTCGACGCGCCTCGCCGATCGGGTGCGCAGGTTTTTGGCCGATCGGGCGAGCTGGGTCCGTTTTCCCGACGATGTCCGTCATTGGCTGGAGATGCAGGCGCACCGCTCGGTGCTGCCGCGCCCCGGCGAGTTGCTCGTCGAGACCTTCCCGCATGAAGAGCATCATTATCTGGTCGTCTATCCGTTCGAGGGGTGGAACGCGCACCAGTCGCTGGGCATGCTGATTTCGAAGCGCATGGAGCGCGCGGGGTTGCAGCCTTTGGGCTTCGTCGCGTCGGACTATGCGCTGGCGATCTGGTCGCTGAAGCCCGTGGCCGACCCCGCCGCGCTGTTCGACGCCGCGATCCTCGAGGACGAGTTTGTCGAATGGGTCGAGGGGTCGCACCTCTTGAAGCGTGCGTTCCGCGAGGTCGCGGTGATCGGCGGGCTGATCGAGCGCCAGCACCCCGGCAAGCGCAAGACGGGCAAGCAGGTGACCTTTTCGACCGACCTGATCTTCGACGTGCTGCGCAAATATGAGCCCGACCATCTGCTGCTCGAGGCGGCCTGGGCCGATGCGCGCGAGCGGCTGACCGATGTCGCGCGATTGGGCGACCTGCTCGACCGCGCGGCGGGGACGATGCTGCACAAGGACCTGCCGCGAATCAGCCCGCTGGCCGTGCCGGTGCTGGTGCTGATCGGGCGCGAGAATGTCGCGGCGGCGGATATCGACGATGCGTTGCTGGGCGAGCTGGCGGATACGCTGGCCGAGGCGGCGATGGGGGACGCGTAGCGAGACGGCCGATTTCGGGCGAGGCGCGACATCCATATCATCGTCATGCTGAACTTGTTTCAGCATCCATGGCCTGAGCTCTAATCGGGTGCAGCGCCGGAGGAAACGCCAGACCATGGATCCTGAAACAAGTTCAGGATGACGGGAATTGGAGGGCCGTTCTTCAACGCGAATGCACCACCGCCCCGCGACCGCCCGCAGGACACCGCGCTTGCCGCGCACCGCGGACAGGCGTAGACTGCGCGCAAATATAATGAGGATGCCCGCGATGACCCATGTTCTGAGGCGGCCGATAATCTGGAGCGCGCTCGCCGCAGCGCCGCTGCTGCTCGGTGCGAGCCAGCCGCCGGCGCCGCCCGCCGTGCCCGCCCCCGCTGCGACCCCGATCGTCGAACCGGCGCTGACCAGCGAGGTCACCCCCTTCATCCAGCCGTTCGACCTCGACGCCACCCGGCGCATGTCGGTGAAGGTGATGGTCGGCGGGCAAGGCCCCTTTTCCTTCCTCGTCGACACCGGCGCCGAACGCACGATCATCGCGCGCGAACTCGCCGACCGGCTGGGGCTGGTCGAGGGCGGCAAGCTGCGCATGGCGACGATCGGCGGATCGGCGACCGTCCCCAGCTTTCGCGTCGCGACGCTGTCGATGACCGACCTGCATATGGCCGCGTTCGATGCGCCGTCCTTTTTCGGGCGCCACATCGGCGCCGCCGGGCTGGTCGGGGTCGACATGCTCGAGGATCGGCGCATCCTGATCGATTTCCGCAAGGAAAGCATGCAGATACTGGAAACGCGCAAGCGAGCGCGGCCGATCATCCGCGACGATGATGCGATCGTCGTCACCGCGCGCAATTCGGCGGGGCGGCTGATCCTGTCCGACGCGCGGCTCGACGGCAAACGCATCGACGTGATCGTCGACACCGGCGCGCAGACCAGCGTCGGCAACCTCGCGCTGCAGAAACTGGTCGCGGCCCGGCGCGCCAACCGCCTGCCCTTCCTGTCGACCACGCTGGGCGCGGTGACCGGCGAGGCGGTGCCCGCGACGCGCACCGCGATCAAGCGCATCATCATCAACGGCATGGACGTCAACGACCTGCCGGTGAGCTTTGCCGACAGCCAGGCCTTCCGCGCGCTGGGGCTCCAGGACCGTCCGGCGTTGCTGCTCGGCATGGACAGCCTGGCGCTGTTCGACCGGGTCGAGATCGATTTCCCGAACAAGCGCGTCGTGTTCGACCTGCCCGACGGCGCGAGCCGCGCGACCGGGCAGCGCTTCGCCGCGAATTTCGCGAAGCCGGGAAGCTAGGGGCGGGGCCACAGGCTGGACGGACGCACAGGGGGGCGGCATAGCGGCGCCATGCCCGCCGCGCCCCTGCTCGATTTTGCCGGTCACCAGTTCGTGCCGCTCGCCGGCCGGGCGCTGTTCTGGCCGCGCCATCGCGCGCTGATCGTGGCCGACCTGCATCTGGAAAAGGCGAGCTGGTACGCGGCGCATGGCCAGCCGCTGCCGCCCTATGACAGCCATGACACGCTCGACCGGCTGGCGCAGCTGGCGGCCGAGACCGGCGCGCAGGCGATCTGGTGCCTCGGCGACAGTTTCCACGACCGCGCCGCCGCCGACCGGATCGCCCCCGCGGTCGCCGAACGGCTGATCGAGCAGGCGGCGTCGGTGCAGGTGATTTGGATCGCAGGCAATCACGACGGATTGTCGGGCGGCGCGTGGGGCGGCGCGGTCGCCGACGAGATCGAGGTCGACGGCATCCTCTTTCGCCACCAGTGCGACCCGCACGAGACGCGGCCCGAGATATCGGGGCATTTCCACCCCAAATTGCGGCTCAACCTGCGCGGCCGGACGGTGTCGCGCCCCTGTTTCGCGGGCGACGAACGGCGGCTGATCCTGCCCGCTTTCGGCAGCCTGACCGGGGGGCTCGACGTCGGCGATGCCGCGATCGCCGCCAATTTTGCGGGCGATTACCGGGCTATGCTGGTCGCCGACGGCAAACTCCTGTCGCTGGGCTGCGGACGGACGCTGGCCGATGACGCTACGGCAATGCCGGGCCGGGCCTGATCGGGCGAAAAAGCGCGCTCCGCCGCCTGTGACACAAAAGCATCACCCGCCGAAAACATGACGCAAAAGCCCGGGCTCGGCTGGATCGCCGCATGATTATGCGTAAGAATGGGCCGCAATAAAAACAACAAAATGTTGAGAGGAGTGCCCAAAATGAAATCCTATACCCTTTGTGCTGCCCGCCTGATGCGCACCACCGCGCTGGGCGTTTCGCTGGCGGTCGCCGTCAGCGCGGTTCCGGCCTTTGCGCAGGACGCCGCCGCCGACACCGCGACGACCGACGACGCCAGCGCCGACAGCGAAATCGTCGTCACCGCGCAGGGCCGCGCCCAGCGTCTGTCCGAGGTTCCGGTCGCCATTTCGGCGGTCAACGCCGAAACGCTGCAGAACAGCGGCGCCAACGACATCCGCCAGCTCAACCAGGTCGCGCCGTCGCTGCTCGTCTCGTCGACCGGATCGGAAGCCAATGGTTCGGCGCGTATCCGCGGCATCGGCACCGTCGGCGACAACCCCGGCCTCGAAAGCTCGGTCCCGGTGTTCATCGACGGCGTGTACCGCTCGCGGTCGGGCATCGGCCTCAACGAACTGGGCGAGATCGACCGCGTCGAAGTGCAGCGCGGCCCGCAGGGCACGCTCGGCGGCCGCAACTCGTCGGCGGGCCTGATCAGCATCTATTCGAAAAAGCCCGATTTCAATTTCGGCGCCTCGGGTGAGATCACCTATGGCAATTATGATTATTGGCGCCTCGGCGGCAGCGTCACCGGACCGATCAGCGACACGATCGCCGCGCGCCTCGACGGCATCTGGGTGAAGCGCGACGGATTCTATCGCGACACCACCAACAACACCGACGTCAACGACCGCGACCGCTATTTCCTGCGCGGCCAGTTGCTGTTCGAACCGACCGATGCGCTGTCGATCCGGCTGATCGCCGACTATACTTTCCGCGACGAAAAATGCTGCGCCGCGACCTATGTCGACAACAGCGTCAATCCGTATATCGGCAACCTCAACAATCCGTCGACGCCGCTGACCCCGTTGCAGCAGAACGGCAACAATATCATCAACGTGCTGCGCGACCTCGGCCAGCCGCTGTCGGCGTTCAACCAGGGCTATGGTCGCGCCATTTCGGTCAGCCCGGGCCGCAGCTTTGCCGGCGAGACCAAGGATTATGGTTTCTCGGGCCAGATCGATTACGACCTGGGCGGCGCGTCGCTGACCTCGATCACCGCCTATCGCGAATATCGGTCGGGACAGGCGTCCGACACCGACTATGGCGCGGTCGACATCCTGTATCGCGCCGACAGCCCCGACGCCTATCGCCAGTTCCACACCTTCACCCAGGAACTGCGCCTGCAGGGCGAGGCGTTCGACGGCAAGCTCGACTGGCTGGTCGGCGGCTTCTACGCCAATGAACGGCTGACGGTGCGCGACAATCTGCGCTTCGGAAGCCAATATGGCCGGTTCGCGACCTGCCGCATCGTGTCGGGCGGCGGGCTCGCCGGCCTCTATTCGCCGACCTCGCCCGGCTGTCTCGCCGCGCGTCCGGCGGCGTTCGGCGCGGCCTCGCCGGCGATCTATGCGGCGTTCGATGCCCTCGACGGCATCCGCGACAAGGGCACGACCAACGACCGCTATTTCCAGAAGGACACCAACTGGGCGCTGTTCACGCACAATATCGTGCACATCACCGACAAGCTCGATCTGACGCTGGGCGTGCGTTACACCCACGACAAGAAGAATTTCGACGCGACCTTCGGCAATGACAATACGGGTTGCACCACGGTGCAGGGCCTGGTCGGCGGGTTCACCGGCGTGCCGGCGCTGGCGGCGGTGTCGCAGGGCCTGATCGGGCTTGCCTGCCAGGGCAATTCGACCGCCGAGCTCAACGGTGTGTCGATCAATGACAAGCGCAGCGAGGACGAATGGACCGGCACCGCGATCCTGTCGTACAAGCCGATCGACGACCTGCTCGTCTATGCAAGCTTCGCGCGCGGTTACAAGGCGGGCGGCTTCAACCTCGACCGGTCGGCGCTCAAGGCGCCGCTCGTCACCTTCGCCTCGGTCGGCGGCGCCCAGGCGCTGGTCGGCAATCTGCAGTTCGACCCCGAGCTGGTCGACAGCTATGAACTCGGCGCCAAATATGCGACCGGCCCGTTCAGCCTGAGCCTGTCGGCCTTCCGGTCGGATTTCAGCAATTTCCAGCTGAACACCTTCAACGGCACGGTCTTCCTGGTCCAGACGATCAACGGCTGCGACAATCTGGTCGGCGGGCCCGGGGCGGACACCGACCTCAGCTCGGCGACCGGCACCTGCGCCGCGGGCGATGTCAGCTATGGCGTGCGCACGCAGGGCGTCGAAATCGAGGCCCAGCTGGTTCCGGCCCCCAACTTCCGCATGGCGGCCGGCCTGACCTATGCGCGCACCAAATATCGCAGCGACCTGGTCGGCAACAAGAACGGCTCGGCGCTCGACGCCGCGCTGCGCAAGCTGCCCGGTGACAATCTGTCGAACGCGCCCGAACTGGTCGCGACCGGCAGCGTGACCTGGACCCCCGAAATCGGCAGCAGCGGGCTGACCGGGCTCGTCTATATCGATGGCCGCATGACCAGCGATTACAACACCGGGTCCGACCTGTTCCCGCAAAAGGAACAGAATGGCTATGCGCTGTTCAATGCCCGTGTCGGCGTGCGCGGCCCCGACGAGAAATGGGGCGTCGAGCTGTGGGCGCAGAATATCTTCAACAAAAATTATGCGCAGGTCGCCTTCAACTCGCCCTTCCAGGCGGGAACGTCGTCGGCGCCCTTCACCGACCCGCAATATCCGGGTGGCCGCCAGATCTTCTCGCAGTTCCTGGCCGAACCCAGGACCTATGGCGTGACGCTGCGCGGCAAATTCTAAGCGCAAGACACCCGGTTTTCCGGACTTTCAGAGCCGCCCGCATCCCACCGGATGCGGGCGGTTTTTGCGTTTTGGCATCGCCAAAAAATCTGTTATCATCGCTGAGAATAAAAGAAACCAGGTGGGAGGATGACGATGAAAAGGACCGACAGGAGAATTGCGCGTTTCGCCCGCGGGACCGCCCAGGGCGCGGCGCTCGCAGTGGCGCTGCTCGCGACGCCGGCTTTTGCGCAGGATGCGGCGGCGCCGACCGCCGAAACCGACGACGACACGATCATCGTCACCGCGACGCGGCGCAGCGAACTCCTGTCCGACGTGCCGATCGCGGTGTCGGCGGTATCGGGCGAAACGCTCGAGAAGAGCGGCGCCACCGACGTGCGCGCGCTGGGGCAGGTCGCCCCGTCGCTGCTGGTGTCGGGCGCGACGAGCGAGGTCAATTTCACCGCGCGCATCCGCGGCATCGGCACCGTCGGCGAGAATCCGGGCCTCGAAAGCTCGGTCGGGCTGTTCATCGACGGCGTCTATCGCAGCCGCACCGGGGTGGGCCTGTCCGAGCTGGGCGACATCGAACGCGTCGAGGTGCTGCGCGGCCCGCAGGGCACATTGTTCGGGCGCAACTCGACCGCCGGGCTGATCAACATCGTCACCAAGGGACCCGACCTCAACGGTTTCGGCGCCAAGGGATCGGTGAGCTACGGCAATTATGACTATTGGCGCGTCGACGGCATGGTCAACGCGCCGCTGGGCGACACCGCCGCAGTGCGCGTCGACGGGGTCTGGCAGAAACGCGACGGCTTCATCAAGAATGTCACGCCGGGCGAGCCCGACATCAACGACCGCGACCGCTGGCTGGTGCGCGGCCAGCTGGCGTTCGAGCCCAATGACAGCCTGAAAATCCGCCTGATCGCCGATTACAGCCAGCGGCAGGAAAATTGCTGCGGCGGCATCCTGCTCAACCCGGTGCGCAACCTGTCGCGCGGTCCCGGCGGTTTCCCGGTGGCATCGGCGAACACGCTGCTACCGCTGCTCCAGGCGATCGGCGCCAACCATCAGGTCGCCCCCGCCGGCACCAGCTTCATCCGCCAGCAGGCGACGACGCCGGGGGTGACCTATCGCTCGGACACCAAGGATTGGGGCGTGTCGGGCGAAGTCGGCTGGGATCTGGGCGGCGCGTCGCTGACCTCGATCACCGCGTACCGCGATTATAAGAATGCGCAGGGACAGGACGCCGATTTCAGCGCGCTCGACGTGCTGCACCGTACCGACCTCGACCGGCGTTTCCGCCTGTTCACGCAGGAGCTGCGCCTGCAGGGCGAGGCGTTCGACGGGCGGCTCGACTGGCTGGTCGGCGGCTATTATGCCAACGAGCGCCTCGATGTCGACGACGACATCGTTTACGGCGCGAACTACGAGAAATTCGCCAACTGCCTGCTTTTTGCCGGCGCCTTGCCGTCGGCGGTGCTGCCGAGCAACGCCAGCTGCGTCAATGTGCCGGTGGTGCAGGGGACGATCAATATCCTGCCGCCCGGCGCGACGCGCAGCCTGTTGCAGGCGCTGATCGCCAATCCGGCGCGGCCGGGCTTCGGCTCGCTCGCTGCGGCGCTCGGCCAGCCGGGGCTCGCGATCAACGGCACCGGCAACCAGGGGTCGACCTTTGCGCAGAAGAGCCGCAACTTCGCGATCTTCACCCACAATAGTTTCGACATCATCGAAGACACGCTGACGCTGACCGTCGGCGCGCGTTACACCAGCGAGCGCAAGACGCTGGACGCCGATGCGAATTTCAACAATTCAATCTGTCCGCTGATCGTCAATTCGCCCTTCCAGTCGCTCGCCTCGCTGCCGTGCGTGATCAACGGCACCGCGCCCGACCTGCCCGCCGGCAGCCCGGGCACCAAGTTCAAGGATAATGAATGGACCGGCACGGCGGTGCTCAGCTGGAAACCAACGCAGGACCTGCTCGTCTATGGATCGGCGTCGAAGGGCTATAAGGCCGGGGGCTTCAACCTCGACTTCTCGGCGCTCGACCGGACGTGCAACACGACCTTCGACGCCGCCTGCGCCGCGCGGCTCGCCTTGCCGGCCAATACGAGCGGCAACGGCCGCCCCGAGGCGAGCGACCTGCAGTTCGCCAGCGAAAAGGTCGATGCCTATGAATTCGGGGTCAAATATGACGGTCGCGGTTTCGACGTGAACCTCGCCGCTTTCTATCAGGAATATAGCAATTACCAGCTCAACACCTTCAACGGCGTCAATTTCGAGGTCACCAATATCCAGGCGTGCAAGACCGACCTCGCCGGCGCCGACAGCGACGGATCGGCGGCGACGGGCGCCTGCGCGGCCGATCAGCTGAAGCCGGGGGTCGTCGCCAAGGGGATCGAGATCGAGACCTTCCTGCGGCCGGCGCGCTATCTGTCGGTCAACATGGGGCTGACCTATGTCGACACGCTGTACCGCCGCAACCTCGTCGGGACCGGCGGGCGGCCGCTGTCGCCGGTGCTGTTCCAATTGCCGGGGCGCAGCGTGTCGAACTCGTCCGAATATGTCGCGACCGCAGGGATCAGCTGGACCCCGCCGATCGGCCATTCGGGGATGACCGGCCTCGTCTATTTCGACGCGCGCATGCAAAGCGACACCAACACCGGGTCCGATCTGGACGTCGAAAAGATCCAGGACGGCTTTGCGGTCGTCAATGGCCGCATCGGCCTCTACGGCGCCGAGCGCCGCTGGGGCATCGAGCTGTGGGGTCAGAATCTGTTCAACAAGAAATATTACCAGATCGGCGCCGACATGCCGTTGCAGGGCAGCGGCACCTTCCGCGCCGTCGCGGCCCCGGCATCGTCGGGGCTGGCCGGAACCGCGAACCAGTTGTTCGTCGGCTTCCCGGGCGAACCGCGCACCTATGGGGTGACGCTGCGCGGGCAATTCTAAAGGGCTCTCCCCCCGTCCCGCGAGGGATGGGGCGGGAGAGGTCCGCCGCGGCTAGGGC
>NZ_JBOHHU010000083.1:0-18817 GCF_050725615.1 Sphingopyxis sp.
TCGACGGCCTTGCCCGCGCCTTCCACCTCGGCCCCGAAAATATCGAGGCGCGCATGAACTACGCCTTTGCACTCGCCAACGGCGGCGAGTTCGACCGGGCGATCAACCTCGCCCGGATCGTCGCGTTCGATCCGCATGATGGCGGCGGCGGCGAAGCGCTGCTCGACCAGCTCGAGGCGATGCGCGACCGCGACGCAGAAAAACCCACCGGTGCAGAGAAGAGCGACGACGCGGCGGCCGACTGACCCCGATCAATAATCGGGTTCGGCGCCGCCCAGCACCTGCGCGGCCTGTCCCGTGAGCCACGCCATCGCGGCGGCCCATGGCTGATGGCCATGGCTGATCCGCGCGACGCCGAGGCCCGCCAGTTCCGCATGCGTCGGGCCGCCCTTGCCGCGCAGGATATTGACCGGCAGCGGCGACGCGGCGCAGATCGCGCCGATGCATTTCGGGTCGAGCAGGAAGGGCACGAAGAGCGAGCCCGCCCCCGCATCGGCATAGGCGTCCGCCCGTTCGAGCGTCGCGGCGACAAGCGCGTCGCCATCCTTGGCGATATCGGCGCCCCGGAACGTGTCGCAGCGCGCGTTGACGAAGAGGCCGGTGTCGGCGGCGGCGCGGTAGCGCGCGGCGGCCTCGGCGATCGGCAGCAGCGCGGTCTCGCCGGGCAGGCGGTCCTCCATATTGATCCCCGCCGCACCCGCGTCGCGCGCGCGCCCGACCGAGACGCCGACCGCCGCCGGGTCGGCGCCATAGCCCGATTCCATGTCGATCGTGACCGGCAGGTCGGTGACCGACAGGATGCGCGCCAGATTCTCGAACACGTCGCCGAGCGGGAAATCTTCCCCATCGGCACGGCCCTGCGCGCCCGCGACGCCATAGCTGCCCGTCGCGATCGCCTTCGCGCCGGCTGCGGCGACCGCCTTGGCACTGCCGGCATCCCAGATGTTGACGAGGATCAGCGGGTTGCCGGGGACGTGCAGCGCCTTGAAGGCGGCGACTTTGTCGGACATCAGAAACTCTCCCTTTTGAGCAATTCTTCCTTGATCGGCAGGCCATAGGCATAGCTGCCGAGCGTGCCGTCGCTGCGTACCACACGGTGGCACGGAATCAGCACCGCGACATTATTGGCGCCATTGGCGCTGCCCGCCGCGCGCACCGCCTTGGGCTTGCCGACCGCCGCCGCGATATCGGCATAGCTGCGCGTTTCGCCCGCCGGGATCTTGCGCAGTTCGCGCCACACCGCCTCCTGGAAAGCGGTGCCCTTCACGTCGAGCGGGATATGGTCGAACCCGTTCACCGGCGCCTCGACCGCCGCGACGACCTGTTTCAGCAGCGCCGCGAAATCGTCGCCGCCTTCGATCAGTTCCGCCGCCGGAAACCGCTCCTCGAGCGCCTCGCGCCCCTCGGCGAAGCTCAGTCGGCACACACCTTTTGTCGTTGCGGCGACGAGCATGTCGCCGAGGCTGGTCGGCACCACCGCCCAGTGGATCGTCGCGCCCCTGCCGCCGTTCACCCACGCCGAGGCTGTCATGCCCATGCGGCCCTCCATATTGTCATAGAAGCGCGACGGCCCCGAAAAACCCGCGTCGTAGATCGCGTCGGTGACCCGCCCGCCCTCGCTGAGCGCCCGGCGCGCGCGCTCGTCGCGCAGCGCGCGGGCATAAGCGGCGGGCGACAGGCCAGTGTGGCGGGTGAAGACGCGCTGGAAATGCGTCGGCGAATAGCCGGTGCGCGCCGCAAGGTCGGCGAGCGCGAGCGGCTCCTCGCTGCCCTTGATCGCCGCAATCGCCTTGATCACCGCGCCCTCGTCGCGCGCGACATCGTCGGGCAGGCAGCGTTTGCACGGACGGAGGCCCGTGGCGCGCGCCGCCGCACCGTCGGCGAAAAAGCGGACATTTTCGCGCAACGGATGGCGCGCGGCGCAGCTCGGGCGACAATAGATGCCGGTGGTGAGCACCCCGGTGATGAAGCGGCCGTCATAGGCCTTGTCGCGGCGCAGCGCCGCCTCCCAGCGCTCATCGTCGGTCATGGTGGTGAGGTCCATGGCTCAATCCCTCTTCACGCGCGCGGCAAAACAGCCATGCGCGGCGTTGTGCGCGTCGATATAGGCAATCGCGTCATCGGCGAACAGGTCGCGGATCGCACCATCGGCCTCGCCCGGTCCCGCCAGCCGGGCGTCGCGCAGCATGTTCGCGGCGTCGAAGCCGCGCAGCGCGATCGGGCGACCGTCGAACACCGGCGGCACCGCGTCGACATAGGTCGCGGCCTCGACACCCCGGCGCACATAAATGGCATAGGCGCTGCGGTAGGGCGTCTCGACGTCGTGGCTCACGTGGTGGAGCAGGATCAGCTCTTCTCCGGCGCGTGCATCCTCAAGGCTGATACGGCACGGGAAACCCCGATCGGCGGCAGCGACGACGCGGCGCGCACCCCGCGCGGCGAGTTCGGTATCGTCGAGCGCGAACAACGGGTCAAAATTTTCCGGGGCGAGCCCGGTTATCGCATAGGTCATAAAAGCGTCCTTTCGTGGCGTCGACGACCCTATGCCAGCGCGCCGCGCCGCCGGCGTCCCGATGCTTGCGTTCAAAGTTCCGGCGCCTCGATGTGTATTACTGTATTATAACATTGACTCACCATGGAGAATGCCCCAGTCTCGCCGGCAAATTGGGGAGCCGGCACCATGGCGACGATCGAAGCAGCACCCATCGCACCGCGCGCGCGGCCGGCCGACTGGCTCGGACGCGCCGCGACCTTCTGTTACCTGGCGATCGCCGCCGGACAGTTGCTGTTCGTCCTGTTCATCCTGCTCTATTATTACCCCTCGACCCTGACCGGCAATTTCGCGCGCTGGAACGACAAGCCGCTGATCATCGGCTTCGTCGAGGGCGATACGAGCGGCAACCTGTTCTTCGCGGTCCATGTGCTGATGGCGGCGGTCATCACCTTCGGCGGGCTGGTCCAGCTCGTTCCCGCGATCCGTTCCCGCTGGCCCGCGCTGCATCGCTGGAACGGACGGCTCTATCTGGTCAGCGCGCTGACCCTGGCGCTCGGCGGGCTGTGGATGACCTGGGGGCGCGGCACCTGGCTGACGATCACCGGCGGGGCCGGCATCACGCTCGACGCGCTGCTCATCCTCGGCTTTGCTGCGATGGCGTGGCGCAGCGCCCGCGCGCGGCGCTTCGTCGAGCACCGCCGCTGGGCGATCCGGCTGTTCGCGGTCGCCAGCGCGGTCTGGTTCATGCGCGTCGGCTATATGGTGTGGGGCCTCGCGACCGGCGGCGCCGGGATCGGCAAGGCGATGGACGGGCCGTTCGACATCTTCCTCGCCTTCGCCAATTCGCTGCTGCCGCTCGCCGTCGCCGAACTTTACCTGCGCGCGGGCGCGCATGGAACGCCGCGGGCCCGGGGCGGCGTCGCGGCGCTGCTGACGGTCAGCGGCGTCGCCATCCTGGCCGGTAGCGCCGGGGCATGGATGGTGATGTGGGGGCCCTATATCTAGCCATAGGCGGGCGCGACCCGGCTTGCCTTCGCGCCGCGAGCAGCTAGGCTCCGCGCCATGACCCGCCTCCTCGCGCTGCTGCTCGCCCTTCTCACCATCACCCATCCGGCGCGCGCCGCCGACGATATCAGCGCGGTGTCGCGCAGCGTCGTGCGCGTCGTCACCGTCGCCATGGTCGACGGCGAGGTCGTCGGTTTCGGCCATGGCAGCGGCATCGCCATCTCCCCCACCCGCATCGTCACCAACGCGCATGTCGTCGAATCGGCGGCGCGCTATCCCGACAATGTGGCGCTCGGCGTCGTCCCGTCGGAGGGGCAGAAAAGCTATGCCGCCAAGCTGATCGCGATCGACACCAAGCGCGACCTCGCGCTGATCGAGATCACCGAGGGGCGTGTTCCCGCCGCCGCCATTTATTCGGGGCCGTTCGAGGCGGGCGGCGATGTCGTCGCGCTGGGCTATCCGGGCAATGTCGACCTCGCGACCGCGCGCAGCGCCGCCGATTATATCACCCCGCGCACCCCGGTGCGCAGCGAAGGCAATCTGTCGAACACGCAAGCGCTCGATGGCGTCGCGATGCTCGTCCACACCGCCAAGATTTCGCGCGGCAATTCGGGCGGGCCGCTGGTGGACAATTGCGGCCGCATCGTCGGCATCAACAGCGCGATCACCCGCGCCGACGACGGCGATTCCTCCTTTGCCTTCGCGATCGCCAATCGCGAGCTGACGCGTTTCCTGACCGATGCGAGCCAGAGTTTCAGCAGCATCGGCACCCCCTGCATGACGCTGGCCGAAGCCGACGCGCGCGACCGCGCCGCGCTCGACGCCGATGCGCGGGCGAAAGCCGCCGCCAATGCCGCGAAGGACGAAGCGGCGGCGCTCGACCGCGAATTGCGCGAAACCCGCGCGAGCGAAGCGGCGCAGGCCTCGCGCGAAAATCGCATCGCGCTGGCCGGCGTGTTGTTCGTGATCGGCGCGCTGGCGGCGGGCGCCGGGCTGTTGTTCCACAGCCAGAAGAATCCGCGCAACGCCAAGATCGCGGGCGGCGCGGGGGCGGTGCTGATGCTCGCCGCCGCGATCCTGTTCGTCACCCGGCCCAGCGCGCATGCCGACCTGCCCGCCGATCCCACAACCGCCGCGGCGAACGCCGACCTGCCGCCCGCGCTCGCGACGGGCAACCTGCTCTGCACGATCCGCCCCGACCGCAGCCGCATCACCGTGTCCGAAACCCCCGACGTCCCCGTCGCGATCGGCAAGGACGGCTGCATCAACGGCCGCACCCAATATGCACAAGGCAGCGATGGACGCTGGCAGCGCATCCTGGTCCCCAATGAGGAAGCGACGGTGACGATCGCGTCGATCGACGGCGCGGGGCAGGAATATCGCGTCGACCGCTATCTGCTCGACGCCGAGACGATGACCAAGGCGCGCGAAGTGCGGGCGGGCGTCGCGATCAAGGGATGCAGCGTCGATCCCGAACAGGTGGCGGCGCTCGCGACCCAGCAGGATGCGATTCGCGCCGTCCTGCCGCCGACCCCGAACGAGCGGCTGGTCTATGCGTGCCAGAAGCTCGCCAAGGGCGCGGTGATCAATCCGGCGCCCTGAGCCGCAGCCTGTCCACCCAGCGCCCCAATATCGCCTGCGCCGGATCGGTATAGGCAAGCTCGTGCCCCGCCCCCGCAACGACGGCCACCGTCGCATCGGGACGCGCCGCACGCAGCCGCGCCAGATTGTCGGGCCTGACCAGCGTGTCGGCGTCGCCGTGCATCAGAAAGACCGGGGCCTTCACGCGCGGCAGCTTCACCGCATTGTCGAAACGGTCGCGGACGAGCCCGCGGGGGATCAGCGGAACCTGGCTGCGCACCACCGCCGGCAGGTCCGAAAAGCCCGAGACGAGGACCAGCGCCGCGACGTCGTGGCGCAGCGCCATTTCGGTCGCAGGTCCCGAGCCGATCGAATTGCCGACAACCACGATATCGCGCGGCGCCGCACCCGCATCGGCGAGCCAGCGCATCGCCGCCTCGCCGTCGCGATAGAGCCCATCCTCGCCCGGCGACCCGGGATTCCCGCCATAGCCGCGATATTCGGCGAGCATCAGCCCGGCGCCCGCCGCCGCCGGCCCGCGCGTCGCCTGAACCGCGCCCGCCAGATTGTCGCCATTGCCGTGGAAGAAGAGGATCGTCTTCGCCCCCGGCGCGGCGGGGCGGTAAAAGGCCGAGAAGCGGAGGCCGTCATCGGTCCGGGTGTGGACGAGGCGGAAGCCCTGCGGCGGTGTGGCGGGATATCGGGCCGGCGCGGGAAAGAGGATGCGCCGCTGCTGCGTGTAGAGGATCGCGGTCACCACGATCGCAAAGACGAGGAGGGCCGTCAGCCCGCCGGTCGCCAGCTTCCCGAAACTCATCCCCCGCACGCCTTGAACAGCATCAGCGTGCGTTCGCGCGCCTGCTCGCTCGACGGTTCGTGATAATCCTTGCGGCGGTCGCTGTTGAAGCCGTGGTTGGCGTCATAGACGAAGATCTGCGCGGTCGGATGGTCCTTCGCGATCAGCGCCTCGACCCCCTCCATCGGAATGCCCGCGTCGAAGCGGCCGAAATGCGCGATGGTGGCGCAGGCGGGCGCCTGATCGGCGAACTGCGTCGGGACGAGGCTGCCGTAATAGGCGCTGGCGGCGGCGAGGTCGGGGCTGATCTGCGCCATCCGCCAGGCGACCGAGCCGCCGTAGCAAAAACCGGTGATGAAGACGGGACCCTTGCCCTTGAGCGCGTCGATGCAGGTCTGCGCGTCCTTGAGGCTCTGCTCGAACGGATGCAGCTCGCGCGCCAGTTGCACCGCGCGTTCATATTGCGGCCCCGAATAGTCGCTTTCGAACCCCGGATGCTCACGGTCGAACAGCGCGGGGGCGAGCACCTCATAACCATCGGCGGCATATTCGTCGCACAGGTCGCGGATATGGTCCGTGACCCCGAAGATTTCCTGGATGAGGACGAGGCCGCCGCGACGCTCGCCCTCCGGCTGGACATGATAGACGGCGATCTCGGCGCCATCGTCCATCGTCATCCGGATCATCTCGCCCATCATTGTCTCCCATGTTAGTCGTGCGGCGGGTTTATGGGAGGAGGAACAGAATGCAAGCGAACCGTGGCGTTCTCGCTATCCTGCCGGTGACCTTGCTTTTGCTCGCCGCGTGCGACAGCACCGCGCCACATCAAACCAGCGCCACCGATAAATTCGCCCGGATCGAGAAGCTCGCCTTTCAATCCTGCATGTGCAAGCTGGCGGGACGCGACAGCGGCGGAGCCGATCGGGCACTCAAGTCAGCAACGGATTCACTCGAAACTGCGGAAGGCCCTGACACCCCTGCCCTGCCAGTTCATGTCTCTCGAACATGCTATCCGAAATTTGGTCCTGACGCCTGCCTTGCGGATTTCTGGGTGCATGAACCCTATGGCGACGGTGCGGTCTGTTCCTATGGACAAACCGACGACCTGATTGCCGCCGCCGAAGACGCGCACCGCGCCTACCCCCGCAACTACGAGCAAGCCGATGCGGTCGTAAGAAAAAGGTTCGAAGCCATGCGCGCCGAGGCCGCTGCAAAGATTCCGCAATCGGCCTGCAACTAGCCCCCACCCCCGCCTTGCATTGCAACAAAATCGTTGCTAGGCGCGCCGCGACTTCGCTGCGGGGGATATTCACCGATATCCGCCAAATCCCGCGCGACCCATCCCCCACGGGATAGCAACAAAGGACTTTCACGCGTGGAGAATTCCGGCGGCATTCAAGGCAACATCACGGCGGGCCTCGCAGGTCGTTATGCCGTCGCTTTGTTCGATCTGGCCCGCGAATCGAACGCGATCGACGCGGTCGCGGGAAGTCTCGCCGACCTGCGCGCGGGCCTCGCCGAATCGGCGGACCTGTCGGCGCTGATCGCGAGCCCGGTCGTCGGTCGCACCGATGCGGCGAACGCGATCGAGGCGGTCGCCAAGGCGATGAAGCTCGATTCGCTGACCGCAAAATTCCTCGGCGTGCTCGCCGAGAATCGCCGCTTGGCCGACCTGCCCAAGATGATCGACGCCTTTGACGCGATCGTCGCCGACCATCGCGGCGAAGTGACCGCCAAGGTCACCAGCGCGCACCCGCTTTCCGCCGCGCAGCTTTCGGAGCTGACCGCGAACCTCAAAACCCGTGTCGGCCGCGATGTCGCCGTCGCCACGACCGTCGATCCCGCCATCCTCGGCGGCCTCGTCGTCCAGCTGGGCAGCCAGCTGATCGACGGCAGCATCCGTACCCGTCTCAATAGCTTCGCACAGGCGATGAAAGGCTAAACCATGGAAATCCGCGCCGCTGAAATCAGCAAGGTCATCAAGGACCAGATCGCCAATTTCGGCACCGACGCAACGGTCAGCGAGATCGGCTCGGTTCTCTCGGTCGGCGACGGCATCGCCCGCGTCCACGGCCTCGACAACGTCCAGGCCGGTGAAATGGTCGAATTCGCCAATGGCGTGCAGGGCATGGCGCTCAACCTCGAAGCCGACAATGTCGGCATCGTGATCTTCGGGTCGGACTCGGAGATCAAGGAAGGCGACACCGTCAAGCGCACCGGCACGATCGTCGACGTCCCCGTCGGCAAGGGCCTGCTCGGCCGCGTCGTCGACGGCCTCGGCAACCCGATCGATGGCAAGGGCCCGATCAAGGCCGACAAGCGCATGCGCGTCGAGGTCAAGGCGCCGGGCATCATCCCGCGCACCTCGGTGCACGAACCCGTCCAGACCGGCCTCAAGGCGCTCGACGCGCTCGTCCCCGTCGGCCGCGGCCAGCGCGAACTGATCATCGGCGACCGCCAGACCGGCAAGACCGCCGTCGCGATCGACACCTTCATCAACCAGAAGCAGGCCAACGCCGGCGACGATGAGTCGAAGAAGCTGTACTGCATCTATGTCGCGGTCGGCCAGAAGCGCTCGACCGTCGCGCAGATCGTCCGCCAGCTCGAAGAAAATGGCGCGATGGAATATTCGATCGTCGTCGCCGCGACCGCGTCGGAGCCCGCTCCGCTGCAGTTCCTCGCGCCCTACACCGGCTGCACGATGGGCGAATATTTCCGCGACAACGGCATGCACGCCGTGATCGTCTATGACGATCTGTCGAAGCAGGCCGTCGCTTATCGCCAGATGTCGCTGCTGCTGCGCCGCCCGCCGGGCCGCGAAGCCTATCCGGGCGACGTTTTCTATCTGCACAGCCGCCTGCTCGAGCGCGCCGCGAAGATGAACAGCGACAATGGCTCGGGTTCGCTGACCGCGCTGCCGATCATCGAAACCCAGGCGGGCGACGTGTCGGCGTACATTCCGACCAACGTGATTTCGATCACCGACGGCCAGATCTTCCTCGAAACCGGCCTGTTCAACGCCGGCATCCGCCCGGCGATCAACGTCGGCCTGTCGGTGAGCCGCGTCGGCTCGGCCGCGCAGACCAAGGCGATGAAGAAGGTGTCGGGCTCGATCAAGCTCGAGCTGGCGCAGTACCGCGAAATGGAAGCCTTTGCGCAGTTCGGTTCAGACCTCGATGCGTCGACGCAGAAGCTGCTCAACCGCGGTGCGCGCCTGACCCAGCTGCTCAAGCAGCCGCAGTTTCAGCCGATGCCGTTCGAAGAGCAGACCGCGTCGATCTTCGCCGGCACCAACGGCTATCTCGACCAGGTCGCGACCACCGATGTGTCGCGCTACGAAGCCGCGATGCTCGCTTACCTGCGCAGCGACCACGCCGATGTGCTGAAGACGATCCGCGACACCAAGGATCTTGGCGATGACGCCAAGAAGGGCCTCGTTGCCGCGCTCGACGCCTTCGGCAAGATTTTCGCCTAACCGATTTGGGTTGGCCCGGCGCAAGCCGGGCTGACGAACCAGAGGGGCCGTAATGGCATCGCTTAAGGAACTCAAAGGGCGGATCAACTCGGTCAAATCGACCCAGAAGATCACCAAGGCCAAGAAAATGGTCGCGGCCGCCAAGCTGCGCAAGGCGCAGGCGGCTGCCGAAGCCGCGCGCCCCTATGCGACGCGGCTCGAAGGCGTCGTCGCCAGCCTGGCGTCGAAGGTCGGCGCATCGGATTCGGCGCCGAAGCTGCTTGCCGGCACCGGCAAGAGCGACACGCATCTGCTGGTCGTGCTGAACAGCGACCGCGGCCTCGCGGGCGCGTTCAACTCGAACATCGTCCGCGCGGCGCGCGACAAGGCGCTCGAGCTGCAGGCACAGGGCAAGAAGGTCCTCTTCTACCTCGTCGGCCGCAAGGGTCGTCCGGTCATCGCGCGCCTGTTCGCGGGCCAGATCACCGAGCAATATGAGACGACCGGCATCCGCGATATCGGTTTCGACCAGGCGAGCGAAATCTCGGCAAAGGTCATGGAACTGTACGAGGCCGGCGCGTTCGACGTCGCGCATCTCTTCTATTCGAAGTTCCGCTCGGCGCTGCTTCAGGAAGCGACCGGCCAGCAACTGATCCCGGTTCCGGCGCCCGTCGACGTTCCCGCATCGAGCGGTGCGGCGGTCGAATATGAACCCGACGAGGAAGCGATCCTCGCCGATCTGTTGCCGCGCAACATCACGATCCAGATCTTCAAGGGCCTGCTCGAAAACGCCGCGTCCGAACAGGGCGCGTCGATGACCGCTATGGACAATGCGACGCGCAACGCGGGCGACCTGATCAACAAGCTGACCATCATCTACAACCGCACGCGTCAGGCGGCGATCACCACCGAGCTGATCGAAATCATCGCGGGCGCCGAGGCGCTCTGACGATGACGGCGGGCGCCCCCAGCTGGTTTGCCAAAGTCGGCCCGTGGACAGCTTTGCTGTGCGCGGGACTGCTTGTCATGGCGCTGGCGGGGATCGTCCAGATCATGTTCGTTCGGCAGGCCGCCGCCTATATGACGCAAATGGGTGGCTATGAGCTTCCCGGCACATCGACCTATGTCGGTATTTCGATCGCGTCGATCATCGTCCGCATGGCGCTTCTGCTGCTCTGCGTCGGCCTGCTCGCCTCGCAGTTCCAGCGCAGCAGCGTTCATTTCGTGATCGGCGCGCTCTGGTTCATCTATCCGGTCCTCGCGACGCTGTCGGCAGCGCTGGCCCGGGCGGCGATCGATCTTGACGGGACGAGCATGGCGCCGCCGCTGGTCTATCTGGACCTCGCCTTCAACATCGCGGTGACGGCCTATCTGCTTTTTTCGCGCCGCGTCGCCGAACTCTATAATATCGACACCCGCACCCGCATCCCCGCAACCCTCCGGAAACTCTGGGCCCAGGCACGCGGACGTCCCATTCCCGAAGAAATCGAGGCGTCGCGCCTCCACGAAACGTTCAAATAAGGAAGATTGAACATGGCAACCGCTCCCGCCCCTGAAAAGAAGGCTCCGGCCAAAAAGGCCGCCGCGCCCAAGAAGGCAGCCGCTCCGAAGGCCGCCGCGACCGCCGGCGCCGCCACGGGCCGCGTCGCCCAGGTCATCGGCGCCGTCGTCGACGTCCAGTTCACCGGCACCCTGCCCGCCATTCTGAGCGCGCTCGAAACCGACAACAATGGCAACCGCCTCGTCCTCGAAGTCGCGCAGCATCTGGGTGAGAATACGGTTCGCACCATCGCGATGGACGCGACCGACGGCCTGACCCGCGGCCAGCCCGTCGTCGACACCGGCGCGCAGATCTCGGTTCCCGTCGGCCCGCAGACGCTCGGCCGCATCCTCAACGTCATCGGCGAGCCGATCGACGAGCGCGGCCCGGTGGGCACCGACCTGCGCGCGCCGATCCACGCCAAGGCTCCCGAGTTCGTCGACCAGTCGACCGAATCGAGCATCCTGGTCACCGGCATCAAGGTCATCGACCTGATCGCGCCTTACGCCAAGGGCGGCAAGATCGGCCTGTTCGGCGGCGCCGGCGTCGGCAAGACGGTGCTGATCCAGGAACTGATCAACAATATCGCCAAGGGCCATGGCGGCACCTCGGTGTTCGCGGGCGTCGGTGAACGCACCCGCGAAGGCAACGATCTCTATCACGAATTCCTCGACGCCGGCGTTATCGCCAAGGACGCCGACGGCAACCCGACCCCCGAGGGTTCGAAGGTGGCGCTGGTGTTCGGCCAGATGAACGAGCCCCCGGGCGCCCGCGCCCGCGTCGCGCTGTCGGGCCTGACGATCGCCGAATATTTCCGCGACCAGGAAGGCCAGGACGTGCTCTTCTTCGTCGACAACATCTTCCGCTTCACGCAGGCGGGTTCGGAAGTGTCGGCGCTGCTCGGCCGTATTCCCTCGGCCGTGGGTTACCAGCCGACGCTGTCGACCGACATGGGCGCGCTGCAGGAACGCATCACCTCGACCAACAAGGGGTCGATCACCTCGGTGCAGGCCATTTACGTTCCTGCGGACGATTTGACCGACCCTGCGCCGGCAACCTCGTTCGCTCACTTGGACGCGACGACGACGCTGAACCGCGCGATTTCGGAACTTGGCATCTATCCGGCGGTCGATCCGCTCGATTCGACCAGCCGCGTGCTGACCGCGTCGATCGTCGGGCAGGAGCATTATGAAACGGCTCGCCGCGTTCAGGAAACGCTGCAGAAGTACAAGTCGCTGCAGGACATCATCGCGATTCTCGGCATGGACGAGCTGTCGGAAGAAGATAAGCTGGTCGTCGCCCGCGCGCGCAAGATCCAGCGCTTCCTGTCGCAGCCCTTCCACGTCGCCGAAGTCTTCACCAACATCCCCGGCAAGTTCGTGGCGATCGAAGACACGGTGAAGTCGTTCAAGGCGGTGGTCGATGGCGAATATGACCATCTGCCCGAAGCGGCCTTCTACATGGTCGGCGGCATCGACGAAGCGGTCGCCAAGGCCGCGAAGCTCGCCGAAGACGCGTAAGCCGGTCCCCCTCCCGCTTGCGGGAGGGGCTAGGGGAGGGCCTGTCGGGGGACGGGTCTTCGCCGCAACACGCCCTCCCCCGACCCCTCCCGCAAGCGGGAGGGGAGTTAAGAGATAGCCCATGGCTCTGAAGTTCGAACTCGTAACCCCCGCCCGCCTCGAGCGGACCGCCGATGTCTATATGGTCACCGTACCGGGCAGCGAAGGCGATTTTTCGGTGCTCGAAGGCCATGCGCCCTTCATGGCGACGCTGCGCAACGGCCCGCTGACCATCTATGCGAGCGCCGGCGCGACGCCCGAGACGATCGAGGTCGAAGGCGGTTTTGCCGAGGTCAATGAGGCCGGCCTGACCGTCCTCGCCGAGCATGTCACCGCCGGCTGATCGCGCCGCGAAATAACCGGCATCAACGACGCCCGCATCCCCCCGGATGCGGGCGTTGCTGCGTCCGGGTGCTCCCCATGCCGCGCGGGCATTAGGAGAATGTCAAAGTTTCCACTCTATTCACCCTGTCGATTGGGGGTTCGTCCGCTTCGGCTGCGACACATCCCAGGATATGATTCGGAAGCAGGACAAAACCATGAGTGCATTCGGACGCCGACCCGGTACCGCAGGACGCCCCGCCTTTGGCGTGGCGAAGCCGATGCAGGGTGGTGCCGGCTCCGGCGGCGGCCAGTTCCCCGCGATCGACGCCGCACCGCTTCCCGATCCGTCGGGCGCCCCGGTTCCCGAGCTGGAGGCGATGGAGCGGTTGAACCAGCGGTCGTCGGCCGAGAATATGGAGCCCGAAAAGGCGCAAGGTTTTGAAGCCAGCGTCCACAAGATCAAGGAACAGGTGCTGCCGCGCCTGCTCGAACGCGTCGATCCCGAGGCTGCGGCGACGCTGTCGAAGGACGAGCTGACCGAGGAATTTCGCCCGATCATCCTCGAAGTGCTCGCCGAACTGCGGATCACCTTGAACCGCCGCGAACAATTTGCGCTCGAAAAGGTGCTCGTCGACGAACTGCTCGGCTTCGGCCCGCTCGAAGAGCTGCTGGCCGACCCCGACATTTCGGACATCATGGTCAACGGGCCGTACCAAACCTATATCGAACGCAAGGGCCAGCTGGTCATCGCGCCGATCCAGTTCCGCGACGAACAGCATCTGTTCCAGATCGCGCAGCGCATCTGCAACCTGGTCGGCCGCCGCGTCGACCAGACCACGCCGCTCGCCGACGCCCGCCTCAAGGACGGCAGCCGCGTCAACGTGATCGTTCCGCCGCTCAGCTTGCGCGGCACCGCGATCTCGATTCGTAAATTCTCGGCCAAGCCGATCACGCTCGACATGCTGTGCCAATGGGGCGCGATGAGTCAGAAGATGTGCACCGCGCTGAAGATCGCGGGCGCCAGCCGCTTCAACATCGTCATCTCGGGCGGCACGGGTTCGGGCAAGACGACGATGCTCAACGCCCTGTCGAAGATGATCGACCCCGGCGAGCGTGTGCTGACGATCGAAGACGCCGCCGAACTTCGCCTGCAGCAGCCGCACTGGCTGCCGCTGGAAACGCGCCCTGCGAACCTCGAGGGCAATGGCGCGATCCATATGGGCGACCTCGTCAAGAACGCGCTGCGTATGCGTCCCGACCGCATCATCATGGGTGAGGTTCGCGGCGCCGAATGTTTCGATCTGCTCGCCGCGATGAACACCGGTCACGACGGATCGATGTGTACGCTCCACAGCAACTCGCCCCGCGAATGCCTCGGCCGTATGGAGAATATGGTGCTGATGGGCGACGTGAAGATCCCGAAGGAAGCGATTTCCAAGCAGATCGCCGATTCGGTCGATATGGTGATCCAGATCAAGCGCCTGCGCGACGGGTCGCGCCGCGTCACCAACGTCACCGAGGTGATCGGCATGGAAGGCGACGTCATCGTCACCCAGGAATTGTTCAAGTTCGAATATCTCGACGAGGACAAGGACGGCAAGATCATCGGCGAATATCGCGCGATGGGCCTCCGCCCCTACACGCTGGAAAAGGCGCGTCAGTATGGCTTCGACCAGCCCTATCTGGAAGCCTGCCTCTAAGTCGGACTCTATTGGGTGAAGTCGCCGAGCGCTTTCCCGGCGAGTTCGGGAAACACCTTGCCGACCTTGCCGATCAGATATTCGCCATAGGTGCCGCCCGCGCCATGGACATCGCCCCCGTCCCAGCGCGGCAGCAGACGCGTCGTCGCGGGGATCGGCAGCGGGTCGACCGACGCGGCGAAATCGGGATCGTAGAACAGCGGCCACGACAATCGCTCGCGCCCCGATGCGTTGATCACGCGGTGCGGCGCCGACCGGAATCGCCCGCGCGTCAGCCGTTCGAACATGTCGCCGATATTGACCACAAGCGCACGGCCGCGCGGCGGCACCGCGATCCAGCTGCCGTCGGCGGCGCGCACTTCCAGCCCGCCATGCGCATCCTGTCCGAGCAAGGTGAGCAAGCCATAATCGCTATGCTCGCCGACCCCGAGATCGTCGGCTGCGCCGCCCGGCGGATAATGGAAGATGCGGAACAACAGGGTCGGGTGCCGGGTGATCCCGGTCGCGAAATGATCGGCAGCAAGGTCCAGCGCGAGCGCCATCCCGCGCATCAATGCCTCGGCCGCCGCGACCGTCGCCGCCAGATAATCCTCCACCGCGCCGCGCAATTCGGGCAGGCCTTCGGGCCAGAGGTTGGGGCCGTGCAGCGGCCAGCCCGCCGCGACGCGTGGGTCGCCCGCCCCGAGCTCCTCACCCAGATAGAGCCCCTCCTTGCGGTCGGGCCGCCCCGAGGTGAGTTCGCCGCCGAGCGGGAACCAGCCGCGCCATGCGGTTCCGCCATGGACCATCGCAATCCGTGCCTTCTCGGCCTCGGACAGCGCGAAAAAGGCGTGGCTCGCCGCCTCCAGCCGCTCGAACAGCGCGTCGGCGATGCCATGGCCCTCGGCATAGAAGAAGCCATAGTCGGCGCTCGCCGCGCCGATGGTCGCGGCCGTGTGCTCGATCGCGGCGGCATCGTCCATCGTCAGCAGGGGACCGATGTCGATGACGGGCAGCGCGGTCAAAGCCGCATCCCCAGCCAGATCACCGCCTCGGTCGAGGCGGCGACGATCGGATCGATCAACCGCGACCAGCCGCCGCCGGTCAACCGCTGAACCGACCGGTCGTGATGCGCCTGCTCCTCCGCGACGATGGCGCGCAGCGCCGCCACCGCCGCCGGGTCGATGCCGTCCAGCACCGCGATCTGGTCGTGCATATGGCGGAGGACGACGCGCTCGATCGCCACCGTCGTCGCGGCGATCGCGCCGCGCCCGGCGATCCCCGTCGCCGCACCCAGCACGAATCCGCCGAGCCCGCACAACAGATAGCTGCGGCAGCGGCGACGATTCCGGCTTTGCAATTCGGCGGCGAAAAGCGCCCGATGGCCGCGCTCGTGCGCAAGAAATTCGTCGAGTTCGCCCGACATCTCGGGCGCGCGCCAGCGCGCAAACCAGCGCTGGGCGCGATAGATGCACACCGCGCCATGTTCGCCGGCATGATCGACCTTCATCACCCGGTCGCCCAGCGACTCGCCGGCGCCGAGCCGCGCGGTCAGCCGGGCAGCGGTCATCGCTGCTGAATCCAGAACGCCAGCGCGAACAGCGCGACGCAGGCCGACACCAGCGCGATGCCGCGCCAGGGCATGAAACCGACCTTGTCGACGTCGCGGCGGTTGTTGCGGCGCCAGCCGGCGACTTCGGCGATCGCGAACAGGATCGCCGCGCCGATGCTCACCGACAGCATGGACACTTGCATTGGCCCCATTCCCTTCGCACTATGGCCCTCCCCCCAAACCGGACCGGACGAACCGGCCCGATCCCCAGAGAGGTGCCCCGATATGCGTGATTTCCGTGCCGTTGCAAGTGCAGCGCTGATCGCCGTTGCCGCGTGCAGCGCGCCTGCACAAAATGCGACCGCGACCGAGGCCGCCGCGAAACCCGGCGATGCCATCGCCGCTGCGGTCGCCGCGCCGACGCGTACGCCCGCCAATGTCGCGCGCGACACATATCGCCATCCCGCCGAAACGCTCGCCTTTTTCGGGGTGAAGCCCGGCGACACCATCGTCGAATTATGGCCCGGCGGCGGCTGGTACAGCGAAATCCTCGCGCCGCTGAGCAAGGCCGGCGGCGGCTCGCTCTATGTCGCGGCGCCGTGGGAAAAGGGCCTCAATCGCGTCAAGACGAAGCAGGCCGAGGATGCGGCGACCTATGGCGCGCTCAAGCTCGCCGAATTTCCCAATGCCGGGACCAACCCCAAGGTCCCCGACGGCAGCGCCGACGTCGTGCTGACCTTTCGCAACGTCCATAACTGGCGCTTCGACGGCGCCGACAACACCGCCAATGCCTTCAAGCAGATTTTCGCGATGCTGAAACCCGGCGGCGTGCTCGGGGTCGAGGAACATCGCCTGCCCGAAGAGATGGATTCGGCGCTCGAGGAAAAGAGCGGCTATATGAAGCGCTCGTCGGTCGTCGCCTTTGCCGAAGCGGCGGGGTTCAAGCTCGCGGGCGAGAGCGACATCAACGCCAATCCCAAGGATACGCATGATTACCCGGGCGGCGTGTGGACGCTGCCACCGAGCCTGCGCGAAGGCGAAAAGGACCGCGACAAATATCTGGCGATCGGCGAATCGGACCGCATGACGCTGAAATTCGTGAAGCCGGCAAGCTGACGAAGCCGATCGAAACGATCGACCCTGCGCTGCTGCTCAGCGCCTATGCGCAGGGTCTGTTTCCGATGGCCGACGCGGCGGACGACCCGTCGGTGCATTGGGTCGAACCGCGGCTGCGCGCGATCCTGCCGCTCGATGGCTTCCGCCTGTCGCGCAGCCTGAAGAAGGTGATCCTCGGCGAACGCTTCCACGTCACCACCGACCGCGCCTTTGCCGATATGGTCGCGCTGTGCGCCGAGCCCGCCGCCGATCGCCCGACGACGTGGATCAACCCGGTGATCAAGGCGAGTTACGACCGGCTCTTCCGCCTGGGCCATGCGCATAGCGTCGAATGCTGGCAAAGCGGTGCGCTGGTCGGCGGGCTATATGGCGTGACGCTCGGCCGCGCCTTTTTCGGCGAATCGATGGTCAGCCGCACCCGCGACGCGTCGAAGGTCGCGCTTGCGCATCTCGTCGCGCGGCTGCGCGCCGGCGGCTGGCAACTGCTCGATTGTCAGTTCATCACCCCGCATCTAGAAACGCTGGGCGCGATCGAAATCCCGCAGGCCGATTATCTGCGCCGGCTCTATTCGGTGTTGGCGGGCGGCGCCGGAACCACCGGCGGTGCGGCCTTGGGCGCGGGGGCCGGGGCGGCGGGGCTGCCTTCGCCGCCGTTCGTCGCGGGCGACTGGGGCGCGCTCGACGCCTTGGGTGCGGCGGGCGCGGCCGACGGGCGTGCGACGGGTTCGCCACCCGGATATGTCATCGCACAGCTTTTGACGAACACGTCGTAAATCGGGTGCTGGATGATGTTGCGGTCGGGCCGCTCGCGGAAGATCCAGCCCGAAAAGATCCGCCGCCACTGATTGTCGCGCTGATCCTGCACGGTCAGCTGGATGAACGCGCCGGTTTCGGGCGGATCCTCCCACGGCGCCGTTTGTTCGCAGGCGCGCAGCCGCACGATCGCGCGACCGACCCGCGCCGATTCGCCGGGCTTCATCTCGAGATCGCGGACCAGCCCGTTGCGCTTGTTAAGCAGGCCGACCACCGCGACGCGCTCGGCCATCGGGGTCGCGCCCTCGATACCGCCGACTTCGGCGGGCACGCGTTCGGATTTGGCGATCGTCGGCACCGTGGCGCTGCCATTGCCCTTCGTCGGGGTGCGATCGCAGCCGGCCAGCGCGGTCGCGGCCAGAAGCGCGATCAGCGCGGTCGGGATCAGGCGCGGGCCCATGAAACTCACTCGGCGCCGGGGCGCCACGCCTCATAATCGCCGGTCGCCGCGGCGCGCCGGCCGCCGCGTTCGAGCGCGCCCGCCGGGCGATAGGCCTCGCCAGTCCCGGTCAGGTTCGCCGTCGCTTCCTTTTCCCACGCGCGCGGCGCGGGCAGGATGTCGGCCGGCAGTTCGTCGAAGGTGCCGTGGAGCCAGCCATGCCATTCGGGCGGCACGCGGCTCGCGTCGTTCGAGCCGTTATAGAGCACCCAGCGGCGGTTGCCCTTGCGCGCCCGATAATAGCGGTTGCCGAGGCCGTCCTCGCCGACCTTTTCGCCGGTTTTCCAGCTGTTCAGCAGCGTGCCGACGGTTGCGCCGTCCCACCAGGTGAAAATCTTGCCTAACATGCCCATGGCCGCGCGTTTACAGGCAAGCCGCGCCGTTTCGCAAGCGCGAAACCGACCCCGTCGGCCGTGGCGCATCAATAAACCGTAGCCCTGAGCCTGTCGAAGGGCGCTTCTCGGA
>NZ_JBOHHU010000084.1:0-18748 GCF_050725615.1 Sphingopyxis sp.
GCGGCTCGGGAACGGGCGCGCGCCCGAACAGCACCGCAACGCCGATCAGCAGCACGGTGAGCGCGAGCAGCCCGGCGAAGCCGAGCGGCTGGATCAGCAACCCGAACACCGCCGCGCCGAGCAGCACGACGCCGGCGGCGACGAGCATCCGGCCGAGTTTCTTGTACAGATGCTGGCGGCGCAGCGCGACGCTCTTGGTCCCGATCGGGCGGCGGCGTTCGCGCGACCGCTCGATCGCGGCGCTGCCAAGCGCGCGGACCTTGTCTACTTCGCTCATCGTCATCGCCGCTCCGCTCACGCTTCGAGCGACGCGAGCGGGCTGTCCGCCCCGCCGACGCTCGCCTGCGCCTGGCTCGCACCCTCGGCGCGCGCGATATAGCCCTTCGACTTGGCGACCTCGCCCTCGAGCGACTGGACAGTGGTCTTCATGCTGTCGAGCGCCTTCAGCTTGAAGGTGTCGATCGCGTCCATCGTGTCATAGATATTCTGGAAGGCGCGGGTCAGCGTCTCCATCGGGATCGTGCTCGACGCCGCCTGTTCGTGGATGCGCGCCGTATTGTCCTTCAGCATCTTCGACGTGCCGTCGATGATGTTCGCGGTCGTCGTGTTGAGCGCGGTGATCTGTTCGAGCACGAGCTTCTGGTTGGTCATCGCCTGCGCGACGGTGATCGCGGTCTTCAGCGCGCCGACCGTCGTGGTCGAGGCGCGGTCGACCCCCTTCACCAGCTCGATATTATTCTTCTTCACCAGGTCGAGCGCGAGGTAACCCTGCACCGTCACCGCCATTTGCGTCAGCAAATCCTGCGTCCGCTGCCGCGCATAGAAGAGCGCATTTTCGCGCAGCACCTTGGCCTTGGCGGGGTTGGTGGTGTCGAGTTCTTCGGCCTTGGCCTCGAGCCGCGCGTCGAGCGTCTGGGCGATATGGATCATCTGCTCCAGCTTGCCCATCGCCTCCCACAGCTTGCGCCGCTCGACGTCGATCGCCGCATTGTCCATGATCAGCTCGTCCTTGCCGTTCGACAAGGCGGTCAGCACGCCGCTGATATGCGACTGGGCGCTGCGATATTGGGCGAAATAATTGGTGACGCTGCTCCCGAACAATTTGTCGAGGATGCCGCGCTTCGACAGCAGTTTCCCGTTCGCCGACGGATCGAGCCGCTCGACGGTGTTGCGCAGTTCGATGAGGTTCATGCCGATGTCGCTGTCGCGGTCCATCGCCTTGATCGGCCGGTCGAGGAAGCGGTTCGACTGGTTCGCCGCCTCCAGCATTTCCTTGCGGCCCATATTGGTGATCTGGTCGATGCGCTGGCCGAATTCGGGGCTGTTCTCGTCCTGCGCGACCAGGTCGTCGATAAAGCCGTCGACCCGTTCTTCCAGCTTCGACTTCTGCTCGGTCGACAGCGACACCAGGCCCGCGGCCTTTTCGGGCGACACCACGGGCACCGGATCGGGCGGGGTCAGCTTCAGTTCGTCGGTCGCTGTCGCGGTGGCGGTCTGCTCGCTCATTCCTGTTCCTTTCGGGCCCCCAAGTTCGTGAAGGGCCGCCCACCTATATGGCATGCGGCACTGTGTTATTCAAGCATCACACTTCATTCGACCCGTTCAGCACCGGCGCGAGCCAGGCCGACAGGATCAGCTGCGCCATATGATAGACAAGGATCGGCACCAGCACCATGCCTGCGACCGCAGGCGGAAACAGCGTCGCGGCGAGCGGCGCGCCGACCGCGATGCTCTTCTGCGCGCCCGAAAAGAGCAGGGTGATGCGGTCGGCGCGCGCCAGCTTCAACAGCGCCCCGAACCCCCAGGCTCCGCCGAACGCCAGCGCGAGAAACACCGCCACAACGCCGAACACGATGGCGACCTCGCGCGCGTCGAGCAATTGCCAGATCCCCGCGACCACGGCGGCCGAAAAGGCGACATAGACCGCGATGGCGATCGCCGTGCGGTCCATGAAGGTCGCCAGCCCCTTGTGCGCCATCACCCACGG
Organism: Sphingopyxis sp.; assembly: GCF_050725615.1. Taxonomy (GTDB): domain Bacteria; phylum Pseudomonadota; class Alphaproteobacteria; order Sphingomonadales; family Sphingomonadaceae; genus Sphingopyxis. Next base: position 1,988 of record NZ_JBOHHU010000084.1, read on the forward strand.
CCGCAGCCAGCGCTGCACCAACTGCCCCGCGATGAAGGGCAGCAGCAATATCGCGACGATGCGCAGCGCCGCCTCGCCATGGATCTCGCCCGCGCTCCCCGCGAGCGCGGCGAACAGAAGGGGCGAGGCCGCGACCCCGATCAGGTTGAGCAGCGCCGCCGCGACGACGCTCGCCGCGACATTGCCCCCCGCCATCGAGCTCGCCGCCGTCGCCGACTGGACGGTCGAAGGGAGAATGCCGAGGAAGAGAAAGCCGAGCGCGAGCGTCGCGGGCAGGAAGGCCGTAGTCGCCGCCTGCGCCCCCAGCCCGAACAATGCCATGATGCCGAAACAGAAAGCCAGCGCGCCGCCCTGCAGCTTCCAGTTGCGGATGCCGTGCAGCACCTCGTCACGCGGCAGCCGCACGCCGTTGAGGAAGAAGAGGAAGATGATCGCCGCCGTCGACACCCCCTGCGCGACGGGCACGGCGGCGCCGCGCACCGGCAGCAGGCTGGCGAGCAGGATCGTCGCGAGCAGCAGCGGGACGAAGCGGTCGGGAAAGATGCGCGAGAGCATCGGCGCGTGATGACGGCGCCGCCCCGGCTTGGCAAGGTCCGATCAGAGGCGCGTCGACCAGTCGCTCGCCCACGCCGGGCCGTGGAGCAGAAACCAGGTCTCGATCGTCTTGTCCTGGCCGGTGAGCACCAGCCCGCCCGCGAGCAGCAGTCCGAAACCGAGCCATTGCTTGCCCCGGTGCGACGCCTTGCCCAGCCGCTCGCGCCCGCGCAGCAACGCTTGCCGCCCGAGCAGACCGATCGCGAGCAAGGGAAGCGCGATGCCGATGCCGAACAGCAGCATCACCGCGCCCGCCTGCGCCAGCTCCTGCCCCTGGCTCGCGAGCAACAGCGCGGCGCCGAGCGTCGGCCCGACGCACGGACTCCACACCGCGCCGAGCAACAGCCCGAGCCCGAACTGGCCGCCGACGCCGCGGCGCGGGCCGTGCGGGCTGCGGCGGTTCGCCCAATCGCCGATCGGCGTCAGCAGCCGCGTCATCGCCCGCTGCGCCGCCGGCACGATCAGGATCAGGCCGAAACCGACGAGCAGCCACGCCGACACATGGCGGAACGCCGCCGGATCGATGCCGATCGACACACCAACGGTCGCGATGAGCAGGCCCAGCGCGGCAAAACCGGTGGCGAGCCCGATCGCCAGCGCCGCCGGGCCCCAGCGATGCTCGCTGCTCGCCGCGCCCAGCACGATCGGCAGGATCGGCAGGATGCACGGCGACAAGATCGTCAGCACCCCGGCGAGGAACGCGGCGCCCAGCGTCAGCAACATGTCGACAGGTCCATGATCGCGGTCCGGCGCGCCGCTCAGCGCGTCGAGGCGACGAGCCGCGCGATCTTCGCGGGGTCGGTTTCGCCGAGCAGGCGGCCGGTCTCGGTCTTGCCCTTATACGCGATCAGCGTCGACTGACGGGTGACGCCGAGCGGGCGCTGAACATCCTTCTGGCTGTCGAAATCGATCCGGAACACCACGACATTCCGGTTCGCGGGCAGCTTTTGCGCGGCGGCGATCCCCGGCTGCTGGCGTGCGCACACCGGGCACCAGGGCGCATGGACGTCGATCAGGATGCGCTGCCCCCTGGCGCGCGCCGCGTCGAACGCCGGCTGGGTGAATTTCACGAACGCCACCTCGCTCTTGTCGGCGGCAAAGGCCGGCGCGACATGCGCGATGCCCGCGCCCAGCGGCGCGGCGGCGATCAGGGCGGCGAGGATGATGTTGCGGGTCATGGCGGGGTCCTTGGATGGTGCGGGGGATGGTGCGGGGGTTTGAGTCCCCTTGTTCGCGGCCGCGCCGCACAAGGTTACAGCGCTGAGCCAACCGAACGCTCCGCTCCCGCCGTTCGTCCCGAGCGTCGTCGAGGGACATTGGCGCGGCGCAAAGCTGTCCCGACTTCGCTCGACACGAACCGAAACGGGGTTAGACACGCCCCATGGCCAACCTCCTCATCCTCGCCGCGCTCGCCGAAGAGGCTGATGCCCTCTTTCTCGGCATCAGCACCCCGATTCCCGGGGCCTTCCCCGTCCGCCGCCTCGCGGCCCACGGCCACAGCATCATCATCGCCACCTGCGGGCTCGGCAAGGTCAACGCCGCGCTCGCCGCCGGGCTGTTCGCGGCCGACGCCGACATCCTCCTCATGTCGGGCACCTGCGGCGCGCTCGGCGCCGAACCCGGCCGGGCCTATTGGCTCGCCGAGGCGGTGCAGCATGATTATGGCGCGAACGAACCCGGCTTGTTCCGCCGCTACCGCGCCGGCGACTGGCCGATGGGCGAAGCCGGAGAGGCGCATTTCGCCGCGATGCCCGACCCCGGCCTCGGCCTCCCCCACGCGCGCATCGCCAGCGGCGACAGCTTCGTCGCCTGTCCCGACGCCGCCGCCGATCTGAAGGTCCATCTCGGCGCGACGCTCGTCGATATGGAGGTCGGCGCGGTGGCGCAGGCCGCGGCGCGTCTCGGCAAGCCCTGGGCCGCGATCAAGGCGGTCACCGACGATGCCAATGATGCCAGCGGCGGCGATTTCCAGGCCAATCTCGTCCGCGCCGCGCGGCAGGCGGCGGCGGAGGTCGAGCGACTGGTCGCGATGCTGTGAGGCGCGCGCTCGTCGCCGCGCTGCTGCTCGGGCTCGCGGGCGTGGCGATCTGGCTATTGCTCACCCGTGCGGTCGCCCCGATCGCGCAGGTCGCACCGCAGCGCGACGCCGACCTCTTCGCCGCCTGGCGCCTCGGCGCCGCGAAGGACGATGTGACCGCGATCGAGGCTTATTTTCGCAAGGAAGGCGTCGCCGACATCCTCCCGCTTGCCGACATCTTGCGCAGCGACGCGCGCTGGCGGACGTGCAAGGCGGCCCAACCCTTCGCCGTCCCGCCGCGCCAGCTCTGGCCCGCGATGGTCCCGACCCTGCGCTATATCCGCGATGAGCTGGTGCCGGTCACCGGCCCCGCCCGTGTGGTTTCAGGCTACCGCGACCCCATCGCCAACGCCTGCTTCAAGGGCGCGAGCGCGAGCCGCCACCTGAGCTTCGCCGCGCTCGACCTGACCCCCGTCGAACCCCTGTCGCGCGAGCAGCTGATCGCCAAACTCTGCCCCCTCCACGCCCGCACCGGCGCGCGTTTGCAGGTTGGTATGGGCATCTACACGGTCACCCGCTTCCACATCGACACCGCCGGCCACCGCCGCTGGGGCGCCGACTATCACGCGACGTCATCGCCGTGCTCGACGACACAACGTCCATCGTCACCCCGGGCTTGACCCGGGGTCTGCTTCTTCACCGTCTGCGAAACAGATTTCACACAAAGGCGCAAAGGCACGAAGAAGCGGACAGGCGACCGCAAGGTCGGATTCTCCTCATCGCCGCATCATGCTGCAGCATCGAAGGAAAAAGCCGCTTTGCGGTCCGCACAACCTCTTCGTGTCTTTGCGCCTTTGTGTGAAATAGAAATAACGACCTATCGATACTGCCCAGCGCCGCTCGGAAAGCGCCCGATTTAGGTCATTCCAAATTCGCGAAGTATCGGCGAACGATTTCGTTCGGGTCGCGGTCTAGCGAGCCGCCCTGCAAAACCACACCATTGTCGAGAACAACGACCGGGCCGTGGCCGACAAGAAAGTCCGAAAGGTCGGACATATCTCGCGATTTCACCCATTCTCGGCCTTGATATCGAAAAACCCACCCACCAGGGATTTGTTCGACCATGTCCTCCATGACGGCAAGGGGTAGGCCGACGGTCTTTTCCATATCGACCAAAAAACCGTCGAATATCTTTCGCGCAGCCATGCCATCCATAGAATACTTTCCCCAAAACCTTTCGGCGACATGGCGCGCCAAGCCCCCTCACACTAACTCAAACGCGCCACCCCGGACTCGACCCGGCCTCCCGATCAGCGGCGCCATATATCTCACGCAAAGGCGCAAAGAAGCAGCCCCGCGACCGCAAGGCCGCCTTCCCTTCATCGCTGCATCATCGCCGCATCATCGAAGGAAGAAGCCGCTTCGCGGCCAGCACAACCTCTTCGTGCCTTTGCGCCTTTGCGCGAAACAAAAAAGCCGGACCTATCGGCACTGCACCGGCGCAACATCAGCAAGCAACCGGTCGCTAAAGCTTCCGGCGCAAAACCAGCACTCGCCCATAAGTTTTGCTGTTCTCCTCCTCGAAACCCCGATCGCGGAGGAAATGTTGGAGCCGTGGGTTGGGGTTTGCGCAGGTAAGCGCATGGACGTTCCAAACGATGCTCGTGTACCCACGCTCCTTGGCATAACGCTCGATGAGCTTCCACAGCGATGCCACGACGCCCTCGCCGCCGCCGTCTATGTGAGCGAGATTGACCGCCAATTCTTCACGGTCCCTGTTGAATTCGGCGAGAACCGTTGCCGTCCCCATGCGAAATGTGATTGGCCTGCCGAAAGCCAGCAACTCCTCCAGCTCTTCGGTTGGCAGTGCCTTCAGGGCTTCAAGCGATACGCCTTCGATTTCCATCGACTCTATATGTCTGCGCCAACGTCGGCTTTCCACCCGAAAAGCCGCCGCACATTTGGCCCCTCACTCATAACTCAAATGCGTCGCCTTCCCCCTGAAAATCCAGTGCGACAGGATCGAATATCCCAAAATCACCGGCAGCACGAACAGCGCCCCGATCAGGATGATGCTCAGCGATTCGGGGGACGCCGCCGCCTGCCAGATGTCGAGCCGGTCGGCGATCAGATAGGGGTAGAAGCTGTAGGCGATCCCCACGAACCCCAGCGCGAACAATATGCCCGCGGTCGCCAGCGGCACCCACGACAATTCGTCCCTTTCGCGCAAGGGCCGGCGCAGGAAGATCGCGAGGCCGACGAACAAGGTCGCCGCCGCGATCGGGATCGGCAGCAGCGCGATGATCTCGGGCAGGCGGAACCAGCGCGCGAAGATGCGCTCCGACAGCAGCGGCGTCGCGATCGAGATGATCGCCATCGCCAGCGCGGTCAGCCACAGCGTCACCTCGGCCCAGCGCACCGCGCGCTTCTGCAAATCGCCCTCGACCTTGTAGACCAGCCAGCACGCGCCGACGAACAGATAGCCCGCAACCAGCCCGAGCGCGGCGAGCAGGCAGAAGAGCACCGACGACAGGCTCTGGTCGAACCCCAGCACATAGGCGCCGAGCATATAGCCCTGGCACAGCGCGGTGAGCAAAGAGCCATAGAAAAAGGCGGCGTCCCAGCGATGCTTTTGCTCGGGCGCGGCCTTGGCGCGGAACTCGAAGCTCACCCCGCGCAGGATCAGCGCGACCAGCATCAGCACCACCGGCAGATACAGCTGGGTCAGGATCAAACCATGCGCGACCGGAAAGGCGACGAGCAACAGCCCGATGCCGAGCACCAGCCAGGTTTCGTTGGCGTCCCAGAACGGCCCGATCGACGCGACCATCAGGTCGCGGTTCGTGTCGCTTTCGAGCCGCGTCAGCATGCCGACGCCCAGATCGTAACCGTCGAGGATCACATAAAGCAGGATCGACAGGCCCATCAGGCCCGCAAAGATCACCGGCAGCCACCAGGGGTCGATGAACGGCGTCATGGGGTCACTCCCTCGTCGAGCGGCGCGGCGGGGCCGGGGGCGGCGCCGGGGATCGGGAACATCGGCTTGGCGTCGGGCGCCGCCTTGCCGAGCCGCGCGAGCCGGTACAGCACCGCGACATAGGCGGCGAGCAGCACGGCATAAACCGCAAGATACAGCGTCAGCGAACTCGCCACCATCGCCGGTCCGGCAGGGCCCACCGCGTCGGCGGTCTTGAGCACGCCGGTGACCAGCCAGGGCTGGCGCCCGATCTCGGTGACATACCAGCCCGCGAGCGTCGCGACCCAGCCGGCGAAGGTCATCGCGACGAGCGCGCGCGCATACCAGCGCGGCAATCTGTCGACCCCGCGCCGCCACAGCGTCCACGCGCCGAACCACGAAATCGTCAGCATCAGCACGCCCAATCCGACCATCACCCGGAAGCCCCAGAACAAGGGCGCGACCGGCGGGTGGTTGCCTTCATAGTCGTTGAGCCCCGGCACGACGCCCGCTGCCTCATGTTTCAGGATCAGGCTCGCGCCCGACGGCACCGCCACCTCCAGATGGTTGGTGCGCGCCTTTTCGTCGGGGATCGCGAACAGCACGAGCGGGACATGGCTGCGCGTTTCCCAATTGGCCTCCATCGCCGCGATCTTCTGCGGCTGATGCTCCAGCGTGTTGAGCCCGTGCATGTCGCCGACGAAAATCTGCACCGGGATCAGCAGCGCGGCGGCATAGACGGCGGCTTTCAGCGTGCGCCGCACCCCTTCGCCGCCGCCGTCGCGCAGCCAGCGCCAGGCCGACATGCCCGCGATCAGAAAGGATACGGTGAGCGCCGAGGCGAGCAGCATGTGCATCAGGCGGTACGGCATCGACGGGTTGAAGACGATCGCCCACCAGTCGGTCGCATGGACGACACCGTCGCGGATCTCGTAACCGACCGGGGTCTGCATCCAGCTGTTGAGCGCGATGATCCAGAACGCCGACAGCGTCGTGCCGCCCGCGACCAGACAGGTCGCCATCGTGTGGACCCAGTTGGGCACGCGGCTGAATCCGAAGAGCATGATCCCCAGGAACACCGCTTCGAGGAAAAAAGCCGTCAGCACCTCATAAGCGAGCAGCGGCCCGGCGACATTGCCGACCTTTTCCATATAGCCCGGCCAGTTGGTGCCGAACTGGAAACTCATTGTGATGCCCGACACGACCCCCATCGCGAAACTCAGCGCGAAGATTTTCACCCACAGGCGGTAGGCGTCCATCCAGGCCGCATCTTTCGTGCGGTTGTACGCAAGCTTGAAGCCGAGCAGCGCCCAGCCGAGCGAGATGGTGATCGTCGGGAACAGGATGTGGAAGCTGATGTTGGTCGCGAACTGGATTCGCGCCAGGATCAACGGGTCAAGTGCGTCCATCGTCGTCTGCTACCCCCCGTTTGTGTCGAGCGAAGTCGAGACACCCTTCCCGCGGCCAAGCATGCGGTCCTTGAACTCGAGCGCTTTTACCACGCGTTCGCCGAGCCGCAAAAGCTGCAGCAGCCGCTCGGTGTCGAGCCGCTCCATTTCGGCATACCAGTCGGTGAGCAGCTCGATCTGTTCGTGCATCGCCGCGATCCGTTCCTGCGCGAAGCGGTCGGCGGGGTCGGTCGCGGGCTCCATCAACAGCGCGCGCAGCGTCGTCAGCGTCGGGTCGATCTCGCGCTTCTTGCGCTCTTCGACCAAAGTGCGGAAGATCGCCCATACATCGCGCGGCGTCGCATAATAATCGCGCCGGTCGCCGGGCAGGTGCTTCAATTGCACCAGCCGCCAACTTGCGAGCTCTTTCAGCCCCATCGACACGCTGCCGCGCGACAGCCCCAGCGCCTCGCTGATCTCCTCGGCGTGGCGCGCGCCGTCGGCGAGGAACAGCATCGCATAAATCTGTCCGACGGTGCGGTTGATCCCCCAGCGGCTCCCCATCTCGCCGAAATGCAGGACAAACGCCTGCGCTAGCGGGGAGAGCCGAAACGGCGGCGATGGAGAGTCGGGGGCGGAGGAGGGGTCCACGCGACTCGTATAGCGCGAATTTCTGAAGTTTCAATAATTATTGAAACTTCCTTGACGTGACCCCGCGCTACGCGGCACCTTCGCCAACTTCGGCAATTTCGTTGCGCTGCAACAACGCTTCTGCTAGGCGCGCGCCGATCGCGGCAGTCCGGTGCCGCCCCCTCACAATCAAGGCCTTCCCGCATGTCTTTGCGCAACATCGCCATCATCGCGCACGTCGATCATGGCAAGACCACCCTCGTCGACCAGCTGTTCCGCCAGTCGGGCACCTTCCGCGACAACCAGCGCGTCGAAGAACGCGCGATGGATTCGAACGATCTGGAGAAAGAGCGCGGGATCACCATCCTCGCGAAATGCACCAGCGTCGAATGGGGTGAAGGCGCCGACCTGACGCGCATCAACATCGTCGACACCCCCGGCCACGCCGACTTCGGCGGCGAGGTCGAGCGTATCCTGTCGATGGTCGACGGCGTCATCCTGCTCGTCGACGCCGCCGAAGGCCCGATGCCGCAGACCAAGTTCGTGACCGGCAAGGCGCTTGCCCTCGGCCTCAAGCCGATCGTCGTCGTCAACAAGATCGACCGCAGCGACGCGCGCGCCGCCGAAGTGCTCGACGAGGTGTTCGAACTGTTCCTGACGCTCGAAGCCAATGACGAACAGCTCGACTTCCCGATCCTCTACGCCTCGGGCCGCGGCGGCTATGCCTCGGAAAGCCCCGACGCGCGCGACGGCACGCTCGAGCCCTTGTTCAAGACGATCGTGTCGCACGTCCCGACCCCGGGTCTGCCCGAAGACGCGCCCTTCACCTTCCTCGCGACTTTGCTCGACCGCGACAATTTCATCGGCCGCATCCTGACCGGCCGCGTCCAGTCGGGCACGGTCAAGGTCAACCAGCCGATCCATGCGCTCGATATGGACGGCAAGGTGATCGAGACCGGCCGCGCGTCGAAGCTGCTCGCCTTCCGCGGGCTCGAGCGCGTTCCCGTCGAGGAAGCGCGCGCGGGCGACATCGTCGCGATCGCGGGCCTCGCGCAGGCGACCGTCGCCAACACGATCGCCGACACCAGCGTCAGCGAGCCGATCGCCGCGCAGCCGATCGATCCGCCGACGCTGTCGATGCGCTTTGCGGTCAATGATTCGCCGATGGCGGGCCGCGAGGGCAGCAAGGTCACGAGCCGCATGATCCGCGACCGCCTGTTCCGCGAAGCCGAGACCAATGTCGCGATCCGCATCACCGAAAGTGCCGACAAGGACAGCTTCGAAGTCGCGGGCCGCGGCGAGCTTCAGCTCGGCGTGCTGATCGAAACGATGCGCCGCGAGGGCTTCGAACTCGGCATCAGCCGCCCGAAGGTTCTCTATGGCGAGGACGAGGCCGGCAAGCGCACCGAACCCTATGAAACCGTCGTCATCGACGTCGACGACGAGCATTCGGGCACGGTGGTCGAGAAGATGCAGGTCCGCAAAGCCGATCTCACCGACATGCGCCCGTCGGGTGGCGGCAAGACCCGCATCACCTTCTCGGGCCCGTCGCGCGGCCTGATCGGCTATCATGGCGAATTCCTGTCCGACACGCGCGGCACCGGCATTATGAACCGGCTGTTCGAGAAATATGGCCCCTACAAGGGCAATATCGCCGGCCGCCAGAACGGCGTGCTGATCTCGAACGGCAATGGCGAAGCCGTCGCTTATGCGCTCGGCCCGCTCGAAGATCGCGGCATCCTCTTCGTCTCGCCCGGCGAGGCGCTCTATGAGGGCATGATCATCGGCGAGAATGCCAAGCCCGACGACCTCGAGGTCAACCCGATGAAGTCGAAGCAGCTGACGAACTTCCGCTCGACCGGCAAGGACGACGCGATCCGCCTGACCCCGCCGAAGCGGATGACGCTCGAACAGGCGATCGCCTATATCGACGACGATGAGATGGTCGAGGTGACCCCGAAGAATATCCGCATCCGCAAGGCGCTGCTCGACCCGCACGAGCGCAAGAAGGCGTCGCGCAAGAAAGAAATGGCGTAAAGTTCAGACCGGCGGCCCCAAAGGCCGCCGGTTTTGCTTTGGGGCGCGCGGCGCTGCTGCGCCGCAGCATGGCGGCTTGCATCGCCCGCCGCTTTCGGGGAAGCTGCCGCCTTCGCGGGAAGGAGGCTCCATGGCGATTGCGGTCGATACGGCACCCGGCGGCGGGGCAAAGGTCATTTTGCCCGCGCGGCCCGAGCCGCTGATCGTCGACCCGCACGCCACCGCCGTCGTCGTGATCGACATGCAGAATGCCTATGCGTCGCCGGGCGGCTATGTCGACCTCGCGGGCTTCGACATATCGGGCGCGGCGGGGGTGATCGGGCGGATCGCGCAGGTGCTCGATATCGCGCGGGGCGCGGGAATGCCGATCGTCTATCTGCAGAACGGCTGGGACGCCGATTATGTCGAGGCCGGCGGCCCAGGGTCGCCCAACTGGCACAAGTCGAACGCGCTGAAGACGATGCGCGCGCGACCCGAATTGGCCGGGCAATTGCTGGCGCGCGGCGGCTGGGATTATGAGCTGGTCGAGGCGCTGGCGCCGCAACCGGGCGACATCCGCCTGCACAAGACGCGCTATTCGGCCTTCTTCAACTCACAGCTCGACAGCACCTTGCGGTCGCGCGGCATCCGCACGATCGTCTTCGTCGGCATCGCGAGCAATGTCTGCGTCGAATCGACGTTGCGCGACGCCTTTCACCTCGAATATTTTTCGGTGATGCTGGAGGATGCGACCCACCATCTCGGCCCCGATTATGTGCGCGACGCGACTGTCTATAATGTCGAGAAATTCTTTGGCTGGGTGAGCAATGTCGCCGATTTCTGCGGCAGCGTCGGCCAGCGGCCGCAAGAGGAGTGACCATGGCTTTCGAACCGATCAACCCGCCGCAATTCCCGACCCCGATCGCGCCCTACTCGGCGGGCGCGAAGGCCGGCAACACCGTCTATGTGTCGGGCGTGCTGGCGCTCGGCGAGGGCGGCGTGGTGTTGCATATCGGCGACGCGGCGGCGCAGACGCGGCATGTGCTGGACGTCATCAAGATCACGCTCGAAGCCGCAGGGGCGACCCTCGAGGACGTGGCGATGAACCATATCTTCCTCAAGGATTTCGCCGATTATGCGGCGTTCAATGCCGTCTATGCCGAATATTTCCCGGGCGCGAAGCCCGCGCGCTATTGCATCAAGGCCGAGCTGGTGAAGGCGGACTGCCTGGTCGAGATTGCCTCGGTGGCGCATATCGGCTGATGCCCGAGAAAAATGGCCTCTATTATGAGTGGCACGGCGACAAGGAGGCGCCGCCGCTGATCCTGTCCGCGGGCCTCGGTGGATCGGGAACTTATTGGCAGCCCAATCTCGATGCGCTGGCCGCGCAATACCGCGTCCTGATTTACGATCATCGCGGTACGGGACGCAGCGATCGCGCGCTGCCGCAAAGCCATGTCCGCGACGAGGGTATGACCTTCGACATCAAGGAGCTGATGGACGGTCTCGGTATCGTCAGCGCCCATTTCATGGGTCACGCGGCGGGCGCCATGATCGGATTGTCGCTGGCACTCGAATGGCCCGAGCGCGTGCGCAAGCTGGTGGCGATCAACGGCTGGGCCAAGCCTGATCCGCATTTTTCCCGCTGCTTCGACGCCCGGCTCGCCTTGCTACGGAGCGAGGGGCCGAGAGCCTATGTCAGCGCGCAGCCGATTTTCCTCTATCCCGCCGACTGGAGTTCGCGACACAGCGCTCGGCTGGACGGAGAGGCCGCCGCCATGGTCGATCATTTTCCGGGCGTTGAGGTCATGGAGCGGCGCATTGCCGCGCTTCGGCGATGGGACATCGACGACCTCTGTCAGAATATCGACGCGCCGACCCTGGTGCTCGCCGCCGCCGACGACATGCTGGTCCCGTCGCTTTGTTCGCGGCGGCTGGCCGAGCGCCTTCCCAACGGCCAGCTCGTCGTGATGGATTGGGGCGGCCACGCCTGCAACGTCACCGATCCCGACACTTTCAACCGCGTCGTCCTCGATTTCCTCAGGAGCTAAGCCATGCAAGTCGGCGTCTTTGTCCCCATCAACAACAATGGCTGGCTGATTTCGGAGAACGCGCCGCAATATATGCCGAGCTTCGATCTCAACAAACAGATCGCCCAAAGCGCCGAAAAGCACGGGCTCGATTTTCTGCTGTCGATGATCAAGCTGCGTGGCTTCGGCGGCAAGACCGAATTCTGGGAATATGGGCTGGAAAGCTTCACGCTGATGGCGGGGCTCGCCGCCGTGACCGAGAAGATCAAGATTTACGCGACCTGCCCGACGCTCGTCATCCCGCCCGCTTTCGCGGCGCGCATGTGCAACACGATCGACAGCATCAGCCACGGGCGTTTCGGATTGAACCTGATCACCGGGTGGCAGCGTCCCGAGTACAGCCAGATGGGGCTGTGGCCGGGCGACGAGCATTTCCGCAACCGCTACCAGATGCTCGATGAATATGCGCACATCCTGCGCGAATTGTGGGAAACGGGGCGCAGCGACTTCAAGGGCACATACTACCAGATGGACGATTGCCTCGTCCGGCCCACTCCGCAAGGCGATATGAAGATCATCTGCGCGGGCTCGTCGGACGAGGGGCTCGCCTTTTCGGCGCAATGGGCGGACTATGCCTTCTGCCTCGGCAAGGGGGTGAACACCCCGACCGCCTTCGCCTTCAACAACGAACGGCTCGCCGCCGCGACCGCGAAGACCGGGCGCGACGTGTCGGTGTTCGTGCTGGTGATGATCATCGCCGCCGAGACCGACGAAGAAGCGCACGCGAAGTGGAAGTCGTACAACGACGGGGTCGACGTCGCGGCGATCTCGTGGCTGATGGATCAGGGCGCCGCCGACAAACACAACAGCACCACCAACGTCCGCCAGCTCGCCGCGCCCGAGGGCGCCGTGAACATCAACATGGGGACGCTGGTCGGCAGCTATGAAAATGTCGCGCACATGCTCGACGAAATGGCCGAGGTGCCGAACACGGGCGGGGTGCTCCTTACCTTCGACGACTTCGTCGCGGGGGTGGAGGCGTTCGGCACGCGTATCCAGCCCCTGATGAAAAGCCGCCGTGGAAATGCCGGCTAGAACCCCGCCGGCCGGCTATACGCGCGGCTCTGGCGTTGGGCGAACCGGACAATGCGGAGTGGCAACGCGACGTGTCGGTCAGTCGCGAGAGGCCGGGTGATCTGGCCGAAGCGCTCGGCAACCCCCGATTAACCCTCTTTTCACGGGCACGCCCTAGGACAGGGTGTGAGGGACCGCTCGATATGGGGTGGCCCTATGCATATGGTCCAGGAAATGCGGCGGCTGCGCGCCGAGCATGCCGCGCTGGCCACCCTCTCGCATTTCCTGATGGATATCGTCGCCGCGCCCCGGCCACCGCGTCCGACCGAGCTTGCGTCGGTGCGCGGCATGTTTCGCGACACGCTGGTGCGCCATCTGAAATGCGAGGATTGGGTGCTGTATCCGCGGCTCAAGGCCAGCGGCGACGCCGAACTGACGCGGCTGGCGCGCGAATTTGTCGGCGAGATGGGACATCTGGCCGAGGATTTCGTCGCGTATGACACGCGCTGGACCGAGGCGCGGGTGGCCGGCGACTGGCCGGGCTTCTGCCGCGAAACCGAAGCGGTGCTCGACGCGATCGGGATGCGGATCGAGCGCGAGGAAGCCGATCTCTATCCCGCCGCCGAACGGCTTGCCGCGTCATTGCACCGCATGCGCGGCGTCGATCTGCCTAGCGGTCGCGGTTGGTTACCAGGGTGAAGGGCGCCCAGCTGGCCGGGTGCGCCCAATGCGGCTGCCAGCTCTCGACGGCCGATCCATCGGCGCGCTTGCCGGTGCGCACCGCTTCCATCGCCATCGCCAGCGCGGTCGCCGGGGTGGCATCCTTGTTCCCCAGCGCCTCGACGGTCAGCGCCGCCGTCGCATCGTCCGCGACACGCCAGTGGCTCGCGAGCAGATTGCCCGCGCCGGCATAGAGGAAGCTGCGCGCGAGGCTCGACAGCGATTCGCCGCTCGCCCCCGCTTCGACCCCCGGGGTCGCGGTGTTGCACGCCGACAGCACGACCCAGCGCGCCGACAGCGACAGCGCCGCCGCCTCGCTCGCGGTGAGCAGGCCGTCATCGGTCGCGCTCGCCTTGCCCGGCGGGGTGAGGACGAGGCCGGGTTCGGACCCGGTGCCCATCTCGCCCGGCAGCAGACCATGGGTCGCGAACACCACCACAATCGCGCGCGGCAATTCCTTGTCGGCCTTGACCGCAGTTTCGGTCGCCTCGCGGCCGAGCCGGACCCCGCTGCCGCGCGCGATCGCGGCCGACAGCCGGGTGAGTTCGGTGACCGTGCCGGGCAGCGGGTCGAGGCGGCGGAGCTTGTCGACCGACGCCATCGTCTTGTCGCCGCTGGCGAGCGTCAGCCCGCCGCCGCGCACGCCGACGCCGCCGCGCCGCCGCAAACCGCCTTCGCCGCCGCGCGCCCCCGCCTTGCCATTGCCGACCAGCGTCGGCGCGCCATAGGCGACCAGATCGGGGCGGTGCGAGGTCGGAAGCGCGGCGCTTTCGCGCGTGGCGAGGGCGAGGGCGCTGACCGAGGGCAGGGTGATGAAGCGGTAATGCCGGGCGAGCCAGTCGGTGGCGGCGAGGTCGGCTTCGGCACCGCTTTCGGCGTCGCCCTTGGGTGCGCTGGCGACGAGCGCGGCGAGCGGCAGTCCGGCGATCGGCCCGCTCGCGAAGGTATAGACGCGGCCGCCCTCGGGCAGCGCCGCCGCCACGGGGGCGATAAGCCGCTGGTAGAGGCGGTAGGCGGCGGCGCGATCGTAACGCGGATAGCGCTGGTCGATCGGGCTCGCCTCGCCCTTGCTCTCGGCGGCGAGCAAGGCGTCATAGTCGGGAAGCGAGCAGGTGTTCTCGTCGATCCGGCATTTCAGCCGCGCGACATCGGCGGCGATCGGCGCGGCGCCATCGTCGACGCGGTTCCATGTCGCGGCCTGTTTCGAGATGGCGAAGGCATAATGATGCCCCTCCGACGGCAGCAACATCAGCATCGCCTCGTCGGGCTCGAGCAGCGCCTGCACCGCCGCGACGTCGATCGCCTTCGGCGTGACGAGCGTCGCATAGTCGGGAAATTCGGCCGCGATCCGGGCGTCGAGCGGGGCAAGCCGCGCGGCGGCGGCGTCGAGTTCGCTACGCAGCGCCGCCGCTTTCGCCTCGTCCTTGCCGAGCGACTGGTCGCGATAGCGCTGGTTGAGCGACATTACTGCCTGCGCGGTGTCCTGCCGCTGGCGCACCAGGTCGCCGAGCGGCCCGGTCCCGGCCAGGCTCCGCGCCGCCGCCTCGTTGATCGCGTCGCCGGCGTCGGTCAGCGTCAGGTCCTGTGCGGCGAGGAAGGCGGGGTTCAGCGCATCGGCCTTGCCCCCGCGCGCGGCCCAACCGGCGAACATCACCATGTCAAAGGCGCCCGATTGCGGATTGCGGCGGGTGCCGCGCGCGATCGCCTTGGCCAGTGCGGCGACGGCGGGGTTGGCGTCGTTGCTGCGGACCCCGGCATCGCGCCGCGCGCGCAGCCGGTCGGCGGCGTCGATCGCGGCGGCCAGTGCGTCGCCCTCGCGGCCCTTCACCTGCGCGCGGGCGCGCGCGAGGGTGGTGAGCAGGATGATGGTGTCGGTCTTGGCGTCGTACCAGTTGTCGCCGCGCTCGACCGCGAGCTGCAACGGCAGCGCTTCCTCGAAATAGGGCAGCGCCTCGTCGGCCTTGCCCTGACCGAGCAGCGCGAGCGCAAAGTTATAGCGTGACTTCTGGGTGCCGATGTCCTTGCGTCCGTCGAGGCGTTCGCTTTCGGTCATTGCGATCCGGCCGGGCCCTTCGGCCGCCGCGAAGCGGCCGGCGATGTTGCGGTAATAGCTGATCTGGTTGTTGAGGAACTGGCGCTGGGCGTCGTTATAGGCGGGGTCCTGCATCATCGCGAGCAAGGCGTCGAAGGCGCGGTCGGATTCGGCGTCGCGGCGAACCAGCGTCAGCGCCTCGGCATAGCGCAGCTGCAGGTGCCAGTTGTCGTTCGGCATTCCCGCCGCTTCCAGCTCGGCGAAGGTGTCGTCGAGCGCGCGCGCGACTTCGGCATAGCGCCCCTGCTCGAGCAACTCGCGGCCGTAGATTTCGAGCGACACGCGCGCACTGAAGCCGACGCTGCTCGCCAGCTTGCCATATTCGGCGGCGCGGCGGTGCAGCAGGCGGGCATGACCCAGCCGCTGATCGGAAGCCAGGCCGAGGCTCATCAGGTCGAGGAAATAGAGCTCGCCATCGACGTCCTTCGCCGCAGCGGCGCGCGCGGCATAGTCGCGCATTTTGTTCGTCAGCCGTTGATATTCGGGGTCGCCCGGAGTGCGGTCGCTGCGAAAATAGATCCAGAGCGACGTTTCGACGTTGGAGAGCGCCTTTTCCGACATCCGGCTGCGATATTGGGCGACCAGGTCGATCACCCCCAGCGCGGCCTGTACCTGCTCCTCGCTGTCGAGCGTCTCGAAACGGTCGACCGCTTCGCGCACGAGATTCGCCGCAGCCTGGTCGCACGGGCCGCCGGCATCGGGCGGGCAGGGGGGTGTTGCGGCGGCGAAGGCAGGCGAGATAGCGGTCGCCAGCAGCGCCGCAGAAAGGGCAAGACCTGCCCGGCGTATCGTCATGGTCATCAATCCCGACACGCGACCCGTGCGCCTTATTGCCGGGAGACAGGCCGAGCGCAAGAGCGACGACGCTTGATTTGCGGCGCCGCCTGCCCTAGCCGCGCGGGCAATTCTCTGGAGATTTCAGCATGACCGATACGCCCCCCGACCATATGTCGACCAACCCGCGCTCGCCCCATTTCGACATGGAGGTGCTGCAGCGCGGCATCGGCATCCGCTTCAAGGGCAAGGAGCGCACCGACGTCGAGGAATATTCGATCTCCGAAGGCTGGATCCGCGTCGCGGCGGGCAAGTCGAAGGACCGGTTCGGCCAGCCGATGACGATCAAGCTGTCGGGCGAAGTCGAAGCCTGGTTCGAGGATATCGCCGCCGACAAGGCGGACGGCACCGCGTCCGAAGACTGACGCGCGCCGCTCTGCCGAGCCCGGCCCAAACAAAAAGCCCCGGCG
>NZ_JBOHHU010000085.1:0-18722 GCF_050725615.1 Sphingopyxis sp.
CGCCCTTGCAGTTGGTCAGCCCGGTGACATTGGTCGGCTCATGCGCGATCTGCGGGTAATTTTTGCGCGCGTCGCCGCGATTGCCCGCCTGGATCAACTGGCTCGCGGGCCCCCAGCTGCGCGTGGTGCGATAGAAGGTGAAGCCGTCCATCCGTTTGCTATCGACGTAACGCAGGAAATTCTTCGTGCTCACCGGTGCGCGCTTGTCCTCCAGCCGCACGGTGATCGTGCCGAGATCGGTGGTCAGCGCGACATAGGGGCGCGTGTCGACCTCGATCACGGGCGTGACCGGTGCCGCAATCGGCGCAGGCGGCGGTGGCAACTGCGTCGCTTGCGGCGGGACGGTCGGGGATTGGGCGGCAAAGCTCATCGCGAGCGCGGAGATCAGGGTCGTCAGCATGGCCAGGATCATAACCAGAAAAGGATCGCCGTGGCGACTCCCTTGCATTCGATATCGCGTCGCCGACACATATAAAGAAATCTTTATATGTAGATTGACACGCCGCGACTTCACCCTATCCTGAGCTGGTCGAGGTTCCCCGCGTCCGGCAGGGCATGGGGCTAAGACGGGAAGCCGGTGCGCCCGCTCGCCAAAAGGGGGAGGGGCAAGGCCGGCGCTGCCCCCGCAACTGTAAGCGGTGAGTGGCGGTCGATACGTGTCACTGATCCGGCAAGGGATTGGGAAGGCCAGACCGCCGCGTCGATCCGTGAGCCAGGAGACCTGCCTCGTCCGATAACGTCCTCCGGCGGGGTGTCCGGTCTGGTCGCATGCATGGCTGCGCCCGGGCTTGTCCTGCCGGACGCATCGGCCCTTGCCTGTGTTCCGGCCTGTCCCTTGCCCAACCAAGGTAAGACATATGGCCATCACCGTCGCCACCCTCGGCTTCCCCCGCATCGGCCCGCGCCGCGAACTGAAATTCCTGCTCGAAGGTCATTGGGCCGGCAAGAAGAGCGAAGCCGAACTACGCGAAGGCAGTGCCGCGCTGCGCGCCGCGACCTGGGCGCGGCAGCGCGCGCTCGGCGCCGACATCCTGCCCTCGGGCGATTTCTCGCTCTACGACCATGTACTCGACACCTCGGTCATGGTTGGCGCGATACCGGCGCGATACCAGTGGGATGGCGGCGATGTCGCGCTTTCCACTTATTTCGCCATGGCGCGCGGCACGCAGGGCGCCGCCCATAAGGCCTGCGCGCACGGCCTGGACGCGACCGCGCAGGAAATGACCAAATGGTTCGACACCAATTATCACTATATGGTCCCCGAACTGGAGGCGGGTCAGCGCTTCCGCGTGTCATCGACGCGGCTGGTCGATGAATTTCTGGAGGCCAAAGCGCTCGGCTATCACACCCGCCCGGTCCTGCTCGGCCCCGTCAGCTATCTGATGCTCGCCAAAGGCCGCGGGGTCGAACCGCTGTCGCTGCTCCCCGCGCTGCTGCCGGTCTATGACGAGCTGCTCGCGGCGCTCGCCGATGCGGGCGCCGACTGGGTGCAGATCGACGAGCCTTGCCTCGTCCTCGACCTCGACCACGCCCAGCACTCAGCCTTTGCACAGGCCTATGCGCGGCTCGCGGGGCGCGGCGTCAAATTGATGCTCACGACCTATTTCGGCGGGCTCGGCGCGAATCTGGGGTTGGTCGCGGGGTTGCCGGTCGACGGGCTGCACATCGACCTCGTCCGCGCGCCCGAGCAGCTTGGCGCGGTCTGCGCACGCGTGCCCAAGACGATGCTGTTGTCGCTGGGGGTGATCGACGGGCGCAACATCTGGCGCGCCGACCTCGATGCGATCCTGACGCGGATCGCGCCGATCGCGACGACGCGCGACCTGATCGTCGCGCCCTCCTGTTCGCTGCTCCACACCCCGATCGATCTTGCGCTCGAAAAGAAGCTCGATCCCGACATCGCCGCATGGCTGGCCTTCGCGGTGCAGAAGATCGGCGAGCTGGCGACGATCGCAAAGGCGCTGAACGAAGGCGAGGCCGACGTCCCCGCCGAGCTCGCCGCCGCCCGCGCCGCCGCAGCCACCCGGCGCAGCTCGCCGCGCATTCACGACGCGGCGGTGCAGGCGCGGCTCGCGGGCATCGATGCGGCGATGGTCGAGCGGCGTTCGCCTTTCGCCGAGCGCCGCGACCTGCAACGCGACCGGCTGGCCCTGCCCGCTTTTCCCACGACGACGATCGGCTCTTTCCCCCAGACGCCCGAGGTCCGCAAAGCCCGCGCCGCGCATATGAAGGGCGAAATCGACGATGCGGCCTATGCCCGATATCTGCGCGCCGAAACCCGCGCCGCGATCAAGTGGCAGGAGGAGGTCGGGCTCGATGTCCTTGTCCACGGCGAGTTCGAGCGCAACGACATGGTGCAATATTTCGGCCAGCAGCTCGCGGGCTTCGCCTTCACCCAAAGCGGCTGGGTACAAAGCTATGGATCGCGCTGCGTCCGTCCGCCGATCCTCTACGGCGACGTCTCGCGCCCCGCAGCGATGACGGTCGAATGGTGGCGCTATGCGCAGGACCAGACCGACAAGCCGATGAAGGGCATGCTGACCGGGCCGGTGACGATCCTCAACTGGTCCTTCGTGCGCGACGACCAGCCGCGCGCGGTTTCTTGCCGCCAGATCGCGCTGGCGATCCGCGACGAGGTGCTCGACCTGGAGCGCGCCGGGGCGGCGGTGATCCAGATCGACGAAGCCGCCCTTCGGGAAGGTCTGCCGCTGCGCCGTGGCGACTGGCAGGCCTATCTCGACTGGGCGGTCGAGGCGTTCCGCCTGTCGGCATCGGGGGTCGCCGACGACACCCAGATCCACACCCATATGTGCTATTCGGAGTTCAACGACATCATCGCCGCGATCGGCGCGATGGACGCCGACGTCATCTCGATCGAGACCGCAAGGTCGCAGATGGAGCTGCTCGATGTGTTCGCCGACTATGCCTATCCGAACGAGATCGGGCCGGGGGTCTATGACATTCACTCGCCGCGCACCCCTGCCGAGGGCGAGATGACCGCGTTGCTGAAACTCGCGAGCCAGCGGCTGCCCGCCAACCGGATCTGGGTGAACCCCGATTGCGGGCTCAAGACGCGCCAATGGGACGAGGTGCGCCCCGCCCTCATCGCGATGGTCGCCGCGGCGCAGCGGCTACGCGTGAAGGGAGCCTATGATGCAGCCTGAGACCCAGCCCGAAGGCGCGCCGGCCGTGCGCGTCACCGCCATGCCCGCCAACGCCAATGTCTATGGCGACATCTTCGGCGGCTGGCTGATGGCGCAGATGGACCTCGCCGCCTCCTCGGTCGCGTCGCATCATGCGCGCGGCCGGGCGGTGACGATCGCGGTGGAGGGCATGACCTTCCACCGCCCGGTCTTCGTCGGCGACGAGGTGTCGGTCTATGCCCGGCTGCTCAAGGTCGGGCGCACCTCGATGCAGGTCGCGGTCGAGGCCTGGGCGCGCGACCGGCATTCGGACGACGCGAACAAGGTGACCGAGGCCAATTTCGCCTTTGTCGCCATGGGCCCCGACCGGCGGCCGAGGCCGGTCGTTCCGCTGGCATGATCGATACCCTCATCGCCGACCACGAGCGGTTGGCGCCGGATCGGAAGCGACCCTCGTTTTTCGCTGTCGCATCACGCCTAGCTGTACTATATAAATAATACAGTAGCGGAGGGGTGGACGATGAAGCGGAGATGGAAGATCACGCTGGGCGTGGTGGGTGTGCTTGTCGCCATGGGCGGCGGCGGTTTTGTCTATATGCTCACCGCCGACCCCGCACCCGCCAAGCTGGTCGAAGCGGGCCCGACGGGGAAAAGGATCGTCGCCGAGGGCATTTTCGCCAACTATTATCCCGCTCCGGGCCCGGGGCCGCATCCGGCAATCCTGCTGCTCGGCGGCTCCGAAGGCGGACTCGGCAAGGATATGCGGGCGGCGGCGCTGGCGCTGCAGACGGCAGGGTTCAGCACACTTCAACTCGCCTATCATAATGCGCCCGGAAAATCGGCGAAGCTGAAGAATATCCCGCTCGAGGAGTTCGCGCGCGGTATCGACTGGCTCCGGCAGCAGCCCGGCGTCGATCCCGCCCGCGTCGGCATCGTCGGCTATTCGAAGGGCGCGGAGGCGGGGCTGCTCGTCGCGACGCGCACGCCGGGCATCCGCGCCGCCGCGCTCGGCATGCCGTCGAGCGTCGTGTGGGACGGGATGGCGGGCGAGAATTATATGCTCGGCTCGTTCAGTTCGTCGTGGAGCGACAAGGGTGAGCCGGTCCCGCATCTCGCCTACAAGGGCCGACCCGACGACCGCGGACTGATGACGGTGTTCGAAGGCGGACTCAAGGAACTGGGCACGAACCCCGCCGCGATCATCCCGGTCGAGGCGTTCCACGGCAAGCTGCTGCTCGTCTGCGGCGAGGCCGAGACATTGTGGCCGAGTTGCCCGATGACCGACCAGATCGTCGCGCGGGCCAAGGCCAAAGGCGCCGCCGCGCCGGTGGTGCTGCGGTACAAGGACGCCGGGCACGGCGTCATGGGCGCGCCCTTTGCCGACCCTGCCGACGCCCGGCGATGGACCGGCTTCGGCGGCGGCAGCGAAGCCGGCAATATCGCCGCACGCGCCGACAGCTGGCCGAAGATCGTGGCGTTCCTCAAGACCGAACTCGCGGCCCCCGCACCGGCGCCTTAGCGCATCAGGCGGCCCATTCGGACGGATCGGGTTCGTCGCCGATCAGCGCGAGGCCGTGGGCGATCGAGGTGAGCTCGCCGCCGGTCGCGATGCGTTCGCTGCCAAAGCGGCGGTCGAAGATCACGCGGATAGCCGGGATCAGCGACGAGCCGCCGGTGAGGAAGATGCGGTCGATGGCGGCGGGTTCGACGCCGGCCTTGGCGAGCGCGACGTCCATCGCACCCTCGATGCTGCGAAGGTCGTCCGCAATCCAATGTTCGAAATCGGCGCGGCGGATCGTCGCGCCGATTTCGACCCCGCCGCCGGCGAAATGGAATTGGGCCTCGTCCTCGCTCGACAGCGCGCGCTTGACCCGCCCGACCGCATCATAAAGCGGGAAGCCCTGCTCATGCTCGATCAGCGCGATCATCCGGTCGAGCCGCTCGGGTTCGAGCGCATCGCGCTGCAGACGCCGCAGTTCGTCGATCGTGCGGCGGTTGCGCATCAGCGCGAGCCGCGACCAGTCGGCGAAGTCGGAGAAATAGCCGCCGGGGATGTCGAGGATCTTGTCGAACGAGCGATATTGGCTGCCCTTGCCGAGCAAAGGCAGGACGAGCCGATCGACGATATGGCGGTCGAAGCGGTCGCCCGCGATCGCGACCCCCGACGAGGCGAGCGGCACGCAGCGGCGCAGGGCGCCCGGCGCGGCGATGCGAACGAGCGAAAAGTCGGTGGTGCCGCCGCCGAAGTCGGCGACGAGGATCGTCGCGGGCTCCGTCAGCCGTGCCGCATAGCTGTGCGCGGCGCCGAGCGGTTCGTGGACATAGAAAAGCTCGACGCCAAATTCGGCGAGCATCGCATCGTAGCGCTGGCGCGCGAGCGCGGGGTCGGCGCGCGCGCCGGCATATTCGACCGGGCGGCCGACGATGACGCGGCGCGGGCGGTCGGCGAGCGCGCCACCGGCATGGGCGACGAGCCGCTGGAGGAAGAGCCGTCCCATATCCTCGAAGCGAAACGGCTTGCCCCAGATCAGCGCGCGTTCGAACAGCGGGCTCGCCGCGACGCTCTTGAACGACTGGACGAAACGGCTGTCGAGCGGCGACTGGAGATATTCGGCGATCGCCCACGGCCCCGCCTCGGACGCGATCCCCTGCCAGGCGCGCTCCTCCTCCCAGAAACAGAGCGCGGAGCGGAACACGGGCCCGGTCGCCTCGTCGCCCGCAAAATCGACGAGCCGCGACCCGCCCTGCCCGTCGGCGAGCGCGACGACCGTGTTGGTCGTGCCGAAATCGAGGCCGAGCGCGGTGGCGCTGGAAGGGCTGTGCATGGCGGGATCCTGTGCGGGTGCGGGGTGGCGCGCGGGGCGGCGCCTATTGCACGGGCGGCGGTGGAGGGCAAGGCTGCGGAGCGGATGGCCGTTTTCGGGCGGAAGGCGCTGTTGAAGAATGGAGCTGATCCCCCTCCCGCAGGCGGGAGGGGCAGCGAGACTTGGGCGCTTGCGCCCTAGTCGCAGCGGGGTGGGCAGACCGCAACGCTGCTGGCCCACCCCCAACCCCTCCCGCCTGCGGGAGGGGAGATCAACGTCCGCTCCCCACCCCAAAGCCGACACGATCATCCAGATACCCCCAACAAAAAAGGGGCCGCCTTTCGGCAGCCCCTCCTTGTTCGTTTCCGAAGACTTAGTCCTTCAGGAAGTCGGGCACATGGCCCTGGTCTTCCGGACCTTCGCTGCGTTCGCGGCGGGGGCCACGATCGCCGCCGCCGTCGCGGCGCGGACCGCGGTCGCCGCGGCCACCGCCGTCACGACGCGGACCACGATCACCACGGTCGCCGCCGTCACGGCGCGGACCACGGTCGCCGCGCGGTTCGCGGGGTTCGCGCGGCGGGCGGGTGTCTTCGAGCTCAGCGCCGGTTTCCTGGTCGACGACGCGCATCGACAGGCGAACCTTGCCGCGCTGGTCGATCTCGAGGACCTTGACCTTGACTTCCTGGCCTTCGCTGAGAACGTCCGAGACCTTTTCGACGCGCTCGTTGGCGATTTCGCTGACATGGACAAGACCGTCCTTGCCGCCCATGAAATTCACGAACGCCCCGAAATCGACGAGGTTGACGACCTTGCCGTCATAGATCTTGCCGACTTCGGCTTCCTCGACGATGCCGCTGATCCACTTGCGGGCCGCCTCGATCTGGTCGAGGTCGCTCGACGAGATCTTGATCAGGCCTTCGTCGTCGATGTCGACCTTGGCGCCGGTGGTCGCGACGATCTCGCGGATCACCTTGCCGCCGGTGCCGATGATGTCGCGGATCTTCGACTTGTCGATCTGCATCGTCTCGATGCGCGGGGCGTGCGCCGACAATTCGCTGCGGGTTTCGCCGAGCGCCTTGGCCATTTCACCGAGGATGTGGGCACGGCCGTCCTTCGCCTGATTGAGCGCGGCTTCGAAGATCTCGCGCGTGATGCCCGCGATCTTGATGTCCATCTGCATCGTGGTGATGCCTTCGGACGTGCCCGCGACCTTGAAATCCATGTCGCCGAGGTGATCCTCGTCGCCCAGGATGTCCGACAGGATCGCATAGTCCTTGCCTTCGAGGATCAGGCCCATCGCGATGCCCGAGACGGGGCGCTTGATCGGCACGCCGGCGTCCATCATCGCGAGGCTGCCACCGCAGACCGACGCCATCGACGACGAGCCGTTCGACTCGGTGATGTCGCTGGTGATGCGGATCGTGTAGGGGAACTCGTCCTTGGTCGGCAGCACGGCGTGCAGCGCGCGCCATGCCAGCTTGCCATGGCCGATGTCGCGGCGGCTGGGCGCCCCGAAACGACCGACTTCGCCGACCGAATAGGGCGGGAAGTTATAGTGCAGCATGAAGTTCGAATAGGACAGGCCGTTGAGCCCGTCGATCATCTGCTCGCTTTCCTTGGTCCCCAAGGTGCAGGTCGCGATCGTCTGCGTTTCACCACGGGTGAACAGCGCCGAACCATGCGCGCGGGGCAGGAAGTGCGTTTCGGCGACGATCGGACGAATCTGCGTCGTGGTGCGCCCATCGATACGCTTGCCGTCCTTGAGGATGGCGCCGCGCACGATCTCGGCCTCGAGCTTCTTCATCAGCTTGCCGGCGGCCATCTGGTCCTGCGGGGTCGCGTCGGCGAAGGCGGCCTTGGCGGCAGCGCGGGCTTCGTTCAGCGCGTTCGAGCGGGCCGATTTGTCGGTCAGCTTGTAGGCGGCGGCGATGTCCTTGCCGATCAGCTTCTTGAGCTTGTCCTTGGCGGCGGTCAGGTCGGCCTGTTCGGCCATGTCCCAGGGATCCTTGGCGGCCTGTTCGGCGAGCTTGACGATCGCCTTGACGACTTCCTTGCACGCGTCGTGCGCGAACAGCACGGCGCCGAGCATGATTTCTTCCGACAGCTCATTGGCTTCGGATTCGACCATCATCACCGCGTCGTAGGTGGCGGCGACGACGAGGTCGAGGTCGCCGGCGGCGACCTGTTCGTCGGTCGGGTTCAGGATATATTCGCCATCGACATAGCCGACGCGCGCGGCGCCGATCGGGCCCATGAAGGGCACGCCCGAAATGGTGAGCGCGGCCGACGCCGCAACCATCGCGAGGATGTCGGGCTCATTGTGGCCGTCATAGCTCAGAACCTGGGCAATGACGTTGATTTCGTTGTAGAAACCTTCGGGGAACAGCGGACGGATCGGACGATCGGTCAAACGCGAAACCAAAGTTTCCTTTTCGGTCGCGCCGCGTTCGCGCTTGAAGAAACCGCCGGGGATGCGGCCCGCGCCCGAATATTTTTCCTGATAATGGACGGTGAGCGGGAAGAAATCCTGCCCTTCCTTGACCGTCTTGGCGGCGGTGACCGCAGCCAGCACGACGGTTTCGCCGAGCGTCGCGACGACCGCGCCGTCGGCCTGACGGGCAACCTTGCCCGTTTCGAGGGTCAGCGTTTCACCGCCCCACTCGATCGATACTTTTTTCACGTCAAACATGATGTTTCCTTCGCCCGCCGAGCCCTATGCCGGGCGGGGCCTCTGTTCCGGGCAATCCGGCCCGGGGCGGTGCGGGGCGCTTTGATGCCCCAATGGCGGTCCCGCCGGATGCGGGAGCGGCCCTGTGGCCCGGCGACATTGCGCGGGACCAATATGACAGCGGCCCCGGAAATCCGGGGCCGCCAGAAAATCTTATTTGCGGAGACCCAGCTTCGCGATCAGGTCGGTGTAGCGGCCCTCGTCCTTCTTCTTCAGATAGGCGAGGAGGGTGCGGCGCTTGTTGACCATCATCAGCAGCCCGCGGCGGCTGTGATTGTCCTTGTGGTTCGCCTTGAAGTGGCCGGTCAGGTTGTTGATGCGGTCGGTCAGGATCGCGACCTGGACTTCGGGCGAACCCGTGTCACCGGCTTCGCGGGCATTTTCCTTGATGACTTCGGCCTTGCGTTCGGCAGTAATCGACATGTGCTTTTCCTTCGAACATCGTGATTTAAAGATTGAAGCCGCGCACGACCTTCAGCGTTCCCGCCAAAGCCTCGATCAGGGCGATCGGACGATTGTCGCCGTCCCGTCCCCAATAGAGCCCGTCATCCGTAGCTACCCCGGTCCAGACACGACCCTGACGGATCGCCCCTGCCGCTTCCGGGGAAAGGTTCAGAGCCGGGATGTCGACCAGCCCTGCCTCGAGCGGCAGAAATACTTCTGATTGCGCGGCCCATTGGCCGAAGGCGTTCAATTTGTCCAGCGAAATCGCGTGATCGAGCGAGAAGGGACCGGCGCGGGTCCGGCGCAGCATGGTGACATGCCCGACGCTGCCGACCGCGAGCGCGATGTCGCGCGCGAGGCTGCGGATATAGGTGCCCTTGGAGACATGCGCGGCGAGGGTGATGTCTTCCAATGCGCCAACCGCCGGCTCGCCTTGCGGGTGCAGTGCGAAAACCGTCACCGCCCGCGCCTTCATCGCGACCGCCTCGCCCTTGCGCGCCCGATCATAGGCGCGCTCGCCGTCGATCTTGATCGCCGAATAGGCCGGCGGCACCTGTTCGATCGGCCCGGTGAAGCGCGGCAGCACCGCCTCGACTTCGGCGAAAGTCGGCCGCACGTCGCTCGTCGCAACGATTTCACCCTCGGCATCAAGGCCGTCGGTCTGCACCCCGAAGCGGATCGTGAAGTCGTAAATCTTGCTCGCGTCGAGCATCCGGCCGCAGAGCTTCGTCGCTTCGCCGAGCGCAATCGGCAGCACCCCAGTCGCGAGCGGGTCGAGCGTGCCGCCGTGGCCGACCTTGACCTTGCCGAGGCCGGCCTCGCGGCACACGCGTTTGACCGCACCCACCGCCTGGGTCGAGCCGAGCCCCAAAGGTTTGTCGAGGATGATCCAGCCGTTCATCGGCGCCCCCTGCGGGCGCCGGTGCGCAAAGTCAATTTGCCTCGGCGGCCTGTTCGGCGTCCTTTGCGGCCTTGGCCGCCTTCAGCCGCTCCTTGCGCGGCAGCGGCTTTTCGGCGGTCACGAAGGAGGTGAAGGCGCAGCGCTGGCCGTTAACGACAATGGCGCCAAATTTGTCGAGCCGCGCGGTGCCGCGCGTGTCGATGCCGATCGCCTGGACAAAATCGAGGTCGGGGCAATAGCCGACGAGCGTCGCATAATACCAGTCGCGGCGCTGATCCTCGATCCAGATGCCGTCGTCGCCGTCGGCCTCGAAATTGCGGACGGTGCCATAAGCGGGAAAGGCGATGCTCGCCTCGACGCCGATTTCGCGCGGCGCTTCAGGCTCGATGGCCGCCGCTGCAGAAAGGGGAAGCAGCAAGGCGGCCAGGGAGAGTGCGAGAGTCGGTTTCATAATGCAGGCGTCTTAACAGGCCGAGTCTGAACCGGTGCTGACCCTAGCGCCCCGCCCATTCCCCCGCCAGCAGCGACCAGAGCGCGGTATCGCGGACATGGCCGGTCCAGGTGATGCGTTCGGACCGCAAGGTCGCTTCCTTGAAGCAACCGAGCTTGGCGACGGCGGCCTGGCTGCGCTTGTTGCGTTCGTCGATGCGGAATTCGATACGGCGGACGCCGACGCCAAAGGCGTGATCGATCATCAGCCGCTTCACCCGTCCGTTGAACCCGGTGCCGCGCGCATCGGGGTGGAGGAAGCTGTTGCCGATCTCGACCGTCTGCGCCGACATATCAGGGCGCAGCCAGGCGGTCATGCCGATCAGCCGGTCGCCGTCGAAGATCGCATAGGGCATCCGCCCACCGGCGCCCGTCAGCGCATCGAAGCTGGCATCGAAATGCTCGGGTCCGAAGCTCGACGAATAGATCGGCCAGATATCGCCGTCGGTGGCGCACACCGCCCGCAGCGCCTCGCGATGCTGCTCACCAAGCTTGGCGAGCCCGAGGTCGCCATCGGCCAGCTCGACATAAAGGCGCTCAAGCATCGGCGCCTACCTCCCTTGGCGCCGCCGCCGCCTCGCGCCGCTTCTGCATGAAATGGCGCCGGCACATCGCGACATAGCGGTCGTTGCCGCCGATCTCGGTCTGCGCGCCCTCGACCACCGCGCGGCCGGCTTCGTCGACGCGCAGGTTCATCGTCGCCTTGCGCCCGCACTCGCACACGGCTTTGAGCTCAACGAGCGCGTCGGCGATACCGAGCAGCGCCGCCGAGCCGGGAAAGAGTTCGGCCGAAAAATCGGTGCGCAACCCGTAGCAGAGGACGGGAATATTGGCCTCATCGGCGAGCGCCGCGAGCTGGAACACCTGCGCCTTCGACAGGAATTGCGCCTCGTCGACGAGCACGCAGGCGAGCGGACGCTGGCGATTTTCGGACAGCACGGCGGCGGCGATATCGCTGTCGGGGTCGAATTTATGCGCCTCCGCCATCAGCCCGATGCGGCTCGTCACCTGTCCGGCGCCATAGCGGTCGTCGAGCGCCGCAGTCCACAGCATCGTTTCCATGCCGCGCTCGCGATAGTTGAAATCTGCCTGCAGCAGCGTCGTCGATTTGCCGGCATTCATGCTGGCATAATAGAAATAGAGCTTGGCCATCGCCCCGTCTGTGACCGGCTTTGCGCCCCCGCGCAATGGGCGAATCAGGCGCCCTCGAGCAGCGCGCGAAAGCGCGCCGGTTGCGGCAGCAGATCGGCGAGCGTGAAGCCGTCGAGATGGCGGAGGAACGCCGACAGCGCCCCGCCGAGCGCGCCCTGCAAGCCGCAGGCGCCGCGCACCGGGCACGCCGAGGTCGCCGGGTCCATGCATTCGACAAAATTGTCGAGATTTTCGAACGCGCGCACCACGGCGCCGACGTTGATCGCGGCGGGCTCCTGCGCGAGCCGCATGCCGCCGCCGCGCCCGCGCTGGGTCGCGACATAACCGAGCCCCTGCAATCGCTGCGCGACCTTGGCGAGATGGTTGCGCGACACGCCGTAGCGCGCCGCGATCTCATCGACCGACATCTGCGCGCCGGTCGCGCCGAGCGCCATCAGGATGCGCAGAGCATAATCGCTGTGAAGGCTGAGCCGCATAAAATAGGTATATAGAATATTGCTTTTTCGATCAATCGCGAATAACAGGTATTTCAGATACCCATTATCGAGTCGAAGCGATGACCAGCCCTGCCTCCGCCGCCCATCCCCACAGCCTGGCCGCCCGCGAACGCCGCCGCGACGACGCGGGCGCGATGGGCATCGACGAGAGCTTCATCGCGGCGATGGTCGATCATTTCTACACGGCGGTGCGCGCCGACGCCGAACTCGGCCCAATCTTCGAACCGCGCATCGCCGACTGGCCCCGGCACCTCGGACAGATGAACCGCTTCTGGCAGTCGATCCTGCTCGGCGCGGGCAATTTCTCGGGCAATCCGATGGTCAAGCATCTGGCCATCCCCGGCCTCGACCAGGCGCATTTCGAACGCTGGCTGCGGCTTTTCTACGCCACGCTGCACAGCCTCGCGCCGAGCCCCGAGGCCGCCCGCCACATCGGCGCCAAGGCGCGGATGATCGCCGAAAGCCTGCTCACCGGCATCTGGGTCCACCGCGACCGGGATCAGGCGCTGTCGAGGAAAGTGGAGCTTCCGCATGTCTGACCCCGCCCCCGCACCGCCGCCCCGACTGTCGAACGATCCCTATGAAGTGAACGGCGTGCAGGCCGGTTTCCAGCTGCCGGGCTGGATCTGGCGCAGCATGTTCGCCTGTTACGCCATCTTCTTCCTCGGCATCGGCGCCGCCACCGGGCGCGACACCGCAACGCTGTTCATGCTCGTCATCTCCGCGCTCTACGCCTTGATGTATTTTGCGACGGCGGGAATCCTGCACGCCCAAAAGGGCCCCGAACGCGCCTCGCCGCTCGAACGTATCGGCGGGGTGCTCGACACCTGGACCGGGCCGATGGACGCGGGCACCGTCGCGGCGCAGATTCTTGCGGTCCCGGCAGGGTTCGCCTTCCTCGGCGTCACCTTCCTCGTCGTCCGCGCGACCTCCGGCTTTTGACCATGATCGCCGATCGCGGCCCCGCGCTGCCCGCCCTTGCCGCGCCCTACCGGACGATCGGTCCGTTCGAAGCCGACACCATTCCCGCCGGGCTGCTCCGCAGACACAATCTGAAACCCGGCGTTTGGGGCGTGTTGACGGTCGCGTTCGGCACCATCCGCTTCTGCTGGGACGACGAAGCGGGCGGCGAGCGCGAACTGGTGGCGGGAGAGGCGATCCTCGTCCCGCCGCGCGTGCCGCACCATCTCGAACGCTGCGGTCCGGTGACGCTCGACATCGCCTTTCACGCGCCACCCGACACCGGCGCCTGACATCGGTCCGCGCGCCCGCTTGACTCGCGCGCGCCCCCTGCCATGCTGGGCGCAATAAACGCAGCACAAACAGTGGGGAGAGCTGCCGATGCGCCTGATGCCGATCAGCGATGCGATGTTTCTGGTGGGGGAGAGCCGCGAGATGCCGATGCATATCGGCGGCATCAACCTCTACACCCTGCCGGACGATGTCGACGAGACCGACTGGCTCAACGAACAGCTGACGCTGCTGCGGCAATCCGAAGGGCTGCGGCGACCGTTCAGCGAGGTGCTGAAACTGACCGCTCTCGGGCAATATGGCCCGATCCGGCTCGAACCCGACCGCGACATCGACATGCATTACCATGTCCGCGCCTCCGCCTTGCCCAAGCCGGGGCGCTATCGCGAGATGTTCGAGCTCGCCTCGCGGCTCCATTCGGGGCTGCTCGACCGCACCCGGCCGCTGTGGGAGATCACGCTCATCTCCGGCCTGCCCAACCGCCAGATCGCGACCTTCAAGAAAATTCACCACGCGCTGATGGACGGCGCGGCGAGCATCCATTTCTATAATTCGATGCTATCGCCCGACCCCAAGGAGCGCCGCACCGC
This sequence comes from Sphingopyxis sp., assembly GCF_050725615.1. GTDB lineage: Bacteria > Pseudomonadota > Alphaproteobacteria > Sphingomonadales > Sphingomonadaceae > Sphingopyxis. Next base: position 14,000 of record NZ_JBOHHU010000085.1, read on the forward strand.
CTCGCCGCTGTCGGTCGAGGCCTATGAAGCCTATAAGCGCAAATTCCCGGTGCCCAAGAAAGCCCCGCGCCCCAGCCTGACCGACATCGCCGCGATCGGCGATTTCCTGAAGGAACAATGGGGCAACAGCGTCGGGGTGACCAAGGCGCTGAACCAATATGTCGCGGCGATGGTCGGGCTGGGCGGCGAGGGTCTCGTCACCCCCTTCACGGGCGTGCCGCGTACCAGCTTCAACCGCAACATCACCGGCGCGCGCCGCTTCGTCGCGCAAAGCTGGTCGCTGGAACGCGTGCGGCGGGTCGGTAAGGCTTATGACGGCACGATCAACGACGCGGTGCTCGGCATGTGCGCGGGGGCGATGCGCAAATATCTGCAGTCGCTGAACGAGCTGCCCGACAAGCCGCTGAAAGCCATGGCGCCGGTGTCGATCCGGCCCAAGGACGATATCGATTCGGGCAATTCGGTCGCGTCGGTGACCGCGAACCTCGCGACGCATATCGACGATCCGGCGACGCGGATGGCGGCGATCCAGGAATCGATGAACTCGGCGAAGGCGCAGCTGCGCGCGATGACCGCGTCGCAGATCCAGCTCTATACCGCGATCACCAGCTTTCCGATGATGCTCACCGCGCTGACGCGCACCGCCGACAAATTCCCGGCCTATTCGGTGACGATCTCCAACGTCCCCGGCCCGCGCGAGCAGATGTACTGGAACGGCGCGCGGCTCGACGGCATGTATCCGGCGAGCATCCCCGTGGACGGCATGGCGATGAACATCACCCAGGTGTCGAATTTCGAGAATATCGACTTCGGCATCACCGCGTGCCGCCGCAGCGTCCCGCACGCGCAGCGGATGATCGACTATCTGGAGGAAGCGCTGGTCGAGCTGGAGGCGGCGGCGGGGATCAAGACGCCCAAGGGGAAGTAGGCGCCAGCGTCAGAAATCTGCATAGGGACCGTCGGTCGGCAAATCCCATTTGCCATCATCCGGTAGCAGGCGGATCGAATCCGCGACGACCGCGCCGGTGTCGACATCCGAGATCATCAGGAACGGTTTCCACCGCTTGTCGGCGGGGATCGGGCCGGACATGTCGCCATGGAAAACGCACATGTCGGGGCGTGTCGCATAAACCCAAGCGAGCCGCCGTCCATCGCGCGACCATTTGAGGCCGCTTCCCGATGCGTCCATTTTGTCGACGGGAAGGCATGGCGAAATGCGATGCGCCCGAGCGAGGCCGGCCTCGAGATGGCGGCGATGCTCGACCACGCCAGACGGAGTGATCTGGAAGACGCGCGGCTGCTCCAGGCCCGACCCCAGATAATGATTGATCAGAAACCAGTCGCGGCGCGGCGACCAGCGAAGGGTGAGCGGCATGCCATCATTGGCATCGGGGATCGACCCAACGGTACGGCCGTCCACATCCTTGACCAGAACCTCATAGATTTCTTCTTCGCCGCCAGTTGGAGGCGTCTGAACGATCATCCAGCGACCATCGGGCGAGGGAATGGATATCGGACAAGATGGCTGAAAACGGACGCTTCCGTCGGTCTGCAGCCCCGCTCCGCGACAATTATGGGCGGAGATAATGATCTCGGCGTCATCGTCCCGCGTCTCTTCGGAGACGGACATGCCAAGCGCCACGCCGATCGCGATAAGTGTCGCGGCCACGACGGCGAGAGTTTCACCCCTCTTCATTATTCTCCAAATCGCGCGCCACCTTCGGATCGCGCAGCAATTTTTCGATATGGCTCGCCTCGTCGAAGCTTTCGTCGGCGAGAAACTTCAGCTTCGCGGCATATTTCATCCGCACCTTCGACGCGACGGTCTTCTGGAGATAGGCGGTGTTGGTGCGCAGCGCCTTGAGCACCGCGTCCTCGTCCTTGCCGAGCAAGGATTTCACGAACACCGTCGCGTGGCGCAGGTCGGGCGACATGCGCACTTCGGTGATGCTGACGGGGTGTGTCGCGAGCACGTCGTCATGGACGTCACCGCGCGCGAGGATCTCGCTCAAGATGTGGCGCACCTGCTCGCCGACGCGCAGCACGCGGACCGACGGCCCCTGATCCTTGTCGCCCTTTTTCACTTCGCCTTCTTCTCTTCGTCCAGTTTCGCAACGATGCGCGCGATCGAGCGCATGTTACGCGCGGTGCCCTTGCAGCCCAAGCGCCTTTCGATGAAGGGGCCGGTCAGCTTGCTGTCGGCGACGCCGTCGCCATAGCCGAGGAACAGCATGCGGTCGCCGAGCGCCATCTTCTCGCCCCCGCGTCCCAGATGATCGCCAACCAGCTGGTCGAACTGCGCCGGCGTCGGCTGGTCGGTCAGGAACATGGTGTGGACGAACTTGTCCTCGTTCGTTCCCGCGAAAGGGTTGTCCGAAATCGCTGCCGCCAGCTCGTCGCGATCGCGCACGACGACCGCGCTCGTCATGTCGAAACGATCATCGACCATCAGCCCGAGCTTCTCCTCGAGCCCGCGCGTCGGCCGCGCGTCGTGGTCGAACAGCACATTGCCGCTCGCCACGACGGTCTCGACATTGCTGAAGCCCTCGGCCTCGAACGCCGAACGCAGATCGACCATCTTCAGCCGGTTGCCGCCGACATTGATGCTGCCGAACAGGGCGACGTAGCGCGCCATGGTGCCGCCTTCCCTGTTATGCGGAGCGGACGCCCGTCAGAGCGTCCGTTCACGCATTTCTACTTCGAAGACTTCGAGGTTGTCGCCCGCCTTGATGTCGTTGGTATCCGACAGCACGACACCGCATTCCAGACCGGCGCGCACTTCGGCGACGTCGTCCTTGAAACGGCGCAGCGACGCGATGGTCGTCGCCGACACGATGACGTCGTCGCGCGTGAGGCGTGCGTGCAGCCCCTTGCGGATCGCGCCTTCGAGCACGAGCAGGCCTGCGGCCTTGTCGCGCTTGCCGGCGGGGAACACGTCCTTGACCTCGGCACGGCCGACGACGGTTTCGATCCGTTCCGGACCCAGCTCGCCCGCCATCTCTTTCCGGATCTCGTCGGTCAGGTGATAGATGACGTCGTGATAGAGGAAGCGCACTTTTTCGCGCTTCGCGATCTCGCGCGCCTTGGCGTTCGGACGGACGTTGAAGCCGATGATCGGCGCCTTGGTCGCCGCCGCCAGTGTGACGTCGCTTTCGGTGATCGCGCCGGCGCCCGAATGGAGCACGCGGACCTTGATCTCGTCGGTCGATATCTTGTTCAGCGCGTTGACGATCGCCTCGACGCTGCCCTGCACGTCGCCCTTGATGACCACGGGGAACTGGATGACATTGGCCTTGTCGGCCAGCGCCTCGAACATGCCCTCCAGGCTGACCGGCGCCTGCACGGTGCGCTTGCGCGTCGCCTGTTCCTGGCGATAGCTGGCGACCTCGCGGGCGCGCGCCTCATTCTCGACCACGGTCAGCGTGTCGCCCGCCATCGGCACGCCGCCAAGGCCGAGGACTTCGACCGGCAGCGACGGACCGGCCGTCTTGATCTGCTGGCCCTGGTCGTTGACCAGCGCGCGGACGCGGCCGCTTTCGGCGCCGCAGACGAAGATGTCGCCGACCTTGAGCGTGCCGCGGCGAACGAGGATCGTCGCCACCGGTCCGCGGCCCTTGTCGAGCTTGGCCTCGACCACCGTGCCTTCGGCGGCGCGGTCGGGATTGGCCTTCAGCTCCATGATTTCGGCCTGCACCGCGATCGCTTCGAGCAATTTGTCGAGGCCGGTCTTCTTGAGCGCCGACACTTCGACATTCTGGACGTCGCCGCCCATTTCCTCGACCACCAGCTCATGTTCGAGCAGGCGTTCGCGGACGCGCTGCGGATTGGCGCCTTCTTTGTCGACCTTGTTGATCGCGACGATGATCGGCACGCCGGCCGCCTTCGCATGCTTGATCGCTTCGATCGACTGCGGCTTGAGGCCGTCGTCGGCGGCGACCACCAGGATGACGATGTCGGTGACGTTCGCACCGCGCTGGCGCATCTCGGTAAAGGCCTCATGGCCCGGCGTATCGAGGAAGGTGACGAGCGAGCCGTCGGGGGTCTTCACCTGATAGGCGCCGATATGCTGGGTAATGCCGCCGGCTTCGCCCGCGACCACATTGGCGCCGCGCAGCGCGTCGAGCAGGCTGGTCTTGCCGTGATCGACATGGCCCATGATCGTGACGACCGGCGCGCGCGGCTTCAGATGCTCGGCGTCGTCGACATCCTCGTCGTGACGAATGTCGATATCGCCTTCGCTGACGCGCGTGATCTCATGCCCGAATTCGGTCACGAGCAGTTCGGCGGTATCCTGGTCGATGACGTCGGTGCTGGCCGACGGGACGCCCATCTTGAACAACGCCTTGATCAGGTCGTTGGTCTTTTCGGCCATGCGGTTCGCCAGTTCGGCGACCGTGATGCTTTCGGGCACGACGACTTCGCGGACTTGCTTCTCGCGCGGACCCGACGAGGTGGTGTGCGAGCGCTTTTCCTTTTCGCGGGCGCGCTTCAGCGCCGCAAGGCTGCGCGCGCGGGCGCCCTCATCGTCGTTGAGCGCGCGGGTGACGGTCAGCTTGCCCGACTGGCGACGATTGTCGGCGCCGCGGTTCGCCTTCGGCTCGGGGCGCTTGGGTTCGGGACGCTTCGGCGCCTCGACGGGCGTGAAGCGACGCGGCGCGGGCGCCGCGCTGGTGGTGGCGCGCGGTGCGGCCGACGTGGCCGGAGCGGCCGGAGCGGCTTCATC
>NZ_JBOHHU010000086.1:0-18140 GCF_050725615.1 Sphingopyxis sp.
CGTCCTCGCCCAGCGCCGAAGGCGCGAGCGGGCGCGGCGGGCGCGCTTCCTCGGGCGCGGGGCGATGCGCCCAGTCGGGAACGACAACCGGCGGCGCACCCGCGCCGGTCGTCGCCGCCGCCGCGCGCGGCCACTTCCTGGGATGCACCGCATGGACGCGCTTCTGCCCCCAGCGCGGCCCCGCATCCTCCCAGTCGAGCCCCATATCCGCCATCACCGCATCGACCGCGCCGTGCCAATTGTCGGCGGGCAGGCTGCGGTCGGCGGTCTTGGTGATGCCGGTGACCACCAGCAGGTCCTCGGCGCGCGTCATCGCGACGTACAGCAGCCGCCAATGTTCCTGCAGTTCGGCGCGCTGCTTCGCATCATGCGCGTCGGCGACCTTACCGTGTCGCTCTTCCCTGCCCAGCGCGAAGGCGGGCAATTTGTCCCAGCCGTTCAGCGACAGGTCGAAGTTCAGCCGCTTCGACGCCGGGTCGTCGGTCGCATCGGCGAGGATGACGATCGGCGCCTGCAAGCCCTTCGACCCGTGCACCGTCATCACGCGCACGACGTCGCTGCGCGCCTCGGTCTGGCGCTTGATGTCGGCGGTGCTCGCGTCGATCCGCGTCAGGAAACCGAGCAGCGACGGCACCTCCAGCCGCTCGAAGGCGAGCGCCTGCGACAGCAGTTCGTCGATCGGGTCGCGCGCCTCGCGCCCCAGCCGCGCATAAAGCTTGCGCCGCCCGTCGAGCGGCCCCGACAGGATGCGGTCGAGGAAGCGGAAGGGTGTGGTGAAATCGGCCATGCCGAGCAGGTCGCCAAGCGCCGTCATCGTTTCGACCGGGACCTCGTCGCGACGGTCGCGCAGGGCGGCCCACAGCGACGACGGCCGCCCATGGGCAAAATCGAACAGCGCCTCCTGCGTCCAGCCGAACAAGGGCGACACGAGCAGCGCCGACAGGTTGAGATCGTCGAGCGGCTGCACCGCGAAGCGCATCGCCGCCAGCAGATCCTGCACCGCCAGCGGCTGGGTCAGCGCGAAGCGGTCGACGCCCGCCACCGGCACATGGCGCGACTGCAACCACGCGACGATCCGCGCCGCAAGGTCGCGGCGACGGCGGACGAGGATCAGCACATCGCCCGGCGCGACGCTGCGCCCGTCCTTGCCGTTGGCGATCCAGTCCTGCACCTCGTCGGCGATCGCGCGCGACAGGCGCAGGCTGGCAGGGTCGCTCGCGGCGGCGAGGCTGTCGGCGGACGGCGCGCCTTCGCCGTCCTCACTCTCGGCCTCGACCGCCTCCTCCTCGTCGGCGATGTCGAGCGCCTTGCCCACAGGCAGCGGCTGCCACAGCTCGACCCGCCCCGGATGCATGTTCTTGAAAGGCAGCGGTTGTTTTTCACCGCTGTCGAGCCCCATCAACTCGGTTGCGCCTGCCGCGATCCATTGGTCCACCACGTCGAGCACGGCCGGACTCGACCGGTAATTGGTGACCAGATCAACACCCTTGAAGGGCCGTTCGCCCTCCGCCGCGCGCTGGCTGAATCGAAGCCGCGCCGCCTCAAACGCCGCAGGCTCGGTGCCCTGGAAGCCGAAGATCGCCTGCTTGCGGTCGCCGACGGTGAACATCGTCCGCACCCGGTCGTCCTTCGCGCCCTGCCCGGCGAAGAACTCCTCCGCCAGCGCCAGCACGATCGCCCATTGCCGCGCATTGGTGTCCTGCGCCTCGTCGACCAGGATATGGTCGGTGCGCTGGTCGAGCTTGAAGCGCACCCAGTCGCCGAAATCGCCGACGCTCAGCAAACGACCCGCGATCCCGATCAGATCGTCGAAGTCGGCGAGCCCCGCCTCGCGCTTCGCCAGCGCATAAGCCTCGGCGAAGCGGCTCCCCAAATCCCAGGCGGCGGCAAGGTCGTCGGCCACCGCCATCGCCGCCGCCGTCGCCACCAGCGCATCGACCACCCCGACGATCCGCGTCGCGGCGCCGAGGCAGCCGTGCATCTTGCCCGTTTCCTTGGCGAAGTCGGCGCGCAGGTCGCCGGTGCCGGTGACGAAACAGCCGCGCAGCGCGGGCAGCATCGCCGCGCGCGCTTGCGGCCCGGCCTGCTGCCATTCGCCCATCAACGCCGCGCGGGCATCGCCGGTCTTGGTGCCCCACGCGCGCCCGCTCGCCGCGACCGCCGCGATGTCGGCGTCGTCGACCAGCCCACGTTCGAGCGACGCGATCTGCCAGGCCGCAGCGTCGCCCGGCGGCAGTCCCAGCGCCTCGCGCACATCGCTCGCCTTGGGCGACAGGCGCGGCTGGTTCGCGGCGCCGAAACTGCCGGCGCAGCGCACGAGGAAAGCGATCGCCGCATCCTGTCCCATCCGCCGCGACAACATCGCCGCGACGGTGCGCATCGCATCGCCGTCGGCATCCCGCTGCGACAACAATGTGCCCAGCACCGCGCGCTGCAACGCGCTCGCCTCGCTGTCCTCGAGCGGACGAAAGCCCGGCAATATCTTCGCCTCGAGCGGGAAGCTCGCGAGCAAGGTCTGGCAGAAACTGTGGATCGTCTGGACGCGGATCGCGCCGCCCGGGCTGTCGATGACGGTGGCGAACAGCGACCGCGCGCGGTCGAGGATCCCCGACGTGTCCCAATCGGCGCCCAGCGCGCGCAGGTCGAGCCGCAGGTCGCCGTCGTCCATCCGCACCCACAAAGCCAGCCGCTCGTGAATGCGGTGCGCCATTTCAGCGGCCCCCGCCTTGGTGAAGGTGATGCACAATATCGCCTCGGGCGACACGCCGCCGAGCATCAGCCGCAGCACCCGCGCCGACAGCACCTGCGTCTTGCCGGTCCCCGCCGAAGCGCCGAGCCACACATGATCTTCGGGATGCGCCGCCGCGCTCTGTCCGGGGTCGAGGTCGAACAGCCGCGTCATGCCGCGCCGCCATCGTCGCGCCCGAACCATTCGTCGCGCCGCATCAACTGGTCGAAATCGGTATAGCGCCGACCCGCATCGCCCGGCACGAACGGCTCCTGCCCGAGCAGGAAGCGCGCCGTCAGGTCGGCCAGCGCCTCCGCCGCGCGCTCGACCGCTTCCGCCGCCGTCTTCAGGTCGCGCCGTCCGCCGTGGGTCGGCGCGATCTTGCCCTCCTCGCCCTTGGCGCGGTCGCGCTTCAGGCTCCAATATTCGAGCGCCCCCACCGGCGCCGCGTCGAGCCCGTCGACCTGCCCCGCCTCGGCGAGCAGCCCGAGCAGACCAAGCTGATTATCGAGCCCCGCCGCCGCCGCGCTGCCCGACGGCGCCGCGCCGCTCTTGTAGTCGACGATCGCGAGGCTGCCGTCGGCGAGCTGGTCGATCCGGTCGGCCTTGCCGTGCAGCCGGATGCCATCGACGACCATCGCGCCCTTGACCTCACTCGCGACCGGCCAGCGCTCCTCGCGTTCGGCCCACACCCGCTCCGCCGCCCAGCGCAGCGACGGGACGATGCGCGGCAACCAGAAGGCGCGCGCCAGCGCGTCGAGCGCCGGGTCGGCGGCGAGCCCCGCCAGTTCCGCGTCGAGCGCCGCCTCGGTCATCCCCGCGCGCTGCCAATCCTCGAGCAGCTTATGCAAGCGCGTCCCGAACCATTTGGCGTCGGGGCCCTGGCTCAGCGGGTCGAGCGCGCTCAGCCGCAGGATCTTCGCCGCGTAAAAGGCAAAGGGATCGCGCGCGAGCTGGTCGACCCCGGTGACGCTGATCGCATCGGGACGCGCCTCGGCCGGCGGCGCGACCGATGGCCGCGATGTCGGCAAGGGATCGCCCGTCGGCACATCGAGCAGCGCCGCCAGCCCGGTCACCGATTGCCCGCTGATCCGCGCCTCGGGCAGTTCGCCCGCGAGCGCGCTCAACCGCAGCCAGAAGCGCGACGCCACCGCCGGGTCGCCGCCGCTGCGTTGCGCCCGGGTCACCACCACCTTGCCCGCCGCGAGCGCGCCCGCGAAATCATGCGCCGCCATCCCCTGCTGCCGCTCGGGCGCCGCGAGGCCGAGCAGGCGGCGGATGCCGGGCGCGAGCCAGGGGTCGGGGCTGACCGCCTGCGGCCACCGCCCCTCGTCGAGCCCGCCCAAAATCATCACATCGGCGCGCTGCAACCGCGCCTCGAGCAACCCCCAGATGAACAGCCGCGGATGTCCGCCATAAGGCGGCCTTACACTTTCGCCGCCGAGCAGGTCGGCGAGCATCGCGGGGAAATCGGTCGGCGCGACCAGCGCCGGTCCGTCGCCCTTGGCGAGCGTCCAGCGATCGAACAGCTCGGCGAGCTGCCGCCCCGCCGGCCCCGCCCATACCGCATCGCCGGTGAGCCAGCCGAGCCCCGCCTGCAACGCCGCAAGCAAGGTCGCGGGCGGCACCGCCGTTCCGGCGGCGAGCGGCGCCAGATGCGCGCCAAGCCCTTCGACCAGCTCGCTCCACCAGTCGCTCAACTGCACTGCGGCGCGATGGCCATGCGCCTTGTCGTCGGCGGCCAGCAACGCCAGACGCACCGACACCCCGTCCCAGCCCGGCGTCAGTCCGGGCTCGCGCAGCAGCAGGTCGAGCCGCCGGACCTGGTCGAGCCATGCCAGCCGATCCGCGCCCCCCCGCACCAGCGGGTGGCCCAGCACTGTCAACAGCCGCACCGGATCGAAGCGCGCCGCCAGTTCGGCGAGCCCGAGCAGCAGCGTCCCCGGCGGCAATTGCGCCAACGGCCGCCCCGCGCTGTCGTCGACCGCAATGCCCCAGCGCGTGAGCGCGCTGGCGACCCGCTCGGCGAGCGCGCGGTCGGGGGTGACCAGCGCTGCGGTGCGCCCCGGCGTCTCGATCGCTGCGCGCATCATCAGCGCGATGCCCTGCGCCTCCTGCCCGTCGTCGGCGAACACCGCGCCGGAAAGCCCGGCAATCCCCGCGGCCAGATCCTTCTCCTGCTGCCAGCGCGCCGTATAGGCGGCGGGCGCAAAGAGCAGCGAGACGAACGACGCGCGCGCCGCAGGCCCGTCGAAATCCGTCGTCGCGTCCCACGTCCGAACCTCGCCGCGCGCGACGCCCATGCGCCCGAGCAGCAGCTTCAGATGATATTGCGGATGCGTCTCCAGCGGTCGCGCCGGGCCTTCGGGGTCGGCGACGACCGGACCGAGCGCGTCCCACTCCGGCTCCGCCATATCCAGATCGAGCCCGGGCAGCACGACCATGCCGCGCGCCATATCGGCGACCGTGCGCAGCAGCCGCGCGATCGCCGGCGCCGCCGTCGTGATCCCGGCCGCGACGACAAAGCGTTCCGGCGGCGCGGCGCGCCAGCCCGCCGCGACCCGGTCGAGCAGGCGGTTGCGCCGCTCAGCGCGGTCGATCATCCCGGCGCGCTTGAGGGCGGCGGGCCAATGCTCGACCAGCAGCCGCAGCCGCTGCCACGATGCCTGCCAATGTCCCGCCAGATCGCCCAGCGCCGCTTCGATGTCGCCGAGCCGCGCCGGTGCGACCTCCTCATAATGGAGCTGGTCGATCACCCGCCCCAGTCCCTCGGCAAGCTGGAACGCCGCCGCGCCGGTGATCGCTTCCTCGCCGGCGGGGTTATATTTTTCGATCAGCGCCGTCAGCATCAGCCGCCGCCGCAGCGGATCGATCGCCTGCGGCAAGGGCGCGTCCTCGTCGATCGCATCGAGCGCCAGCGCGACCTCTTCGTCGAGATCGGCGTCGCCGATCACCACGAGCCGCGGCATCAGCAGGCCGTCGCCGCCCGCGCGCACGAACGCCGCCTGCACCGCGCTGCGCGCGCGGTTGCTGGGGAGCAGGATCAGCCCCTCGGCCAGCCCCAGCGCACCGTCGGCGAAACGCGCGATCAGCCCGGCGGCGAGCGCGTCGGAAAAGGCCCGCTGGACCGGGATGGAGAAGAGGATGGGCTTGGCGTCAGCCATTACACTTCCTTCGTCATCCCGGCGAAGGCCGGGTTCTCAGCCTGTCCGCCTGACGCACCGGTGAGATCCCGGCCTTCGCCGGGATGACGATCTGTGTCAAACCTCGGTCAGCGCTGCTTCGGTCGGCGCGATGCTCGCCGGGGTGCCGACGTCGAACCATTGCCCCATGTGCGACAGGCCATAGAGCCGCCCCGCAGCGATCGCGCGGTCCCAGAAAATGTTGGTCGAAAACGGCCCCTCGGGCGCATCGACGAGCAACCGGCGCGACACCAGCTGGACGCCGGTATAGACGAAGGGCGCGATCCGCGCGGGCTTGCGCCGCGACAATTGCCCATTGGGGTCCATATGGAAATCGCCGCGCCCGCCGTGCCCCGTTGCGCTCGCCTGCCGGATCACCAGCAGCAGCGCGTCCATGCGGTCGCCGTCCCAGTGCCGCGCGAGCTGTGCGATGCTGTCCTGCGGCCCGTCGGTCCAGATATTGTCGCTGTTGACGATCAGGATCGGGTCGCCGGTCAGCTGCGGCAGCGCCTTCATCATGCCGCCGCCGGTTTCGAGCAGCCGGTCGCGCTCGTCCGAAATCGCGATGGTGAAATTACGCTTCTGCGCCGCGAGATGCGCCTCCAAGGCGTCGGCGAGATAATGGACATTGACCACGACATGGCCGATCCCCGCCGCCTCGATCCGGTCGAGGCTATGGTCGATCAGCGGCTTGCCCGCGACCCGCACCAGCGGCTTGGGCCGGGTGGCGGTGAGGGGGCGCATGCGCTTGCCCAGCCCCGCCGCCATCACCATCGCGCTTTCGATTGTCGCGGTCATGCCCCGAACTCTTCCCATGCCGCCGCGCGCTTGTCGGCGGGAATATTCTCGTCGAACCACGCCCGCACCGGGGCGAGCGCCGGATGCGCGAGGTCGCGTTCGAGCAGCCCCCACATGCGCGGCTGGAACTGGCGGTAACCGGGCTTGCCGTCGCGCTTCCACAGCCGCACAAAAACCCCCAATATGCGCGTATTGCGCTGCGCCGCGAGCGCCCAATAGGCGCTGTCGATGTCGGTCCCGGTCGCGCCCTGGTAGCGCGCGAGCATCGCCGCCTCGACCGCAGGGCTCACGTCGCGCCGCGCATCCTCCAGCACCGACGCCAGATCATAGGCGGGATGACCGATCAGCGCGTCCTGGAAATCGAGCAGGCCATAATGTTCGACCCCCGCCTTGCCACCGACCAGCATGATATTTTCGGCATGGAAATCGCGCAGCACGGTGACGCGCGGCAGGCCGTCCTTCTCGACCGGCAGCAGCGCCGCCTCCCACGCCGCGCGGAACGCGTCGCGGTCGACCTCGATCTCCAGCGCCGGGCAATACCAGTCGCTGAACAGCATCACCTCGTCGAGCCATTGTTCCAGCCCGTGCACCGGCAGTCCCGCCATCGGCGGGCGTGCATGAAGGTGGACCAGCAGATCGGTCACCCCGGCATAATGCGCCATCTCGTCCTGCGGCGCCGCATCGATCGTTTCGCGCAGCCGCACATCGCCGAAATCCTCGATCAGCAGCAGCCCCTGCTCCAGATCGCGCGCGAGGATCGTCGGCGCATTCAGCCCCTGTTCGCACAGATATTCGGCGATCGCGATGAACGGGCGCGAATCCTCATGCTGCGGCGGCGCGTCCATCAGCACCGCCCGGCGGCCTTCGCCGACGACGCGGAAATAGCGCCGGAACGACGCATCGCCCGCGAGCGGCAGAATCTGCGCGTCGCCCCAGCCATGCGCGGCGAGGAAGGCGGGCGCATGGGGGGGCGGAATCATCGGAGCGGCCATCGGCTCCCCCAAGACGCCGGCACCTCTGCTGTCAAGGCGCGTGCATCGCCGCTCCCCGAAATCGTCAGCGACAGCGCATCGGCCCAGCCCTGCGCCCCCAGCCGCTCGGGCCATTCGATCAGCAGCGCGCCGTCATAGAGATAATCGTCGAGCCCCAGCTCGATCAGCTCATCTTCGTCCTCGATCCGGTACAGGTCGACATGCGCGATCGGCAAATCGACCTCGGGCGGCGCATAGGGCTGGACGATCGCAAAGGTCGGGCTCGGCGCCTCGCCGACCAGCCCGCGCGCCTTCAGCATCGCGCGCGCCAGCGTCGTCTTGCCCGCGCCGAGATCGCCCGACAGCAGCACGACATCGCCGGGCATCAAAGCCTGACCGATGGCAGCCCCGATCCGTCCGGCCTCGGCGAGCGCATAGTCGTCACGATAGATTGTCATCCGCCGCGCGGCAGGCTCACACGCACCAGCGTCCCCTGCCCCTTCTCGCTCACCACCTCCATCGTCCCGCCATGCGCGGCGACGAGCTGGCGCGCGAGCGCGAGGCCGATGCCGCCGCTCTGCGTCCCCGCCTGCTGACCCTTGGTGACCGCAGCGACCGCGTCGGGCATGCCCGGGCCATTGTCGGACACGATGATATCGACCCCCTTCGCATCGCCATCGGCGTGGAGCAGCACGCGCCCGCCCTTCTTGCGGCTCGGCGCGGTGTAGCGCACCGCATTGTCGAGCAGCCCGGCGACCAATCGCGACAGCCGCGCCGCATCGCCCGCGATGCCGCCCAGATCGGCGGACATATTACCGACGAGTTCGATCCCTTCGGCGGCGGCAAAGGGTTTCCCGTCGGCGAGCGCGCGGTTCAGCAACGCCGCGACATCGACCGGCGCGCGCTCGACCGCCAAGGTGCCCGCCTCCCCCTGCGCGAGGTCGAGCACATTGTCGATCTGCCGCCCGAGCACCGCGACCGAATCCATGATCGCGTCGACATAGGCCTGCTGATTGTCGGCGAGCTTGCCGGCATAGCCCGCCTGCAACATCTCGCCAAAGCCGCCGATCGAGGTCAGCGGCGTGCGCAGCTCGTAACTCATCCGCGACAGAAAGGCGGTCTTGACCTTGTCGGCCGCCTCGAGCGCTTCGTTGCGTTCGCGCAGCGCCGATTCCATCTTCCGGCTGTCGCTGACGTCGAGCATGATCAGCAGCGCATTGCCGTCGGGCAAGGGAATCGCGGCGAAATCGAAATGGCGTCCATCCTTGAAGCGGATTTCGCCGACGCGCTGGGTGCGCTCCAATGTCGCGGCGCGGATCACCTCCTGCACGATGCTGATCTGGTTCGGCTTGGCCAGCCGGTCGGCCAGCCCGCCCATCAGCGCATCGACGCGCGGATGCGCCGCCAGCGTCGGTTCGTCGACCCCCCACAGGCGGCGGAAGCGCTGGTTCCACAGATGCAGCCGCCCGTCGGGCGCAAACACCGCCACCGCCTCGAACAGATTGTCGAAGGTCGCGGTCCGCACCCGCAGCAGCGTGTCGCGCGCGCCCGCCAGCTGCACCTGCTCGGTGCGATCCTCGGCGATCAGCAACAGCCCGCCATCGGGGGTCGGCTGGCCGACGACGCGCAGATGCGTCCCGTCGCGCAGCAGCCACTCCTCCTCGCTCGCCTCGGCCTGCGCGAACCAGTCGACATGCGCCTGCCTCCATTCGGGATAGTCGCGCACCTCGGGGGTCCGCCCGGCATCGCGCCAGGCATCGAGCAGCCGCGCAAAGGCCGGGATCTCGGCGATCGCATCGGCGCCCAGGTCAAACATGCGGCGAAACGGCTGGTTGGCGAAGACAAGGCCCTGGTCGGGCCCGAACTGCGCCACCGCCGCCGACAGCCGGTCGAGCAATTCGCGCTGCGTTTCGGCAAAGCGGCGATGCGCGCCGCGCTCGCTTTCCAGCTCCTGCACGTCGATCGCATAGCCCGCGACCCCGATCGGCGGGCCGCCCTGCGGGGTCAGCGGCACGTCGACGACGCGCATGATCCGCCGCTCGCCCGCGATCGTCACCGGCACGGTGCGCAGCTGCGCCTCCCCGGCGGTCCGCGCCGCCTGCGCCGCTTCGCCCGCGCTCAACCCGGCGACGGGTTCGAGCAACTCGATGCCCTGGTCGATCACGACATCGGCGCTCTTCGCCTCGACCGCGCGGACATAGGCCTGGTTGACCAGCGCCAGTTCGAGCCGTGTGTCGCGGAACCACATCGGAAAGGGCGCGACCTCGATCAGTCCCGACAGCGCCTCGAAGGCCGCCATCGCCTCGTCGCGCTCGGTCTTGAGCGCGATCTGCGACGACAGGCTTTCGGTCGCATCGTCGAGCCACAGGAGGACGCTGCCCGATCCCCCGATCGCCGCCGGCGCGGGGCCGCCATGGATCAGGATCGTCCGCGACCCGCCCTGCGGCCGCAGGCTCATCGAGAAAGGCTTGGCGCCGCGCTGCGCGCCGAGGATCGCCTGGCGCAGCGCCTCATGGTCGGCACTTTCGAGCCCGGCGCCCAATCCGCAAAGCTCGTCGAAATTGCGCGGCCCGCGCTCGAGCCCCAGCCAGCGGCCGAGCCGTTCGCTCGCCTCGATCCGCCAGTCGCCGCGCACCACGACGGGCAGATAGGGCGAGGCTTCGACCAGGCTCGCGAGCCGCTCGGTCTGCGCCGCCGCAAAGGCCGAGCGCCGCTGCATCGCGAGGCCGCGCCCCGCCGCCCAGATGCCGAGCAGCAGCCACAGCGCCGCAAAGCCGCCGAGCGCGAACGTCAGGGTCGGGGACAGCGCACCGCTCATCCCCCTTCACGCTCCCGCATTTCCGCCGCCGACGCCCTTGCCATGATCGCCAGCCCTAAAGGCGATGGAGTCAGGTTTCAATCGCATGTCACCGCCGATCGCCGCGCGGCGCCGTCCGGTGGCCGCGCGGACCATCATTTTGTCCCCGCAATCGCCACGCGGCGGCGGCCCGGCACGGGCGACCGGCCCGCAATGCGCTGGTCTCGCCTGTGATCGGAAAGTCACATCGGAAACGAAAGCGACGAGTTGAGGACGCCGCGCTTGACATGGCCCCTAAGCTTTGAAAATCCTTGTCAATGTGGCGCGATGAACGGAGTCCAAAATCGCTTTGGTCCGGTCATATTGCAAGCATCACAAGGGCAGATATTCGGCCCAAAATTTGAAAACCGGGGAAGTTCATTATGAAAAACAAGGGTCTGGCGACGGGACAGTCGCGTAAAAATTTCGCATTGCTGAGCGTTTCGGCCATCGCGATGCTCTGCGCGACACCGGCTTTTGCGCAAGATGCGGAGGTCGATAACGCCGATGGCACCGCCGCCGCCGAAGGCAGCGACACGATCGTCGTCACCGGGTCGCGCATCGCCCGCCCCAATCTTGAATCGCAAGTTCCGATCGTCAGCGTTTCGGGCGCCGAATTTTTCGAAACCGGCAACACGTCGGTCGGCGATACGCTGAACGAACTGCCGTCGCTGCGCAGCACCTTCAGCCAGTCGAACTCGACGCGCTTTCTCGGCACCTCGGGCCTCAACCTGCTCGACCTTCGCGGTCTCGGCACCCAGCGCACGCTGGTGCTGGTCAATGGCCGCCGCCATGTCGGCAGCGACGTGCTCAGCAACGCCGTATCCCCCGACGTCAACACCATCCCGACCGACCTGATCGAGCGCGTCGACGTCGTGACCGGCGGCAATTCGGCCGTTTACGGGTCCGACGCGCTGGCGGGCGTGGTCAACTTCATCCTCAAGGATTCGTTCGAAGGCCTGCAGCTGCGCGGCCAGTCGGGCGTCAGCAAATATGGCGACGCCGGCTCCTATTATGCCAGCCTTCTTGCGGGCAAGAATTTCGCCGACGGGCGCGGCAACGTCGCGATCAACCTCGAATATGCGCATCAGGAAGATTATTACGCCTCGGGCCGCCCCAACCTGCGGCAGACCAACGGCTTCATCACCGTCGACACCGACCCGGCTGGCTCGCCGAACGGCAGCGACGGCACCCCCGACGCGCTTTTCTATCAGGATATTCGCAGCGGCACCTATAGCAACGCCGGCACCTTCCTCTCCTATCTCGGCGGTTCGAGCTACGCGCCGTTCATTTTCCAACCCAACGGCTCCCTGGTCCGCCAGACGGGAACCCCGGTCGGTCGGCCGCCGCTGCCCTCCTATATCGGCGGCAACGGCGATAATTTCCGCGACGGCACCCAATTCGGCCTGTCGCCCAAGCTCGACCGCTACAGCGCCAACCTGATCGGTCATTTCGAGATCACGCCGGCCTTCGTGCCCTTCATCGAAGCCAAATATGTGCGCACCGATTCGCTGGGCAACGCGTCGGGTCCCTTTTTCACCGGCGCCACCGGCTCGCCGCGCGAACGCTTCTTCACCCAGAACCCGTATCTGAACGAACAGGCGAAGCCGATCATCCGCGATTATTATGGCGACTATTATGACGCCAACGGCAATTCGAGCTCGGACGGCATTCCCGATGCCGATCAGCGCGGCTTCCTGTTCTACAAGAACGCGATCGACCTCAGCAATCGCGAGGAACGGGCGCGGCGCGAAACCTATCGCGCGGTTGCCGGTGTGCGCGGCGATTTCAACGATGACTGGCATTTCGAAGTGTCGGCCAACTATGGCGAGTTCCGCGAACATACCGACATCAACGGCAACGTGAACCTGCAGCGCTATCTGCTGGCGATCGACGCGGTCGACCAGGGGCTGGCGACCGGCGGCGCCGCGAATGGCAATATCGTCTGCCGCGCCACCGTCGATCCTTCGGCTCGCATCCCCTTTGAAGGGGCATCGAACAGCGCCTATGCAGCGGCCCAGCTCGCCGCCGATGTCGCGGCCTGCGTCCCGGTCAATCTGTTCGGCAGCGGCAACGTCACCCAGGCGGCGCGTAACTATCTGCTCGAAAACAGCTTCGCCGACGGCAAGATCACGCAATTTGTCGCCAGCGCCTTCCTCTCGGGCGACAGCAGCAGCTGGTTTGAACTGCCGGGCGGCCCGGTCGGCTTCGCCGTCGGCGCCGAATATCGGCGCGAGACCGCATCCTATGTCCAGGATGCCGGCACCGCGGCGGGCGTGACCTTCTACAACGCCATCCCGCAATTCGATCCGCCGTCCTTCGAGGTGAAGGAAGTCTATGGCGAATTGCGCATCCCGATCGTGAAGGACGTGCCTTTCCTGCAGGAACTGACGATCAGCGGCGCCGGACGTATCGCCGATTACAAGGGCGCGACCGGCACGGTCTATGCCTATAACGGCGGCGTCGAATGGGCTCCGATCCGCTCGCTCCGCCTGCGCGCCAACTATGGCCGCTCGGTCCGCGCCCCGAACCTCGCCGATCTCTACACCCCGCTCGGACAGAATTTCGCCACCGTCGGCGATCCCTGCTCGGCGCGGAACATCGGTACTGGCGCATCGACCCGTGCGGCCAACTGCGCCGCCGACGGCGTTCCGACCGGCTATGACTATGTCTATACCAGTTCGCTCGGCTTCCTGTCGGGCGGCAACCCGAACCTCGGCGAAGAAACCTCCGACTCCTATACGATCGGCGGCGTGTTCCGGCCCGAATTCCTGCCGGGCTTCTTCGTCTCGGCCGACTATTATCTGATCAAGGTCAATCAGGTTATCACCGCACCCTCGGCGCAGGGCATCATCAATTCCTGCTACGACGCCGCCGATATCAACAACCAGTTCTGCGCCTTGTTCGAGCGCGCGGGGGCGGGCGGCGGTCCGCGCGGCGAAATTCAGGGTCGTATCCTTGAGGGCAGCCTTCAGGTGGTGCCGCTGAACTATGCGCAGCTCGAAGTCAGCGGGATCGATTTCGAGGCCGGATATGAGCGCGACATCGGCAAGATCGGCCATTTGAGCCTGCATGCCGTCTATACCCACGCGCTGAAGAACAACAATTATCTGGACCCGACCAACCCCGGCCGCGCCGATCGCGTCCTGGGCGAGCTGGGCGATCCGGAAGATTTGTTCAACATCAACGGGTCGATCAAGAGCGGACCGTTCACCTTCGGTTATCGCGTCCGCTACATCGGCAAGCAGACCAACGGCGCCTATGAAAATTATTTCAGCGTCCAGGGCCGTGCCCCGCAGAACGAAGACGCGTTCGAGGACCAGTATAAATTCTACCCGACCACCTGGTACCACGATCTGCGATTCAACGTCGAAGTCGAAAAGAAATATGATTTCTATGCCGGCGTCGACAATCTGTTCAACACCAACCCGCCCTTCGGCCTGTCGGGCGCAGGTGGCGGCAGCGGCATCTACACCAACCGGGGCCGCTTCTTCTATGCCGGCTTCGTCGCCAAATATTGACGGCATAGCCGTTTTTCAGAAGGGCCGGGGTCATCCCCCGGCCCTTTTTTGTGGCCTATGCAGCCGCGCGATGGCAGAAATCGGGACTATGTCCGCATCGATCCAAAAGCCCGACCATGGTTGAAGCCATCACGACCTCGCCCGAGCATCGCGACCGGTTGGCGGCCGTCGCACGCGACATGAAGATGATCGAACGCCAGTCGCAAGACCCCGATGTTCTCGCCGCCATTCGCCTGCTCAGCGCCGGCAAGCTGGCCCAGGCCGAGGCGGCGCTGCGACCCTTCCTCGCGAAAAACCCCGACCATGTCGCGGCCCTGTGCATCCTCGGCGATATTGCGAACCGCGTCGGCATCTATCCCGAGAGCGAAAAGCTCTTTCGCCGCGTCCTGGCGATCATGCCCGATTTTGCCGATGCAAAGCTGAACCTTGCCAATAATCTGATCAAAGAGAATCGCGCCGCCGAAGCGCTTGTCCTGTTCGACGAGATCCTCGACCTGTTCCCGCTCGACCGGCCGGCGCTCAGCGCCAAGCTCACCATGCTCGGCCAGATGGGGGAATATGACGCCTGCGCGCGCTGCTACGAAGCGGCGCTGGCGACGCGCGGCGACGAAGCCTGGCTATGGGTGGGGTCCGCCAACCTGGCCAAAACCGTCGGCCGGCTGACCGACAGCGTCGAGGGCTATCGCCGCGCCATCGCACTCGACCCGACCCGCACCGAGGCGTGGTGGGGGCTCGCCAATCTGAAGGTCGTGAAATTTTCGGACGACGACATCGCGGCGATGGAGCAGTCGCTGGCCGGGCTGCCCGCCGAGGACGGGCGCCGTATCTACCTCCAGTTCGCGCTCGGCAAGGCGCTGGAGGATCGCAAGGATTTTGCGTCGTCATTCCGCCACTATGCCGATGCCAACCGGCTGCGCCGCGGCGAGCGCGGCTATCGCCCGGAAATCGTCAGCGGCGACGTCGACAGCTCGATCGCGCTTTTCACCCCCGAATTTTTCGCGGCGCGTGCGGACTGGGGCGCGAAAGACCACGATCCGATCTTCATCCTGGGGATGCCGCGCGCCGGCTCGACCTTGGTCGAGCAAATTCTGGCGAGCCATGCCGATATCGAGGGAACGGCCGAACTACCCGACATCCCGCTGCTCATCCAGCGCGTCGTCAGCGAGCGCTGGCGCGATCGCCGCGCCGCCTACCCCGCTATCCTGGCAGAATTGTCGGCCGATGAGGTCGCCGAACTCGGCGCCGCCTATCTGCGCGCGGCGGCGGTGCATCGCAAGACCGACCGGCTGCTGTTCATCGACAAACAACCCAATAATTGGCAGAATATCGGCTTCATCCGTCTGATCCTGCCGAACGCGCGGATCGTCGATGCGCGGCGACATGCGATGTCCTGCTGTTTTTCCAACTTCAAACAATTTTACGCGCGCGGCCAGGCCTTCTCCTATTCGCTGACCGACATGGGTCATTATTATCGCGACTATGTCCGCCTGCTCGCCCATTTCGACGCGGCGCTGCCCGCGCATGTGTGGCGCGTCCAGCATGAGGCGCTGATTGCGGACCCCGAGCGCGAGATCCGCGCCCTCCTCGACCATATCGGTCTTCCCTTCGACCCGGCGTGCCTGCGCTTCCACGAAAATGACCGGCCGGTGCGCACCGCAAGTTCCGAACAGGTGCGGCGCCCGATCAACAGCGATGCGGTCGATCGTTGGCGCGATTACGAACCCTGGTTGGGCCCGCTCAAACATGCGCTCGGCGACCTCGCCCCCGCATAAGTCCATGCACAAAAAAAAGGGCGCGTCCGGTTGCCCGGCGCGCCCCATTTTGTCGTCATCGCTATCGATCAATAGCGATAATGGTCAGGCTTGAACGGCCCGGCCACCGGCACGCCGATATAGTCGGCCTGCTTCTGGCTCAGCTGGCTCAGTTTCACGCCCAGCTTGTCGAGGTGCAGCGCCGCGACCTTTTCGTCGAGGTGCTTGGGCAGGACATAGACGTCGTTCTGATACTGCTCGCTGCGGGTCCACAGCTCGATCTGCGCCAGCGTCTGGTTGGTGAAGCTCGCCGACATCACGAAGCTCGGGTGGCCCGTTGCATTGCCGAGGTTCACCAGGCGGCCCTTCGACAGGATGATGATCTGCTTGCCGTCGGGGAATTCGACGAGGTCGACCTGCGGCTTGACTTCGGTCCACTTGTAATTGGCGAGCGCCGCGATCTGGATCTCGCTGTCGAAGTGGCCGATGTTGCAGACGATCGCCATATTCTTCATGCCCGCCATATGCTCGGCGGTGATGACGTCGGCGTTGCCCGTCGCGGTGACGAAGATGTCCGAACGCTGGACGGCTTCGTCCATCGTCACGACCTCGAAGCCTTCCATCGCCGCCTGCAGCGCGCAGATCGGGTCGATTTCGGTCACGAGGACGCGCGCGCCGCCGTTGCGGAGCGACTGCGCCGAACCCTTGCCGACGTCGCCGAAGCCGGCGACGGTCGCGACCTTGCCCGCCAGCATCACGTCGGTGCCGCGGCGGATCGCGTCGACCAGCGACTCCTTGCAGCCATAAAGATTGTCGAACTTCGACTTGGTGACGCTGTCGTTGACGTTGATCGCGGGGAAGGGCAGCTCGCCCTTCTTGGCGATGTGGTACAGGCGGTGGACGCCGGTCGTCGTTTCTTCGGACACGCCCTTGATCGCCTTGACCGTCTTGGTCAGGTAGCCGGGGTTCGCGGCGACAAACGCCTTCAGCGCGCGCTGCATTTCGATCTCTTCTTCATTCTCGGGCGCCGGCATTTCCTGCCCGGCCTCGAGCTTCGCGCCCCACAGCGCGAACATCGTGGCGTCGCCGCCATCGTCGAGGATCAGGTTGCAGGTCGTGCCGTCCTCGACGCCCCAGTCGAAGATGCGGCCGACATAGTCCCAATAATCGGCGAGGCTTTCGCCCTTCACCGCGAACACCGGCACGCCCGACGCGGCGATCGCGGCGGCGGCATGGTCCTGGGTCGAGAAGATGTTGCACGTCGCCCACCGCACTTCGGCGCCGAGCGCGGTCAGCGTCTCGATCAGCACCGCGGTCTGGATCGTCATGTGCAGCGACCCGACGATCTTCGCACCCTTCAGCGGCTGCGCCGCGCCGAACTCGCTGCGCAGCGCCATCAGGCCCGGCATTTCGGTTTCGGCGATGTTGATTTCCTTGCGCCCGAAATCGGCGAGGCCGATGTCGGCAATCACATAATCACGGGTGTCGGCGGCAAGAGTGGCCACGGCTTTTCTCCAGTCTGACGAGTCCGACCGCAGGCGAGCGGTCACGAAATTATGTTGCGCGCCCTAGCTCAAAGCGCCCTTCCGATCAAATATAAACTTTTCTTTATATCGCAAGTCCGGGGGCATCCGCCGACGACGCGCGGGCGCGAATCGAGGCGCGCAAAATCGCGCGGCCTCGCGAAAAAAATTTCGACCGGCGCAATTGTGACAATCGGCCCGCCGCCGATGTGACAGCGAGTCGCCCCGCCCAAGATTCTGAAAATCCTGACTTATAATGCGACTTGCGATTAGAATAATCGGCTTTTGTGACAGCAATGTTACAAACGGCTGAAAATATTGACTTTTGTGCGAAGCAGGCAGAAAATCACCCCAAGTTACGGGGAGATACAAAGATGAAAAAAATCCTGCTGCCGGTCATCGCGTTGGCCTTCGCAACGCCTGCCGCGGCCCAATCGATCATCGTCGTCACCGGCCCGCAGGCCGATTCGCAGCTCCTGCCGGTCGCCTATGCCGAGCTCAAGGCCGGCGACAATCGCGCGGCGGTCGCCAAGCTCACCGGCGCGAGCGACGTCGATGCCCGCGACCCCTCGCGGCTGATCAACCTCGGCACCGCTTATGCCCGCCTCGGTCGGACCGAGGACGCCGCCGCCGCTTACAATGCCGCCGTCGACAGCCCGATCCGCTACGATCTGGAACTGGCCAGCGGCCGCTATGTCGATTCGCGCTGGGCCGCGCGCACCGCGCTCGCCAATCTCAATGAAGGCCGCCCGCTGCTCGCGCTGGCGCGCTGAGCTTTCGGAGGCGCTTAAAGCCGTAGCCCTGAGCTTGTCGAAGGGCGCTTCACCGAG
>NZ_JBOHHU010000087.1:0-18073 GCF_050725615.1 Sphingopyxis sp.
TATCCGAGAAGCGCCCTTCGACAGGCTCAGGGCTACGGTGAGGGAATGATTCCGTCCGCCGCCTAGTTGCGACGCACCGGCTTGGCGGGCGCCTTGGCGGCCGGCGTACCCTGCGCCATGCGCGCGGCGGGGTTGATCCGGCCGATCGTCTGCAGCGCATAGTTCAGCTGGAAATCCTCGATGCCCTTGGCCTTCAGCTCTTCGGCGGTCGCGGTGAAGCGCGGATCGTCCTTTTCGTCCTTTTCGAGCAGGCTGTTGTCGACCTTCTTCTCGTTGATCAGGTGGCGGCGCAAATCGCTTTCGCGGAAGCGCGGGCGGTCCTTGTAATCGGGGTCGGACAGCTGCGGCACGCGGATGTCGGGGTCGATCCCGCCTTCCTGCACGCTGCGGCCCGACGGGGTGTAATAGCGCGCCGTGGTCAGGCGCAGCGCGGTGGTGTCGGTCAACGGCAAGACCGTCTGCACCGAACCCTTGCCGAAGCTGCGTTCGCCCATGATCACCGCGCGATGCTGATCCTGCAGCGCGCCCGCGACGATTTCGGAGGCCGAGGCCGAGCCGGCGTCGATCAGCACGATCACCGGCGCGCCGCCCGCGACGTCGCCGGGTTCGGCGAAATAGCGTTCGATGTCGCCCTTGCGGCGGCCGCGCTGCGAGACGATCTCGCCGCGTTCGAGGAACAGGTCGCTGATCCCGACGGCTTCGTCGAGCAGCCCGCCGGGGTTCGAGCGGAGATCGAGGATCCAGCCGCGCGGTTTGCGGCCCAGCGATTTTTCGACCGACAGCATCGCGGCCTTGAGGTCGGTGGTCGCATCGGCCGAGAAGCTGGCGACGGTCAGCACGCCGACGTCACCCTTCACTTCCCATTTCACCGGTTTCAGGTCGATGATCTCGCGCGTCAGGGTGAGTTCGAGCGGCTTGTCCTGGCCTTCGCGCACGACGGTGATGTCGATCTTGGTTCCGGGCTTGCCGCGCATCTGCTCGACCGCTTCGTCGAGCGTCAGGCCGAAGATCAGCTCCTTGTTGATGTGGGTGATATAGTCGCCGGCCTTGATCCCGGCCTTGGCTGCCGGGGTATCGGCGGTCGGTGCGATCACCTTCACGACGCCGTCTTCCATCGTCACCGACAGGCCGAGGCCGCCATATTCGCCGTCGGTCTGGGTGCGCAGGTTCGCGAAGTCGCGCTTGTCGAGATAGCCCGAATGCGGGTCGAGGCTGGCGAGCATGCCGTTGATCGCGCCTTCGATCAGTTTCGAATCGTCGACCGGCTCGACATAGTTCGACCGCACCTCCAGGAACACGTCCATGAAGCGCGAAATCTCGTCGGTCGTCGCGGTGTCGACGGTCGCCATCGCACCCGTCGCCAGTGGCACCAGCGCGAGCGTACTCAGCGCGGCGGCACCCTGCCACAGCGCGAAACGCTGCCTGGAGGAGACGGGAGTCTTGGTCGGTTCGGTCATGGTTGTCTTTCAGCCTTGGCGGAGTCTGCGCCTGTAATCCCCGGTCCGTCATATTCCTATGCATTCATCGGGGCGTCAAGCGATGCCTCTCCATACCGGCCAGCACCCGAACGGCGGGTTAACGGCGGCGCTCAGCCGAGCATCTGGGCGATATCGACCGGGCGTCCGGCGCGGCGCAATTCGACCGTGATATGCGCGTCGTCGGCGCCCGCGCGGCCGATCGGCGCCCCCGCATCCAGCGTGTCGCCGACACTCGCCGACAGGCCGATCATCCCGGTGAGCAGCGAGGTCCAGCCGCCGCCATGGTCGATGATGACGATCTTGCCATAGCCGCGATAATCGCCGGCAAAGCTGACCCGCCCGGGGGCGGGCGCGACGACCTGGCCGCCGGGCCGCGCGACGATGGTGATGCCGCGCGAGCGCACCCCGCTGTCGTCGACTTCGCCCAGCCCTGCGACGATCCGCCCGACGACGGGCAGGCGGTACGCCCCGCGCGCCAGCTCGGCTTCCTCGGTGGCGGGTGCGGCCGAAGCGGGGGTGCCGCTCACCGGATTGGTCGGGCGCTGGACCGGTCCCGCCAGCTGCGCCAGTTCGGCGCGCACGCCGCTGTCGGCCTCCAGCGTGTCCATCAGCTCGACGATGTCGCGCGCTTTCTCGCCGAGCCCGAGCGCGCGGTCGGCCTCGAGCCGCGCGCTGCTCATCAGGTCGCGCGAGCGCAGCCGGCCTTCATTCTCGAGCCGGGTCAGTTCGTCGCGCCGCGCCGCCAGCTGCTTCTTGCTCGCGGCCAGCGCCGCGAGCGCGACCGACTGTTGCTGGCGCGTCGCGCGCAGGCCGGCGAGTTCGCGGCGCACCCCGGCGGTGCGGCGTTCGATCACCGGCATCACC
The DNA here is from genome assembly GCF_050725615.1 of Sphingopyxis sp. Classification (GTDB taxonomy): domain Bacteria; phylum Pseudomonadota; class Alphaproteobacteria; order Sphingomonadales; family Sphingomonadaceae; genus Sphingopyxis. The sequence continues at coordinate 2,343 of NZ_JBOHHU010000087.1, forward strand.
GCGTCGAGTACCGCGCGGGCATGAACCATGTCGGTCAGCGATCCCGGCTGCGCGAGCACGGTCACCGGCGGCTGGCGCGACAGTTGCTGGAGCGAGGCGGTGAGTTCGAGCAGCGGCTGCTGCTGTTCGGCGAGCCGCGCCTGTTGTTCGGACAGGCGGCGGCCGACGAGCGCGACCCGCGCTTCGCCGGCGCTGATGTCGGCTTCGGCCGACTGGATGCGTGCGGCGAGCGCGGCGCTACGTTTCTTCAGCCGGTCGGCGGCGTCGGTGGCCGCTGCCGCCTGCGCCTCCAGCGCGGCGCTGCGCGACAGCGCTTCGGCCGATTGTTCCTTGGCGCTGATCAGTTGCTGGCGTTCCTGCGCGGCGATCGCTTCGGGGTCGAAGACGTCGTTCTGCGCTACCGCGAGCGCGCCGCCGGCGAGCGCCAGCAGCAGCGCGGGCAGGGCGAAGGCGCGTCTCATTGCTGGCCCTCGCGGTGATAGGGGTGGCCGGCGATGATGCTGGTGGCGCGCCACAATTGTTCGGCGAGCATTGCGCGCGCCATCAGATGCGGCCAGGTCGCGCGGCCGAAGGCGATCGCCTTGTCGGCCTGCTTGCGCTCGTCGGGGGTGAAGCCATCGGCGGCGCCCAGGCAGAAGCGCGCCTCGCGCACGCCATCGTCGCGCCAGCGTTCGAGGAGTTTTGCTAGGTCGAGGGAGGTGATCTGCTCGCCCGTTTCGTCGAGCAGGATGGTGCGGCTGCCGGGAGCGGTGGCGGGCATTTTGCCGCCGGTGTCGGGCAATTCGCTGATCTTGTGCGGCCAGGTCACGCGCTTCATGTAGCGGCCGACGAGTTCGGCCTCCGGAGATCGGCCGATGCGTCCCCGCGCGATGATGTGCAACAGCATGACGCCTCGCCTAGCCCGAGCGAGGCAGAGGCGTCAATTTACTGCGGCAACCGGCGGCGCGTCGCCGAACGACCACATGCGTTCGAGATTATAGAAGCTGCGCACTTCGGGACGGAACAGGTGGACGATGACGTCGCCGGCATCGATCAGCACCCAATCGGCGTTGGGCAGACCTTCGACGCGGACGAGACGGCCGGCTTCCTGCTTGATCCGCTGCGCCAGCTTGTCGGCGATCGCCGAGACATGGCGCGTCGACCGGCCGCTCGCGATGACCATATGGTCGGCGATGCTGCTCTTGCCGGCGAGCGGGATGGAGATGGTTTCCTGGGCCTGATCCTCGTCGAGCTGGTGGAGGATCAGCGCGTGGAGGGCGTCCACGCTGTCATTCGGTGCGGCGCCGGGCGCGGCATCCTTACTGGCGGCTATCAAGCTTTTTCATTCCTTTCGTCCGGTGCCAGGCGCGAATGCGTCAGCGGGTCGCGCAGCGCGCGGCCAGCATAGCTCTCGAACCAGCGGGGATTGGCCTGCCGTATTGCAGTTGCGGATCGCACATCGGGCGAAAATCGCAGGAACACGAGGGCAGGCGGTCTCCAGTCCGTCCAGTGAAGTTTCTGGTCCGCGGGCCGGACGAAGCGCCGAAGCCAACCCATCGCCTTTGCAGCATGGGTGCGGCCATTATAGCCCGGACGCGCGATAACCGCAATCGGCATCAACCGCGCGATCCCCCGCCAGTCGCGCCATTGGGGCAATTGGGCGAGATTGTCGGCGCCCATGATCCAGATGAACCGCCGATTGGGGTAGCGGCGGACCAGTTTTTTGAGCGTGTCGACGGTGTAGCGCGTGCCGAGTTCGGCCTCGATCGCGGTGGCGCGAATCGGCGAGCGCCGCGCCGCGCGCTGCGCCGATCCGAGCCGCGCGGGAAGCGGCGCCATGCCCTTCGCGGGCTTGAGCGGATTGCCCGGGGAGACCAGCCACCACAGTTCGTCGAGATCGAGCGCTTCGATCGCGTTCAGGCTGATCGCGCGATGCCCGCCATGCGCGGGATTGAAGCTGCCGCCGAGGAGGCCGGTGGGGATCACAGGAGGCTCTGCCAGTCGCTGCGGTTGTGGACGAAGCGCACAACAGTGATCCCGTGTCTATCGACTTCGTACAGCAGCAAGAAGGGATGGTCGGCGACAGGCCATTTCCGGATTCGCGATCCCAAGATCGCCGGGCCGGCTTGGGGGTGCTGAACTAAGAGGCTGGTTGCGGCAAGGACCGCTTCCAGCATAGGCGTGCTTGAGCCGATACCTTCGGCGTCCAGAAAATCGGCGGTCCGAAAAAGTTCTTCGTGGGCGGTTTCCGCCCATTGTAGCCGCATCAGGCCGCCTTGCGCCCTGCGATCCGGGCCTCGATTTCCGCGACCACCTGCTCGTGTGGGACGACGCGGCCCGCCGCAATGTCATCCAGTCCGACCTGAATGAAATCGACGAACTCCAATTCCTTCGTCGCAGCGCTTTCAAGAAGGCGGCTGATCACCCAAGCGCGGCTGCGCTCGTTAAACGCGGCGATCCGATCCAGCTTGGCAAGAAGATCGGCGTCGATACGGGCGGAGATGACAGCGTGCTTGGTCATGTAGCCCGTGTATCACTTGTATACAAATGACTCAAGGACGCGTCTGGCCGCTCCCGCGCACCAGCCATTTATAGGTGGTGAGCCCTTCGAGCGCGACCGGGCCGCGCGCGTGCAACCGCCCCGTTGCAATGCCGATCTCCGCCCCCAGCCCGAATTCGCCGCCGTCGGCGAATTGGGTCGAGGCGTTGTGCATCACGATCGCGCTGTCGACCTCGGACAGGAAGCGTTCGGCCACAGCGGCATCCTCGGTGACGACGGCGTCGGTGTGCTTGCTCGAATGCGCGTCGATATGCGCGAGCGCGCCCTTGAGGCCATCGACCATCGCGACCGAGACGATCGCGTCGAGATATTCGCAATCCCAGTCGTTCGCGCTGGCGGGGGTGACGTGCGGGCTGAGCCCCACCACGTTCTTGTCGCCGCGCACCTCGCACCCCGCCGCGACCAGCGCGTCGATAATGGCGAGCGGCGCGGGATAGGCGCGGTCGATCAGGATCGTCTCGGTCGCGCCGCAGACGCCGGTGCGGCGCATCTTGGCGTTGACCGCGAGCGCCACCGCCTTGGCGGGGTCGGCGGCGCCGTCGATATAGAGATGGTTGATCCCGTCGAGATGCGCGAGCACGGGAACGCGCGCCTCGTCCTGCACCCGCGCGACGAGGCTCTTGCCGCCACGCGGGATGATGATGTCGATCAGGCCCTGCGCGCGCAGCATCGCGCCGACCGCCGCGCGGTCCTGCACCGGCACCAGTTGCACCGCGTCGGCGGGCAGCCCGGTCTTGGCGAGGCCCGCCGCGAGCGCGGCGTGAATGGCGCGGTTGCTGTGCACCGCCTCGCTGCCGCCGCGCAGGATCACGGCATTGCCCGCCATCAGCCCGAGGACGGCCGCGTCGGCGGTCACATTGGGCCGGCTTTCATAGATGATGCCGACGACGCCGAGCGGCACGCGCACGCGGCTGAGCGCCATGCCGTTGGGGCGGACGCTGCGGTCGATTTCGCTGCCGACGGGATCGGCGAGCGCCGCGACCGCTTCGACCGCGCTGGCGATTCCGTTCAGCCGCCCGTCGTCGAGCCGCAGCCGGTCGAGCATCGCGGCCGACAGTCCCGCCGCGCGGCCGTCCGCCATGTCGCGCCGGTTGGCGTCGAGGATCGCGTCGGCGCGAATGCGCAACTGGTCGGCCGCCGCGTGGAGGGCCGCCGCCTTGGTCGCCGTCGGAGCAACCGCGAGCAGCTTTGCGGCGGCGCGCGCGCGCGCGCCCATGTCGGCGATCAGCGCGTCGGGGTCGGGCACGGCGGACAGGGTGTGGGCCTTGGCAGTCATGCGCGCGCCCTATCACGCTTTGCGCCGGGCGTGAAAGTCTCCGTTGCGCCGACGGCGCGCGCTGCTACCTAGGGCGGCATGAGCGGGGACATCGAAGGCATCGGGGCGGCGGTGACCGCAGGACTGGCGGCGCGCGCGGTCGAGCCGCGACACGGCGGCCCGGACGCGCATGCGGGCACGCGCTGCCTGAATTGCGGCACCAGCCTTGTCGGGTCGCACTGCCACCATTGCGGCCAGCGCGCCGACGTCCACCGCAGTTTCGGCGCGATCGGGCATGATCTGGTCCATGCGATCTTTCATTTCGAAGGCAAGATCTGGAACACGCTGCCGCTGCTCGCCTGGCGTCCGGGCGACCTGACGCGCCGCTATATTCACGGCGAACGCGCCAGTTTCATCTCGCCGCTGGCGCTGTTCCTGTTCGCGGTGTTCCTGACCTATGCGGTGCTGGCGATGGTCGGCAGCGGCGGCGGGGTTGGCGAAGGGATCGCCAAGGCCGCGGCCAACCAGACGCAGTCGAACGCGATCGCGACCCGGTTTCATGAGGAAGTCGCGGCGATCGATTCGCAGCTGGCGCGAAAGGATCTGGCGTCCGCCAAACGGCGCGAACTCGAACAGGAGCGCGAATCGCTGCACCGGACCGCCGACTATTTCGGCATCGCGCGCCCGATGACCAAGGCAGAGCGCGACAAGGGACCGCCGGTGCTGGAAAATCCCGCCGACCAGATGATGACCGGCGTCGATTTCCTCGCCCGCACAAAGGTCGATACCGGGGTGGCCTTCATCGATCATGGTTTTGAAAAGGCGAACGCCAACCCCGGCCTGCTGCTCTATAAATTGCAGGCCAACGCCTATAAATTCGCCTGGGCGCTGATCCCGCTGTCGCTGCCCTTCATGTGGCTGCTCTATCCGTTCAGCCGCCGCTTCCACACCTACGACCATTTCGTCTTCGTCACCTATTCGATTTCGTTCATGCTGCTGCTGTTCGTCGTCGTGCGGCTGATCAACCTGACCGTGATTGGCGAGATCGCGACCTTCGCGGCGATGTTCTATGTGCCCTTTCACATGTATCGCCAGCTGCGCGGCGCCTATCGCTCGTCGCGGTTCGGGGCGCTGGTGCGGACCAGCCTGCTCCTCTTGTTCAGCCTGTTTTCGGTGATCACTTTCATGCTGCTGCTGCTCGCCCTCGGGGTCATGGGCTAGCGCGCCAAATCGTCATAAAGCCGGAGCAAAGAGCGGCCAAGAAAAGGGAGACTGCCATGCATCATCTCTGGGGCGAAATGGACCGCCGCCTGCTCATCAAGCTCGGCACTGCGGGGATCGCGGCGCTGTCGCTTCCCGGCGCTGCCCATGCGATGATGGCGCAGGGTTTCACCCATGGCGTCGCGAGCGGGGAACCCGGGCCCAATTCGGTGCTGCTGTGGACGCGCTATGCCGCCGCGAACGACAGCGTGCTGACCGCCGAACTCTCCGAAAGCGCCGACTTCGCGCGCATCGCCGGCGGCGGCAGCGTCACCGCGACCGGCGAGCGCGACCATATCGCCAAGATCACCGTCGACGGGCTCGAACCCGGTCGCTGGTATTTCTATCGCTTCCTTGCCCCCGACGGCACCGCATCGCTGACCGGCCGCACCCGCACGCTGCCGCAGGGGCCGACCAGCGCCTTCAACCTGGCGCTCGTCTCCTGCTCCAACCTGCCGTTCGGCTGGTTCAACGCTTATGGTCACGCCGCCGCGCGGCAGGACATCGATCTGGTCGTCCATGTCGGCGACTATCTCTATGAATATGCCCCGGGCCGTTATCCCTCGGCCAAGCTGGCGGTGGCGGGGCGGCTGGTCCAGCCCGATCACGAGATCGTCAGCCTCGCCGATTACCGGCTGCGTTATGCCGCCTATCGCAGCGACCCCGACCTCGCGCGCCTGCACCAGCTGTTCCCGATGATCGCGCAATGGGACGACCATGAATTCGCCAACGACACATGGAAGGGCGGCGCCGAAAATCACGATGCCGACGAGGGCGACTGGACGGTGCGCGCCGCCGCCGCCGAGCGCGCTTATCGCGAATGGATGCCCGTCGCCGACAGCCGCTGGCGCCATTATCAGGTCGGCGACCTTGCGACGATCTTCCTGCCCGAAACGCGAATCACCGGGCGCGACAAGCAGGTCGAGGTCGAGGATATCATTCGCGGCCAGAGCGATTCCGCCGCCGCGCTGAAAGCCTATGCCGCGGGCGCCTATCGCGATCCCGCGCGCCAGTTGATGGGCGCCGAGCAGGAGAAATGGCTGTTCGACGGCCTCGCCGCCTCGACGAAAGCCGGCACGCGCTGGCAGGTCTGCGCGCAGCAGATCGTGATGGGCAGTCTGTTCACCCCGCCGCAGGCGCGGGACTGGTTCGGCGCCAATATGACCGACGAGGTCCGCCGCCGCGTCGAGGCGGCGCAGCTCGCCGCCAAGGCCGGGCTGCCGCTCAATCTCGACGGCTGGGACGGCTATCCCGCCGCGCGGGCGCGCCTGCTGGCTGCGGCGCAGCGGGCCGACGCCGATTTCGTCACCCTGTCGGGCGACAGCCACAATGGCTGGGCTTTCGACCTCAGCGAAGGCGGCAAGCCCGCCGGGATCGAGATCGGCGGTCACAGCGTCACCTCGCCGGGTTTCGAAAATTACACCCCCGGCATTTCCGAAGAGACGCGCGTGGCGGCGCTGCTCGGATCGTCGCCGCAGCTCAAATGGGCGAACACCCGCGATCGCGGTTATGTGTCGGTGGCGATGACCCGCGACAAGGTCACCGCCAATTGGCACAGCGTCGAGACGATCCGCACCCGGTCGCTGGCGCTGAAAGATACGCACAGCATGACGGTGCGGCGCGGGAAACGGATGTACGACATGGTTTGACAAATCGTCGCCCCCGCGAAGGCGGGGGCCGTTGTCGATCAAACACGGCGTTGAGCAACATCTCCGGCGGCCCCCGCCTTCGCGGGGACGACGGCGTTATTTATACGGCGGCGCATCCTCGAACTCGCCGAACGAGGGATAATCCTTCGCCACGCTCGCGGTGAAATTGGGTTCGCGCTTTTCGAGGAAGCTCGTCACCCCCTCGGCCGCGTCGGGGCTGCGCCCGCGCGAGAAGATCACCCGGCTGTCCCAGCGGTGCGCGCTCATCGGGTGCGGGGCGCCGAGCATCCGCCACATCATGTGACGCGTCAGCGCGACCGACACCGGCGCGCTGTCGGCGGTCAGTTCGCGCGCCTTGGCGATCGCGGCGTCGACGAGTTCGCCGGGGGCATGGACCGACTGGACGAGGCCTTTCTCATGCGCTTCGGCGGCGGGGACCAGCCGCCCCGAATAGCACCAGTCGAGCGCGGTCTGGATGCCGACGAGGCGCGGCAGGAACCAGCTCGACGCCGCCTCGGGCACGATGCCGCGGCGCGCGAAGACGAAGCCATAGCGCGCGGTGTCGCTCGCGAGGCGCGCGTCCATCGACAGCGTCATCGTCGCGCCGATGCCGACGGCGGCGCCGTTGATCGCGCCGAGCACCGGCTTCTTGCATTCGAAAATCCGCATCGACACGCGCCCGCCGCCGTCGCGGATCAGCGGATGCGACCAGTCGATGGTGCCGTCCTCGGCGACCGGGCTCGCCGGGATGCCCTCGGGCAGCAACGCGGCCTTGTCGGTGCGCTTGTCATAATCGAAGGTCGATCCGCCCGCGCCGAGGTCCGCCCCCGCGCAATAGGCGCGGTCGCCATGGCCGGTGAAGATCACCGCGCGCACCCCGTCGTCGGCATCGCATTCGTCGAGCGCGGCGACGATCTCGGTCATCATTTCGGTGGTGAAGGCGTTCATCCGGTCGGGCCGGTACAAAGTCAGCAGCGCGATGCCCTCATGCCGGTCGAGGCGAATCTGGTCGAAGCTCATGTCTCTCTCCTTGTGGTTGCCGCTAGGGTCGCAAGGGATGCGGAGGAAGGCAAGCTCTAGTTTACGTAAGCGTAAAGGTACGGTGGGTCGTCGGCCGTCCCGAAACCCCGGGGATGACGCGCCCGACCTTTGCCGCTATAGGCGCCCGAACCGCCCCGGCGCCGCGCCTCTTATGAGTCGCATTCGCCGGGGCCAGCTATTTGGACGTCAAGGAAAGCACCCGCCCATGGCCCGTCGCCGCCAGATCTACGAAGGCAAAGCCAAGATCCTCTATGAAGGCCCCGAACCGGGCACGCTGATCCAATATTTCAAGGATGACGCGACCGCGTTCAACGCCCAGAAAAAGGGCACGATCAGCGGTAAGGGCGTGCTCAACAACCGGATTTCGGAGCATGTCTTCACCCTGCTCGGCAACATCGGCGTCCCGCATCATTTCATCCGCCGCCTCAACATGCGCGAGCAGCTGATCCGCCAGGTCGAGATCGTGCCGATCGAGGTGATCGTGCGCAACGTCGCCGCCGGCACGCTGTCGAAGCGCCTCGGGATCGAGGAGGGGACGCAGCTCCCCCGCACCCTGATCGAATATTGCTACAAGGACGATGCGCTCGGCGATCCGCTCGTCGCCGAGGAGCATATCGCCTGCTTCAACTGGTGCAGCCAGGAAGAATTGCACGACATCCAGGACATGGCGATCCGCATCAACGACTTCATGTCGGGTATGTTCGCTGCGGTCGGCATCCGCCTGATCGACTTCAAGCTCGAATTCGGCCGGCTTTACGACGGCGATTTCAGCCGCATCATCCTTGCCGACGAGATCAGCCCCGACGGCTGCCGCCTGTGGGACATGACCACCAACGAAAAGCTCGACAAGGACCGCTTCCGCCGCGACCTAGGCGGCGAAGTCGAAGCCTATCAGGAAGTCGCGCGCCGGCTCGGCCTGCTGCCCGAAGGCGTCGACAATGCGGTGCTCGACCTGGAAAGCCACCGGAAGAAAAAGGGCAGCTGAGGCTGCCCGGCGTAAATCCTAAATCCCGTTCGTGTCGAGCCAAGTCGAGACACCCAGAGGCTGGGCCCCGCCCCCAGGGGCATCTCGACTTCGCTCGATGCGAACGGTTGATTTTATCCCACGCTAGATATTGATGCTCGTCGGGATCAGGCTCGGCTGCAGGTAGGTGTAGGGCTGCATCCGCTCGGCATTGCGCGCGACGATTTCGGCCTCGACCCCGGTAAGCGCGGTCTGGAACGCCGCGAGCGGCCCGCCGGGCGCGGTCACCGCCGGGTCCTGGAACCAGGTCGGATAGGGGTAGGCGTTGCTCAGATACTGGCCGAGCGGGCGGTAATAGAGCGACCCCAGCAGTTCGAGCGTGTTGAGCTGTTCGAGCGCCAATGCCACCGGCGGCAGCGTCGCCAGCCATGCGGCCTTGTCCTGACCTGCCTGCGCGGCCGGCGGCGCCTGCCAGGCCGCACCGGTGACGGCGGGGGCAAAGGCCAAGATGCTTTTCTGCGGGAAATTGACCGCCGCATGTTGCGCGCTCGCGGTAAACATCACCATCGTGCAGACGTCGACGAGCTGCGCGCGCGTGGCGATCGCGTCGAACCCCTTGATCTGCGCCTCGCCGACCAGCGTCGCGGTCCAGGCGGCGAGTTCGGTGTCGCCGGTGACATCGGCGTCGCTGGTGTAATAATGTTCGACATAGGCCTTGGCCCAGCCGTGGATCGCGCCCCATACGAGCAAGGCGTCGTCGCGGTACGGATAGTCGGCGAGCGTCGAGCCGGTGCCGACGCCGCGTGCGGCGAGGTCGGCGGGCAGCATCTTGCCATAGAAATCGAACGCCAGCCGGTCGTCGACCGCCGCGAGCTGGCTCGAGGTGATCGTGCCGGCGAAAATATGATCGATCGGGCCGCCCGCCGCGATCAGCGACGTCGCCGCCTGATCGTTGATGAACAATGTCCCCTCGAAATGCGGGACGAGCAGCGCCCACAGCGGATGCACTTCGGCGAGGTGACGATGGGTGGCGACGGCAAAGGCCTCGATCACCAGATGCGTGCGCGCGAGATGGGTGAAGAGTTCGTGATAATTGCCGTCGGCGACCTGCACGACCAGCTTCGCCATTTCCCAGCCCCATTGGTCGTCGGCGACCACCGAAGGCGTGAAGATCGGGCCGCTCGCCGCGTCCTGCCCGCACTGGATCGCGACCGGCACCAGCGACGACCCGCCCGGCGGCACCGCGAACAATGCCATCGGCTGGCTGACATATTTCTGGTCACTGCCATAGGTGCCGGCGGTCAGCACCGACAGCTCCTGATAGTCGAGCAGGAAAAGGCGTCCCGCGAGCAACGCGTCGGACAGCGTGTCGCCATTCACCACCGACGCATATTGCGCGTCGGTGATCGGGAAATTGGCGGGGATCGCGGTGATGCCGGCGATCAGCATATTGTTCGGCCCCGCGACGCGCAGCCGCGCGAACTCGGTGTCGTCCTGGAAAGTATAGGCGATGCCGGGAACCGGCAGCGTGTCGAACAGCGCGCGATAGGCGTCGAGCGTGCGCGGCGTGCCGCCGCCCAGGCCGGCGGCTTCCGCATCGGTCAGCGCGATCATGTCCTTCAGCGCATCCTTGTAACCGGTGAGCAGCGCGACATGCATGTCGTGCTCGGCGGCTTCGACCGCGGCTTCGATGTCGCCGACGACGCGCTCGACAATATTGCCGCCCTGGTGGACGCCATGCTGCGCGGCCAGTTTTGCCGCCGACGCCTCGATCGCATCGCATTGCGCGAGCGCGGTTTCATACTGCGTGCGCGGCGTGTCGAGTTCGCCCTTGTCGACGCCGCCGAGCTTCACCGTCAGCGCGTTGCGCGCGATCGCCAGCAGGATGCCGATCAGCGTCAGGCCCCAGGGAATCGTCGGCTCGTTGCTCGCGGGCACCGATGCCGCGAGCGGCAGGCCGGGCAGGGTCGGAATATCGGTCGTCCACACATAGACGCTTTGCGACAGGACGAGCTGCGCGGCGCGCGCGGTCTTCTGCGCCGGCGTGTCGTTCTGCGGCAGGCTGGGCGCGGCGGACGGCAAGGCGGCGAGCGCGACCGGCGACGACGACGCGGCTTTGGGCGTGGACTGGAAAGACATGCTCCTATTCCCCTCTCGATGATGCGGTATCGGGAGCGGCCTATCGCAAAACATGGTTAATATTTTGCCAGTCCTTGCTTCGTGCTACGCGCTTAGCCGGATGAAAAATGGGGATTCTGTTCCTTAACCGATGCTTTACTTGCGCTTGCTATCCCGCTGTCCATGACGGGGGTCTATCACTGGTTACGGACGCGGGTGTTCCCGCCGGTTCCGCAAGCAATTCGCGACGATGTCGCGTTGCTGCGCGCCAATCGCATCGAAACGCTGACCCCGATGCTGTTCCTGACCCTCGCGGCGACGACGCCGACCGCCATCTATGGCGGGGTGGCGACGGTGCATCCGTTCATCCGCATCGGTTTTCCGGTCATCCTCGCGGTGGTCAGCCTGCTCGGTTTCGTGATCCTGTGGCGCAATCGCGGTCGGCGGATGAGCGTGCGCCGCGCCAGGAGGATGATCGTCGAATCGACCTGGCTGTCGGGCACGATGGGGCTAATGTGCAGCGTGTGGACGGTGATCAACTGGTTCGCCGCGCCGCCCGAGGCGCACAGCTATTATGCGATGATCATGGCGATGGGGTCGCTCGCGACCGCTTATTGCCTGTCGTCGATCCGCTTCACCACCTTCGTCAATCTCGGCATCGGGCTGGTCCCGATCATGCTGCTGATGCTGACGTCGGGCAACCCACCCGAAATTGCCGCAGGCACCAGCCTGTTCGTCGCCACGGTTTTCCTGCTGCGGATGATCCTGCAACAGCACAGCCAGTTGATCGACCTGCTCCAGCTCCAGCAACAGATGCGCGATCTCGCGCATACCGACCCGCTGACCGGCCTGTGGAACCGCCGCGAACTCGACGCCCGGCTCGACCAGGAAATCGCCGCTGCCGAGTCCGATACGCGCTTTGCGATCGCGCTGCTCGACCTCGACGGGTTCAAACCGGTGAACGACCAATATGGTCACGCCGTCGGCGATGCCCTGCTCTGCGAAGTCGCGGCGCGCCTGCGTCATGCATGCGGCGGCGCGGCGATCGTCGCGCGTCAGGGCGGCGACGAATTCGCGATCCTCGTGCCCGCAGGGTCGCCGCTGCTCGACACCTCGCTCTCGGGCCATATTCTCTGCGAACTCGCCATGCCCTATCGCATCGACGGGGCGACGATCCATGTCGGCGCCAGCATCGGCGTCGCGACCTGGCCCGAACATGGCACGACCGCCAAAAAGCTGTTCGAAATCGCCGACCGCGCCGTTTATGCCGCCAAGGCCGCCGAACGCGATCCCATGTCGTCCGTCGAAAGCGCGGCGCAGGCGGGATAGCCGCCGCTTGACCCGCTTCGCCCCCGTCGCCAGACGGGTGCGATGAAGTCCCGCTCGATCCGGCGCGCCACGCTCGCGCTTTCGCCCCTCGTCCTGCTCATCGCCACCGCCGGTTCGGCACGCACCGCCGATCCGATCCCCGCTGCCGCGCCCGCGAATCCGCAAAGCGACGCGGCGCGCGCCTGGAATTTTGCGCCAAGCGACGTGGCGGTCGATCCGAACATCGTCTTCGGCGTGCTGCCCAACGGCATGAAATATGCGCTGCTGAAAAACAGCACGCCCAAGGACAGCGTGTCGCTGCGGCTGCGTTTCGACGTCGGCAGCTTCGCCGAGGCCGACGACCAGCGCGGACTGGCGCATTTCCTCGAACATATGGCGTTCAACGGGTCGACCAACGTGCCCGAGGGCGAGATGATCAAGCTGCTCGAGCGCAAGGGGCTCGCCTTTGGCGCCGACACCAATGCCTCGACCGGCTTCGACGAAACCGTCTATCAGCTCGACCTGCCCAATGCCTCCGACGATCTGATCGACACCGGCCTGATGCTGATGCGCGAGACGGCGAGCGAATTGAAGATCGACCCCGAGGCGGTGAACCGCGAACGCGGCATCATCCTGTCCGAACGGCGCGCGCGCGACACCTATCAATTGCGCAGCCTGGTCGACCAGCTCGATTTCCAGATGAAGGGCATGATCGCCGCCGACCGCATTCCCGTCGGCACGATCGAGGTGATCCAGTCGGCCCCCGCCGCGCGCATCCGCGACCTCTATGACCGCTATTACCGCCCCGAACGCGCGACTTTGGTGATGGTCGGCGATTTCGATCCCGCTGCGGTCGAGGCGAAGATCAAGGCGCGCTTTGCCGACTGGACGGGGCGCGGCCCCGCCGGCGCCGATCCCGACATCGGCACGGTCGATTATGCGCGCGCTTCGGCGGCCGATGATTTCGTCGATCCCGCGATCGCCGACAGCGTGACAATCGCCGCCTTCAAACCGTGGGTGAAACTGCCCGACACCCAGGCCAAGCGCGCCAAAGACCTGGCCGAGGGGATCGGCGAAGCGATCCTCAGCCGCCGCCTCGCCAAGCTCGCGCTCGCCGAGGATTCGCCGATCCTGGGGGGCTATTTCGGCGACTCGAACGGCTGGGACGTGTTCGACCAGGTCACCATCGGCGCGACCGCCAAGACCGGATCGTGGCGCGAAGCGCAGGCGCTGATCGAGCAGGAATGGCGCCGCGCCGCCGAGCATGGCTTCACCCAGGCAGAGGTCGACGAGCAGCTCGCCAACCGCCGCACCGCGCTGAAGAATGCGGTCGCCGGGGTCGATACCCGGCGCAGCGAAAATCTCGCCGATGTGCTGGTCGAGGCGGCGAAGGGCGATTTTGTCGTCGTCCGTCCCGAAACCTCGCTCGCCCTGTTCGACGCGGTCGCGCCGTCGCTCAGCGCCGCAGCGGTCACGTCGGCCTTTCGGCAGCGCGTCGCCGGCCTTGGCGCGCCGCTCGTCCGGGTGACGAGCAAGACGCCGATCGACGGTGGCACCGACGCGATCCTCGCGGCGCTGAAAACGTCGCAGCAGGTCGCAGTCGCCGCGCCCGCCGCCGCGACGAGCGCCGCCTTCGCCTACACCGACTTCGGCACCCCCGGAAAGATCGTCAGCGACCAGCGCATCGAGGATCTGGGCATCCGCCGCATCCGCTTTGCCAATAATGTCATGCTCAATATCAAGAAGACCGATTTCCAGAAGGACACGGTCTATCTGGGGCTGCGCATCGACGGCGGCAGCCTGTTGTCGACGAAGGCGGACCCGACCCGCGTAGCGCTCGCCGGATCGATCAGCCTCGGCGGGCTCGAGGCGCACAGCCGCGACGAACTCAGCACGATCCTCGCCGGCAAGACGGTGAGCAGCAGCGTCGGCAGCGCGACCGACAGTTTCGGCGGCACCGCGCGCACCTCGCCCGAGGATTTCAAGCTGCAGGCGCAGTTGATGGCGGCGTTCCTGACCCATCCGGGCTATCGCGCCGACGGGCTCGCGCTGATCCGCCGCTTCCTGCCGCAGCAATATGCCGCGAACGACGCGACGCCCGCCGCCGTGCTCGGTCGCGACGCCGGGGGCATCCTCGCGAACAATGATCCGCGCACGGTGACCCCGTCGCTCGACACGATGATGGCGCTCGACTGGGCGAGCCTGAAACCGGCGGTCGCCGACAGCTTCGCGCATGGCGCGATCGAGATCGGCGTCGTCGGCGACATCGACGAGGCGGCGGCGATCGACGCGATCGCGGCGACCTTTGGCGCGCTGCCCGAACGCCGCCCGGCCTTCGATCCGCGCCCCGACGCGCGCATCCGCGACTATGCCACGGACCGCAGCGAACGCACGCTGATCCACAAGGGTCCCGCCGAACAGGCCGAACTGCGCATCTATTGGCCCGCCCGCGACGACAGCGACCTCACCGAAGCGATGCGGTTGCAATTGCTGTCGCGGGTGATGCAGCTGATGCTGACCGAGGAATTGCGCGAGAAGCTGGGCGAAAGCTACAGCCCCGGCGCCGGCGCCAGCCTGTCGGACGACTTCCCGGGCTATGGCCATCTCTTCGCCGCGAGCAATATCGATTATAAGGATATCGCGACCACCCGCGCCGCGATCCTCGGCATCGCGAAGGAATTGCGCGACGCGCCGGTCGACGCCGACCTGCTTGACCGCGCGCGGCGGCCGATGGTCGAGGCGATGACCAAGGCGCGGCGGGAAAACAGCTATTGGCTGCCCTATGTGGCCGCCGCGACGAGCAAGGAAGCCCGCCTCGACCGCAGCCGCAAGAGCATCGCCGAAGTCGAGGCGGCGACCCCCGCCGAGTTGCAGGCGCTCGCCAAACGCTATCTCACCGACGACAAGGCGCTGGTGATCAAGGCGGTGAGCGACAAGGCGGGGAAATAGGGGCTGGCGTTGAGTGGAGGGCGTTAGGGGCCATAAAGCCCCTCCCCTGAAGGGGAGGGCGTGGTTCAGTCTCAACGTCCGCTTACCACCCCATCCCGGCCATTGGGAGGATGCCGGGCGTCCTCGGGCATCGCGCCTAAACCCGCCCCGGCGCCCTGGCCCGCAGGAAATTCTCGAGCGCCGCAAAAATCATCGCGCGTGCGTCGCCGCCGAGCATCTCGGCGGTCAGCACATCGAACCGGGCGCGGTCGTGGCGGCCGGCGGCGCCGATCATCGCGGCGAGCAGGCTTTCGTCGAAGCTGGCGCTTGGGCAGCAGGGCGGGGCGACGGCGAAGGGGTCGGGCCAGCTGTGGCCGATCGCCTCGACCACCAGGCGAAAGCGCCGCGCCGCGAGGATATTGCCCCAACGCCGTTCGAGTTCGGGCATCGGGTCGCGTTCGCTGCGGCGGCAGAGGATGCAGTAGCGCAGCGCGAGCACCGCCTGCGCCGCATCGACGGGCAGGTCGCGGATCAGCGGCTGTTCGGTCAGTTGCCGGATCAACAGGCTCGTTTCCATGGCGGCGTCCCTTTCCCGTGCGGTCCGGTCGATTGGCGCAGGTCCCGCGCCGGATCCTGGAAAAAGCCGCCGGCCGCTGCGGGGTGCAGCGG
>NZ_JBOHHU010000088.1:0-17978 GCF_050725615.1 Sphingopyxis sp.
CCCCCGGCCCCTCCCCTGAAGGGGAGGGGAGAAGATGATCGTCGGCGTCGACGAAGCCGGGCGCGGCCCGCTCGCGGGTCCCGTCGTCGCGGCGGCGGTGCTGCTCTGCGAGGGCGGGATCGTCGGGCTCGACGACAGCAAGAAGCTGACGGCCAAGCGCCGCGCCGCGCTCGAGCTCGAGATCAAGGCGCGCTGCCACTGGGGCATCGGCGAGGCGAGCGTCGCCGAGATCGACCGCATCAACATCTTGCAGGCGACCTTCCTCGCGATGACGCGCGCGGTCGAGGCGCTCGGCGTCGAACCGACCGAGGTGCTGGTCGACGGCAACCGGTTGCCGCGCTGGCGTTATACGGCGCGCGCGATCATCGGCGGCGATGCGTCGCACGCGTGCATTTCGGCCGCGAGCATCATCGCCAAGGAGCATCGCGACCGCTTCATGCTTGCGGCGGCGCGCGACTTTCCCGGCTTTGGCTGGGAAACCAACATGGGCTATGGTACCGCCCAGCATCTCGCGGCGCTGCGTGAGCAGGGTCCCACGCCGCTCCATCGGACCAGCTTTGCCCCGGTCGCTCAAAGGCTGCTGGTCTGACCGCAAATCCGTAAAGGGAGACGGCGATGAGCAAGGGTTTCACGGCCGATGACGTCGGCGCGCAAACGGGCCGCCGCATCCTGGTGACCGGCGCCAATGCCGGGCTGGGTTTCGAGGTGACGCGCGTGCTGGCGGCGCGGGGGGCGCATGTGGTGCTGGCGTGCCGCGACGCGGACAAGGCCGAGGCGGCGATGGACCGCATCCGCGCCGACGTGCCCGCCGCCGAGCTGTCGTTCCAGCCGCTCGACCTTGCCGACCTCGACCAGATCCGGGAGGCGGCCGAGGCGGTGCTGGCCGGCCCGCGCATCGATGTGCTGGTCAACAACGCCGGGGTGATGATCCCGCCCAAAACGCTGACCAAACAGGGCTTTGAGTTGCAATTTGGGGTCAACCACCTCGGCACCTTCGCCTTCACCGGCCTTGTTCATCGGCATATCGACGACCGCATCGTCATCACCGGCAGCATCGCGCACAAGGGCGGCGAGATCGATTTCAGCGACCTGTCGGCGAGCCGCAGCTATCACAACTGGCAACGCTATCAGGCGAGCAAGCTCGCGAACCTCCTCCATATGTTCGAGCTCGACCGGCGGCTGGGCGCGGCGGGACGCTCGACGCAGGCGATCGGGTGCCATCCGGGTGTCGCGCTGACCGAATTGACGCGGCATTTGCCGCTGCCCTTGCGCACGATGACGCCGCTGGCGGCGCCCTTTTTCAACAGCGCGGCGCAGGGCGCCTGGCCGACGCTGCAGGCGGCGACCGGTGCGCATGTGCAGGGCGGCGATTATCTGGGGCCGCAGGGGCTGGGTGAAATAACGGGGCGCTCGGGACCCGCCCGCGCGACGCGCACCGCGCGCGATCCGAAGCTGGCGAAGGAGCTCTGGGCGCGGTCGGTCGAGCTGACCGGGGTTGACCCGGGGATTTAGTCCCTCTCCGCTCAACGGGAGAAGGTTTCGCATCTTTTTTCCCCACTGAGTCCTCTTCGCCACACCACCACCGGTTGAGTCCGCGATTCGTCCGAGACTCCATATGCTGTGTGGGACTCGTTTCGTTCCCATAGCGTTAACCATTATGACACCCGGAATCCCTAGAATCCCGGGCTTGACGGCGGACTCTGCCGGACTCATCAGGGCCTTCTTTTCATGCGGGACAGGGGCAAAACATGGGCGTGATGGAACGGGTGAAGGCACCCGCAGCGAAGCAACGCGCGGCGAAAGCGCCGCCGGTCGAGCTGCCGCTCGACAGCATCCTGCAGGGCGATTGCGTCGAGATGATGCGGTCGCTGCCCGCCGCGTCGGTCGACATGATCTTCGCCGACCCGCCGTACAACCTCCAGCTCGGCGGCGATCTCCACCGCCCCGACGGCAGTCAGGTCGATGCGGTCAACGACGAATGGGACAAGTTCGACAGCCTCGCCACCTATGACCGCTTCACCCACGCCTGGCTCGCCGAGGCGAAGCGCATATTGAAACCCGGCGGCAGCATCTGGGTGATCGGCAGCTATCATAATATTTTCCGCGTCGGCGCGGCGTTGCAGGATCGGGGTTACTGGATCCTCAACGACGTGGTGTGGCGCAAGGCGAACCCGATGCCCAATTTCAAGGGCACGCGCTTCACCAATGCGCATGAGACCTTGATCTGGGCGTCGATGGGCGAGAAGGCGAAATATACCTTCAACTATCGCGCGATGAAGACGCTCAACGACGAATTGCAGATGCGCAGCGACTGGCTGATCCCGATCTGCGCCGGGCAGGAACGGCTGAAGAAGGGTGGGCACAAGGTCCATCCGACCCAGAAGCCCGAAGCCTTGCTCTATCGCATCCTGCTAGCCTGTTCGAACCCCGGCGACGTGATCCTCGATCCTTTCTTTGGCACCGGCACCACCGGCGCGGTCGCCAAGCGCCTCGGCCGCCACTTCATCGGCATCGAGCGCGAGGATGATTATATCGCGGCGGCAAAGGAACGCATCGAAATGGCGCTGCCGCTCGACGAGAGCGCGGTGAAGACGATGATGGCGCCGCAGGCGGCGACGCGGGTGGCGTTCGGGACCTTGGTCGAGGGCGGCCTGATCGCGCCGGGATCGGTGCTGACCGACGCCAAGCGCCGCTGGAAAGCGACCGTGCGGGTCGATGGCAGCCTCGAATGCGAGGGCCAGCCCGCCGGGTCGATCCACAAGGTCGGCGCGGGCCTGCAGGGCGCCCCGAGTTGCAACGGCTGGACCTTCTGGCATGTCGACGACGGCAAAAAACTGCGCGTGATCGATGCGGTGCGGCAGGACTGGCTGCTGGCGAACGAGGCTTAGCCTCGGTTCTTTAAACCCGTTCGCCCTGAGCTTGTCGAAGGGCCGTCCTTTTCTTCGATGCGCTAAGGAAGAACGGTGCTTCGACAAGCTCAGCACGAACGGATAGGGGGAGGGCGATGTTTGCACCACTGACCAAGCCCGACCTCGGCAGCGCGTCGCCCGGCGCGCGGCTCTATTGCCGCCCGACCTGCTTTGTCGACCGCCCGCACGAACTCGACGACGCCTGTCTGCGCATCGCCGACTCTATGGTCTGGTTCGCCGCCTGGCACATCAGCCTGCGCGACAAGGGCGTCGTCAAATCGGCCATCGTCACGGTTCCGGAATATGCCGACTGGGTCGCGGCGATGCCCGATCCCCTGGTCGAAATGGCGGGCAAGCAGCGGACGGGCGTGTTGCGCCCGCGCGGCGCGCTGCACCTCGGCGAACGCGTCGTGCGCTTGAACGAACCGCAGCTCATGGGCATCCTCAACGTCACCCCCGACAGTTTCTCCGACGGCGGCAAGACGATCGACGGCGCGGCGGCGATCGACGCGGGTTTCGCCATGGCCTCGGCGGGCGCGGCGATCGTCGATGTCGGGGGCGAATCGACGCGGCCCGGCGCGCCGCTCGTCTGGGAAGGCGACGAGATCGAGCGCGTCCAGGCGACGGTGGCAGGGCTGGCGAAAGGCGGCGTCGCGGTGTCGATCGACACGCGCAAGGCGGCGGTGATGGAGGCGGCGCTGGCGGCGGGCGCAACCATCGTCAACGATATTTCGGCGCTCCGCTATGACGAGCGCGCGATGGAGGTCGTCGTCAAGGCGGACTGCCCGGTGGTGCTGATGCACGCGCCATCGGCGAAGAGCGACCCGCATGAGGGCGGCGGTTATGACCATGTGCTTTTCGACGTCTACGACCTGCTCGCCGAGCGCGTCGCGGCGTGCGTTACGGCGGGCGTCGATCCGGCGAAGATCATCGTCGATCCGGGGCTCGGTTTCGGCAAGGGGGTCAGCGACAATCTGGCGCTGATCAACGGGCTGGCGCTGTTTCACACGCTCGGCTGCCCGATCCTGTTCGGGGCGAGCCGCAAAAGGATGATCGGCGCGCTCGACAATGAAGCGCCCGCCGACCAGCGGCTCGGCGGCACGGTGGCGCTGCATTATCAGGCGGCGACGCAGGGCGCGCAATTGCTGCGCGTCCACGATATCCCCGAAAACCGGCAGGCGCTGCGCGTCTGGCGCGGACTCAGGGATGCGGCGCTGACGGGCTGATCGGGAACTTTGTTGTAATTTTTGCGCGCCTAGCTTCGACGGATGGAAACGTCGATCACGCAACCTGCCGTCAATGATCTTGAGGTTGCCGGGTCATATCCCGGAACCGATGCCACGGTTGCCCAATTGATGATGCTGGCCGATCAATATCATATCGCCGCCGACACGTTGTTGCCGCATTCCGGTTCCGGATTGGCTGTCTCGTCTGCTCCTATGCGGCTTTGCGCGATTCACGCGATCGAGGCCTATTTGACCGCATTCTTGCGTTTTCGGGATTTGAATCCGGCCGAAGTGCGTGGTCTGCAACATAATCTGGCGCAGCGGGCAGCTGCTGCGATGGAGAAGGGCCTTCAACTCAGAGCGAAAACCTTCGCTCATCTCGTCAGCCTGGATGATAAACGGGAATATCTGCGTGTGCGCTACGGCCCTGAAAGCATGCACGGGTTGTCCGAAATCAACCGGATATTTGCGACGCTCAGAGAGGTGAGCGCCAAAGTCACCTCGGCAATCTGCAAACAGCCGTATGATTTGGCGGACGCGCGCTTCAAAAAATATTGGTGAGGCGGCAGCGGATCGCCAAAAAAGGTGCGATCTGATCAGGCGGCCGTGTCGATCCCCAGATCGCTCAGCTTGCGGTACAGCGTCGAGCGCCCGATCCCCAGCCTCCGCGCGACTTCGCTCATCCGGCCGCGATAATGGCCGATCGCGAGGCGGATGACGTCGGCTTCGATTTCCTCGAGCGGGCGGAGGTTGCCGTCGGGCAGGTAGAGGGTGACACCGATCGCCTCGCCGTTGATCGCGACGTCGGTCTGGCCCGCCATGCCGCCGCCCGCGAGCGTCGCTTCGATCGCCTGGAAATCGGCGCTGGTCAGCACGTCGGTGGTGCTGCCGACCGCAGCGCGGAACAGCACGTCCTGCAACTGGCGGACATTGCCCGGCCAGGCATAAGCCGCGAGCAGGCGCAGCGCGTCGTCGGTGACCCCGATCGGTCCCATGCCCGGCAGCCCGCCGATACGCGCGAGCAGATGGCGCGCGAGCGGGCCGACGTCGCCGCGGCGTTCGGAGAGCGAGGGCAGGGTGAATTGCGCGCTCGACAGTGCGTAGAACAGGTCTTCGCGGAAATGACCCGCCTCGATCAGCTTGTCGAGCGGGCTGGCGCTGGTCGCGATGATGCGGACATCGACGCTCTGGCGGATGCTGCCGCCGATCATCTGGACTTCGCCGGTGTTCAGAAATTCGACGAGTTTCGCCTGGGTTTCGAGCGGGATGCATTCGACATGGTCGATGATGATGCTGCCCGCGTCGGCCTGCACCAGCCGGCCGACCTGGCGGTCGAAGGCGCCCGGAAAGGCGCCGCGCTCGTGGCCGAACAGCCCCGATCCGATGAGGCCCGGTGACACCGCCGAGCAATCGACCATCACCAGCTGGCCGCGCGCGCGCGGGCTGGCGCTGTGGATCGCGCGGGCAAAGACTTCCTTGCCGGTGCCCGGCTTGCCGTTGATCATCACCGGCACCCGCGCACGCGCGGCCTTGGCGGCGATCGCGAGGGCGCTGCGGAAATTGGGCGACGACCCGATGATCTCCTCGAACGCCAGCGGCGCACGGAGCTTTTCGGTGAGCGGGCGGAGTTCGCCCTGCGGGCCGCTGGGTGTGGTGATGCGGTCGAGCGCGCTCAGCAACCGGTCGGGGGCGATCGGTTTCTGGACGAAGTCGCTCGCGCCGGCGCGCATCGCGCCCACCGCGACCGCGACCCCGTTGCGCATCGTGATGACGATGAGCGGCAGGGCGGGGCGCCAGCGGCGCAGTTCGGCGACAAATTCGCCGATGTCCATGCCCGGCGCGCCCTGGTCGACGAGCACGGCGTCGAGCGCCATGCCTTCCTGCGTGCCCAGTTTGGCGAGCGCGGTATCGGTGTCGCCGGCGATGACGCTGCGCCAGCCGCCACGCGACACGAGCGCCGACAGGAAGCGCTGTTGCGCCGGTTCGCTGTCGACGATCATCACCGTTCGTGTGTCGCGCGCACTTGCCATATTTGCGATTCTGCCCCCGATAGGCCGCCGTTTTCCGACGCCTGTGCCGCTTTGAACCATCCATCTACGCCAAAGGGGTAAAGGGCGGATTAAGCGCAGCGGCGAGCCGTCGCGCGGGCGAGGAAGCGAAACCGCCTATTGAGCATCGCCGAGCGCATGGCTAAGACCGCTGCGAAGGCCGATTCCGGGCCGGGCGCGGCGCGTCCGATCGGCATGGGACAGCGACAAAGGGGAAAGAGCCATGGCACAGCAGCAGGAAATGAAGGCAGCGGAAGAAACCTATTCGGGTTTCCTCGGCCTGCTCAAAGTGGGGTCGATCATCACTGCGGTCGTCACCGTCCTCGTCGTCCTCCTGATCTCCTGACCGGACCGGCATGCGCATCGCTGTCCTGAAGGAGCTCGCCGACGGCGAGACCCGCGTCGCCGCTACCCCGGAAACCGTGAAGAAATTCATTGGCCTGGGTGCCGAACTTGCCGTCGAATCGGGGGCGGGCGACAGCGCGTCGATCGCCGACGCCGACTATAGCGCGGCGGGCGCGACGGTGGGCAGCCGCGCCGATGTGCTGAAGGGCGCGAACATCATTCTCGCCATCCAGGGACCCGACCCGGCCGGGCTCAAGGGTTTCGCCGACGGCGCCTGGCTCGCGGCGGGGCTCAACCCGTTCGGCGAGCGCGCGCGCGTCGATGCCTATGCCGCGCTCGGGATCGAGGCGCTGGCGATGGAATTCATGCCGCGTATCACCCGCGCGCAGTCGATGGACATCTTGTCGAGCCAGGCGAATCTCGCGGGTTACAAGGCGGTGCTGATGGCGGCGAACGCCTATGGCCGCGCTTTCCCGATGATGATGACCGCTGCGGGCACGGTCAGTGCCGCCAAGGCGTTTGTGATGGGCGTCGGCGTTGCGGGGCTGCAGGCGATCGCGACCGCGCGGCGTCTGGGCGCGCAGGTCAGCGCGACCGACGTGCGCTCGGCCACGAAAGAACAGATCATGTCGCTCGGCGCGAAACCGATCTTCGTCGAGGCCGTCGCCGGCATCGAGGGTGAGGGCGCGGGCGGCTATGCCACCGAAATGTCCGACGAATATAAGGCGGCGCAGGCTGAACTCGTGTCGTCGCACATCGCCAAACAGGACATCGTCATCACCACCGCGCTGATCCCGGGGCGCCCCGCGCCGCGGCTGATCTCCGACGCGCAGCTCGCGACGATGCGCGCGGGCAGCGTGATCGTCGACATGGCGGCCGAAAGCGGCGGCAATGTCGAGGGTGCGGTGTCGGGCGAAGCGAAGAAGATCCACGGCGTCACCGTGATCGGCGCAAAGAATATCGCGGCGCTGATGCCCGCCGACACCAGCGCGCTGTTCAGTCGCAACCTGTTCAACTTCCTCTCGGCCTTCTGGGACAAGGAAGCGGGCAAGCCGGTGCTCGACGAGGAAATCGGCACCGCGGTGCGCCTGACGCAGGGCGGCAAAGTGGTTCACGAGCGGCTGCTGGGGTGAGTGGGGCGACGCGTTTCGCGGCGAGCGCGCTGGCGGCAGCGATGCTGGCGGCGCCCGGCGCGGCGTGGGCCGAACCGCTTTATTCCTATTGGACGCTACAGCCGATCGGCCCGCTCGGCGACATGGATGCGGCGGCCGACAAGCCGTTCCTCGAGCAGCGCCTGCTTCCAGCCCGGCTCGTTCGCCTGACCGAAACCGCGACGATTTCCAAGGGAAAGAGCGTCGCGGCGGGCACTTTTCTGTTCGCGGTGTTCCAGAAGGACGGTCAGATCGCCTTCTGCACGACCAAGGATCAGTCGGGCGGCAATGTCGCCAAGTCGCTGTTCATTCCGATGTTCGACAAGCGGCCGTGCCTGGTCGATCGCGACCGGGACGGGGCATTCGATGCCGCTTTCTCGGTGTTCGACAAATATGGCAGCGCGCTGACCCCCAGCGGCAATCTGAGCTCGGCAAAGCCGCTCGCGGCACCCGCGCGTTACGATGCGGCCGCGCCGGAAGATTTTCCCGCCGTGCGGCGCCTGGCCTATACGATCGCGTTTCCGAACGATGACAAGAAGCGCCAGATCGCGGTCAAGTTCGACAATGGCGGCGGCTATGCGCCGTGGCAGAGTGTCAGCCCCGACAGCACGCCCGCTGCGCCGACGGCGTTGAACGTCCGCGCCGAGGTGCGGGCGGTGACCGCCGACAGCGCGCGAATCCACGTCGGCGCGAATGCCGAGCTCGGCCTGTTGGGCAGCAGTTCGGGGGGCTTTGCGGTGATGCCGTTACCCGATGCGCTGCGGAGCGCGGTCGCGCCCTAAGCGCTAAGAGCCAGCGATCGCAATGCGATAGGACGCGGTGGATTTCGCGTCAGGACGACCCGCCGAAAACCCGGTCCCGGATAGCGCGTCTGGTCGCCGGTCGCTGCGGCGGGCCGGGCCCCGCGCGGGGCGAATGGCGGCGCCTGAAAGAAAAAATGGCTGATTTCGGCCTTTTCATGAAACTGTCATGGCCTAATATGCGTTCAGGGTTCTCACCCTCGATTCCCATTGACCGGAGATTTGTCTGATGTTGCGTACCAAGTTTCTTGCTGCCCCCTTGCTTGCCTTGACTGCCGTGCTTGCTGCTCCCGCCTCCGCCATGACCGACGATGCCACCGCCGACGCCGCGCCCGCTTCGACCGTTGCCGAGGCCGCGACGACCAATCCCGACCTGACGACACTGGCCAAGGCGCTGACCGCCGCAGGGGTTACGGAGACGCTGAACGGCGCCGGCCCCTTCACCGTTTTCGCGCCGACCGACGCCGCCTTTGCCGCCGTGCCGCAGCCGATGACCGACTATCTGATGGATCCGGCCAACAAGGACACGCTGACGCAGGTGCTGACCTATCATGTCGTGCCGGGCAAGGTGACCGCCGAGGACTTGTACAAGAAGATCAAGGCCGGCGGCGGCACCGCCAAGCTGACCACGGTCGAGGGCCAGGAACTGACCTTCACCGAGGTGCAGGGCAATATCAAGGTCGACGGCACCCAGGGCAGCTCGGGCTATGTGACGACGCAGGATCTGGCGCAGTCGAACGGCGTCGTCCATGTGTTGAACGGCGTGCTGATCCCCAATCTGACCCCGCCGAGCGCCGAGCCGGCAGCCGACACGGCGGCCGCAGCGACCGAGGCGACGCCCGCCGGCTGATCGTCCGACACCCTCCGCGATCCGGGTCCGCACGCCTCATCCTCGACGGTGCGGACCCGCTTCCCGGATCGGCGGCGCTCAATCCGTCGCACCTGCGGGAACCATAGCGCGCGGCGCGCGTCGTCCGAGCGGGGGTATGATCCTCCTGAAATAGCGGAGACGATGCATGAAAATCACCCATTTGACGTCCGCGACGCTGGTTGCGGTGCTCGCCCTGTCGGCCTGCAGCAAGAGCGAGACGCCGCCGCCGACCGAGACGGCGGTCGAAGGCAGCACCGCCACGCCGACCGACACCGCCAGCGCCAACCCGATGGTCGGCGGCGCCGAGATGTTCCCGACCAAGACGATCGTCGACAATGCGATCGCCTCACCGATTCACAAGACGCTGGTCGCCGCGGTGACGCAGGCGGGACTGGTCGATACGCTGAAGGGACCCGGTCCGTTCACCGTGTTCGCGCCGACCGACGACGCCTTTGCCAAGGTGCCGAAGGCGACGCTCGACGGCCTGATGCGTCCGGCGCAGAAGACCGTGCTCGCCGACGTCCTCAAATATCATGTCGTCGCCGGCAAGCTCACCGCAGCTGACCTCGCCAAGCAGATCACCGACGGCGGCGGCAAGGCGATGCTCAAGACCGTCAACGGGCAGGAACTGACCGCGACGATGGCGGGCAATGTCATCACCCTGGCCGGCGCCGATGGCAGCAAGGCGACGGTGACGCAGGCCGACGTCAACCAGTCGAACGGCGTGATTCACGTCGTCGACGGGGTCCTGACCCCCAAGATGTAAGGCAAAAGGCCCGGATCATCCGGCGCGACGACAGTTAATGTCGTAAACGGCCCGTATTTCTCCCTTTGGAGAGGTGCGGGCCGCTCTTTTGCGCGTCTTAGGAGTCGACAGGGTGGCGGCGGCGCGGCAAGAGGTTCGCTCGCGGAATCAGCAGGGGAGCTCGCCGTGGATTTCATCGGTATTTTTTCGATTTTCGTCCTGGCGTGCTTCGTCGGTTATTTCGTCGTCTGGTCGGTGACCCCGGCGCTGCACACGCCGTTGATGAGCGTGACCAACGCGATTTCGTCGGTGATCATCGTCGGCGCGCTGATCGCCAGCGCCGCTGCGGGATCGGCCTCGTCGAAATGGCTGGGGCTGGCCGCCGTCGTGATGGCGAGCATCAACATTTTCGGCGGCTTCGCGGTCACCGCGCGCATGCTGGCGATGTACAAGAAGAAGGCGCGCTGAGATGGATATGCAATCGATCCTTTCGGCCGCGACCGGCGGTCATGGCCTCGCGGTAAATCCCTGGGCGGCCGTCGCCTATCTGGTGTCGGGCGTGCTCTTCATCCTCGCGCTGCGCGGGCTGTCCAGCCCGGCGAGCGCACAGAGCGGCAACCGTTTCGGCATGGCGGGCATGACGATCGCGGTCGTCACCACGCTGCTGACCCACGCACCGGTCGATGCGGCGGGCGTCCTCGACAGCGTCAGCCTGGTCGAAATCCTCGTCGCGATCGGTATCGGCGCGGTGATCGGCATCGTGATGGCGCGGCGCATCGCGATGACCGCGATGCCGCAGCTCGTCGCGGCCTTTCACAGTCTCGTCGGCCTCGCCGCGGTCGCGGTGGCAGCCGCCGCCTATCTCAACCCGCAAGCCTTCGGCATCGCCGATGCGGCGGGACAGATCTTCACGGTCAGCCGCATCGAAATGGGTCTCGGCATCGCGATCGGTGCGATCACCTTCTCGGGCTCGGTCATCGCCTTCCTGAAACTCAACGGCAATATGTCGGGTTCGCCGATCATGCTGCCGGGACGGCATGTCATCAATCTCGGCACGCTCGCCGCGATCATCGGCCTTGTCGCCTATTTCACGCAGGACCAGTCGCCCTGGGTGTTCTGGACCGTCACCGGCCTGTCGTTCCTGATCGGCTTCCTGCTGATCATCCCGATCGGCGGCGCCGACATGCCGGTCGTGGTGTCGATGCTCAACAGCTATTCGGGCTGGGCCGCGGCGGCGATGGGCTTCACGCTCGGCAACACCGCGATGATCATCACCGGCGCGCTCGTCGGCTCGTCGGGTGCGATCCTGTCGTACATCATGTGCCGCGCGATGAACCGCAGCTTCATCAGCGTGATCGCGGGCGGCTTCGGCGGCGGCGACGATGCGGCGGCGGGTGCTGGCGGCGCGAAGGAACAGCGTCCGTGGAAACCGGGCAGCGCCGACGATGCCGCCTTCCTGATGAGCCAGGCCGAAAATGTCATCATCGTTCCCGGTTACGGCATGGCGGTGGCGCAGGCGCAGCACGCGCTGCGCGAGATGGGCGACCAGCTCAAGAAGGAAGGCGTCAACGTCAAATATGCGATCCACCCGGTCGCGGGGCGTATGCCGGGGCACATGAACGTGCTGCTGGCCGAAGCGAATGTCCCCTATGACGAGGTGTTCGAGCTGGAAGACATCAACGGCGAGTTCGCGCAGGCCGACGTCGCCTTTGTCATCGGCGCCAACGACGTGACCAATCCGGCGGCGAAGACCGACAAATCGTCGCCGATCTATGGCATGCCGATCCTCGACGTCGCCAATGCCAAGACCGTGCTGTTCGTGAAGCGCTCGATGGGCGGGGTCGGCTATGCCGGCGTGGACAACGACGTCTTCTATATGGACCAGACGATGATGCTGCTCGGCGATGCCAAGAAGATGGCCGACGACATCGTCAAGGCGCTCAGCGGCAGCGGGCACTAGACAAGAATCGTCGCCCCTGCGAAGGCAGGGGCCGCTGGCGGCCTCGCGCTGCCTCGATAGCGGCCAGTTAAGGGTTGGACATGCCCCCA
The DNA here is from genome assembly GCF_050725615.1 of Sphingopyxis sp. GTDB lineage: Bacteria > Pseudomonadota > Alphaproteobacteria > Sphingomonadales > Sphingomonadaceae > Sphingopyxis. The sequence goes on from NZ_JBOHHU010000088.1 coordinate 12,145, forward strand.
GCATGTCCAAGGATTGTCCGGGGGACAATCCGACCCTTCACTCCTTCGCGGGGGCGACGTGTTTTAGAGGGACCATATGCGTAAAATCGGCCTGATCGGTGGCATCAGCTGGGCATCGACCGAGCTTTATTACCGCCACCTCAACAAGGGCGTGCAGAAACGTATCGGCACCTCCTGCTCGGCGCCGATCCTGCTCGAGAGCCTGAATTATTGCGATCTGTCGCGGTTGACGACGCCCGAGCAGTGGGATCATGCCAAGGCGATCCTGATCGCTTCGGCGCAGCGGCTCGAAGCGGGCGGCGCGACCGCACTGATGGTCGCCGCCAATTCGATGCACAAAATCGCCAAGGAGATCGCGGGCGCGGTGTCGATCCCGCTGCTCCATATCGTCGACGAGACGGGCGAGAGATTGAAGGCTGACGGAATCAAGTCCGCCGCGGTCATCGGCACCCGCAATGTGATGACCGAACCCTGGTTTCGCCAGAATCTCGTGCGCTACGGACTGACGCTCGCCCCGTTCGACACCAGCCGCGCCGACGAGATCGACCGCATCATCTATGACGAACTGATGCAGGGCAAGGTCACCGAAAATTCGCGCCGCACGATGAAAACCTTCATCACCGACATTGCGAAACAGGATGTGCAGGCGCTCGTTCTCGCCAGCACCGAGCTGGTGATGCTGGTCGATCCCGACGCCAATGTCCTGCCGGTGTACGACACGACGCGCATCCATGTCGCGGCGGGGGTCGACTGGATCCTGGGGGATGCGCCCTAGCAGGCGAGGGAGGCAGTTTCTCCCCTCCCGCTTGCGGGAGTGGGATTTACCCCATCTTCGTCCAGGTCACCGTCTTGCAGAAGACGCTGACGCAGCCCTTCATCGTCATCTTGCCGCCCCGCGCCGTCAGATGCGCCTTGTAATAGCGGCCATCCTCGGGGCTATAGCCCTGACCCTTCCAGCTGTTGCCGTCGGCGGCGAGATCCCAGTATATTTGCAGACCCGAGACCTGGCGCGTGCGTTTGGCCTTGTCGGGGTTGCGCTCGTCGCGCTGGCCGCCGGCGGGCTGGGCGATCAGCAATTTGTGGACCTTGCCGCATAACTTGGCGCCGCAGGCATAGATGTCGACGATCGCCTTGCCGTCGTCGGTGGCCCAGCGGCCGGTGATCGAGGGCGGCGCGACGGCGGATGCCGGTACGGCGACGAGTGCGGCGGTCGCCGCGATAAGAAATGGCTTCAAAACAGTCTCCCCGGTTCGGGCGGGGTGCGACCCTGACCCTTAGCTACATCCATGTCAGCAACATGGCTTGGCATGGGCGCACTCTTGCACCATGCTGGCAAAAAACAAGGGAGAGTCTGATGCGATTCCATAGTTTCGCTTTGCCGCTGGCCTTGGCGCTGCTGTCCGCCGCGCCCGCCGCCGCGAAGACGATCAAGGTCGAGGCGGGCGGCGCCGACGCGAATGAGAAACTCCAGGAGGCGCTGATCGTTGCCGAGCCCGGCGATGTGGTCGAACTGGGTGCGGGAATATGGTCGCTCACCGACGGCCTGTCGCTCGACGTTGCCGGGGTCACGATCCGCGGCGCGGGGACCGACGACAAGGGTTCGATCCTCGACTTCACCGGCCAGCAGGGTGCGGGCGAGGGGCTGCTCGTCACCAGCGACGATGTTTTTCTGACCAATTTCGCGGTGACCAACAGCAAGGGCGACGGCATCAAGTCGAAGGGCGCGGACCGCATCGTCTATCATCAGATCCGCGTCGAATGGACGGCGGGGCCAAAGGAAACCAACGGCGCTTACGGCATTTATCCGGTCGAGAGCAGCGACGTGCTGATCGACAGCGTCTATGTCCGCGGCGCGTCGGATGCGGGCATTTACGTGGGCCAGTCGAAGAATATCGTCGTCCGCGATTCGATCGCGACCGAAAATGTCGCGGGGATCGAGATCGAGAACAGCTTCGACGCCGACGTCCACGACAATGTCGCTAGCAAGAACACCGGCGGCATATTGGTGTTCGACCTGCCGAGCCTGCCGATGCAGGGCGGGCATAATGTCCGTGTCTTCGACAATATCATCAGCGACAACAGCACCCCGAACTTCGCGCCCAAGGGCAATATCGTCGCGAGCGTGCCGACCGGCACCGGCGTCCTCATCATGGCCAACCGCCATGTCGAGATTTTCGACAATGTGATGGAGAAGAACGGCACGGCGAATGTGATGATCGTCGGTTATCGCTATGCGCATAAGGATGCGAAATATCAGCCGCTGCCCAAGGATATCGTCGTGCGCGACAATACCCATGGCGAGGCGGGATTCGCCCCGGCGTTCGAGGGCGGCGCGCAAATCGCGGCCGCCTTCGGCGGGGCGATCCCGCCGGTGCTGTGGGACGGCGCGGGCGAGAATGTCGTGGTGCTCGACAAGGTCGGGGTGCTGTCGCTTGGGCTGCCCGATGTCGCGACGCCGCGTGAGCAGGCCAAGCCCGCGCCCGCTGACCTGTCGCAGGGCACGCCGCCCGCGGCGCTGCCCGGCATCACGCTGCCCGAAAGCATGGAGGCCAAGGTCCGGTGAGGCTGAGTTTCGCGGCCCTGGCTGCGGCGTTTCTCGTCGCGGGGGCGGCTCCCGCTGCGCCTGTCGCCGGGGTCGCCCATGACGTCATCGAAAGCCCGGCCATGCCGGAGAAATTGTCGGCCTTCGGCCTCTTCCGGCCGGGCGGCGCCACGCTGTCCGGAGAGGTCGTGCCCTATGTGCTGCGGACGCCGCTGTTCAGCGATTATGCCGACAAGTCGCGCGGGGTCCTGATGCCGCAGGGGGCGAGCGCCGAGATCGACGGCGACGGCGTCATCCGCTTCCCGGTCGGGACCGTGCTGATCAAAAGCTTCTCCTGGCCGGACCATGAGGGCGGCAGGCCGGTCGAGACGCGGCTGCTGATCCATCGCAAGGACGGCTGGGTCGCCTTGCCCTATATCTGGGACGCCGACGGCAAGGACGCGACGCTGGCGCTCGGCGGGCGGCGCGTGCCCGTCGCCTTCACCAGTCCCGATGGCGCGACGCACAGCATCCGCTATGCGGTGCCGAACAAGAACCAGTGCAAGGAATGCCACAGCAAGTCGGGGGTGATCGAACCGATCGGTCCCAAGCAGCGGAATTTCGTGGCGCTGATGCAACGGCCGACGCGGTCGCCGCCGATCCGCTACGCCGGCAATATGGTGCCGCGCGCAGCCTTGCCGACATGGGACGATCCCAAGTCCGGCAGCGTCGCCGAGCGCGCCCGCGCCTATCTCGACGTCAATTGCGCGCATTGCCACAATCCGGCGGGCAGCGCGTCGAACAGCGGGCTGTTCCTGCGCTGGACCGACGATCCGACGGGCGTGAATTACGGGATCGGCAAGCGGCCGACCGCGGCGGGACGCGGCAGCGGCGGCATGGATTTCGCGGTCGCGCCGGGCGACCCCGACAACAGCTATATGATCTATCGCCTCGAAAGCACCGATCCCGGTATCGCGATGCCCGAAGTGGGGCGCTCGACGGTGCACAAGGAAGGCGCGGCCCTGCTGCGGCAATGGATTGCGGAGATGCCCAAAGCATCGCATTAGACGGCGCCATGACTCATCCCGCGCCCCGGCTCGTCCTCCACGATTATTTCCGCTCCTCGGCGAGCTACCGCGTCCGCATCGCGCTGAACCTGAAGGGGCTGGCCTATCAGCGCGTCGAGGTCAGCCTGATCGCCGGCGAGCAGCGCAGCGACGCCTATCTCGAACTCAATGCGCAGGGTTTTGTGCCGCTGCTGATCGCCGATGGCGAGACGATCATCCAGAGCATGGCGATCATCGACTGGATCGACCGCGCTTTTCCCGAGCCGCGCCTGATCCCCGAAGAGGCGATGCCACGCGCGGTCGCGCTGGCGCAGGCGCAGGTGGTGGCGAGCGATATCCACCCGCTCAACAACCTGCGCGTGCTCAAATATCTGACCAGGGATCTGGGACTCAACGAGACGACCAAGGACCGCTGGATCGCGACCTGGATCGCGCAGGGTTTCGAGGCGCTCGAGGCGATGGCGGGCGAGGGGACGTACCTCGGCGGCGAAACGCCGAGCATCGCCGACTGCTGCCTGGTGCCGCAGATGTACAATGCGCGACGTTTCGAGGTGCCGCTTGATGATTATCCGCGATTGGTCGCGATCGACGCGGCGTGCATGGAATTGGACGCGTTCCAGAAGGCGCATCCCGATGCGGTCAAACCCGTATGATCCGCCTGCTGACGGGGGCCGCGCTGCTGGCTCTGCCGGCGGCGGCGCTGGCGCAGACGCAGACGACCGAAGAGGTCAACGATTATTATTGCTGCGTTCATATCGTACCGCTCCCGAAAGAAGACATTGTCGTCAATGGAAGCGGCCTGCTGCGTCTGTCCGAAGCCGATCTCACGCTGGGGCGGACGCTGATCGCCGACGTCGAGCAAGGCCTGGGTAACCGCGTCGAAAACCGCCTGCGCGACGAGGCGGGGCTGGTGCAGTTCCGCCGATCCGACGGCCGCTCGGCGCATCCGACGAGTCAGGGCATCACGCTGCGCGGCCTTGGCGGCAATGCGTCGAGCCGTGCGCTGGTGACGCTCGACGGGGTGCCGCAGGCCGACCCGTTCGGCGGCTGGGTCGCGTGGAGCGCCTATGACGCGATCAATCTCGGCGGCATCCTCGTGACGCGCGGCGGTGGCAGCGGCGCCGACGGTCCGGGCGCGCTCGCGGGAACAATCAGTCTCCATTCCGAAATGACCGACGGCGGATCGGGCAGCATCGCCTATGGCAGCCGCGACAGCTGGGACGCATCGGCATCGCTCGGAACCGGACTGGGTGTGGGCGGACAGGTCACGCTCGATGCGCGCTATGGCCGCGGCGACGGGTTCATCCCGGTCGCCAAAGGTCAGCGCGGCGCGGTCGATCGGGCGGCGCCTTATGAACAGGGCGGTCTCGGCCTACGCCTCCGCTTCAACGCGGGTGACGACAGTCAGATCGAAGCGAGCGTGCGCGGCTTTTCGGACCGGCGCGATCGCGGGACCGATTTTACCGACAGCAAGATCGACGGCATCGACGCGAGCTTCCGCTTTCTCCACAAAGGCGACACGCAGTGGATCGCGTTAGCGTACATCCAGCTGCGCGATTTCGAGAGCGGCTTCGCGAGCGTTGCAACTGGCCGGAACAGCGTCGCGCCTGCGCTCTTCCAGCGCGTACCGGCGACCGGCCTCGGCGGGCGGATCGAGGCGCGGCCAGGCATCGATGGCGAAAACCCGCTGCGCGTCGGCCTTGACTGGCGGCGGACGGTCGGCCGCACCGAGGAGGATTTCTTTTTCAGCGGGGTAACTCCGGGCCGTCATCGCATCGCGGGCGGCAGCAGCGACACCGTCGGCGTCTTCGCCGAATGGACGTCGGGCGATGCCGGCGACGGCTTCCTGTGGACGCTGAGCGGCCGCGTCGATCGCTGGTGGCTGGGCGAGGGTTACCGGCGCGAACGCAATATCGGCGGCTCGACGATCACCAACCTGCACTTCGCGGCGCGGCAGGGCTGGGAAGGCAGCGGCCGCGCAGGCGTGCGCTGGACGTCGGATGCGCTGTCGCTGCGCGCCGCCGCCTATCGCGGCTGGCGCCTGCCGACGCTCAACGAACTCTACCGCCCGTTCCGCGTCGGTGCCGAGGTGACGACCGCGAACGAGATGCTCGAACCCGAGCGGCTGTGGGGCGGCGAGGTCGGGGTCGACTGGACGCGCGACGGCACGAAGCTGTCGGCGACCCTGTTCGCCAATCATCTGTCGAATGCCATCGCCAATGTCACGCTCGCGCCGAACCTCAACC
>NZ_JBOHHU010000089.1:0-17939 GCF_050725615.1 Sphingopyxis sp.
CGGGAGGGGTTGGGGGTGGGCCAGCAGCGTTGCGATAGCCCACCCCGCTGCGACTAGGGCGCAAGCGCCCAAGTCTCGCTGCCCCTCCCGCCTGCGGGAGGGGGATCAGCTCAATTCTTCAACATCCGCCCCCACCCCAAACCGGCCCCCCGATCACCCCGGCCCGAACGACCAACGAATGCGCCTTGCGGGACATCGCCCATTCTGCTCCCTTCGCCGACGAAGGGGATTCCGAAATGAAGACAATCTGCTTGCAGTTGCTGTCCGCGCTGGCGCTCGCCGCGCCCGCCGCCGCGCAAGACACCCCGCGCCCCGATCAGCTCGCCTTCCGTTCGCTCTACAAGGAACTGGTCGAAACCGACACGACGCTGTCGTCGGGCAGTTGCACCCTCGCCGCCGAGCGCATGGCGGCGCGAATGAAGGCGGCGGGGTTCGCCGATAGCCAGCTGACCCTGTTCGCCACCCCCGAGCATCCGAAGGAAGGCGGCCTCGTCGCCGTCTATCCGGGCACGTCGAAGACCGCGAAACCGATCCTGCTCGTCGCGCATATCGACGTCGTCGAGGCGAAGCGCGAGGATTGGGAGCGCGACCCCTTCGTGCTGATCGAGGAAGGCGGCTATTTCTACGGCCGCGGCACGCTCGACGACAAGGCGCAGGCGGCGGTGTGGGTCGATACGCTGATCCGCTTCAAACAGGCGGGCTATAAACCCAAACGCCCGATCAAGCTGGCGCTGACCTGCGGCGAGGAGAGCAATGGCGCGTTCAACGGCGTCGAATGGCTCGCAGCGAACCGGCGCGAGCTGATCGACGCCGAATTTGCGCTCAACGAAGGCGGCGGCGGCGACAGCGACGGAAAGGGCAAGGTGATCGGCCAGTCGGTGCAGGTCGGCGAAAAGACCTTTGCCAATTTCCGCCTCGAAACGCGCAACCCCGGCGGGCATAGTTCGGTGCCGGTGCGCGACAATGCGATCTACCAGCTGTCGCGCGCGCTGACAGCGATCGACGAATATGAATTTCCGGTCGAAATGACCGACGTGACGCGGCGCTTCTTCGCCGAAAGCGGCGCCGCGCGCGGCGATGAAACCGGCGCGGCGATGGTCGCGCTCGCAAAGGACAACAACGACAAGGCCGCGCTGGCGATCGTCGACAAGGACCGCTTCCTCCACGGCAATATCCGCACCACCTGCGTCGCCACTTTGCTCGACGGCGGCCACGCCCCCAACGCGCTGCCGCAGCGCGCCGGCGCGAACATCAACTGCCGCATCTTTCCGGGCCACAGCATCGAATCGATCAAGGACGAGCTGGCGAAAGTGATCGGCGATCCGGGTGTCACCATCACCCAGCTCCCACCCAAACGCCCCGCCCCGCCCGCGCCGCCGCTCGACCCGAAGGTCATCGGCCCGATGGAGAAGCTGGTCGCCCAATATTGGCCGGGACTGAAGGTGATCCCGTCGATGGCCAACGGCTATACCGACGCGACCTTTCTGGGCGCGGTCGGCATCCCGACCTATGGCATTCCCGGCATCTGGGGCGACCCCGACGGCAACGGCGTCCATGGGCTCAACGAACGTATCGAGGTGAAATCGCTCTATGTCGGACGCGACTATATGGTCGATCTGGTCAAGGCCTATGCCGACAAGCCCTAAGTCCTTTGCGTTGATGCGCTAGCCTTGCTATCCGCCCCCGACAATGGCGACCAACGACGACGATCTTCCTCCTTCCGACCCCGTTCCCGGCATGAGCGACACCCCGTTCGACAGCGCGCTGTCCGAACGCTACCTCGTCTACGCGCTGTCGACGATCACCGCGCGATCGCTGCCCGATCTGCGCGACGGCCTGAAACCCGTTCACCGCCGCCTGCTGTGGGCGATGCGCGCGATGCGGCTCGACCCGAGCCAAGGCTACAAGAAGTCCGCCCGCGTCGTCGGCGACGTCATCGGCAAATTCCACCCGCACGGCGACACCGCCGTCTATGACGCGATGGTTCGCCTCGCGCAGGATTTTTCGCTGCGCTACCCGCTCGTCGACGGTCAGGGCAATTTCGGCAATATCGACGGCGATAACGCCGCAGCCTATCGCTACACCGAAGCGCGGCTGACGCGCGTCGCGGTCGACCTGATGCAGGGCCTCGACGAAGGCACCGTCGATTTCAAACCCACCTATAATGGCGAGGATGAAGAGCCCGAGATTATGCCGGGGCTGTTCCCGAACCTGCTCGCCAACGGCGCGAGCGGGATCGCGGTCGGCATGGCGACGAACATTCCGCCTCACAATGCCGCCGAGGTGATCGATGCGGCGCTGGTGCTGATTGAGAACCCGCGCGCCGAACTCGCCGAACTGCTCGAGCATGTCAAAGGCCCCGACTTCCCGACCGGCGGCATCGTCGTCGACAGCGCCGAAACGATCACCCACGCCTATGCCACCGGCCGCGGCGGCTTTCGCGTCCGCGCGCGTTTTTCGACCGGCAAGGGCGAAAGCGGCTGGGAAGAAACGGGGATCGAGAAACAGGCGGGCGGCACCTGGCAGCTCGTCATCAGCGAAATTCCCTATGGCGTCGCCAAGGGCAAGCTGATCGAGCAGATCGCGCAGCTGATCGCCGACAAGAAATTGCCGATCCTCGAGGACGTCCGCGACGAAAGCGCGGAGGATCTGCGCATCGTCCTCGTCCCCAAGAGCCGCAACGTCGATCCCGATGTGCTGAAAGAAAGCCTGTACCGGCTGACCGACCTCGAAAGCCGCTTCGCGCTCAACCTCAACGTGCTCGACGCGACGCGCACGCCGAAGGTGATGGGGCTGCATCAGCTGCTCACCGAATGGCTGCAGCACCAGATCGTCGTGCTCGTCCGCCGCGCCCAGCACCGCATCGCGAAGATCGACGACCGGCTCGAACTAGTCGCGGGTTACATCATCGCTTTCCTCAATCTCGACCGGATCATCGAGATCATCCGCACCGAGGACGAGCCCAAGCCGGTGATGATCGCCGAGTTCATCCTGACCGACCGGCAGGCCGAAGCGATCCTCAACATGCGGCTACGCTCGCTGCGCCGCCTCGAGGAAATGGAGCTCAAGCGCGAGCAGGCCGATTTGACCGCCGAGCGCGAGGAGTTGGCGAAGCTGATCGAAAGCCCGGCGCGACAGAAGACGCGGCTGCGCAAGGACCTCGAGAAACTGCGCGCGGTCTATGGCCTCGACACGCTGCTCGGCGCGCGGCGCACGACGATCGCCGAAGCCGCGCCGGCGCGCGACATCCCGCTCGACGCGATGATCGAGAAGGAACCGGTCACCGTCATCCTGTCGAAGCGCGGCTGGATTCGCGCCCAGCGCGCGCATGTCGCGCCCGACCAGTGGGGCGAGTTCAAATTCAAGGAAGGCGACGAGCTCGCCTTTGCGGTCCATGCGCAGACGACCGACAAATTGCTGATCGCGGCGAGCGACGGACGTTTCTACACCATCGGCGCCGACAAATTGCCCGGCGGGCGCGGGTTCGGCGAACCGCTGCGGCTGATGGTCGATATCGATCCCGAGGCGCGAATCGTCGCGCTGATCCCTGCGAGCGCCGATGGACGGCTGCTGCTCGCCTCGACCAGCGGCCATGGTTTTGTCGCGCAGATGAGCGAGATCATCGCCGAAACGCGCAAGGGCCGCAACGTCGTCAACCTCAAGCCCAAGTCGGTTCTCGGCGTCGTGCGGCCGATCGGCGCCGGCGACGACAGCGTCGCGGTGGTCGGCGAGAACCGCAAGCTCGTCGTCTTCCCGCTCGCCGAAGTGCCGGTGATGGCGCGCGGCCAGGGGGTGATGCTGCAGCGATATCGCGACGGTGGTCTGTCCGATGCGGTCGCCTTTGCCTTTGCCGACGGTTTGAGCTGGGCGATGGGCGGCGATACGGGGCGCACGCGTACCGAAACCGATCTGGCGCCATGGCGCGTCGCGCGCGGCGCGGCGGGGCGGATGCCGCCCACCGGCTTCCCGCGGAACAACCGCTTCGACTGATCGCATTTCGATGTTGCCGTAAATAGCTTCTTTACTCCCCGCCCCATAGTGTCCGAGCAATGGGGAAAGGTCGCACAAAACCCTTTATTATGCCTATTGATCGCACCGGCGAGGACCGGCCCCTTCTGTTCGTCGGCTGGATCGACGCACTTCCGGTGCCGGCGGCATTGATCCGTCCGCTGGCGCGCGGCAATTTCCGCCTTCACGCCAGCAACGCGGCGTTCGACCGGCTGAGCCTGTCGCCCGCCGGTTTGAATGCGCCGATCGAGCTGCGCCGCGCGATCGAACGCGCCGAGCAAAGGCCGGAAGATACACAGGAATTTACCTGCCAGCTCGGCGACGGCCCCGCCGCGCGCGACCTGCGCGGATCGATCGGACCGCTGTCCGAAGAGTGCGGCGACGGCCATCTGTTCCTGCTGACGCTGATCGATCGCACCCAGGAAATGATGACCGAGCGCAATCTGCGCCGCGAGCTGGTGTCGGACAGCCTGACCGGCCTGCCCAACCGCGCCGGGTTCGAGGAACTGGTCGAACAGCGCATCGCCGCCGACGCCGAATCGGACCATGCGATCCTGCTGCTCGACCTCGCGCGCTTCAGCCGGATCAACGAACATATCGGGCCGCTGGCCGGCGACGAGTTGATCATCACCGTCGCGCGGCGGCTGAAATCGAGCCTGCGCAGCGGCGATATCCTGGCGCGCACCGGGGGCGACGAATTCGCCATCTCGTCGCGCATCGCGGGCGGCCGCGCCGACGTTCGCGAGATCGCGCGGCGCATCCGCGGCTGTTTCGACCATCCCTTCCGCATCGGCGAGTTGAAGGTCAGCGTCGACTGCGCGCTGGGCTGCACCATCCAGCCCGCTGCGGACACCGACGTCGCCGACCAGATTCGCCACGCACAGATCGCGTTGAAGCGCGCCAAGCAGACCGACCGCATCGAGATTTACGAACCCGAAGCCGCGATGCTGTCCGACAATCGGTTCGGGCTGGAAACCGCGCTGCGCAGCGCGATCGAGGAGGACCGCCTCCACCTTGCCTTCCAGCCGCTGATCGAGCTGGCGACGGGCAAGGTGTCGGGGTTCGAGGCGCTGGCGCGCTGGGACAATGATGGCAGCCGATCGATATCGCCGACCGAATTCATCCCGATCGCCGAGGATTCGGGGCTGATCGTCCCGCTTGGCCAATGGGCGATCGCCAAGGCCGCCAGCACGATCGCCGAATGGGACGCCAAGAATGGCGGCGCGCCGGTCGATTGCTATTTTTCGGTCAATGTCTCGGCGATCCAGCTGGTCCGCGACGACATCGCCGCAGCGGTGCGGCATGCGCTGGCGGAAAACCGGATCGGCGGCGAACGGTTGATGATCGAGCTCACCGAAAGCGCGATCATCGGCGACCCCGACCTTGCCTTGTCGGTGCTGAGCGAATTGAAGGCGCTGTCGACGCGCGTCGCGATGGACGATTTCGGCACCGGCTATTCGAACCTCGCCTATCTCCAGCGGCTGCCGCTCGACGTGCTCAAGATCGACCGCAGCTTTGTCGATCATATGGTCGACGATCGCGACAAGGTGGCGATCGTCCGCACGATCCAGAGCCTCGCCGAAGCGCTGGGCATGAAGACCACCGCCGAGGGGGTCGAGACTGCCGATCAGGCGCGGCTGCTGTCGGCGCTCGGTTGCGACTTCGGGCAGGGCTTCCTGTTCGCGCGGCCAATGGTCGCCGACGCCGCCTTCGATTATTGGCGTCAGTCGCTGAGCCGCCCGATCTTCTGATCGAGCAGCGCGGCGACGCGCGCCTTGTCGGGGAAATCCTCGGCCACCCAGGCCGCTTCGACCGCTTTCAGCAAGCTTGCGACCTGCGGACCGACGGTGACTCCGCGCGCAACGATGTCGCCGCCCTTGAGGGGCAGAACGGGCACGTTCCAGACCGACAGCAATTGCGCCGCAGCCGCCGCGTCCTGCGGCGAGGCGGTGAGCAGATAGACGTCGGTGGCGGCTTCGATGCCGATCGCATGCGCGAGTTGGCGCGGCGGCGGCAGCGGCGCGGCACGGCGGGCCGCGAGGGCGCCAAGATATTTGCGCTGGCGCGACGACAGGCGAAGGCGGCTCGCGACGTCCTCGGCGGTTGGCGCGTCAGGCGGAAGCAAGGCCGACAGCCGGCGCAGCGCCGAGGGGGGCGCCGCTGCGGCGTCCTCGTTGGCGAGCAGGCGGTCGAGCGTCGCGGCGAAGTCGGGCGCGAGTTCGGGCAGGACAACCTCGAACATCCCGTCGCTTGCCATCTGGCCGACGATCGCGCGCGGATCGGGCAGCGCCAATATCTTGGTCAGTTCGTCGGCGACGCGTTCGCGCGACAGGCTTTTCAGCGACTGGCGCGCCGCGATGACCGCAGCATGGCTTTCGGGATCGAGCCCGCCCTGTCCGAAGCGCGCCGCGAAGCGGTAAAAACGCAGGATGCGCAGATGATCCTCGGCGATGCGCGTCGCGGCGGCGCCGATAAAACGGATGCGCCCCGCCTGGAGATCGTCGAGGCCTCCGAAAAAGTCATCGACCGCGCCGGTAACCGGGTCGGCATAGAGCGCGTTGATCGTGAAATCGCGGCGCGCCGCATCCTCGCGCCAGTCGTCGGCGAAGGCGATCGTCGCGCGGCGGCCATCGGTCGCGACATCGCGGCGCAAAGTCGTGATCTCGTGGCGTTCGTGGCTGGCGATCGCGGTGACGGTGCCATGGGCGATGCCGGTCGGCACGACCTTGATCCCCGCCTTTTCGAGCCGCTGCATCACCTGGTCGGGCATCAGCGGCGTCGCGAGGTCGATGTCGGAGACCGGCAGCCCGAGCAGGCTATCGCGGACCGCGCCGCCGACGAGCTTGACCGCGCCGCCGCGCACCGAGAGCGCGGTGACGATGCGCGCCAGCCCCTCGCCACGACGCCAATCGGTTTCGGGCAGGACCGTCATCGGTACCAGCCCGACGGCATGCGCCGCGCGAGATTGACGATGATGCCCGCCGTTACGCCCCAGATCCGCCGTCCCTGCCACATCATGTCATAATAGTGCCGATCATGGCCCTGCCAATGCGCGTGGTGGAGCGCGTAATTTTCGGGGTTGAAGAGGATGTCGATCGGCACCTCGAACCAGTCCTCGACCTCATCGGGATTGGGGTCGAGTGGCAGGTCGGCCGGGATCACGCCGAGCACCGGGGTGATATGATAGCCGCTGCCCGAGCGATAGGCATCGCAGGTGCCCGCGACCGTCACGTCGCGCCGGTTGAGCCCGATCTCCTCCTCCGCCTCGCGCAGCGCGGCATCGACCGCGTCGACATCGCCGGGGTCGATCTTGCCGCCTGGAAAGGCGACCTGTCCCGCATGGCTGCGCAGCCATTGCGGGCGCTGGGTCAGGATGATGCCAGGGTCGGGGCGGTCGGTGAAGGCGATCAGCACCGCAGCATCGCGCAGCCGGTCGTCGGGCGTGCCCAGATAGGCCTCGTCCTCATCCTCGCCGGGCAGCAGATTTTCGAGCGCAATGCGCAGCTTTTCGGACAGCATCAGGCGGTCACCAGCGGGAAGCGCGCGCCGTTCGACCAGATGGAGGGCGGGTCTTCGCCCTCCGCCAGCGCGAGGTCGGCGATCTCGTAATAGAGCGCCCGGTCGATGCGCGCTTCGAGGCCGTTGCCGATGCTGCCGCGCACATGCAGGCGGGGATCGGGGTTGTCGGGATCGTCGCCGAAGCCGAGCGGATGATCGGCGCCGGCGAGGACGAGGTCGTCGGTGTCGAGGCGAAAGATCAGGCGGCGCGTTTCACCCTCCCCCTCGCTCTTCATCTCGACGGCGCGGAACGGGGTATCTTCGACCGCGATCGACAATTTCTCGGCGGGGGTGACGAGAACATGGCCGCCATCGGGTTCGCGGCGCAGGATCGTCGAGAAAAGCCTGACCATCGCGGGCCGGTTGATGCGTCCGCCCTCATGGTACCAGCTGCCATCGGCGCGGATTTCCATCGCACTGTCGCCGCTGCGTTCGGGGTGCCATTGCTCGACCGGCGGCAATTTGCGCGCCGCGAGCAGTTCGGCGGCCTCCGTCGGCGACAGCTGCGCGAAATCCCTGGGGAGCGAGGGCGCGGGGGTTACCATGGTGCCCTGGCCCTCACGGCAAAAAACGGCAGAAAACTGCGCAACTTCATTCGCGATGCGCGTTTGGGCGGCCCACGACGACGGGCTTTGCCGGCCGCGCGCGAAACGGGTTCCGGATCGCGAAGGGCCGACAGCTCGACTGGTACAAAAACCCCGGAAAACTGCGCAACTTCATTCACGATGCGCGTTCCGAGGCGACCTCCCGCAAAAAATGCCCGGCGGTGCGCGATTGTCGGCGCGGTCGAGGGGCGCCGACCGGGTTTCATCGCCAAGGGCCCCGGCTTTCGCCCGAGAGCAGTCCGAAGCCGATTCCGAGAAGTGGCGGAAAACTGCGCAACTTCATTCGCAAATCGCTGTCGGGAGGGGAGGCTGGGAATCATCGGAAAAACGCTAAGCGACCGGAATAATGTAGGACAGCGTTTTTTGCGCCTAGCGCGGCCCGATCATCCCGGCGCCGGTCGGCAGGGTGTGCCCGTTGACCGTCCGCGCGAGCAGGCGGCGCTTTTCATAGGGGCCGGGCAAATCCCACGCCCCGGTCGCTTCGGCGGTGAAGCCGAAGAAGCGGCCATAATATTCGGGGTCGCCGATCATCATCAGACCGCTGTCGGCCTCGGTCTCCGCGGCCTCCAGCATATGCGTCATCAACGTGCGGCCGTGGCCGCCGCGCTGCACGTCGGGGCGCACCGCGACGGGGCCGACCATGACGAGCGGGGTCGCGGCGCCATCGGCGTCGATATGCGCGACGGGCCAGCACTGGATCGTGCCGACCAGCGCGCCATCCTCAACCGCCGCGAAGCTCAAAGCCGGCACCGCATCCATGCCCTGACGGATGCGATAGGCGGTTCGTCCAAAGCGGTCCGCCCCGAATGCGGCGTCGAGGAGATCCTCGACGACCGACGGCGCCATATCCGACAATGGAAGTAACTCGACCAACACGCACCCTTTCGCTAATGCGGCGACGCTTTAGGGTCCGGGGTCGGCGATGGAAAGCCGAATGTCGCCCCCACCGAACAGGAATTTCTTGTGACCGATATATTGTGGCTGGAGGTGGACGGGCTGACCGTCCAGGTACTGACCGGCATTTATTCCGAAGAAACCCATCTGCCGCAGCCCCTGCGCATTTCGGTGCGCGCCAAGCTGGCGATGGCCGATCATTATGATCCGACAACGCCATTGAGCCGGTCGAAAAATTACATGCACCTGAAATTCGCGGCGACCGAGGGCCTGCCCAAGGATGTCCATTTCGTGCTGATCGAAAGCGTCGCTGACCATATCATCGACACCTTGTTCCTGCAGGACGACAAGGTCGAGGAGGTCGAGGTCAAGATCGTCAAGCTGGCGATCGCCGAGGACGGCGAGGAAATCGGCATCACGATGCGGCGGGTCCGGAAATGACGCAGAAGCTGGCGCTGGTCACCGGCGGCCTCCACCGCGTCGGCGCCGCGATCTCGGCGCGACTGGCGCGCGAGGGCTATGCGCTGGCGCTGCACAAACGCACCGCCGCCGAGGCCGACCCGGTGCTGGCCGAGGCACTGGCCGAAACGGGAGCGCTGAGCCACCGCTTCGCCGCCGACCTGGCCGACCCGGCCGCGGTCGATGCGCTGATCCCCGCGGTGATCGCAAAATTCGGCCGCGCGCCCGACCTGCTGGTCAACAATGCGGCGCATTTCGCCGAGGGCGAGTGGCCCGACCTGTCGGCGGCGGCGCTCGCCGCGATGATGCAGGTCAATCTGTCCGCGCCGGTGATGCTCGCCAAGGCGCTCGTCGCCGCGAGCGACGACAAGCGCCCGGCGATCGTCAACATCGTCGACCAGCGCGTCGTGCATCCGGTGCCCGACCAGATCGCGTACAGCCTGTCGAAATCGGCCCTGTGGCAGGCGACGCAGACGCTGGCGGTCGCCTTCGGCGGCCGCGCGCGGGTCAATGCCGTGGCGCCGGGGCTGACGATGGCGACCGGCGATTATTCGGCGCCGCAGGTCGAGCGGCTCGCGCAGCTCATGCCGCTCGGCGCGCTGCCGACCCCGGCGCAGATCGCCGACGCGGTGGTGTATCTTGCCCGCGCCGAGGCGGTGACGGGACAGACGATCTTCGTCGACGGCGGCGCGCATCTGGCCCCGATGGCGCGGGATTTTGTGGCGCTGGAGCGGGATTGACGGCGCTCTGCAATAAATAGGGACTGTCCCTATTTATTGCCCCCCCTTTCGCGGTGGCGACGAGCTTTTAGTAAATATGCACCGCCTTGGTGACCAGATAGCCCTCGAGCCCTTCGGGGCCGCTCTCGCTGCCGAAGCCCGATTGCTTGATGCCGCCGAACGGCATGTCGAGGGTCGAGATGACGAAGCTGTTCACCCCGACCATGCCGCTTTCGATGCTGTCGACGATGCGGTTGATGCGGCGGCCATTTTCGGTGAAGGCGAAGGCGGCGAGGCCGAAGGGCAGTCGGTTCGCCTGTTCCAGCGCCTCTTCCTCGGTTCCGAACGGGCGGATCAGCGCCATCGGGCCAAAGGGTTCGATATTCATCGCATCGGCCTCGACCGGGACGTCGGCGATCGCGGTCGGCTGGAAGAAATAGCCGTTGCCGGTCGCCTCGCCGCCCGCGATGACGCGCGCACCCTTCGCTTTGGCATCGGCGACCAGAGCCTCGAGCGCCGGCACCCGGCGCGCATTGGCAAGCGGACCCATTTGCGTATCGGCGTCGAGGCCGCTGCCGATCTTCACCTTCGCGGTGCGCTCGGCGAAACCCTTGACGAAGGCGTCATATACGCCCTGCTGGACATAGAAGCGCGTCGGCGAAATGCAGACCTGCCCGGCGTTGCGGAATTTCTGCCACACCACCTTGTCGAGCGTCGCCTCGAGATCGCAATCGTCGAAGATCAGCACCGGCGCGTGGCCGCCGAGTTCCATCGTGATGCGCTGAACATTATCCGCGGCGAGCTTCATCAGATGTTTGCCGACCGCGGTCGAACCGGTGAAGCTGACCTTGCGGATCACCGGGCTCGCCAGCAGGTGCCGGCTGATCATGTCGGGATCGCCATAGACGAGCTGAACCGCATCGCCCGGGATGCCGGCATCGATCAGGCAGCGCATGACCGCGCTGGTGCAGCCCGGCGTTTCCTCGGGCGCCTTGGCGATGACGACGCAGCCTGCGGCGAGCGCGGGGGCGATCTTCTTGACCATCAGATTGACCGGGAAGTTCCACGGGCTGAAGCCCGCGACGGGGCCGATCGGATGCTTGGTGACCATCGCGCGCTGGCCGAGCGGACGCTGCAGCACGCGACCCTCGATGCGCTTGCCCTGTTCGGCGAAATAGGCGAGCAGCCCGGCGGCCGACAGCACCTCGCCGCGCGCCTCGGCGATCGGCTTGCCCTGTTCGAGCGTCAGCAAGGTCGCGATATGGTCGACGCGTTCGCGGATCAGCCCGGCGGCCTTGTGCATCAGCGCGGCGCGCTCGTCGGGGGTCTTGGCGCGCCAGCTCGGCCAGCCGCGCTCGGCGGCGGCGAGCGCCTCGTCGAGGTCGGCGGCGGTGGCGACCGGCAGTTCGGCGATCGTGCCCGCCGTCGCCGGGTTGAACACCGGCCGCGCCTCGCGCCCCTCGCCGCTCCGCCAGGCGCCGGCGATGAAAAGCTGAAGGTCGGCATCGTAGGTCGCGGTGTCGGTCATGGACGATCCTTTGGGGGGCTGGAGGATGCGCCCCATATAGTCGCCCTCAGCGATAGTTAAAGCTGATGCTGATCCGTTCGCCCTTGCCCGTGTGCGGCATCACCTCGTGGCGCAGCCAGCTTTCCCACAGGAAGACGCGCCCTGCCGCGGGTTCAGCATAGACGAAGGGCAGCAGATGTTCGGGCGCATCGTCGGTGCGGCCGGGCGCCGCCATCAGCATCGCGAGGCGCGGATCCTCGAGCTTGAGCGCGCCCGATCCCGGCGGGACCGCGACATAGAAGGTGCCCGACACGATGCTGTGCGGGTGGATATGGCCGCTGTGGGTGCCGCCGGGTTTCAATATATTGACCCACAGGCTGTCGAGCTTGAGCGGCTTGGCGAGGTCGAAATGCGTCGCCCTGGCGAAGGCCTTGACCTCCTTGTCGAGCAGCTTTTTCAGGTCATAAAAGGCCGGATCGCGCTCGGGCAGATCGCCGAGGCTCGCGTAGCTGGTATAGCCCTTATAGCCATGGTCGCGGCTCCAGCGCCGGCCCGCTCCATCCTCTTCGGCGAACAGCCGGCTGCTTTCCTCCAGCTCTTCGAGCAGGTCCGCCGAACCGATGTCGGCTTCGTAGAAAATACTGGCGAAGAGCGAACGAACGGGCATGATGCGCGCAAAGCACAGCAGCCAAGCACACGCAAGGGAGACGAGGATGGCCGAGTTTGAATTGATCGCGAGCGGATTGCGTTTTCCCGAGGCCCCGGTCGTCATGGACGACGGCAGCGTCATCGTCGTCGAGATCGAGCGCGGCTGCATCACCCGCTGCTGGCCCGGCGGCCGCAAGGAGGTGATCGCGACCCCCGGCGGCGGTCCCAACGGCCTGGCGATCGGCCCCGACGGCAAGCTGTATTGCTGCAACAACGGCGGGTTCAACTATGTCGAGAGCGACGGTTATCTGGCGCCGCACGGCATCGCAGACGATTATTCGGGCGGACGCATCGAACGCATCGACATCGAAACCGGCGCAGTCGAGGTCCTGTATCAATCGGGCGACCATGGGGTGGTCCTGCGCGGGCCGAATGACATCGTGTTCGACGCGCATGGCGGCTTCTGGTTCACCGACCATGGCAAGGTCGATTATGCCAAGCGGAGCCACGACATCGTCGGCATCTTCTATGCCAAGGCCGACGGCAGCTTGATCGAAGAGGTCATCTTCCCGTCGAACAACCCCAATGGCGTCGGCCTGTCGCCCGACGGCAGCACCCTCTATGCCGCCGAGACCTATACGTGCCGTCTGATGAAGTTCAACATCGTCGCCCCCGGCAAGGTCGCGCCCGATGCGGGGCCCGGCGGACCCGGCATCCCGCTCTATCGCCCCGCCGGCTATAAATTCTTCGACAGCCTCGCGGTCGAGGCGTCGGGCAATATCTGCGTCGCGACGATCGGCGAATGCGGGATTTCGGTGGTGTCGCCGGGAGGCGAGCTGGTCGACTTCGTCGCGACCGACGACATTTTTACGACCAACATTGCGTTCGGCGGACCCGACCGGCAGGATGCCTATCTGACGCTGTCGGGTAGCGGGCGGCTGGTGAAGACCCGCTGGGCGCGGCCGGGATTGCAGCTGCAATATTGACTTAGTCAAGGGACTTAGCTAAGTTGGTCATATGACGGTCGTGACCATACACGAAGCGAAAACGCATCTGTCGCGCCTGATCGCCCGTGTGCTCGCGGGCGAAGAGGTGACGATCGCGCGCGGCAAGGAACCGGTGGTCAAGCTGATGCCGGTGAAGGAAGTGGTGAAGCCGAAGCGGCAACTCGGCCGCCTCGCGCATCTGATTCCGCCCGGCAAGGATCCCTTGGAAGATGGCTTCTGGGATCCCCTGCCCGAGGAAGACCTCGCGTTGTGGAATTGCGACGCCGATGATCCCAACGACAAGCTGTGAGCGAGGGCTATTTGCTCGATACCCACAGCTTGTTGTGGGCCATCTATGCACCGGACATGCTGCCGTCCCGCGTCAGGGACCTTCTGCAACGGCGCGACGAGCCGATTTATGCATCGGCCATTTCCGCTTTTGAAATCGCGCAGAAGCATCGCTTGGGAAGGCTCGATTTCGCACGGGCCCATGCGCTCGACTTCACCGACGAAATCGCCAAGGACAATCTCGAATCCTTGCCGCTGACCGCTGACCACGCCCGGCTCGCTGGCGCACTGCCCATTCCTCACCGCGACCCCTTCGACCGCATGCTGATCGCTCAGGCGCAGATCGAGGAACTCGCATTGATTTCCAATGAAGCCATGTTCGACCAGTTCGGGGTCGTTCGTTTTTGGTAAGGGGCTGACATGCACGAGGAAACCCACGCCGTCACGCGGATCGGCTGGCTGCGCGCCGCTATCCTCGGCGCCAATGACGGTATCGTCTCGACCGCCAGCCTGATCGCCGGGGTCGCGGCGGCGGGCGCCTCGGCCTCGTCGGTCCTCGTCACCGGCACGGCGGGTCTCGTCGCGGGGGCGATGTCGATGGCGGCGGGCGAATATGTGTCGGTGAGTTCGCAGGCCGACGCCGAGAAAGCCGACGTCGAGCTCGAAAAGCACCACCTCGCCGCCGATCCCGAGTTCGAGCTGGAGGAACTGACACAGATTTACGAGCAGCGCGGGCTCGACCGCGCGCTTGCCGAACAGGTCGCGGCGCAACTGACCGCGCATGACGCGCTCGACACCCATTTGCGCGACGAACTGGGCCTGACCAGCGAGATGGCGGCGCGGCCGATCCAGGCGGCAGCCGCCTCCGCCGCGAGCTTTACTGTCGGCGCGGCGCTGCCGCTGGCGACGGTGTTTTTCGACCGCGGCGCATCGCTGCCGTGGACCGTCTCGGCGGCGTCGCTGCTCTTCCTCGCGCTGCTCGGCGCATTGGGCGCCCGGGCGGGCAATGCGCCGATGCTGCGCCCTGTGGTGCGCGTCACCTTCTGGGGGGCGATGGCGATGACGGCGACGATTGCGATCGGCTCGCTGTTCGGCGCGGTGGCGGGCTAAAGCCCTAACGCGCGATCAGCCACTCACGCAGCGCGACCGCATTGTTCCGCTCCTCGTTCTTCGCGGCATAGAGCAATGTCACGGCCCCCGCCTTCGCGGCAGCATCGAGGGTGAACAGCGCCGCTTTCATCGCCTCGTCACCGCCGTCGAGCTCGGCGAAATAGCCGTGCCGGAACGCATCCCACGCCTCATCCGAACCGGCGGTCGCGTGATGAAAGCGCTCGCGCAGATCGTCGCTGGGCGACAGCGGCTTCAGCCAGGCGGCGAGCGCGGCCTTCTCCTTCGACACCCCGCGCGGCCACAGCCGGTCAACGAGGAAGCGCGCGCCGTCGTCGGGACCGGCTGGATCGTAGATGCGTTTCACCGCGATTGTCAGGGGCGTTGTCATCTGTATGATTATTGACCATCCCGCGCTCGCGGGCAAGCAACCGGAGGGGTCCGCACATGAATGAAACCGGATGGGCGATCGACATCGATCGCGACGATATCGCGCGTGCGGAACTGGTGACCGATACCGCCGCGCCGCTGGCGCCCGGGCAGGTCCGTGTCGCCATCGACGGCTATGCGATGACCGCGAACAACATCACCTATGCGGTGTTCGGCAAGCCCGCTGGGCTGTTCGGCCCAGATAAAGACGGAGGGGACCAAGGCTATTGGGATTTCTTCGCTGAGCGCGATGCGCCCGGCCGGCTGCCGGTGTGGGGATTCGCGACCGTCACCGAAAGCGCCGCCGAGGGTGTCGCGGTTGGCGAGACTTTCTATGGCTATTATCCGATGGCCAGCCATGCCGTGCTCAATGTCGGCAACGCCGGTCCCGGCGGCTTCACCGATGTGACGCCGCGCCGCACCACCCTGCCCCCGATCTATAACCAGTATCAGCGCGTCAGCGCGCTGCCCGACTATCGCGCCGCCGACCATGATTATTGGCCGGTGTTCCGCCCGCTGTTTCTCACCGGCTGGCTGATCGCCGACCAGTTCGAGGATGAGGGCGATTATGGCGTCCAGCAGATCTTGATCGCCAGCGCGTCGAGCAAGACCGCGATCGGGCTGGGCTTTTCGATCGCACAGCGCGGTGGGCATCGCCCCGAAACGATCGGGCTGACCAGCGCCGCCCATGTCGAGGCGCTGGCGGCGCAGGGCATTTACGACCGCGTCATCAGCTATGACCAGATTATGACGCTCAACGCCGCGACCCCGGCCGCGCTTGTCGACATGGCGGGCAATGGCGCGGTGACCCGCACCGTCCACAGCCATTTCGGCAATCAGCTCAAGGCCTCGATCATCGTCGGCAAGTCGCATTGGGACGCCCAGGCCGATGCCGAAGGGCTGCCCGGTCCCGAGCGTCAGGGATTTTTCGCGCCCGGCCGCAGCCAGAAGCGGATCGCCGACTGGGGCGGGCCGGCGTTCGGGCGGAAGATCGCCGAGGCCTGGCTGGCGTTCATGGACGTCGCGCCGCGCCTCGCGACGATCGACAAGCGCCGCGGCGGTGAAGCGGCGCTGGCCGCCTATCGCGAAATGTTGTCGGGCGCGGCCAACCCGAAGGCCGGAATCGTGGTGAACCCGTGCTGATCGTCGGCAGCCCCGTTTCCCCCTATGTCCGCAAGATATTGGTCGCGCTCGATCACAAGGGCGTCGATTATGAGATCGATCCGATCACACCCTTTTTCGGCAATGACGAATTTTCCCAGATCAGCCCGCTGCGGCGGATCCCGGTACTGATCGACGGCGACATGATCCTCAACGACTCGACGGTGATCGCCGAATATATCGACGAGGCCTGGCCCGATCCCGCGATGATGCCCGCCACGCCCGCCGACCGGGCGCGAGCGCGCTGGATCGAGGAATATGCCGACAGCCGGCTCGGCGACCTGTGCATCTGGGGCCTCTTCTACCCGCGCGTGGTCGCGCCCTATGTGTTCAAACAGGCGCCCGACGAGGCAGCGGTGGCGAAAATCGTCGAGACCGACCTGCCTGTCGCACTCGACTGGATCGAGACGCAGGCACCTGCGGACGGCTTCCTGTTCGGGTCGCTGGGGATCGCCGACGTCGCGGTCGCCTGTCCGCTGCGCAATGCCGCGATCGCGGGCTGTCCGGTCGACGCCGCGCGCTGGCCGCGCACCGCAGCGTGGATCGAACGCGTTGCGGCCACCCCGGCCTTCGCGAAGACCATCGCCCTCGAACAGGCGATCCTGACCTCACGCAGCGCCGACCGTCCCGCCGCGCTGACCGCTGCGGGCGCCAAGCTTTCGGCCAAAAGCTATGCCAGCGACCAGCCGCGCTCCAGCATCATGCTCCGTTAAACTCGCGAAAGACCTCCATGCCCATCACCACCGTCATCTTCGACTTCGGCGGCGTCATCACCGCCTCGCCCTTTGAGGCCTTCAATCGCCTCGAAGAAGAGCGCGGGCTGCCGCGCGATTTTGTGCGGCGGGTCAATGCGGCGAACCCCGACGACAATGCCTGGGCGAAATTCGAGCGGGCCGAGATCGACGCCGCCGCGTTCGACCGCCTGTTCGCCGACGAGGCGCGCGCGCTGGGGCACGAGTTGGAGGGCGAGGCGGTGCTGGCCGTCATCGCGGGCGCGGTGCGCCCCGACATGGTGACGGCGCTCGACACGCTGAAGGCCAAGGGTTTCCGCATCGCCTGCATCACCAACAATGTCCCGGGCGGCAAGGCCGTCAAGGGCGCGGGCATGACGCGCAGCGAGGCGGCCGCGAACGAGGTCGCGCGCATCATGGCGCGCTTCGAACATGTCATCGAATCGAGCAAGGCGGGGGTGCGCAAGCCCGACCCCGCGATTTACCTGATGATGTGTGAAAGGCTCGGCGTCGAGCCCGGCGAATGCGTCTATCTCGACGACCTCGGCATCAACTGCAAGCCGGCGAGCCAGCTCGGCATGCACGCGATCAAGGTCACGAGCGGCGAGCAGGCGCTCGCCGACCTGTCGGCGGTGCTGGGGGTCGAGCTTCCCTGACATTCGGTTTCAGTCCGAAGCGGATGGGGGATTTGGGGGCAGCGCCGGACGTTATTCTCCCCTCCCGCAAGCGGGAGGGGCAGCGAGACTTACGAGCTTGCTCGTTAGTCGCAGCGGGGTGGGCATCTGCGCTGTCGGGAGCTCGCTACGCTCGCGCCCACCCCCAACCCCTCCCGCCTGCGG
>NZ_JBOHHU010000090.1:0-17510 GCF_050725615.1 Sphingopyxis sp.
TTACTGAGAAGCGCCCTTCGACAGGCTCAGGGCTACGGTATATTTGTCATCGCTGTTCAGCGCAGCCCGAGGCTCTTGTGCGCCTGGAGCGACAGGCGCCAGCGCGGGTCTTCCATCACCAGATCGATGCACGCCTGCACATTGGCGGCGGCATTGGGGTCGTCGAGCGGCTGGACGAGCAGATGCGCGAAATCGAGCGTGGCAAACCGCGCGACGTCGCTTCCCGGCTGCGGCCAGACCAGTTTCAGCTCGTCGCCGCTGACCTGCACCAACGCGCTGCCCGCCTTGGGGCTGATGCAAATCCAGTCGATGCTGCGCGGCACCGCGAAGGTCCCGTTGCTTTCGATCGCGATGGTGAAACCCTGCGCGTGGAGCGCGTCGATCAGGGCGTCGTCGACCTGCAACATCGGCTCGCCGCCGGTGAGCACGACATAGCGGTCGTCGGCGCCCTCGCCCCAGCTCGCCGCGATCGTCGCGGCGAGCGCCGCCGCGTCCGGATATTTCCCGCCGAGCGTGCCGTCGGTGCCGACAAAATCGGTGTCGCAGAACTGGCAGATCGCTTTCGCGCGGTCCTGCTCGCGCCCCGTCCATAAATTGCAGCCCGCAAAGCGACAGAACACCGCGCGACGCCCCGCCTGCGCGCCCTCGCCCTGCAGGGTGAGGAAGATTTCCTTGACCGCATAAGCCATGGTCAGGCCCCGACGGCGTAGCGGGTCGGGTCGGGCAGTCCGGCGTCGGCGAAGCCCTTCGACCGCAGGCGGCAGCTGTCGCACAGCCCGCAATGCTCGCCGCTCGGCGCCGGATCGTAGCACGACCAGCTCATCCCGGCATCCATGCCGAGCCGCGCGGCCTCGGCGGCGATATCGGCTTTGGTCATATGCTGGAGCGGCGCGTGGATATGGAAATCGACGCCCTTGTCGCCATCGCGCGTCGCGAGCCGCGCCAGTTTTTCGAAGCCCGCAATGAAGTCCGGGCGGCAGTCGGGATAGCCCGAATAGTCGAGGGCATTGACCCCGATGACGATGTCCTGCGCGCGCCGCGCCTCGGCGAGGCCGAGCGTCAGCGACAGGAAGATCAGGTTGCGCGCGGGGACATAGGTCACCGGCACGTCGCTGCCCTCGCCATCATATTCCGGGCCATTCTTGGGCACCGCGATGTCGTCGGTCAGCGCCGAGCCGCCGAAGCGCCGCAAGTCGAGCGGCAGCACGATATGTTCCGCCGCACCGACATGCGCGGCGATGCGGGCCGCCGATTCCAGTTCGACGCGGTGACGCTGGTTATAATCGATCGTGAGCGCGACGATCCGCGCCCCCGCTTCGCGCGCGAGGCCGGCGCAGACCATCGAGTCGAGCCCGCCCGACAGGAGGACGATGAGCGTTTTTCCGGCGAGATCTTGCATCGGCGCCAGATAGGCCCGCGCCGCCGGGGGTGCAAGTGTTGCGCCGCACCAAAGAAACGGGCCGCATGACGAAGATCACACGGCCCAGTTCGGCATGAAAGCCGTTAGGGAGAAGGACACACATCGGTGCGTCGTGACCCCGGCCTAGCAGCAGATGGTTAACACAATGTTACACCCGCCGCAGCGATCAACGGCCGCCGCCGCCCGCCGCGCAGGCCCCGCTGCGGCGCGCCTCATAGGCCTGCGAGAAAGGCTTGCCGTCGGCGATGCCCTGGGTGTCGATCTGGACGAGGCGATTGGTTTCGGAACGGATCGACGTGCGGCCATGGCCCGCACCCGGGCAGGTATAATGGACCGTCACCGATTTGGGCGTGTCCTCGATGATATAGCGCGAGCAATTCGCGCGCGGATGGAACAGTTGGATCATCTTGCGCGCGTCGCCAAAGCACATCGTCTGCGCGACCGTCTGTTCGCCGCGTTCGCGCAGCTGCCAGCTGCCCTTTTCCAGCATGTCGAGCATCGCCAGCGAGGGCGCTTGCGCCGGCACCGCCGTCGTCCCCGCAAGGATCGCGGTCGCGAATATCCATTTCAAAGGGTGAGAGAAGATCGCCATGTACACCTATCCAACGATTGCCCTTGTCGCGGGCAAACATGCGACCCTGTGGTGACAAGGTAGCGTTCCGGGACCGCGATTTCAACCGCTTGGCGCTGGATCATGTCCGTTCGTCGCGGATGGCGTCAGTTGGGCGTGGCGATCTCGCCGAGCGGGATCGGGAAAATCCGCGAGCAAAAGGCGCAATCGACAACGATATTCCCCGCCTCGTCGGCCATGTCGACGCGTTCGGTCTCGGGGAACTGGCGCAGCACGCCGGCATAATATTCGGCGCTGCAGCGGCAGCCGCGCGACACGGTAGCGCCCGATTCGACGCGCACCTCGTCCTCGTGGAACAGCCGCCAGGCCAAAGTTTCGAGCGAATGCGCCGGGTCGGTCAGCTCCTCGGGCTTCAGCGTCGCCGCGATCGTGCGCGCATGCTCCCATTCGGGATGGTCGTGGCGCGTATGCAAGCGGTCGCGGCCGACCTCGCCCTCGGGCAGATGCTGGAGGAGGAGCCCGCCGGCAACGCACCCCGCCTCATGGTCGTGGCGCGCCGCGAGCCTGATCAGGCTCGGAATCTGTTCGGACTGCTCGAAATAATGTTCGGCGGCGTCGCCGATCGACGATCCCTCGAGCGGCACGATGCCCTGATAGCGTTCGGCGGTCGCTTCCTGGTCGAAGGTGATCGCCAGAAACCCCTCGCCGAACAGCGCGAACAACGTCGGATCGGGCCCGACCTCGGCCAGCCGCTCGGCATCGAATTTAAGATATCCGCGCAGTTCGCCGCCGCGATAGTCGCAGACGAGCAGTTCGATCGGCCCGCCGCCGGTCTGCGCCTGCAGCGTCATCTGTCCACCCTCGGCCTTGAGGGTCGAACCGAGCAGCACGGTCAGCACCAGCGCCTCAGCGAGCAGTTTCTCCGCCACCGGCGGATAGCTATGGGCGCCGAGGATGGTGTTGAGCACCGGACCGAGCCGCACGAAGCGCCCGCGAACATGGCGCGCGGCGATCGTGAAGACCAAAGGCTGGTCGAACCAGGTTTCGACGGTATCGCTCATATCTTCCCCAGCGCCCACAGCAGGACGGATTTCTGGGCGTGGACGCGGTTCTCGGCCTCGTCCCAAACGCGCGATTGCGATCCATCGATCACCGCATCGGTCACTTCCTCGCCGCGATGCGCGGGCAGGCAGTGGAGGAACAGCGCGTCGCCCTTCGCCGCGCCCATCAGCCGTTCGTCGACCTGATAGGGCGCCATCGCGGCGAGCTTGTTGTGCGCATGATCCTGCCCCATCGACACCCAGGTGTCGGTGACGACCAGGTCGGCGCCCGCCACGGCCTCGCGCGCATCGCGGACGATGTCGATCTTCGCGCCCTTGGCCCGCGCCGCCTCGACGAAGCCCGCGTCGGGCTCATAGCCCTGCGGCACGCCCGCCCGGACGTTGAAGCCGAACAACCCCGCCGCCTCGATCAGCGACGCCAGCACATTGTTGCCGTCGCCGAGCCAGGCGAGTTCGAGCCCCGGCAGCGCCTTGCCGCCTTCGACGATCGTCAGCAGGTCGGCGACGATCTGGCACGGGTGCGACAGGTCGGTCAGGCCGTTGATGACCGGCACGCTCGCGAAATGCGCCAGTTCCTCGATCTTCTCGTGGTGATCGGTGCGGATCATAATCGCGTCGGCGTAGCGCGACAGCACGCGCGCGGTGTCGGCGATCGTCTCGCCGCGCCCGAGCTGGCTGGTGCCGGCGTCGAGGATCATCGGCACGCCGCCAAGCTGGCGGATGGCGATGTCGAACGAGCAGCGCGTGCGCGTCGAATTCTTCTCGAACACCATCGCCAGCACATGGTCGACGAGCGGCTTGTCGGCGTCGGGCTTCGCCTTCGGCCAGCCGGCGCGCGCCGCCTTGCGGTCGATCGCATCCGCCAGCATCGCCGCGACCGCATCGCCGCCGGCGTCGGACAGGTTGAGGAAGTGCCGCATCACGCCCTCCGATCCACGGGAACGGAAACCATCAGGACTCGGGCGGCGTGTAGCTCGCCGCGCCCGCCGACAATTTCTCGATGCACTCGTTGATGTGCGACTCTTCGATGTTGAGCGGGGGCAGGATGCGGATGACATTGTCGCCCGCCGCCACCGTCAGCAGCCCGTGATTGTCGCGCAGATGCGCGACGAAAGCACGGCTGTCGCTCTTCATCTTGACGCCGAGCATCAGCCCCATGCCGCGCACGCTCTCGAACAGATTGTCGTGGTTCGGGATGAGCTGCTCGAGCGCGCCGCGCAGGCGGTCGCCGGTCGCCTGGACCTGATCGAGGAAGCCGTCTTCGAGCACGACGTCGAGCACCGCCTGCCCCGCCGCCATGGCCAACGGATTGCCGCCATAGGTCGAACCATGCGTGCCGATCACCATGCCGCGCGCCGCCTTTTCGGTCGCGAGGCACGCGCCCATCGGGAAACCGCCGCCGATGCCCTTCGCGCTGGCGAGGATGTCGGGAGTGACGCCGAACTGTTCATAGGCATAGAGCGAGCCGGTGCGCGCGACGCCGCACTGAACCTCGTCGAACACCAGCATCAGGTCGCGCTTGTCGCAGATGTCGCGCAGTGCCTGCAGGAAAGGCTGCGACGCCGGGCGGATGCCGCCCTCGCCCTGCACGGGTTCGAGCAGGAAGCCCGCCGTATTGTCGTCCACGAGATCCAGCGCCGCATTGACATCGTCGAACGGCGCATAGGCGAAGCCGGGCAGCAGCGGGTCGAACCCCTTGCGCAGCTTTTCCTGGTTGGTCGCCGAGATCGTGCCGAGCGTGCGGCCGTGGAAGGCGTTGTTGAAGGTGATCAGCGTGTGCTTGTGCGCGTTGCCCGCGCTCGAATGATAGGCGCGCGCGGTCTTGATCGAACATTCGACTGCCTCGGCGCCCGAATTGGTGAAGAAGACGGTGTCGGCGAAGGTGTTTTCGACCAGCCGCTGCGCATAGGCCTCGCCCTGCGGACTGCCGTACAGGTTCGACACATGCATCAGCGTCGCGGCTTGGTCCTGGATCGCCTTGGTCAAATGCGGGTGGCCATGGCCGAGCAGATTGACCGCGATGCCGCTGGCGAAGTCCAGATAACGCTCGCCGCGCTCGCCGATCAGATAGGCGCCCTCGCCTCGCACCGGACGCACACCGCACCGGGGGTAAACGGGCATCAGCGGCGTGATCGACATGGGACGGGCACCTTTCAAAAGACAAAAGATACGACCAAAACAAAAAGGCGACCCCATATGGGCCGCCCTTGGGTCGGGCGGCCCCTATACCGCCGCGCGCTTGGCCGCGTCAACACAGCGCCTCAAAGCGACCTCGCCGCCTCCATCGCCAGCGCCACCGAATGTTTGCGCGCATCATGGTCGTACATCGATGACGCGATCACCACCTCATCGACCCCGGTGCGCGCCACGAAGGCTTTCAGCCCGTCGCGGACGTCGTCGACGGTGCCGACCGCCGAACATTGCAGCACATGGTCGAGGATCGCGCGCGCATTGGGCGGCAAGCTGTCCTTGTAGCCCGCTAGCGGCGGCTTCATCTTGCCGGGGTTGCCGGTGCGCAGCGCGACGAACGCCTGTTGCTGCGACGAGGCGAGCAATTCGGCCTCTTCGTGCGTATCGGCGGCAAAGACGTTGAACGCCGCCGCGGCATAGGGTTGGGCGAGCTGTTCCGACGGTTTGAACTGGCGGCGATAGACATCGAGCGCCTCGTCGAGCGCATCGGGCGCGAAATGGCTGGCGAAGGCGTAGGGCAGCCCGAGCATCGCCGCGAGCTGCGCGCCGAACAGGCTCGACCCAAGGATCCAGATCGGAATGTGCGTCCCCTCGCCCGGCACAGCGCGGATGCCGAGCCGTTCGTCGCCGGCGAGGAAGGCCTGCAGTTCAACGACGTCCTGCGGGAATTGCCGCTCGTCGCTCGCGAGGTTGCGGCGCAGCGCGCGCGCGACGACGCCGTCCGACCCGGGCGCGCGGCCGAGCCCGAGGTCGATGCGCCCGGGGAAAAGCGCTTCCAGCGTGCCGAACTGCTCGGCGATTACCATCGGCGCATGATTGGGCAGCATGATCCCCGCCGAGCCGATGCGGATGCTCGACGTCGCCTGCCCGATATGCGCGAGCACGACCGCCGTCGCGGCGCTGGCGATGCCCTGCATGCCATGATGTTCGGCGACCCAGTAACGGCCATAGCCGAGCGCCTCGGCATGCCGCGCGAGGTCGGCGGCGTTGGTCAGCGATTGGGCGATCGATCCGGTGTTGGTGACGGGGACGAGGTCGAGCAGGGAGAGTTTCAGCATGAAACCGAATATGCGGATGCGGGGCGCCGGGTTCAAGGCATCCCGTCGCCCCCGCGAAGGCGGGGGCCGCTGTCGGTTTACGCAGCTATGCAGAAATAGGCCGATAGCGGCCCCCGCCTTCGCGGGGGCGACGTGCCACTATGCCCGCTCGTCCTTCGGCGACCCCATCAGCACATAGGTGGTGATCGCATTCACCTGCGGCAAAATGCCCAGCACCTCGGTGTGGAAATGCTTGTACGCCGCCAGGTCTGCCGCCTCGACGCGCAGGATATATTCGATCGCGCCAGTGATATTGTGGCATTCGCGCACCTCGGGCGCCTCGGCCATCGCCGCCTCGAAATCCTCCTGCGCCTGTTTGGTGTGCGTCGACAGCCCAACCGTGACATAGGCCATAAAACTGTAGCCGACCTTCGCCGGGTCGATCCGCGCGCGATAGCCCTTGATCACGCCGCTCCGCTCCAGCTCCTGAACCCGGCGCAGGCAGGCCGAGGGCGACAGCCCGACCCGCTCGGCGAGCTCGAGGTTCGAGATTCGCCCGTCGCGCGACAGTTCGCGCAATATATTGCGGCCAATGGCGTCAATATTGCTCATAGATTGCATATCTTATCGCAAATTCGCCCATCTTTGCAACCATAGGCGATCATAACCGCATTATATTGCGCCGTATGGAACAGACCACCCTCGCCGCGCTCTCCGCCTTCGCGCTCGTCTCGTCGATCACGCCGGGACCGAACAATATGATGCTGATGGCGTCGGGCGCCAATTTCGGCCTGCGCCGCACCGTGCCGCACGCGCTGGGGGTCGGGATCGGCTTCACGCTGATGATCGTCCTCGTCGGCGTCGGGCTGATGGGGTTGTTTGACCTCTTCCCCGTCCTCAACACCGTGCTCAAGGTGGTCAGCGTCGCCTATCTGCTCTGGCTCGCCTGGAAGATCGCCAATGCTGCCGCGCCCACCACCGACGGCGATGCGCGCGGCAAGCCGATGACCTTCGTCCAGGCGATGCTGTTCCAGTGGGTCAATCCCAAGGCGTGGACGATGGCGCTGTCGGCGATCGCCCTCTATGCCCCCGACCGCAATGTCGTCGCGGTGCTGCTCGTCGCGATCGTCTTCGGCATCGTCAACCTGCCCTCGACCAGCATCTGGGCGGTGATGGGCACCGCGCTGCGCGGCTGGCTGTCGAGCCCGGCGCGGCTGCGCGCCTTCAACCGGACGATGGCGGCGCTGCTCGTCGGATCGCTTGCGCTTCTGATCTGATCGCTTATGCACCGGCGCGACCCTCCCCCGCGACCGGAGAAAAGAAGCATGCAAAGCCGCCGCCTTGGCAAGAGCGCCATCCATGTGTCCGACATCTGCATGGGAACGATGACCTTCGGCAGCCAGACCGACGAAGCCGAAGCCTTCCGCATCCTCGACCGCTGCTTCGATGAGGGAATCAATTTCTACGACACCGCCGAGGGTTATCCGGTGCCGCCCGACAGCAAATGGGTTGGGCGCACCGAGGAGATCGTCGGCCGCTGGCTCAAGACCAAGCCGCGCGACGCGATCATCCTCGCCACCAAAGTGTCGGGGCCGAGTCATGTCTGGTTCAAATCGCCGTGCCGCAACGGCATGACCGCGCTCGACCGCAAGAATATCATGCAGGCGATCGACGACAGCCTGACGCGGCTCCAGACCGACTATGTCGATCTCTACCAGACCCATTGGCCCGACCATGACGCGCCCTATGACGAGATGATGGACGCGCTCGACGAACTGGTCAGCGCCGGCAAAGTCCGCATCCTCGGCTGCTCGAACGAGACGAGCTGGGGGCTGATGAAATCGCTCGCGGCGTCGGAGCGGCTTGGCGTCCACCGCTACCACACGATCCAGAATAATTTCAGCCTCAACAACCGCCGCTTCGAGGACGAGCTCAAGCAGGTGTGCCGACAGGAAGGCGTCAGCCTGATCCCCTATTCGCCGCTCGCCGGCGGAGTGTTGTCGGGCAAATATCAGGGCGGCGCCAAACCCGAGGGCGCCCGTTTCTCGCGCTATCTCGGCATGGAAGGGCGGCAGGCGGTGATGGGCCGCCGCTTCGTCAACGAAAAAAGCCTCGCCGCGACCGAACGCTATCTGAAGATCGCCGAGGAGGCCGGGCTGCACCCTGTGACCATGGCGACCGCCTGGTCGAAGCAGCATGATTTCGTCGCCTCGACGATCGTCGGGGTGAGCGCCTATGATCAGGTCGATCCGATCCTCGCCGCAAAAGAGCTGGTGCTGAGCGACGATGTGATGGCGGCGCTGCACCAGGTGAGCCGCGACATCCTCTACCCGATGGGGTGAGCCGGAGGTGACATTGCGGCGGCGACGGCTATGCTGTCGTTCGCACCGCCAAGGAGAGTCCGCATGTCCCCCGCCCGCCGCACCCTGTTCGCCTTCGCCGCCTTTGCCGGCATCATCGGCACCGCACACGCGGCCAATCCGACGATGTTCCGCGACGCCGGCTGCGGTTGCTGCCTCAAATGGCTCGAGCTGGTGAAGACCTCGTTCGGCGCCAAGGTGACGGTGGTCAATTCGCCGGACATGGCGGCGGTCAAGGACAAGCAGGGCGTGCCCGCCGCGCTGCGCAGTTGCCACACCGTGCTCGTCGGCGGCTATGTGATCGAGGGCCACGTGCCCGCGAAAGAAATCGCCCGGCTGCTCAAGGAAAAGCCCAAGGGCGTGAAGGGCCTCGCGGTCGCGGGCATGCCCACCGGATCGCCGGGCATGGAATATCGCAACATCCGCGACGCCTATAAGGTGATGACCTTCGGCCCCCGCGGCCAGCGCGTCTATGCGAGCTATGCCGCGAGCGGCGGCTAAGCCACCGCCCGCCCGTCGTCAGGCCAGTTCGACCTTGAACAGCTCGAGCATCCGCCCCCACGCCTTCTCCGCCGCCGCTTCGTTATAGGCGCGGCCGTCGGGCGGGCACCAGCCGTGCATCGCGCCGGCATAGACCTCGACCTCGTGCCATGGCTTGCGCGGCTCGAGAACCGCCTCGAGCAGCACCTTCTCGTTCGGATTTTCCTTGTCGTCATTGTCGGCGATCGCGAACAGATAGCCGGCGTTGGTGCCGGGGATCAGCAGGTGCGGGCTGTCGGGCTTGTCGGTCCCCACCCCGCCGCCGTGGAAGCTCGCCGCCGCGCCGACGCGGTTCGGATTGAGCGCGGCGGTGTAGATCGCCATCGCCCCGCCCATGCAATAGCCGGTGGTGCCGATCCGCCGCTTGCTATCGACCTCCTTCTGCGCGTCGAGGAAGGCAAGATGCGCGGTCGCGTCGGTGGTGACGAGCGTCTTGTTGAGCTGCTTCAAATAACCGAATAATTTTTCGCGGATCGCAGGGTCGCCGAAATCATTGGCCGCATCGACAACGGGCGATTTCTGCCAGCGATAGAAGGGGTTGATCGTCAGCACGGCATAACCCTCACCCGCCAGCCGGTCGGCCATCTGGCGAAAGGCGGGGCGCAGGCCGCGGATATCGGGCCACACCAGCACGGCGGGATGCTTGCCCTCCGCCGGCGCGACGAAATAAGCGTCGCAGATGCCGTCGGCGGTCTTGATCTCGACATCGCGGCCCTTGACCGGCTGGCCCGCCATCGCGCGCGCGGGCAGCGCCGCCATCAGCGCCCCCGCCCCGGCGAGCGCGGTAAAGCTGCGCCGCCCGACGGGCAGCCCGGCGCGATCGAGGTCGGCTTCGGTTTCGTTTGTGCACACGGCGTCTCTCCTTGGGGGGCGTTCGCTCCGGCCTGAGCCGGGTCATGCCAGGATGCTAATCTCTTCAAAGCTCATTGCAACATGATGCACCCCGACCTCGCGCAGCATGTCGCCGTGCGCGGCGCGGTCGATGATGTGGCCAGCGCCGCAGAAGCCGATGACCGTCATCCCCGCCGCGATCGCGGCGCGCGCGCCGGTCGGCGAATCCTCGATCGCCAGGCACGCCGCCGGATCGACGTCCAGCCCCTTGGCGGCGGCGAGATAGATGTCGGGAAAAGGCTTTCCACGATTCCAGCCGTCGGCGCTGTAGACATGCCCCTCGAAATGATGCCCGAGCCCGAACAGCCCGAGCGCCCAACCGATATATTCGGCGCGGCTCGACGAGGCGATCGCGCGCGGCAGCGCCCCGAGCGTGTCGAGGAAGGCGGGCGCGCCGGGCACCGCGTCGAAACCCTCCATAAAGCGCGCCCGCGCCCGCTCGCGGTGCCGCTCGCGGAAATCGGCGGGCAGCGGCCGCCCAAAGCGTGCCTCGATCCGCCGCTGCGTCTCCTGCCAATTATGGCCATAATAGTCGCGCAGGCTTTCGTCATAGGTCACCGGCATGCCGACCGCAGTCAGGCTCTCGGCGAGCGACAGATTCGCGCGCACCTCGCTGTCGGCGATGACGCCGTCGAAGTCGAAGATGATGGCGGCGGGGATCATAAACGCGCGTCCTGTTTATGCGAATGCAACCTGTTGAGCCTAAAGGACAAGCCAACAGGAGACGCAATCATGAAGTTCATCGAGCTCAAATCGCGCGGCGGCAATTATCTGCTCGTCGCCGACAATGTCGCCTGGCTGCGCGACTATGAGAATGGCCAGACCCAGGTCGGCATGGTCGGCGGGGCGCCGCTGCTGATCGTCGGCAAGATGGAGGACATCGCGGCGTCGATTTTGGAGCAGGCGAATAGGCCTGATTGACAGGCTTTATCGGCCGCACGCCTGTCAGCGCATGACCTCTGCGTCGCGCGCATAGCCCCACGGCCCCTCACCCGACCAGCCACGCCCGTCGGGAAAACTGAGCTTCAGTCCGCTGAGCTGATCGGGCGCGAACAAGCGCATGTTGACGCCCATCATATCGACAGAGCCGCCCATCCGCTCGATCAAGCCTTCGGTCGCCGACCAATGGGTCGAGCAGCCGCAGGTCGCACAGAAATGCAGGTCCGAGTTCGGGTTCGGCCGGTCGGCGCGATTATAGGCCTGCGTAGCGCCCTCGATCACGACATCGCGCGGCGACATATAGGCCCAGAGGATGCCGTGCGAGAAGCAGAGCGAGCAATTGCATTCGGCGACCTCTTCGGGCGCCTTGGCAAGCCGCACCGAGACGGCGCCGCAGTGGCAGGTGGTGTTCCAGCTCATTCGACGGTGACCGACTTCGCCAAATTCCGTGGCTGGTCGACGTCGGTCCCCTTCGCGACCGCCACATGGTATGCGAGCAGCTGCACCGGCACCGCGTACACCAAGGGCGCGATCAGCGGGTGGACCTTGGGCATTTCGATCGTCGCCATGCAGCCGTCGCCGGCTTCGGCGAGACCTTCGGCGTCGCTGATCAGGACGACCTTGCCGCCGCGCGCCATGACTTCCTGCATGTTGCTGACGGTCTTTTCGAACAGCGGGCCTGAGGGCGCGAGGACGATTACCGGGACCGCCTCGTCGATCAGCGCGATCGGGCCATGCTTCATCTCGCCCGAGGCATAGCCTTCGGCGTGGATATAGGAGATTTCCTTGAGCTTGAGCGCGCCTTCCAAGGCAAGCGGATAGTCGGGGCCACGGCCGAGGTAGAGCACGTCGCGCGCCGGGGCGACAAGATGCGCCATCGCGGCGATTTCCTCGTCATGGCCGAGCGCGGCGTTGAGCGCGGCGGGGGCCTCGATCAGATGCTTGACGATTTCGCGTTCCTCGGCGGCGTCGAGCTTGCCTTTCTTGAGCGCAAGATGCGCGGCGAGCGCGGCGAGCACCGCGAGTTGGCAGGTGAAGGCCTTCGTCGACGCGACGCCGATTTCCGGCCCCGCGTGCGTCGGCAGCAGCAGATCGGCCTCGCGCGCCATGCTGCTGGTCGGCACATTGACGACGACCGCGATCGTCTGGCCGTTCGCCTTGCAGTGGCGCAGCGCCGCGAGCGTGTCGGCGGTCTCGCCCGACTGCGAGATGAACAGCGCAAGCCCGCCGGGCTGGAGCACCGGGTCGCGGTAACGGAACTCCGAGGCGACATCGATGTCGACGGGCACGCGCGCGAAGGTTTCGAACCAATATTTGGCGACCATGCCGGCGTAGAAGCTGGTGCCGCAGGCGACGATGGTGATGCGGTCGATTTTGCTGAGGTCGAAGTCCATCTGCGGCAGCGCGACGGTCTGTTCGAGCGGGCGGATGTAGGAAGAGAGCGTCTGCGCGACGACGGTCGGCTGTTCGAAAATCTCCTTCTGCATGAAGTGGCGGTAATTGCCCTTCTCGATCGTTGCGGCGGTGACGCCCGAGGTGGTGATCTCGCGCTTCACCGGGTTGTTGGCAGCGTCGTAAATCTGCGCGCCCTCGCGGGTGATGACGACCCAGTCGCCTTCCTCAAGATAGGCGATCTTCTGCGTCAACGGCGCGAGCGCGAGGGCATCGGAGCCGAGATAAGTCTCGCCCTCGCCATAACCGACGACGAGCGGCGAACCGAGCCTTGCGCCGATCAGCAGGTCGGGGTGCTGGCGGAAGGCGATGGCGAGCGCAAAGGCGCCGCGCAGCTGCGGGAGGACGGCCTGCACCGCCTCGGTCGGCGACTTGCCCGCCTCGACCTGTTCGCTGACGAGGTGCGC
This sequence comes from Sphingopyxis sp., assembly GCF_050725615.1. Lineage (GTDB taxonomy): Bacteria > Pseudomonadota > Alphaproteobacteria > Sphingomonadales > Sphingomonadaceae > Sphingopyxis. The sequence continues at coordinate 12,869 of NZ_JBOHHU010000090.1, forward strand.
GACGACCTCGGTATCGGTCTCGCTCTCGAAGCTGCGGCCGCGTGCCTGCAGTGCCTCGCGCAGCGGCTTGAAATTCTCGATGATGCCGTTGTGGACCAGCGCGACCTCGCCCGTCGCATGCGGGTGCGCGTTGCTCGTCGTCGGCGCGCCATGCGTTGCCCAGCGGGTATGCGCGATGCCGACGAGGCCCGGCGCCGGATTGCCCGCAAGCTCCTTCACCAGATTGCCGAGCTTGCCCTCGGCGCGGCGGCGGACGAGCTGGCCGCCCTCGACCGTGCAGACGCCCGCCGAATCATAGCCGCGATATTCCATGCGCTTGAGGCCATCGACGAGGCGATCCGCGACCTGGTCCTTGCCGACAATTCCGATGATTCCGCACATGTGGGTCTGGCTTTCGTTAGAGCGTGTAGGGAACGCGAATACCCGGCATCGCTGCCGGAAACACTTTGATATTGCGTGTAACAAGAATGCGGCCACTAATTTGTGCTGTCGCAAGCACAAGCGCGTCGCAGAGCGTCAGCCCCTTGCGCTCGGCGCGCAGCGCGGCGGCGCGGCGCGCGACCGCATCGCCGACCTCCTCGACCGCGAAGCACCCCAGGAACGCCTCCACCGCCTTCACCGATGCGGGATCGGCGGCGGTCATCACCTCGGTCCAGCTGATCCGGCTGACGCTCTTGCGCCCGGCGCGGCGGATCTCGCTGCGCGCGGCCTCGACGCCATTGAGCGCGTCGATGAGGATATCGCTGTCGAATTGCGCGTCGATCATTCGCGCTTGCCCCGCAGGCGGCGCTGATATTTGAGCCCGTCGCCGATATCGGCGCGATCCCGCCAGATGCCGAAAGCGTTATCAATCGCATCGCCCGACACATCGGCGCGATAGGCCGCGACCGCACGGCGCACGAGCTCGGCGCGCGACACGCCCTGCCCGGCGGCGAGGCTATCGAGCCATTCGACGTCGGCGTCGGGAATATCGGCGAGAAAGCGCATGGTGCTTTGATATCATATCGTGATATCAAGTCAATCGACGAGCTTTCGATAAACGAGGAACCCGGATTTTTCGGCAACCCGGTCATAGAGCGTCATCGCGGTCTCGTTCGTCTCATGCGTTTGCCAATAGACGCGCGGCAGGCCTTGCGCACGCGCCGCAGCATAGACCGCCTCGATCAGCGCGCGCCCGACACCTTTGCCGCGGGCCTCGGTCGTGGTGAACAGGTCCTGCAGATAAAGCGACGGCAACAGCGATGTGGTGCTGCGGTGCAGCAGATAATGCGTCAGACCGAGCAGCACCCCGTCTTGCTCGGCGACGAGCGCGAACATCGGCTCATAGGGATCGAAGAAGCGATCCCAGGTCGCCGCCGTGATTTCGGGTGCCAGCGCGGTATCGCCGCTGCGACCATAAAAAGCGTTGTAGCCGTCCCACAGCGGCAGCCAGCGATCATAATCGTCGCGCGTCGCGGGTCGGACCCGATATTCGCCCACGTCAGCTCCGCCCGAAATTGCGATCGACGAAGGTCATCGCGAACTGCATGGGATCGGCGGGCCGGCCGTTGGCGGCCGCGAACCGCAGCTTGCCGTCTTCCCATATCTGGCGGATCTGGTCGGGCAAGTCGGGGGTGAACTTCATCTGTTCCGCGACCATCGCCGTCCAGCTGCCGGTCAGGCTCAGGCTTTGGCGCAAAGTCGGCTCCATCGCCACGCAATAGGCCCGCGTCGGCTCGTCGAGATGCCCGATCGCGTTCAGCACCCAGGCATCGACATAACGCAGGAAGGGCTTGTCGGTGTAGCGGTCGCTCAAATCATCTTCTCCATCATCCATTCGTCCCGCAACAAGCCGTAGATCAGCGAATCGCGCACGCCGATATGCGTTTCCCACTCGCCGCGCAGCCGGCCTTCGCGCTGGAAACCCAGGCGTTCGAGCAATCCGATCGAGCCGGGGTTTTCGGGATCGGTGTCGGCAAAAATGCGGCGCAGTTTCATATCCTCAAAACCATGATCGATCACCCGCGCCACCGCCTCGCGCGCGATACCGCCGCCCCAGCGGTCGCGGCGTAGGATATAGCCGATTTCTTTCACATCGGGCTTGCCGTCGATCAGGATCACCCAGCCGAGCGCCACGTCATCCCCCGCAGTGATCGCCCAGCACAGACAACCCTGCCCTTCGGCCGCGTTGCCTTTGACATAGGCCTCGGTCTCGGCGGGCGTCACGTGCGGCCCGCTCGACCACCAGGTCATCACCTCGGGGTCGGACAGCACCGGAAATAACGCGGCGGCGTCATCCTCGCGCAGCTGGCGCAGCACGAGGCGCGCGGTCGTGAGTGTCGGCGCGGGCATGGCGTTACTTCTTCTCCGCCGCCTTTTTCTTGCGCATCGCGTCGTGGAAGCGGTCGGCCCAGCCGGGTTTGATGAGTTGCTCGGCACGGACCATGCGCAGGTCGCCCGCCGCGACGTCGCGCGACACCGCGCTGCCCGCAGCGACGATCGCGTCGCGGCCGATGGTGACGGGAGCGATCAGCGCGCTGTTGCTGCCGATGAAGGCGTTCTCCCCAATCACCGTCTGATATTTGAAATAGCCGTCGTAATTGCAGGTAATCGTCCCCGCACCGATATTGGCCCCCGCGCCGACGGTCGCGTCGCCCAAATAAGTGAGATGGTTCGCCTTGGCGCCCTTGCCGAGCACCGCCTTCTTGGTCTCGACGAAATTGCCGATCTTCGCCTTTTCCTCCAGCACAGTGCCGGGGCGCAGCCGCGCGAAGGGGCCAACTTCGCAACCGCTGGCGATGCTGGCGCCCTCGATATGGCTGAAGCCGCGGATCGTCACATTGTCGGCGATCGTGACGCCGGGGCCGAAGAAGACGTTGGGCTCGATCGTCACGTCGCGGCCAAGCTCGGTATCCCAGGAGAACCAGACCGTCTCCGGCGCGCGCAGCGACGCGCCGCCCGCCATCGCTTCCTCGCGCTTGAAGTCCTGCCACTGCGCCTCGGCGGCGGCGAGTTCGGCGCGGCTGTTGATCCCGGCGACGTCGGCGGGGTCGGTCTTGACGACCGCGCAGTGCCGCCCGTCGGCATTGGCGATGTTGACGATATCGACGAGGTAGAATTCGCCGGCCGCATTGTCGTCGGTGACGCGCGCGAGCAGTGCGAACAGGTCGGTCGATTTCGCGGCCATCAGCCCCGAATTGCACAAGGTCACCGTGCGCTCGGCCTCGGTCGCATCCTTATGCTCGACCATCTTGGTCACGCGGTCTCCCTCCACGATCACGCGGCCATATTGCAGCGGATCGGCGGGCTCGAACGCCAGCACGACCACGGCGGGCGCGTCGGCGGCGGCGAGCCGGTCGATCATCGCCTGCATCGTCGCGGCCGGAACGAAGGGGACGTCGCCATAGAGGATCAGCACAGCGCCGTCGAAACCGGTCAGCGCGCCCTCGGCCTGCTGCACGGCATGGCCGGTGCCGCGCTGCGGGTCCTGCACCGCCAGGTCGGCGCTGCCCGCCAGCGCGGCTTCGAGCTGATCGGCCTTGTCGCCGACGACGACGACCTTCTTCGCCGGTTTCAGCGCATCGACGCTGGCCATCAGATGGAGCAGCATCGGCCGCCCGGCGATCGGGTGCAGCACCTTGTGCAGCTCGGACTTCATGCGGGTGCCCTTGCCCGCAGCGAGGATGATGGCGGCGATCGGATTGGTCATGGCCAAGGCCATGCCAGCAAATCATTGCGGATTCCAGAGCGAGACGCCATGCCGGGCCTCCCAAATCCCGTTCGCATCGAGCGAAGTCGAGATGCCTGGCGGTGGCGCATGGCCTCGCGTGTCTCGACTTCGCTCGACACGAACGGAAACAAGAGGTCGTGATATGCCCTTCCCTTTCGCCATCGTCGGCTTCGATCTCGACGGCACGCTCGTCGACACGGCGGGCGACCTCACCGCCGGGCTCAACCATGCGCTCAGCCTCGCCGCGCGCGCGCCGCTGACGGTTGAGCAGGTGCGGCCGATGATCGGGCTGGGCGGGCGCCATATGCTCGAACAGGGACTGCGCGCCACCGGCGGCGTGCCCGGCGGCGATGTCGAGCGGCTGTTCCGCGAATTCCTGCGCCATTATGAGGTGCATATCGCGGTGCACAGCCAGCCCTTTCCCGGGGTTATCGCCGCGCTCGACCGGCTCGATTCGCTGGGCGTGAAAACCGCCGTCGTCACCAACAAGACCGAGCGGCTGGCGCGCGTCCTGCTCGGCGACCTCGGGCTCGCCGATCGCATGGCGACGATCATCGGCGGCGACACGCTGGGGCGCGAGAATGCCAAACCCTCCCCCGCCCCGATCATCGAGATGATCGCGCGCTGCGGCGGCGGCCGCGCGGCTTTTGTCGGCGACAGCATCTATGACGTCACGGCGGCAAAGGCGGCCGGCGTGACCAGCATCCTTGTCGGTTTCGGTTTCCTCGACCGGCCGGCAAAGGACTTCGGCGCCGACCATGTCATCGACCATTTCGATGCGTTGATCCCGCTGCTGGCCAAAGAGGCATAGATATGCGCGACGCAGAAGGAACCGACGATGCGCCGAAGCGGATCAAGAGCGTCCCTGGCCTGATCCTGTTCTTCATCCTGTTGCTGGCGTCGTTCGGCGGCACACTCGGCGAAGCATCGCCC
>NZ_JBOHHU010000091.1:0-17455 GCF_050725615.1 Sphingopyxis sp.
GCCCAGGCGAGCGAGGAGACATGGACGAAGCGGGTGACCCCGGCGGCGCGCGCGGCATCGATGACGTTTCCGGTCGCGGTCGCATTGCCCGCCTCGAAGGCGGCGCGGGTCGGCACGTTCACGACGCCGGCGATGTGCAGGACGACGTCGCTGCCGGCGGCAAGTTCGGCGAGCGCCTCGGGCTGGTCGAGCGCGCCGGCGATCCAGGTGACGCACGGTTGTGCGGGCTGCGGACGGCGGGTGAGGGCGCGGACGTGCCAACCCTGCGCGACCGCGAGCCGCATCGTCGCGCCGCCGACAAAACCGGTGGCGCCGGTCATCGCGAGGACGGGGGCGGTCACAGCAGCACCATATGGTCGCGGTGGACGACGGCGTTGCGCGGGGCGTAGCCGAGCGCCGCCTCCTGCGCGTCGCGGCCGAGGCCGAGGATCGCCGCCGCATCGGCGTCGGGATATTCGGAGAGGCCGCGCGCCACGACGCGGCCATCGGGTCCGGCGATGTCGAGAATGTCGCCGCGCGCAAAATGGCCCGAAACGGCGACAACCCCCGCGGCGAGCAGGCTGGCGCCGCCGCGCAGCGCCTTGACCGCGCCGGCGTCGATGTCCAGCCGCCCCTTGGCGGTCAGCCCGCCGGCGAGCCAGGCCTTGCGCGCGCTCGCGCCCTTTTCGGCGACGAACAGGCTGTGGCGGGCTTCGGTCGACAGCGGGTGGTCGATATGGCCCGACGCGATGGCCAGATGCGCGCCGGCCGCATTGGCGATGCGCGCCGCGGCAATCTTCGACACCATGCCGCCCGATCCCATGCCCGAGGCCGATCCGGTGTCGGCCATCGCCTCGATGGCGGCGTCGATGCGTTCGATGCGCGCGATATGCTCAGCGCCGGGCTGTGCGGGGTTGCGATCGTAGAGCCCGTCGATGTCGCTGAGCAGGATCACCCCGCCCGCGCCCGCCGCCTGCGCGACGCGCGCGGCGAGCCGGTCGTTGTCGCCGAAGCGGATCTCCTCGGTCGCGACGCTGTCATTCTCGTTGATGATCGGCACGACGCCGAGCCCGAGCAACCGGTCGAGCGTCGCCGATGCATTGAGGTAGCGGCGGCGATGTTCGAGGTCGTCGAGCGTGACGAGCATCTGCGCGGCGGTCAGACCTTCGGCCCCGAGCACCTCGGCCCACACCTGCGACAGGGCAATCTGTCCGGTCGCGGCGGCGGCCTGTGCATCCTCGAGGCTGGCGCGGCCGCCTTTGGCGAGCCCCAGCCGCCGCGCCCCGAGCGCGATCGCGCCCGAGGAGACGACCGCGACCTGCTGCCCCGCCTTGACCCGCGCCGCGATATCGGCGGCGACCCCGACCAGCCAGTCGCGCCGGACGGCGCCGTCGGGATCGACGAGCAGCGCCGATCCGATCTTGACGATCAGCCGGGGGCAAGAGGCGGGAGCAAACAACATGTCGCCGCCGATAGCGCGCGCGCGCGGGGGTGCCAATGCGAATGTCGCGGGCGGATCGGCCCCGGTCATGCTATGATGCGCCGTCATCGGGCCTTCTGGAGAGTCGCGAAGCAATTGCCCAAAGGGCGAGGAGCGGAATGATGGCGACCCAAATCGACGAGAATAAGCTGAACGCCTTTATCGGGAAGATGCTGGGCGATATTGGCGGCGCGATGAGCGTCCCGACCGCACGGATCGGATTCCGTCTCGGGCTGTTCGAGGCGCTGGCCGAATCGTCGGCGACGGCGGAGGAGCTGGCGGCGCGCGCGGGCGGGCTACACACGCGCTACGTCCGCGAATGGGCGCTCGCGCAGACGGCGAACGGCTATGTCGATTACGACCCGGCGACCGACCGCTTCAGCCTCTCGCCCGAACAGGCGATGGTCTTCGTCAACCGCGACAGCCCCGTTTATCTGGCGGGCGCATTCGAACTCGTGGCCGCGATGATCGAGGCCGAAGCCAAGGTCGAGGAATGTTTCCGCCACGGCAGCGGGGTGCGCTGGGGCGACCATGCGGGATGCCTGTTCTGCGCGACGGGGGCCTTTTTTCGTCCCGGCTATGTCAACAATATCGTCCAGTCGTGGATCCCGGCGCTCGATGGGGTCGAGGCAAAGCTGGGGCAGGGGGCGAAGGTCGCCGACGTCGGCTGCGGCGTTGGCTTCTCCACATTGCTGATGGCCGATGCCTATCCCGCGAGCGAGTTCGTCGGCTTCGATTTCCACGCCCCGTCGATCGAGGAGGCGCGGCGCCATGCCGCGGGGCATGGCTATGGCGACCGGGTGCGCTTCGAGGTCGCGGCGGCGAAGGAGATCGGCGAGCAGGACTTCGACCTGGTCACCATGTACGACTGTCTGCACGATATGGGCGACCCGCGCGGCTGCGCCGGGCATATGCGCCATATTCTCGCGCCCGGCGGAACATGGATGATCGTGGAGCCGGTCGCGGGCGACAGCCCCGCCGACAATATGAACCCGGTCGGGCGGCTCTACTACAATGCCTCGACGATGATCTGCGTGCCGACCTCGCTCGACCAGGAAGTCGGCGAGGGGCTGGGCGCGCAGGCAGGCGAGGCGCGTCTGTCGGAGGTCATTCGCGAGGGCGGCTTTGCGAGCGTACGGCGCGCGACCGAGGGGCCGTTCAACATGGTGCTCGAAGCACGCTGATCAAACCGGCGACCACGCCCCGTCGCTATCGTCCTCGGGGTCTTCGCCCGCTTTGTCGCCCGCGACGATTTCCAGTAACTGGTCGAGCACGGCATCGACCCCCGCGCCGCTCGCGCCCGACAGCGCCATCACCGGATGGCCGCTTTCTTCGGCGAGCTCGGCCGAGAGCGCGGCGACCAGCTCGTCGTCGAGCGTGTCGACCTTGTTGAGCGCGACCACCACCGGCTTGTCGAGCAGGTCGGCGCCATAGGCCTCGAGCTCGTTGCGCACGATGCGATAGCTGGTCGCGACATCTTCGTCATTGGCGTCGACGAGGTGGAGCAGCACGCGGCAGCGCTCGATATGGCCGAGGAAGCGGTCGCCGACCCCGGCGCCGTCGGCGGCGCCCTCGATCAGCCCGGGAATGTCGGCAACGACGAACTCATTGCCCTTGTGGCTGACGACACCGAGCTGAGGGCGCAGCGTGGTGAAGGCATAGGCTCCGACCTTGGCCTGCGCATTGCTCACCGCGTTGATGAAGGTCGACTTGCCGGCGTTGGGAAGGCCGACGAGGCCTGCATCGGCGAGCAGCTTCAGGCGCAACCACACCCACATTTCCTCGCCCGGCCAGCCGGGGCCATGCTGGCGCGGGGCGCGGTTGGTCGAGGTCTTGTAGCTGGCATTGCCGCGCCCGCCGTCGCCGCCGCGCAGGAAGGTGATTTGCTCGCCTTCCCTGGTCAGGTCGGCGAGCAGGCTGCGGTCTTCGTCGTCGTCGAGAATCTGGGTTCCGATCGGCACCTGGATCACCAGATTGGGGCCGCCGGCGCCGGTGCGGTCGCGGCCCGCGCCGGGGGTGCCGCGCTTCGCCTTGAAATGCTGGGTGTAGCGAAAGTCGATCAGCGTGTTGAGCCCGGCGACCGCCTCGAACACCACGTCGCCGCCCTTGCCGCCATTGCCGCCGTCGGGGCCGCCATATTCGACATATTTCTCGCGCCGGAACGATACGGCGCCGGGGCCGCCGTCACCGGACTTGATGAAAATCTTGGCTTGGTCGAGGAAATGCATGGCGATGCCTTTGGGCGCGGGAAACGGGGAATAAACCTCTGGACCCGCTCGTGTCGAGCAAAGTCGAGACACCCCGCAGCATGGCGCCAAGCCGAGCGGCATCTCGACTTCGCTCGATGCGAACGGGGTGGGGAAAGCGCGCCCTTAGCGCGGGCGCAACAAAATTACCAGCGGCGTTGATATGGGCTTTGGGGCGGGGAGCGGACGCCACTATCATCGTCATCCCGGGCTTGGCCCGGGACCCGCCTTCCTTTTTCGACCGTTGGATGAAAGGCAAGGCAGGCCCCGGGTCAAGCCCGGGGTGACGGAAACGGGGGGCGTCGTGTTTCGCCCCAATGCAGCCCTCAGCCCTGCGGCTTGCCGCCTTGTTCGGCCCAGAATTTCGCGATGCGGCCGGTGATCAGCTCGGTCGCCAGCACGCGCGAGGTGTCGCGCGGCAGGTCGAGCGCCTCGGCCATCGGGCCGCCGAGCTGCGCATCGCCCAGCGCCATCAGCACCAGCGCCAGCGTATCCTCGTGCATCAGTCGCTTTTCATGCGCGTCGGGGGCCATGCCGTCGATCAGGCGGTGGATCGCCTCGACGATCGGGTCGAGCGCGTCGTCATTGCCCGTTGCCGCCATCCAGGTCGCGAGCGCCCCGGCGCCGCCGCTGTTGAAGGCGTCGAAAGCGAGGTCGACAATTTCGCGGACATTGCGTTCACCCGGCGGCGATTCGGCCATCTTCTTGCCGATCGTCGCGCACACGGTTTCGGCCTGATAGGCGGCGAGCGCCTTTTGCAGCCCCGCAGCGCTACCGAAATGGTGCAGCAGATTGGCATGGGTGCGGTCGATCCGCGCCGCCACGGCCTTCAGCGTCACCGCAGCCGGGCCCATTTCGATCAGGATCGTCCGCGCCGCCTCAAGCGCCGCCGACCGGCTTTCTTCGGGGCTCAGGCGCTTTTTTGCTGCTATTGACACCACTGTAAGTAACCTTTAACATTCGCCCCATAGGACGTCCCCACGCCCTTCCTCTCCTTTTCGACGGTGCAGCCCATATGTCCAGTCTTTCCCACTCGCCGACCCCCGCCGACCTGTCGATCACGCCGCGCGACATGCGCTTTGGCCGCGACGACAAGCAGGGTCGCTGGTGGCTGAACGGCGACCCGATCGGGTCTGCGTTTCATACAGCGCTGTCGGTGACCTTTCCGCGCGGCGAGGCGATGTTCATCGAGGCGGTGAAGGCGCACCGCGACGGCGTGCCTGAGAAGCTGGCGCGCGAAATCCGTGCCTTCACCCAGCAGGAAGTGATCCACAGCCGCGAGCATGTCGTGTTCAACAAGAAGGCGGCGGAGGCGGGCTATGATCTTTCGGAGCTGGAAGGCGACGTCAACCAGGTGCTCGACCTGATCAAGGCGCGGCCGCAGATCGTCAACCTGATGGCGACGATCGCGCTCGAACATTATACCGCGATGATGGCGGCGGTGATGCTCAAGGACCCCAAAATGTATGCGGGGGCCGAGCCCGAATGGGCGGCGCTGTGGAAATGGCATGCGATCGAGGAAATCGAGCATAAGGGCGTCGCCTATGACACCTGGCTGCACGCGACGAAGGACTGGAGCCGCTGGAAGCGCTGGCGCGCCAAGTCGCTGATGATGCTGCTCGTCACCACGCGCTTCTGGCCGAAGCGCGTCAAGGGGATGAAGGCGCTGCTGAAGCAGGACGGCCTCACCGGCTGGCGCGTCACGGCGCGCATCTGGTGGTATCTGCTCGGCACGCCCGGGGTGCTGCGCCGCAGCTTCCTACCCTGGCTCAGCTATTTCCTGCCGGGCTTCCACCCGTGGAACCACGACGACCGCGCGCTGATCAAGCTGTATGAAAGCGACTATGCCGATGCGGTGATGCCGGCGCATGGATCGAGGCCCGCCGATGAACTGGTTGCCGCTGCGGCCTGATCGGCTTGCCGTGGCTTTGCGGCGCTGTTAGCCCAGCGCCATGTTCACTGCCCCGCCCATCATCGAAACCGACCGCCTGCGCCTGCGCGAGCACCGCCTGTCGGACAAGGCCGACCATATCGCGATGTGGGCCGACGAACGGGTGACGCGCTTTATCGGCGGCCAGCCGCGCGCGCCCGACGTCAGCTGGGGGAAATTTCTGTCGGCGGCCGGGCTGTGGCCGGTGATGGGGTTCGGCTATTGGGTGTTCGCCGACAAGGTCAGCGACCGGCTGATCGGCATGGGCGGCCTCAGCTATTTCGGGCGCGGCATCCCAGAACTCGAGGGCCAGCCCGAAGCGGGCTGGGCGTTCGACGCCGACCATTGGGGCGGGGGCCTCGCGACCGAGGCGATGGCGGCGGTGCTGGCGTGGGCCGATACGAACCTCGACGCGGCGGACATCCGTTGCATCATCGAACCGGGGCATGGCGCGTCGGAGCGCGTGGCGGCGAAGCTCGGGTTCGGCTTGACCGGGTCGAGCGACGTGCTGCCCGAGGTGGTGAACCTCTACGCGCGGCCGCGTGGCGGCTGAAAGACCCGTCATTGCGAGGAGCGAAGCGACGCGGCAATCCAGAGCGTGCGTAAACCGCGCTGGATTGCTTCGCTTCGTTCGCAATGACGATGTTGAGGGGGACTAAGCCAGCTCCACCACCAGCACGCCGCCGTCGGCGCTGACGACGCGGACCTTGCTGCCCTCGGCCGTGTCGGGGCCGCGCACCGGCCATTCGCCGTCGCCAACCTTGGCGCGACCGCGGCCGTCCTCGATTGCCTTCGTCACCGTCAGCACCTCTCCGACCAAACGGCCACCGCGCTGGTTGAGTAACGGGTCGGTCGTCGTGATCGGATTGTCGCGCAGCCATTTGCGCCCGGCGTAAAGCGCGACGATCGCCAGCACCGCAAAAATCGCGAGCTGGATCGGGACGCCGATCGGCACGATCCACGCAACGATGCCGGTCACGATCGCCGCAGCGCCGAGCCAGACGAGGAAGAAGCCCGGCGCGACGATTTCGGCGGCGGCGAGCAGCACGCCGATCGACAACCACGCCCAATGCGGCTCCATGTTCGAAATCCAGTCGGGCATGTCAGCGGCCCCCTTCGCGGCTGGCGAGCGCATCCTTGGCGAGTTCGCCGATGCCGCCCAGCGTGCCGATCAGCTGCGTCGCCTCGACCGGGAACAGGATCGTCTTGGCATTGGGGCTGGTCGCGAACTGGCCGACCGCCTCGACATATTTTTGCGCGATGAAGTAGTTGATCGCCTGAGCATTGCCGCTCGCGATCGCGTCGGACACCATCTGCGTCGCCTTGGCTTCGGCCTCGGCTTCGCGTTCGCGCGCTTCGGCGTCGCGGAAGGCGGCTTCGCGGCGGCCTTCGGCCTGCAGGATCTGGCCCTGCTTCTCCCCCTCGGCGCGCAGGATTTCGGAGGCCCGCATGCCTTCGGCTTCGAGGATGTTGGCGCGCTTTTCGCGCTCGGCCTTCATCTGCCGCGCCATCGCGTTCGAAATGTCGGCGGGCGGGCGGATGTCCTTGATTTCGACGCGGGTGATCTTGACGCCCCAGGGCGTGGTCGCATCGTCGACGACGTGGAGCAGGCGGGCGTTGATCTCGTCGCGCTTCGACAGCGTTTCGTCGAGGTCCATCGAGCCCATCACGGTGCGCAGGTTGGTCGTCGTCAGGTTCATAATCGCCAAATAAAGGTCGCTGACCTCATAGGCGGCCTTGGCCGCGTCGAGCACCTGGAAGAAGACGACGCCGTCGACCGCGACCATCGCATTGTCCTTGGTGATGATTTCCTGGCCCGGGATATCGAGCACCTGTTCCATCATGTTCACCTTGCGGCCGACCCGGTCGAAGAAGGGGGTGATGAAGTTGAGGCCCGGCTGCGCGGTGTGCGTGTAGCGACCGAAGCGTTCGATCGTATAGCTATAGCCCTGCCGCACCGGCGTCATCGCCCAGATCAGGAAGAACAAGGCGAGCACCACGATCGCGATGGCAAACCCAAAACCCATGACAAATCCCCTCTGCTTGGTCGCAACCTCTGACGCTAACTTATTGCGACATTGCCCCGCTTGCGCCACAGAAAAGCGCATGACCATTTCCGATTTCGCGCCCCGCTCGCTCCTCTATGTCCCCGGCTCGAACGCCCGTGCGCTGGAGAAGGCGCAGGGACTCGCCGCCGACATGCTGATCATCGACCTCGAGGATGCGGTGCCCGCAGATCGCAAGGCCGAGGCGCGCGAAGCGATGCGCGCGGTGGTGGTCGCGGGGTTTCCGGGCAAACGCATCGCGGTGCGGATCAACGCGACGGGGAGTGACTATCAGGCGGCCGACATCAACGCGGTCGCGGGGCTGCCGCTCGACGCGGTGGTGCTGCCCAAGGTCGATGCGGTGACCGACCTCGAACCGGCGCGCGGGCTTGGGCTGCCGCTGCTGGCGATGATCGAGACGCCGACCGCCATCTATGCCGCGCGCGACATCGCCGCCGATCCGGCGGTCGCGGGGCTGATAGCGGGACTGAATGACCTGGCGCATGAACTGAAACTGCCCGACGGCATGGACCGCGGCGCGATGAGCCATGCGATCCAGGCGATCGTGCTGGCGGCGCGCGCGGGCGGGAAATATGGCTTCGACGGGGTCTATAATGCGATCGACGATGCGGCGGGTTTCGCCGCCGAAGCCGCCGAGGGGCGGCGGCTGGGCTTCGACGGCAAGACGCTGATCCACCCGTCGCAGGTCGAGCCGTGCAACGCCGCCTTCGCACCGTCGCCGCGCGAGATCGCGGCCGCCGAGGCCCTCGTCGCCGCGGCGACCGGCGGGGCGCAGCGGCATGAGGGACGGATGATCGAGGACATGCATGTCGCGGCGGCGCGCGCGCTGCTGGAGCGGGCGGGGCGATAAACGTCCGATCCCCTTCGACGAACGCGTCTTGCCGGTCGTTCGCGGACATGCCATGCCGCGCCGCCATGCACGCAATAAAATTTCGCGCCGCGATTGCGGCCGTCGCCCTGGTCGCCGCCTCCGCTTCCGCCGCACTGGCCAAGCCCGTCGATCCCCCCATTACCGAAGCCGACCTCGCCGCGCATATGCGCGTGCTGGCGAGCGATGCCTTTGAAGGGCGTGCGCCCGGCACCGAGGGTGAGGACCGGACCATCGCCTATATCGTCGGCGAATGGGCGAAGGCGGGGCTCGAACCCGTCGCGGGCAGCGACACGCCCTGGCTGCAGCCGGTGCCGCTGGTCGAAAGCGGCGGCGTATCGGGGAGCGTCAAATTCAAGGTTCGCGGCCGCGCCTTTGCGCTGCGCGACGACAGCATCGTCCTGACCGGCCGCGACGCGTCGCTGGCGCTCGCCGACGTCCCCGTGGTCTTCGTCGGTTATGGCGTCGATGCGTCGGGCAAGGTCGCCGCTGACGTCAAGGGCAAGGTTGCGATCCTGTTGTCCGACGCGGTGCCGTTCGGCGAGAAAATGCCGCGTTACAGGGATCGCCGCCAGATGCTCGCCGATGCCGGCGCGACCGCCGTGCTTGTCGTCGCGAGCGACACGCTGCCCTGGGCGGCGGTGCAGGGCTCGTTCGGATCGCAAACCACCAAGCTTGCGGGGGCCAAGCCCGGCGCGGCGGCGACCGGCTTCATCGCGGCGCCCGCGTTGCAGGCGTTGCTGACCAAGGTCGGCAAGCCGGCGGTCGCAGCGCTGGAGGCCGCCAAGTCGGCCGATTATCGCGGTACGGACCTCGCGGTCACCGCCGACCTCAGCGCCGAGACCGAGGTGCGGCCCTATGCCAGCCACAATGTCATCGCCAAGCTGCCGGGCGCGAAGCCCGACGGCAAGGTGGTGCTGTATCTGGGCCATTGGGACCATCTGGGGATTTGCGGCGACGCGGGCGAAGCCGACCGCATCTGCAACGGCGCGGTCGATAATGCGAGCGGCATCGCGGTGCTCACCGAGGTCGCCAAGCGGCTCGCGAGCGGGCCGCGTCCCGACCGCGACATTTATTTCATGGCGACGACCGCCGAGGAAAAGGGCCTGCTCGGCGCGCATTATTTCGCCGATCATCCGGTGGTGCCGCTGACCGATATCACCGTCGCGCTCAACATCGACACCATCGCCATCTCGCCGCGCGGCACCCCCGTCGCGACGATCGGGCGCGGGCGCCCGGCCTATGACGCGGTGGTGCGCAAGGTGTCGACCGACCTGGGGCGCAAGCTCGACGAGGATGGCGAGGCCGATGCCTTTGTTCAGCGGCAGGACGGCTGGGCGCTCGGCGGCAAGGGCGTGGTGTCGTTGATGGTCGGCGGCAGTTTCTCGGACATGCCGTTGCTCGAGAAATTCCTCGGCAGCGATTATCACACGGCGGCGGATAATTTCAGCGATGCGATCCCGCTCGGCGGCGCGGCGGAGGATGCCGACCTGCACGTCGCGCTCGGCCGCGTGTTCGCCGACACCAAGGCGTGGAGCGGGACCGAGAAGTAAAACCCGTCGCCCCCCGGTGGGGGCGACGGATAATTAAGCCGCCTGCTTCGCGCGCTCCGCCATTTCCTGGTTGAGCATTTCGGCGAGCAGGAATGCCAGCTCGAGGCTCTGTCCCGCGTTGAGGCGCGGGTCGCAATGCGTGTGATAGCGGTCGGCGAGGTCCATCTGGGTCACGTCCATCGCGCCGCCGGTGCATTCGGTGACATTCTGGCCGGTCATTTCGATATGGATGCCGCCGCCATGCGTGCCCTCGGCGCGGTGGACGGCGAAGAATCCGCGCACTTCGGCGAGGATGCGCTCGAACGGGCGCGTCTTGTACCCGGTCGACGTCTTGATGACATTGCCGTGCATCGGGTCGCACGACCAGACGACGGGATGGCCCGAGTCCTTCACCGCGCGGACGAGGCGCGGCAGATGCGCCTCGATCTTGTCATGGCCATAGCGGGTGATCAGCGTCATCCGCCCCGACACATGGTTGGGATTGAGCGTGTCGAGCAGGCGCAGCAGCGTGTCGGCCTCGAGGCTCGGCCCGCATTTCATGCCGACCGGATTGCCGATGCCGCGGAGGTATTCGATATGCGCCGAGCCTTCGAAGCGGGTGCGGTCGCCGACCCACAGCATATGGCCCGAGGTGTCGTACCAGCCGCCGGTCAGGCTGTCCTGCCGCGTCAGCGCCTGCTCATAGGGAAGCAGCAGCGCTTCATGGCTGGTGTAGAAGCTGGTACCCTTGATCTGCGGCACCGTTTCGGGGGTGACGCCGCAGGCTTCCATGAACGCCAAGGCTTCGGAAATGCGCGCGGCGGTTTCCTGATATTTCTTGGCCCAGGGGCTGCGGTCCATGAAGTCGTGGGTCCAGGCGTTGACCTGCCGCAGATTGGCGTAGCCGCCGTTCGCAAAGGCGCGCAGCAGGTTCAGCGTCGCCGCCGACTGGTTATACGCCTTGACCATGCGCTGCGGATCGGGCGCGCGGCCCGATGCTTCGAACGCGATGTCGTTGATGATGTCGCCGCGATAGCTCGGCAGCTCGACGCCGTCGATGTCCTCCATATCGGCCGAGCGCGGCTTGGCGAACTGGCCCGCCATGCGGCCGAGCTTCACCACCGGCATTTTCGACGCGAAGGTCAGCACGACCGCCATCTGGAGCAGCACGCGGAAGGTGTCGCGGATGTTGTTCGGATGGAATTCGGCAAAGCTTTCGGCGCAGTCGCCGCCCTGGAGCAGGAAGGCCTTGCCCTCGGCGACGCGACCGAGTTCGCTGGTCAGCTCGCGCGCCTCGCCGGCAAAAACCAGCGGCGGATAGTTCGACAGCTCGCGCTCGGCGGCGGCGAGCGCGACCTCGTCCGAATAGGTGGGAAGCTGGCGGGCTTCGTGCGAGCGCCAGCTGTGCGGCTGCCATGGCTGTGTCATAATCAAAATCCAAAAACCGAATCGCGCGCCGCCATGGCGCGAACGGGCCAGAGAGGCAAGGACAAGGAAATTAGCATTGGCGCGCCTTGTGCGCACCTATGCTTTTCTTTCCCGCGAAAAACTGATAATTTCCTGTAGTTTTTGGACGCGCGCGTGGGGGTGCGCGCTTGCCCGTTCGGTAATCCGTAACCTTATGAACCTAGTGACCCAGGTCAAGGGGCCCAAAGTAAAGCGAAACATTGGCTATGGCGACGTTCGATCCCGCCTGGTTCGGTTATGCCGCGCTGCTGTCGCTGCTCGCGACCAGCTTTGCGGTCCGGCTCTCGCGTGTCCGGATCGGGATCGCGCTGTCGGCGCTGTTCGCCCTGCCGATCGCCATTTTCCACTGGAGCGGCCCGGGCTATGTGCTGCTCGTCGGATTGATCCTGCTCACCAATCTGGTGCTGCTCGCGCGCGGCTGGTTCGGCGATGCCAAGATCCGCTTTTCGCCCGAGGACCAGGAGTTGCGGCGGCTGCACTTCGAGGGGCTGAGCGCCGCCAATGCTCGCCGGCTGATCGACCAGGGGCATTGGATTTCGGCGCGGCGCGGCGAGATATTGATCCGCGAGAACCAGGCGGCGCCCAGCCTCTTCTATCTGGCCGACGGGGTCGCGACGGTGCGGCGCGACGGCGTCGATGTCGGCACCGTGTCGGGCGGCGCGCTAGTCGGCGAAGCGACGGTGCTCGACGGCAGCCATGCGACGGGCACCGTGCTGCTCGCCAGCAACGCGCGGCTGTGGTTCATCCCGGCGCATGCGCTGCGCGCCTATCTTGGCGCCAATCCCGAGATTGCCGGCGCCCTGCACGAAGGCTTTGCGCGCGCGCTGCGTGGCAAGCTGGCGAGCGCCAACGCCCGCATTGCCGACATGCCGCCCATCGCCTAGGGTCTGTCGCAACATCGTCATCGGCATTTTCTAGCGTGGATATATGGCACTGACTCTCTACGGGATTCCCAATTGCGACACGGTGAAGAAGGCGCGGACATGGCTCGGCGCGGCGGGCGTCGCATACACGTTCCACGATTTCCGCAAGGACGGGCTCGATCCCGCGACGCTGCAACGCTGGATCGACACGGTCGGCTGGGAGAAGCTTCTGAACAAGGCCGGCACGACCTTTCGCAAGCTTCCCGATGCCGACAAGGCGGGGCTCGACGCGGCGAAGGCCAAGGCGCTGATGCTTGATCAGCCGGCGATGATCAAACGCCCGGTGGTCGAGGCGGCAGACGGCGTGAGCGTCGGCTTTTCGGCCGCCGAATGGCAGACGCGCTTTGCATGATCCGGCACTGGGCCGTGCTGCCGGCGCTGCTGCTCGCGGCGTGCGGGGCTGACCCGATGGCGGCGCAGCAACCGACGCTCGACGGCAAGGCCCCGATCGTCATCGCGCATCGCGGCGCCTCGGGCGAGCGTCCCGAACATACGCTGGAGGGGTATCGGCTCGCGATCGACCTCGGCGCCGATTATATCGAACCCGATCTGGTACTGACCAAGGACGGCGTGCTGGTGGCGCGGCATGAGAATGAGATTTCGGAGACCACCGACGTCGCCGACCATCCCGAGTTTGCGGACCGCAAGGCGACAAAAGCGATCGACGGGATCGAAGTCACCGGCTGGTTCACCGAGGATTTCACCCTCGCCGAACTCAAGACGCTCCGCGCGAAGGAACGGCTGCCGAAACTGCGCAGCACCGACTATGACGGCAAGTACGAGATCCCGACCTTCGCCGAAATTCTCGACCTGCTTGTGTCGGTGAACAAGGATCGCAAGGTCCCGGTCGGGGTCTATCCCGAAACCAAGCATCCGAGCTATTTCGCGTCGATCGGCCTGCCGCATGAGGCGGCGCTGCTCGCGATGCTCGATCGTTATGGCTATCGCGGCCGCAGCGCGCCGGTGTTTATCCAGAGTTTCGAGGTCGCGAACCTCAAGGCGATCCGGGCGAAGAGCGATCTGCCGCTGATCCAGTTGATGGATGGCGAGGGCGGGCCCGCCGACGATAGCAAAACCACCTATGCCACGATGGCGACGCCCGCCGGGCTGAAGGCTGTTGCGGATTATGCCGACGGCATCGGTCCGAACAAGGCGATGGTCATTCCGCGCGGCGCGCTCGGCACCCTCGGCGATCCGACGAGCCTGGTGAAGGACGCCCATGCCGCGGGGCTGAAGGTCCACCCCTGGACCTTTCGCCGCGAAAATTACTTCCTGCCGCTCGCCGACAAGGGCGGCGTGAATCCGGCCGGCCATGGCGACCTCGCGGCCGAGATCGACGCTTATTTGAAGACCGGGATCGACGGGCTGTTCAGCGACAATCCGCGCGAGGCCGTGGCGACCGTGAAAGGCAAGCAATGACCGAAAAACCCCTTGGCCAGAGCGGCCTGTCGATCCGGCCCTTTGTGCTGGGCGGCAATGTCTTTGGCATGACCGCCGGCCGCGATGCGAGCTTCGCGGTGCTCGATCGCTTTGTCGAGCGTGGCGGCGGCATGATGGACACCGCCGACGTCTATTCGGCGTGGGTTCCGGGCCACAAGGGCGGTGAGTCGGAGAGTATGATGGGCGCATGGCTGAAAAGCAGCGGCGCGCGCGACAAGATATTGATCGCGACCAAGGTTGGGATGATGCCGGGCGGGCTGAAACCCGACCGCATCCGCGACGCGGTGCAGGGCTCGCTCGACCGGCTCGGCACCGACACCATCGACCTGTATTTCGCGCACAAGGACGATCCGGACGTGCCGCTGGACGAGGTGCTCGGGGCGTTTGCCGAATTGATCGACGCGGGGATCGTGCGGGCGATCGGCGCGTCGAATTATTCGGCCGAGCGATTGGCGGAAGCGCTGCGCGTCGCGGACGACAAGGGTCTGCCGCGCTTCACCGCGATGCAACCCGAACTCAACCTGCTCGACCGCGACCAGTATCAGGGCGCGCTGCAGGATCTGTGCGTTGCCGAAGGGCTGGGCGTCGTCACCTATTTCAGCCTCGCCTCGGGCTATCTGTCGGGCAAATATCGCAGCGCCGACGACCTCGGTCAAAGCGCGCGCGGGCCGCGCGTGAAGCCCTATGTCGAGGGCAAGGGCCCGGCGATGCTGTCGGTGATGGACCGCATCGCGGCCGAAACCGGCGCCAGCCTGTCGCAGATCGCGCTCGCCTGGGTCGCGGCGCAGCCCGGCGTGACCGCGCCGATCGCGAGCGCGACGAGCGTGGCGCAACTCGACGAGATTTTGGGAAGCGAGGATGTGGTGCTGACCGATGCGCAGTTTGCGGCGCTGACGGACGCCGGGCAGGGATAGGCGCGGCCGGCTTCGCGACGGCCGCTATCGACCGATTGCTGCCCTAAAGCCCCTCCCCTGAAGGGGAGGGTGTGGCTCTATCCCGACGACTGCTCACCACCCCTAAGCGGTCGACAGCCAACCCCACGCTCCGACCTGAAGTCCGGCAGCTGCCCCGGGGAGAGCCGGTGCCGGACCCGCGCGGCCGCGCCGTCTCAGTCTGGGTCTTCGTCCCACCGGAACACCTCTTCGAGCGGTTTGTCGAAGCAGTGCGCGATGCGGAAGGCGACTTCGAGCGAGGGCGAATATTTGCCCTGTTCGATCGCCGCGATCGTCTGGCGGGTCACCCCGACGCGGTCGCCGAGATCGCCTTGCGTCATCTCGCCCGCCAAAAAACGCAGCGTGCGGATGTCGTTGGTGAAGGGCGGCTTAGCCATGCCAGCCGCGCCGATAGCTCAGCAGCACGACGACGCTGTTCACCAGCTCGGCGAAGACGATCGCAAACAGGCCGCAATTCGCCAGCGGCACCCCGCCCTCGACGAAGGGCAGATAGACGCCGACGACCATCATCCCGACCAGCAGCACATAATAGGCCATGCTTGCCCCGCGCCGACGGATCGCGCGGTCGCGCTCGTCGGCGCGCGCGCGCTCCGACTTCGGCGCCTGCGCCGACAGGATGATCGTGCCGATAATGACGGTGACCGCATGCGCAATGGCGATCGATCCGAACAGCCAGAGCATCGGGAATATTTCGCGCCCGGCGGGATGCCCGGAGAGCAGGAGCCCGAAATAGACAGTATAGGCGGCGACCATGGCGATGACGTTCAGCCAGGCGGTCTTTTCGCGGAAGTTCATCGACAAGTCTCCGGTGTCGGCGCCGGCAAGCTGCCGCGCAGATTCGAGGATCGCGGGGGCCATGGCTCAATAGCCCCGCCGATAGAGGTAAAGCTGGGTGCCGATCCGCACCAGTTCGGCGGCGACCAGCGTCGCGAGCATCAGGTTGAGCTGCTGCGCCTGGCCGACGCCCCAGAAGATCAGCAGGATGTTGATCCAGATGCCGACGACGAGCGGATAATAGGCATAGTGGGTGCCGCGCATGTGGAAGCTGCGGTCGCGTTCATCCTCTTTGAGGTCGACCTCCGCGCGGTTGCGGATCGCAAGGAAGGCGGTGGCGACGGTCATCGCGACGATGATCGCGATCGTCACCGGAACCAGCAACCCGGCGGTCGCCCAGACGCCGGCGGGACTGTCGGCGATCTGCCAGGGATAGGCGAGGAAGTACCAGCCGAAGGCCAGGATCATCGTCACCAGCGTGACCCAGTGAATTTTCTCGCGGAACGCCATGCGATTCGACTCCATGTCATGCACTATGAACTTTATGTCGAATATTTTTAACATAGAGTCAATCAGAAATAACATGCCATGGCTTTGACGCTTTCGCCGTCTCCCATTTGGGGCTAAGCGGCGACCCCATGTCCACATTGCCCAAAACGCTCACCTTCGACACCTCGACGAGCCGCGCGAATCCGACGCCGCAGCCGATGAAGCGCCTGACGGTGCCGCGCATCCGTCAGCGCAAGGGCGGCGAGCCGATCGTCATGCTCACCGCCTATACGGTCCGCATGGCGCAGCTGCTCGACCCGCATTGCGACATGCTGCTCGTCGGCGATTCGCTGGCGCAGGTGATCTATGGCCTGCCGCACACGGTCGGGGTGACGATGGAGATGATGGCGCTGCACGGCGCCGCCGTCGTGCGCGGCAGCTATCATGCGGCGGTCATCGTCGACATGCCGTTCGGCAGCTATGAAGGCAGCGCCGAACAGGCGTTTCACAATGCGGCGCGGCTGCTCAAGGAAACCGGTGCGGCGGCGGTCAAGATCGAGGGCGGCAAGGTGCTCGCGCCGACGATCGAATTCCTGACCCAGCGCGGCATCCCCGTGATGGGCCATGTCGGGCTGACGCCGCAGGCGGTCAATATTCTCGGCGGCTATGGCGTGCGCGGCAAGAGCGAGGAAGAGGCGCGCTCGATCGTCGAGGACGCGGTCGCGGTCGCGCAGGCCGGCGCCTTTTCGATCGTCATCGAAGGCGTGCTCGAATCGATCGCGATCGAGATCACCGGCAAGGTCGATTGCCCGACGATCGGTATCGGCGCGTCGGCGCAATGCGATGGCCAGGTGCTGGTCACCGACGACATGCTCGGCATGTTCGACCGCGTGCCCAAATTCGTGAAGCGGTATCAGGACATGGCCGGCGTGGTGAACGGCGCGGTCAAGGATTATGCGGACGAAGTCAGGTCCCGTTCATTCCCCACCGAGGATCAGATTTACGCGGGCTGACAAGGCGTGCGTGCACCCGGTCGGGGGCAAGTGAAAAGCTTGGCCTTTTGGGGAGCCGTCGCTAAGGAAGCCACCGGCGTGCGCCACTTGGCGCCGCCCGGCAGATGGAGGAATGCGTGGCGCTGAGCCCGACGAATGATGCGGCCCTGTTGCAGGAAGTGGACGAGGCCGTCCGCAAGGACCAACTCGACAATATCTGGCAGCGCTTCGGCCTCTGGATCGTCGGCGGCGTCGTTGCGGCGTTGCTCGCGTTTGGCGGCTATCTCTATTGGGGCCATATGCAGGAGGCAAAGCG
>NZ_JBOHHU010000092.1:0-17343 GCF_050725615.1 Sphingopyxis sp.
ACGCCAGCAAGGTCGAGCAGGGTCGGCGCGATATCGGCGACCGACTGATATTGGGTCGCCGCTCCGTCGCGTCGGGGCACGCCAAATCCGCTGACGAACGCGACGGTGCGCGTCCCGCCTTCGCTCTGATAGCCCTTGGTCAGCCAGGAAGGCGCCGTCGCAGCCTGCGCCCAGCCGGCGCCATAGGTGAGGTAAGAGGTGGCCGCGCCCCGGTTGGGCAGGTCGTTGTCGGCGCCCTTCAGCGCGCTGGCGAGCATTTCGGCGCCGGTGGTGTCGACATCGAGCGCCTCGGCGCCATTGTCGGCCAGGAACAGGATCACCGTATTGTCGAGTTCGCCCGACACGCGCAGCGCCTCGACCACCCGACCGACATTCTGGTCGAGCCGGTCGACCATCGCGGCATAGATTTCCATGTTGCGCGCGGCGAGCCGCTGTTGCCCGGCGGTCAGCGAATCCCAGCTGCCGTCGCGATTGCGCGGCGTGTGCGCAACCACGTCGGGCGCCAACAGGCCAAGGTCGCGCTGACGCGCCAGCCGCAGTTCGCGCAGCACGTCGAACCCGGCGTCGTAACGCCCCTTGTAGCGCGCGATATCTTCGGGCGGCGCCTGCAGCGGCCAATGCGGCGCGGTGAAGGCGAGGTAGGCAAAGAAGGGACGATCGCCCAGCCCGGCTGCGGGCCGTTCGCCGAGAAAGTCGATCAGGCGGGTCGCAAAATAGTCGCTGGAATAAAAGCCTTGCGGCAGGCGGGTGACCGGTTTGCCATCCTCGCGATAGGTCGCGACGCCGCGCGCGGCGGGTTCGGTGCCGGGATCGACGTCGGTGCCGAAATGATTGTGCCCGCCCTGCAACAGGGCAAAGCTGCGCTGAAAGCCGCGCGCGTGCGGGTCCTGCTCGGGGGTCAGCCCGAGGTGCCATTTGCCCGACAGGAGCGTGCGATAACCGCCCGCCGACAGCCGCTCGGCGAGCGTCGCGACGTCGCTGCGCAAATAGCCTTCATAGCCCGGCTTGCCCTTCTGGTTCGGGCGGATCATCTCAGCCATCGTGCCGAGGCCCGCGAGATGATTGTCGGTCCCGGAGAGCAGCATCGAGCGCGTCGGCGAACAGGTCGGCGCGGTATGGAACCCCGCCAGCCGGATGCCCGCGAGCGCGAGCTTGTCGAGATTCGGGGTCCGGATCTCGCCGCCAAAGGCGCCAAGGTCCGAATAGCCCAGATCGTCGGCGACGATCACGAGGAAGTTCGGGCGCCGGTCCCTGGCCTGCGCCGGGGCGACGGCGGACAGCGTGCCGATGATCGCGGCGAACAACAGGGTGGCAAGGCGGCGGCCGTCGGTCATCAAATCTTCCTTGGTCGAGATGGAGAAAGCCGGCGCGCCCGCGCGAATGGAACCCGGACGCGCCGCAATCGGAAGCCGGCGCCCGCTTCATGGGTTGGGAGGAGAGCTGCGGGCGCCGGTCCGCTTGGGTCGTCAGGCGGGTTCGTACTGAACCGCCTTTTCCTGTCGCACGGTGCGGCTGTGGCGGCCGTCGATCGCAACCGGCGCCTCGCCGTGGATCGTCGCGCGGCGCAGCGTGCGGCGCTGGAGACCGAAGTCGGCGGTCGCGCGGTGCTGGGTCGCCTGATTGTCCCAGATCGCCACATCGCCCGCCTGCCAGCGCCAGCGCACGACATTTTCGGGCTTGGTGATATGCTCCTGCAACGTCTGGAACAGCCGCGCGCTGTCGGTCTGGTTCAGCCCGACGAACTGCTTGACGAAATGACCGAGCAGCAGACTGCGCTGGCCGCTGACCGGATGGACACGCACGACCGGATGCTCGGTCTCATAGACCGTCGAGGCGAAGACGTTGCGATGCTCCTTGATCCGCGTCGCCGCGCTTTCGGCATCGGGGGCCGACTGCAGGATCGACGCATAGTCGTAGAGGTTGGTGTGCGTCGCCCACAGAGTGTTGACGAGCTGGCGCAGCACCTCGGGCAATCCTTCATAGGCGGTCTCGCCATTCGCCCATTGGGTGTCGCCGCCCGCCTCGGGGATGGTGATCGCGCGCAGGATCGACGCCTTGGGATAGGCGTCGACGAAGGTGACGTCGGTGTGCCAGCTCGACGCGGCGTAGCCTTCGCGGCTGTCGAGTTCGAGCAGGTAGCGCGAGCCTTCGGCGACGGGCACCGTCGGGTGCGCCACCGGATCGCCAAGAAGCGCGGCGAAATCCTCATGCTCCTGATCGGTCAGATGCTGCTGGTCGCGGAAGAACAGCACCTTGTGCCGCACCAGCGCCGCCTGGATCGCCTGCACCACCGGCGCGGGCAGGTCGCCCGACAGTTCGACGCCGTGGACGATGGCGCCGATCGTGCCGGTCACCGGCGTGATGTCGAGCGGGATATTGCGGTCGCGGGCATTGGCATAGCTGTTGTGAAGGTCTGTCATGGTCAGTCTCCTTTGGGGGTTGGACGGGTAATCATTCGGCGAAAGCATAGTCGGGCGGTCCCGGATCAAGCTGTCGGCGAATTTCGGCGTGCGCCGCCTCGTCGAGCGGGAAGCGCGCGATGAGGGCGGCGGACAAGGCATGGGCGATGGCGGGGCCAAGGCCGAAGACGAGGAGCAGACCGGTCAGCGCCTCGGGGCTGTTCGTCGCCGCTTTCGGATCGAAGCCAAGCCAGCTGACGAGCGGGAGCGCGATGCCGACGGCGACCGCCGTCGCGGTCTTTCCGGCGAGGCTGAACACCGAATAATAAAGCCCGGTCCGGTCCTCGCCGCTGTCGAGGCGATGCTTGTCGGCGACGTCGGCGACGATGGCGCGGAGCATCAGATTTCCCGACCCCTGCGCAAGACCTTGCGCCAGCGTCAGTCCGAGCAGCAAACCGAAGCTGTCCGGGGTGACGAGCAGCAGCGACAGGTTGATGACGACCTGCACCAGCTCGCCCGCCACCGCCGTGCGATGCTTGCCATAAAGGCGGCCGATTTTGAGCCAGATCGGCCCCGCAAAGACCCCGAATATGAACTGGAACAGGAACAGGCCCCCTGCCCATTCGGGCCGCCCCATATAAAAGGTGACGAAGAAGACGATCAGCGCGGCCCGGATATTCTGCGCCAGCGTCACCGCGAAATCGGACGCGAGGACGCGCAGCAAAAGCGGTTCGCCGACGATCGCGCGGATCGTTTCCTTCAGGCTCGGCTTGCCCATCGGCACCGGCGGCAGCGGCGGTTCCTCGAGCGCGGTGAGGGTCAGGACGAGCGCGGGAACGATCGACACCAGCACCAGCCCGCCCATCAGCGTCAGTTGCAGATGTCCGTCGCCGGGGCGCAGCTGGTCGGCGATGGTCGGCAGGATCAGCGTGAGCAACAGCGCCGACGAGGTGACGACCGTCTGGTAGGTCGCGATCCGCGTACGCTGGTGATAGTCGCCCGACACCTCGCCCGACCAAGCCTGGAACGGAATCTGCACCGCCGTCCAGCCGAGGTAGAAAAAGAAGAGGACGATGCCGAGCGACAGCGGCGTCACGCCGAAGGGCGGGAAGAAGAGGAAGATCGACGACAGGCCGAAGACCACGCCGCCCGCCGCCATCCACGGCTTGCGGCGCCCATGACGACTGCGCGTCCGGTCGCTGAGCGACCCCATGAACGGGTCGGCGATCGCGTCCCATAGCCGGCCGAGCAGGAAGATCACGCCGATCACCGTCAACGACAGTCCATAGTCGCGCGAATAGATGACCGGCAGATAGACGCCGAGCGGCAGTCCGGCGGCGGCCAGCGGCACGGCGACGCTCGAAAACCGGACGAGCTGGCCGGCGGTGGGGGGCGGCGCGCCGCTCATCACAGCTTCGTCCTGAGCGTCGCGCCGATCGTGCGCGGTTCGCCGATCAGTGCGGTGACGATGCCGGTGTTCTGCGCCGACAGTGTCTGGAAATAATCCTTGTCGAACAGGTTGCGCGCCCAGATCGACAGATCGAACAACCCGTCGTCGGTGCGGATGCCGATCCGCGCATTGGCGATGCCGAAGCCGGGGACATCGGCATAGCGGCTGTCGCTCGACGAAGTGTTGAAAGTCGAGCGGTGCGAATAATCGGCGTGGGCATAGAGTGACAGATCACGTCCGCCGAGCGCACCGAGCGGCGCTGAAGCGTCGCCGCCGAACGTGTAGGTGAATTTGGGCACGCCGGGCAGCTGCTCGCCGGTCAGATCCTGCTTGCCGCTGACGTTGAGCCGTTCGGGCGCCTGCGGGGCGTTCGGATAGTCGCTGTAGGTCGTGTCGGCATAGGCGACCGAGCCATAGAAGCTGATCCGGTCGGTCGGCGCCGCGACGAGGTCGGCCTCGATCCCGCGCGATCGGACGCCGGGGATGTTGGCGATATATTGCCGGAAATTGACGGTGCTCCCGATCTGCTCGGTGATCGCGGTCTGATAATCGCTGATCTCGGTCCAGAAACCCGCAAGGTTGAAGGTGACCGCACGGTCGAGCCACTGGGTCTTGACCCCGATTTCATAACTGTCGACCTTTTCGGGCGCGACATTGGGATCGACCCCGGCGGGCAGACTGGTCAGGTTGAGCCCGCCCGACTTGTTGCCGCGCGAATAGGTGGCATAGCCCAGCGCGTCGTCGGAGAACTGCCAGGACAGCGTCGCCAGACCCGACACGCTGTTGTCGCTGAAACTCGTCGAATAGTCGGTGACCGGATTGAACTGCGTCCGCAGGATCGCCGCGTCGCGCGCGATATCGGCGGGCAAGGTCGACAGGTCGACGTCCGCCACATGATATTGGTGAAAGGATCCGCTCTTCTTTTCGCGCGTGTAGCGCAGCCCCGCCGTCAGCGTCAGCCGATCGGTGAACTTCCAGTCGAGCTGGCCGAACAGCGCATAGCTTTTGGTGCGCGGATCGGAGGTCGAATTCGCCTCGAACCCGTTGACCGCCGCTTCCCAGGTTGCGAGCGAAAAGGGCGATGCGGGCGGCCGGTTCCACAAGGCGGCGGCCGGACCATAAGCAGTCGCGCCCTTGCCGCGGATCACCTGCCAGAAATAATAGGCGCCGACGACATAGTTGATCGGGCCGTCGCTGTCCGACGCCAGACGGACTTCCTGGCTGAACTGCCGCTGCCGGTTCGCCTGCTGAGCCTTGGTGATGATCGGCAGCGAGGTGGAGTCACCGTCATTGGCGGGATTCCAGTCCCACCAGCGATAGGCGGTGATCGACGTCAGCTTGGCGCCGCCGAGGTTCCAGTCGAGCTGTCCCGACACGCCATAGCCGTCCATGTTCGACTGGTAATGGCTGTTCGCCTCGCCGCGCCGCGCGAACGGGTCGATGGTCGGGAAGGTGTAGCCGGGGAAGCGCGCCGCGCGCTGCGCGAAGTTGTTCGCGATCGCCGCGCCATTGTCATAGGTGCCGAAATAGTCGGCGAAGACATTGAGCACATGGTTCTGTTTCTGGCGCGCGAAGTCGCCGATGATCCGCACCTCGACGTCGGACGACGGGGTGAAGAGCAATTGCCCGCGCAGGCTCCAGTTCGAATAATCCTGCGCGCGCTCATTCTGCGTGGCGTTATAGAGGAAGCCGCGCCGTTCAGTCGCCGAACCGCTGATGCGGACGGCGAGCAGATCATCGACGACAGGGCCCGAGGTCGAAGCGCGCAGCTGGTAATAGCCATAGTCGCCGACGCTCGCCTCGCCCGAAAATTCGGGATCGAAGCTGGGCTTGCGCGACGTGATGTTGATCGCCCCCGACGTCGTGTTCTTGCCGAACAACGTCCCCTGCGGCCCGCGCAGAACCTCGATCTGCTGCAGGTCGACCAGGTCGAACTGCGACTGGCCGACGCGGCCGTAATAGACATTATCGATGTAGAAACCGACGCCATTCTCCAGCCCGTCGTTGGTCAGCGCGACGTTGCTGCCGAGCCCGCGAATGTTGATGTTGGTGTTGCGCGGGTTGAAGCTGAACACCTGCAGGCTGGGGACCAGCTGCTGCACCTGGGTCAGCGTATAATTGCCGGTTTTTTCAAGCGTTTCCGATCCGACGACCGACAGCGCGATCGGCACGTCCTGCGCGCTTTCGTCGCGGCGGCGCGCGGACACGATGATTTCGGTGCCGTCATAGCTGTCGCCGGCCGCTTCGGCAGCATCATCGACGATGGCGGAATCGACGGCGGCCTCGGTCGCGGCAGCGGGCGCGGCATGCCACGCCAGCGCGGCCCCGAGAAGCAGGCGCAGGCGATGATCGGGAGAGAATTTGGTCGTCATTGTCATTTGTCCCCGGGCGGCGTTCCCGCCCCCTTTTTGATGTGATGAAGATGCGCGCGGTGCGCCGAGCCGGATCGATCGCCCGCCACCCCTTCGCCCCACAAAGCGCGAGCCGCGCTGCGCAGGGACGCAGGATAGCGAGCCAGATCCGACAGGTCGGATTGGGTCAGATAAGGCATGATTCACCTGTCGCCGGCGCGCATGCGCCGGACGCTGGACCGCGCGCCCTCGCGTGAGGGAAAAGCGGCCAGGATGAAAAGAAGGCGCCACTATGCGGTGGGGATGCGGTCGGTCCGCTATCCCGCGCACAGGATCGGCAAGGTTCTAGATGGTGCTAGTACACATGTGCATCGCAATACCCCTTCAGGGGGAACGCAATGCCTGGCGCTGTCGCCCGAGCATCACGCGCTTTAGCCGTTGGTAACGCGGAGCAAGCTGCTTTCCCGTTCAAAAGCCGCGGGTCGAAGAGAGGCGGGAGAGCCCGTCAGCCGGTCCGACCAGTTCCGAATGACAAACTCAACTTAAAAGATTGATATTGGATTCGTCAACCGGCGTGCGGCGTTTCTGCGACGAAGAAAATCTTTCGCGAGACGAGTTGCGCCTATGGCCAATGCGCCTCGCCGCTGCAGACCTCGAGCAGACGGAAGTTTCAAGAAGCGGCTACCGGACGCCACAAATGGATCGCGATCGATAATCCCACTGGCAGATTTGTGCGCTGCAGCGTAAAGCCGCGACCATGAGGATCGCGATCATCGACACCAGCACGACGCGCGCCGCCATCATTTCGGATGGCCTGCGCGATGCCGGGCTCGACGATCTGGTGCTGATCGATCCGGCCGGGCCGCTGATGGCGCAAGTCGAGGCCGCGCAGCCCGAGGTGGTCCTGATCAATCTCGAAAATCCCAGCCGTGACCAGCTCGAAGATTTTTTCACCGTCTCGCGCGCGCTCGCCCGGCCGATCGCGATGTTCGTCGACCAGAGCGACAGCGAGGCGACCAGCGCGGCGATCGACGCCGGGGTGTCGGCCTATGTCGTCGATGGCTTGTCGAAACAGCGGATCAAACCCGTGCTCGACCTGGCGGTGCGGCGCTTCCATGCCTTTTCGAGTCTCCAGCGCGAACTCGACGAGGCCAAAAATGCACTCGCCGAACGCGCGACCGTCGATCGCGCCAAGGCCATATTGATGAAGCGCCGGCACATCGACGAACCGGCGGCCTATGCGCTGCTGCGCGGCCAGGCGATGCGGACCAACCGCCGGGTCGGCGAGATCGCCGAGGCGATCGTGACGAGCGATGCGCTTCTGGGAGACATGGAATGAGCGCCGAGACCTTCCGCATCGGCTTCCTGCCGCTTGTAGACGCCGCCTTGCCCATTCTGGCGCACGAGCTCGGCTTTGCGGCGCAGCAAGGCATCGCCATCGAACCGGTGCGCGACATGACCTGGGCGACGGTTCGGGACAGGCTGCTCTTTGGCCAGACCGACGCCGCGCACATGATCGCGCCGCTGGCGATCGCGACCACGCTCGGCCGCGACCGACCGCCGGTGTCGCTCGCGGTGCCCTTCGTGCTCGGGCTCAACGGCAACGCCGTCACCTTTTCCGCCAAGCTCGCACACGAGGTCGGCCTGACCGACGCGCTCGGCGACCCGGCCCGGATCGGCGCCGCGCTGAAGCGGGCGGCCGAGGCGCGGATCGCGGCCGGCAAGCGACTGCGCTTCGGCGTCGTGCATCGCTATTCGAGCCATAATTACATGCTCCGCTACTGGCTCGCAGGCGTCGGCGTGCGGCCCGACCAGGATGTCGAGATCATCGTCACCAGCCCCCCCTTCGCCGCCGATGCGCTCGCGGCGGGCGAGGTCGACGGGATCTGCGTCGGCGAGCCGTGGAACTCGATCGCGGTCGATCGCGGCGTCGGCCATATCGCGCTCGCGACGGCGCAAATCTGGCGCCGCGGGGTCGAGAAGGTGCTCGCGATGCGCGAAGCGGTTCTGGACGAGCGCCGCGACGCCGTCGAGGCGCTGGTTCGCGCGCTGCATGCCGCAGCAGCCCATTTCGTCGCGCCCGGCACGGCGGACGAAAGCGCC
Organism: Sphingopyxis sp.; assembly: GCF_050725615.1. Lineage (GTDB taxonomy): Bacteria > Pseudomonadota > Alphaproteobacteria > Sphingomonadales > Sphingomonadaceae > Sphingopyxis. The sequence goes on from NZ_JBOHHU010000092.1 coordinate 8,304, forward strand.
GACATATTGGCGCGCGCCGAATATCTCGACGCGCCGCGCGACGCCGTACTGCGGGCGATCACCGACCGCATCCGGCTGGTGCCCGACGGCGACCCGATCCACTACCCCGATTTCATGTTCCAGTATCGCGAAGCCGCGAACTTCCCCTGGCGCAGCCAGGCCGCCTGGCTCTATTCGCAAATGGTTCGCTGGGACTATATGACCTTTGACGACCGCGAGGCCGCCGCCGCGAGCCATGTGTTCCGTCCGGATGTCTACCGCGCGGCGCTCGCCGGATCTTCGGCCCCCCTGCCCGGCGCCAGCTCCAAGCTCGAAGGAGGCCTCGGGGAACCGATCGGCGCGGGCTCGACCCAGGGCCGCCTGACGCTCGGCAACGACCGCTTTTTCGACGGCCGCGCCTTCGATCCCGACGATATCGAAACCTATCTCGCTGAACTTCCCTAGCTTTTATTTTATGCTGCACCTGCGAAATAACGCCTTGCGGGCTGCCTAAGAATCAGGCAGTTTAAACGCACTCGGCAGGGCTGCCGGGGCAGGATAAAGCGGCGCCGGCTCCAACGAAGGGGTCGAACCGCGGGCGGACGGGGAGCCTTTCCCCGATATTCCAACAGGCAATGAAGCCGTCAGGATGCGCCCGCATGGCCGCCGTCCTGGCGGCTTTTTTATTGCCCGTCACGCAAAGGGGACGGACGATGACGACTGCAGCGACGGGGGCCTCGGCACCCAAATCGAATTTCTGGACCAGCGGCCACTGGCCGACTTTGGTCGCGGCGTTTCTCTATTTCGATCTCGCCTTCATGGTGTGGGTGATCCTGGGCCCGCTGGCGCCCGCGATTTCCGAAGATCTCGGTCTCACCCCCGCGCAAAAGGGGCTGATGGTCGCGGTGCCGACGCTGGCGGGCGCGGTGCTGCGCGTCGTCAACGGCCTGCTCGTCGACCGCATCGGGCCGAAGCGCGCGGGGGCGATCAGCCAGCTCATCGTCATCGCGGGGCTGTTCACGGCCTGGTTCATGGGGGTGCACAGCTTTGCGGGCACGCTCGCGCTCGGCATCATCCTCGGCTTTGCGGGGGCCAGCTTCGCGATCGCGCTGCCGCTCGCCAGTCGCTGGTATCCGCCCGAACATCAGGGCAAGGCGATGGGCCTCGCCGGCATGGGCAATTCGGGCACTGTGCTCGCGGCGCTGTTCGCACCCGGTCTCGCCAAGCTGTTCGGCTGGAACGCGGTGCTCGGCCTCGCCTGCATCCCGCTGACGATCGTCTTCTTCATCTATCTCGCGATGGCGAAGGACGCGCCGAATGCGCCCGCACCGAAGCGGCTGGTCGACTATTTCGAGCCGCTGAAGACCGCCGACGCCTGGTGGCTGATGGCCTTTTACGCGGTGACCTTCGGCGGTTTCGTCGGGCTTGCCGCCTCGCTCCCCATCTATTTTACCGACCAGTTCCACCTCACCCCGGTGATGGCGGGCTATTGCACCGCAGCCTGCGTCTTCGCCGGATCGCTGGTGCGCCCGATGGGCGGCGCACTCGCCGACCGGATCGGCGGGGTGAAGGCGCTGATGATGGTGTTCGTCGTCGCCGCGCTGGCGCTCGCGGGCGTTCCGCAGGCGGACACGCTGCCCGCCGCGCTCGGCCTGTTCGTGATCGCGATGCTCGCGCTCGGGACGGGCAATGGCTCGGTGTTCCAGCTGGTGCCGCAGCGCTTCTCGGCCGAGATCGGGGTGATGACCGGGCTCGTCGGCATGGCGGGCGGGGTCGGGGGGTTCTACCTTGCCTCCTCGCTCGGCTTCGCCAAGCAGTGGAGCGGCAGCTTCGCGCCGGGCTTCTACATCTTCGCGGGACTTGCGGTGGTTGCGCTCGTCGCGCTGCTCTTCGTCAAGAACCAGTGGCGCGCAACCTGGGGCGCGGCCGAAGGCGTGCGGATCTAACCATGACCCGCACCCACATCCTCTTGCTGGCGCTGGCGCCGGCCGGGGTGGCGCACGCCCAGGACGTCACCCTCAAGCCGCTCGGCGAAGCACGGCTCCGTTACGAGAATGTCGATCAGGACGGCCTCGCCGCCGATGCCGACGCCCTGACCCTGCGCGTCCGCGCCGGGGTCGAGGCGAAGGCCGGGCGCTGGTCGGCGCTGGTCGAAGGCCAGGGCAATCTTGCGATCATCGACGATTATTTCGATGGCCTTCACGGCGGCGCCACCCGCCCGCCGATCGCCGATCCCGACAATATCGCCCTGGCCCGCGCGCAAGTGCGATACGCCTCACCGCTCGTGACGCTGACGACGGGTCGGCAGCGGATCGCGCTCGACGATGAGCGTTTCGTCGGCGCGGTGCCCTTCCGCCAGAACGGCCAAAGCTTCGACGCGGTGCGCGCCGAGGTGACACCGGCGAAGGGCGTCAGGGCCGACCTGACCTATGCGTGGAGCGTGCGTACCATCTGGGGCATCGACGGCGCGGGCGCGCGGCAGCAGGCGGTGTCGGGCGACAATCTCTTCGGCAATCTCAGCGTCGCGACCCCCGCCGGCAGGCTCGCCGCCTTCGCCTATCTGGTCGATCAGGACGAGGCGGCGGTGCAGGGTTTCCGCCTGTCGAGCCAGAGCTATGGCGTGCGGCTCGACGGGAACCAGCCGGTCGGCAAGGCGAAGGTCGCGTACCAGTTCAGCTACGCCCGCCAGTCCGACTGGCACCGCAATCCCAATGACTATGCCGCCGACTATTGGCTCGCCGATGTCGCGGTCGATCTGGGCGGCCCCCGGGTCGGCGCCGGGTACGAGATACTCGGCGCCGACAACGGAACGGCCCTCACCAGCTTCCAGACACCGCTCGCCACCGGGTTCAAATATCAGGGCTGGGCCGACAAATTCCTCACCACCCCGCCCGACGGTGTGCGCGACCTGTACGCGAGCGCCGGCTGGGGGTGGAAGGCGGTCGGTCCGCTCAAGGGCGTGACGCTCCAAGCCGTCTATCACGACTACCGCAGCGACCGCGCCAGCCGCTCCTATGGCGACGAGATCGACCTGCTCGCCAGCGCCAAGCTCGGCAAGGTCACCGCCTCGGCGCGCTACGCGCATTACGACGCCGACACCTTCGCCACCGACACCGACAAATTCTGGCTGCAACTGGACTGGACGCTCTGATGGAACACCGCCCCCTCAAACCCGACGCCGACACGCGCGAGCATCTGGTCGTCATCGGCAACGGCATGGCCGGCTGCCGCGCGGTCGAGGAACTGCTCGCGCGCGATCCGGCGCGCTACCGCGTGACGATCTTCGGCGCCGAACCGCGCGTCAATTACAACCGCATCATGCTCTCCCCTGTGCTCGCGGGCGAGAAATGCTTCGACGACATCGTGATCAACGATGCCGCATGGTACACAGACAATGGCATCGCGCTCGTCGCGGGCGACCCCGTCGCGGCGATCGACCGCGCGGCCAAGAGCGTGACGACGCGCAGCGGCCTGATCGAAAGCTATGACCGGCTGCTGATCGCCACCGGCTCCGATCCCTTCATCATCCCGGTGCCCGGCAAGGACCTGCCCGGCGTCATCGCCTTTCGCGACATGGACGATGTCGACACGATGCTCGCCGCCGCCGATGCGGGCGGCGACGCGGTGGTGATCGGCGGCGGCCTGCTTGGGCTCGAAGCGGCGCATGGCCTGTCCTTGCGCGGCATGAAGGTCACGGTCATCCACCTGATGCCGACGCTGATGGAGCGCCAGCTTGACGAAGCCGCCGGCTGGCTGCTCAAGAACGCGCTCGAAGCGCGCGGCCAGACGATCCTGACCGGCGCCGACACCGCCCAGATCGTCGGCGACGGCCAGGTCGAGGGGGTGAAGCTCAAGGACGGCACGCTCATCCCCGCCAGCCTCGTCGTGATGGCCGTGGGCATCCGCCCCTCGACCCAGCTCGCGCGCGACGCCGGGTTAGCGGTCGGGCGCGGCATCCAGGTCGACGACCATATGGTGACCAGCGATCCGGCGGTCCTCGCGGTAGGCGAATGCGTCGAGCATGACGGACAGGTTTACGGCCTCGTCGCGCCGCTGTGGGACATGTGCCGCAGCCTAGCCGACGGCCTCGTCGAGAAACCCAGCGGCTATCGCGGCTCGGTGACCTCGACCAAGCTCAAGGTGTCGGGCATCGACGTCTTTTCGGCGGGCGATTTCTCGGGCGGCGACGGGTGCGAGGATATTGTCCTCCGCGACGCCAGCCGCGGCGTTTACAAGCGTGTGATCGTCAAGGACGACCGCATCGTCGGCGCCGTCCTCTATGGCGACACCGCCGACGGCGGCTGGTATTTCGACCTGCTCAAGAAACAGGAGGATGTCTCTCAGCTCCGCGACCTGCTGATCTTCGGCCAGGCCTTCGCCGCGGGAGGCGGCGCGGCGGACCCTAAGGCGGCCGTTGCGGTGCTCTCGGACGATGCCGAGATCTGCGGCTGCAACGGCGTCACCAAGGGCCAGGTCGTGTCGTGCATCGCCAAGGGCGCGCACAGCCTCGACGCGGTGCGCAGCAGCTGCAAGGCGTCGGCGAGCTGCGGCAGTTGCACCGGCCTCGTCGAAAATATCCTCGCGCTGACCTTGGGCGACGAGGTCAAAGCCGGGCCGAAGACGATGTGCAAATGCACCAGCTTCGGCCACGACGATGTGCGCCGCGAAATCGTCGCGCAGGCGATGCGCTCGATTCCCGAAGTGATGCAGAAACTGCACTGGACCACCCCCGACGGCTGTTCCTCGTGCCGCCCGGCGCTCAATTATTATCTGCTCTGCGCGCTGCCCGGCGACTATGTCGACGACCAGCAGAGCCGCTTCGTCAACGAGCGGATGCACGCCAATATCCAGAAGGACGGCACCTACTCGGTCGTCCCCCGCATGTGGGGCGGACTCACCAACCCGCGCGAGCTGCGCGCGATCGCCGACGTCGTCGAAAAATTCAACGCCCCGATGGTCAAGGTCACCGGCGGCCAGCGGCTCGACATCTTCGGGATCAGGAAGGAGGATTTGCCTGCCGTCTGGGCCGACCTCAACGCTGCGGGCATGGTCTCGGGGCACGCCTATGGCAAGTCGCTGCGCACTGTGAAGACCTGCGTCGGGTCCGAATGGTGCCGCTTCGGCACGCAGGATTCGACCGGGCTCGGCGTCAAGGTCGAACGGATGAGCTGGGGCAGCTGGATGCCGCACAAATTCAAGATCGCGGTGTCGGGCTGCCCGCGCAACTGCGCCGAGGCGACGATCAAGGACTTCGGCATCGTCTGCGTCGACAGCGGTTATGAACTGCATGTCGGCGGCAACGGCGGCATCCACGTTCGCGCCACCGACCTCCTCTGCAAGGTCGCGACCGAGCAGGAGGCGATGGATTATTGCGCCGCCTTCATCCAGCTCTACCGCGAGGAAGCGCGCTACCTCGAACGCACCGCGCCTTGGATCGAGCGCGTCGGGGTCGATTATGTGAAGGCACGGATCGCCGACGATTCCGCTGGCCGCGAGGCGCTGCGCGCGCGCTTCCTCTATTCGCAAAGCTTCAGCCAGGACGATCCCTGGGCGCAGCGCGCCGAGGGCGCCGAGGCCGAACATCATGCGCCGATGGCGCGCTTCATTCCGCAGGAGACGCTTTTCAAAGAGGAGATTGGGGCATGAGCACCGCAGCATGGCTCGACATCGGCTGGGTCGACCAGATCCCGGTGCGCGGCAGCCGCACCGTGCAGGTCGCGGGGGGCGACGACATCGCGGTGTTCCGCACCGCCGAGGGCAAGGTCTTCGCGCTGCTCGACCGCTGCCCGCACAAACATGGCCGGCTGTCGCAGGGCATCGTCCACGGCGGCGCCGTCGCCTGTCCCCTCCACAATTGGCGGATCAGCTTGTCAACCGGCGAGGCGCTGGGCGAGGACAAGGGCTGCACGCCCACGGTGCCGGTCAAGATCGACGGCGGCCGCGTTCTCATCTGCCGCGCCAGCACGCTGAAGGCGGCCGCCTGATGACCGAAGCCGTCCGCACCACCTGCGCCTATTGCGGCGTCGGCTGCGGCATCCGCGCGACGGTGACGGGCGAGCGGGCGGTCGAGATCGCCGGCGACCCCGACCACCCCGCAAACCGGGGCAAGCTCTGCTCGAAGGGCACGCATCTCGGCGAAACCGTCGGCCTCGAAGGCCGCCTGCTTGCGCCCATGATCGGCACCAGGCGCGCAAGCTGGGACAAGGCGCTCGACCTCGTCGCAAAGAAATTCCGCGAGACCATCGCGCGCCACGGCCCCGGCAGCGTCGCCTTCTACGTCTCGGGCCAGCTTCTGACCGAGGATTATTATGTCGCGAACAAGCTGATGAAGGGCTTCATCGGCACCGCGAACATCGACACCAATTCGCGCCTCTGCATGTCGAGCGCGGTCGCCGGCCACACGCGCGCCTTTGGCGAGGACATCGTGCCCGCGACCTATGACGACCTCGACGCCGCCGACCTGATCGTGCTCGTCGGGTCGAACACCGCCTGGTGCCATCCGATCGTCTATCAGCGCATCCGCGCGCGCTGCGAGGCGGGCGCCAAGCTCGTCGTGATCGACCCGCGCCGCACCGAGACCGCCGAGGAGGCCGACCTGCACCTCGCGATCCGTCCGGGCAGCGACGTCGCGCTGATGAACGGCCTGCTTCAGCATTGCCGCGAAGCCGGCGTGGTCGATGAAGACTATCTGGCGGCCCATGTCGCGGTGCCGCAGGATTTCTGGGACCAGCTTGGAGAGGGGAACGACCTGTGGTCGGTGGCGCGCACCTGCGACGTGCCCGCCGCCGACCTCAGGCGTTTCTATGAACTGTTCGCCGCAACGCCGCGTAGCGTCACGATGTTCAGCCAGGGGATCAACCAGGCGACCGCCGGCACCGACCAGGTCAACGCGATCCTCAACCTCCATCTCGCGACGGGGCGCATCGGCAAGCCCGGTGCCGCCCCCTTCTCGATCACCGGCCAGCCCAATGCGATGGGCGGGCGCGAGGTCGGCGGGCTCGCCTCGACGCTCGCCGCGCATATGGATTTCGCGCCCGAAAACCGCGCGCGTGTCCAACGTTTCTGGGCCGCGCCGACGATCGCCGAAAAACCCGGATTGAAGGCGGTGGATCTGTTCCGCGCCGTCGGCGAAGGCCGGATCAAGGCTTTATGGGTGATGGCAACCAACCCCGCCGTGTCGATGCCCGACGCGAACCGTGTGCGCGAGGCGCTGGCCGCCTGCCCCTTCGTCGTCGTCAGCGACGTGATCGAAAAGACCGACACCGGGGCCTTTGCCCATGTCCGCCTGCCCGCCGCCGCCTGGGGCGAAAAGGACGGCACCGTCACCAATTCGGACCGTATGATCAGCCGCCAGCGCGCGCTGTTTCCGCTGCCCGGCGAAGCGATGCCCGACTGGTGGATCGTCAAGGAGGTCGGGCGGCGGATGGGCTGGAAAACCGCCTTCACCTATGATCGTCCCGCCGACATCTGGCGCGAGCATTGCCGCTTGTCGACCTATGACAATGACGGTGCGCGCCTGTTCGCACTGCCCGGCGCGGCGCAGGGCGGCACCGCCGCCTATGACGACATGGCCCCCTTTCGCTGGGGCGGCGATCATGTCTTTGCCGACGGACGTTTTTCGACCGACGACGGCCGCGCACGCCTCGTCCCCGTCGCGCAAAAGCCGCTGCCAGAACCGCTCGCCAAATGGCCGCTGACGCTGAATACGGGACGATATCGTGATCAGTGGCACACGATGACGCGCACCGGCCTCGCGCCGAAACTCGCGCGTCATCGCGAGGAACCGCTGGTCGAGGTCCACCCCGACGACGGCGCGCGCCTGGGGCTCAGTGACGGCGGCCTCGCCCGCGTCGAAACCCCGCAGGGCGACAGCCTCTATCGCGTCGCCTTCCACCCCGGCCAGCGCCCCGGCGAGCTGTTCGTGCCGATCCACTGGACCGACCGCACGGCGAGCGGCGGGCGCACCGGACTGCTGCCGCGCCCGCTCGTCGACCCGGTATCGGGACAGCCGGGGTTCAAGCGCACCCCTGCATCGATCGCCGCGGTCACCCCCAAATGGCGAGGTTTCCTGCTGCTCGCGCGCGAGCTTGGCGAGACCCCGCGCTGCCTGTGGGCGACGCGCGTCGCGGTGCCTTCCGGCGTGCTCTGGGAGGTCGCGGGTAATGGCGATCTCAAAAGCATCGAAGCGCTGCTTCCCAAGGGCGAACGCATCGAGGCGCAGGACGCTGCGCGCGGCACGCGCCGTATCGCGATCGTCGCGAACGGCCGCCTCGCCGGCGCGCTGTTCGTCACCGAGACCGGCGAATTGCCGCCGCGCGACTGGCTGATCGCCCAGCTGTCCGCGCCCGAGGTCGCCCCCACCCTGCTCGCCGGCCGCGCGCCGGGAATGCAGGCCGATCGCGGCCCGATCATCTGCGTCTGCTTCGACATCGGGCTCAAGACGATCGTCGGCGCCATCCGCGACCAGGGCCTGGCCGAGGTCGCGGCGATCGGCGCTGCGATCGGCGCCGGCACCAATTGCGGATCGTGCCGCCCCGCGCTCGCGCGCATCCTGACTGAGGAGACAAGCAATGCGGCCTGACGATTTTCCCCCTGGCACGGTCTGGCTGGTCGGCGCCGGCCCCGGCGACCCCGACCTGCTGACCATGAAGGCCGTGCGCCTGATCGGCTTTGCCGACATCGTCTTCTACGACGCGCTCGTCGGCGACGGCGTGCTGGCGCTGATTCCGCCGGGCGCCGAGCGCGTCAGCGTCGGCAAGCGCTCCGGTCGCCATTCGAAGGATCAGGCGACCATCGATGCGCTGCTGGTCGAAGCCGCAGCCGCATCGAAGCGTGTGGTCCGCCTGAAGGGTGGCGATCCGTCGCTGTTCGCGCGATCGACCGAAGAAATCGAAGCGCTCCGCAACGCCGGGTTGCGCGCGTTCATCTGCCCGGGGATCACGGCGGCGAGCGCCGCCGCGGCTTCGGCGGGCATGTCGCTCTCGCTGCGCGGCGTGGCGCGCGACGTCCGGTTCGTCACCGCGCACAGCCAACGCGGCGGCGCCCTCGACCTCGACTGGCA
>NZ_JBOHHU010000093.1:0-16678 GCF_050725615.1 Sphingopyxis sp.
TTCTCGGATAGGCGCCCTTCGACAGGCTCAGGGCTACGGTTTTATGTCAGACCGAAGCTTCTTCGTCCTGCTTCGCCAGCCACTCCTCGAGCCATTTGATCGTATAGTCGCCATGGATCACGTCGGGATCGGCGAGCAGCGCCTGATGCAGCGGAATGTTGGTCTTGACCCCGCTGACGACCATTTCCTCGAGCGCGCGGCGCATCCGCATCATGCAGCTTTCGCGGCTGCGGCCATAGACGATCAGCTTGCCGATCATGCTGTCATAATAGGGCGGGATCGAATAGCCGGCATAGAGCCCGCTATCGACGCGGACATGCATGCCGCCGGCGGGGTGGTATTGGGTGACCTTGCCCGGCGAGGGCATGAAGGTGCGCGGATCCTCGGCATTGATGCGGCATTCCATCGCATGGCCGCGAAACTCGAGGTCTTCCTGCCGCACCGACAGGCCTCGGCCGTCGGCGATGCGGATCTGTTCGCGGACGAGGTCGAAGCCGGTGATCATCTCGGTCACCGGATGCTCGACCTGGATGCGCGTGTTCATCTCGATGAAGAAGAATTCGCCATTTTCCCAAAGGAATTCGATCGTGCCGGCGCCGCGATAATGCATCTTGGCCATCGCGTCGGCGCACACCTTGCCCATGCGCGCGCGTTCCTCGGCCGAGATGACCGGCGAGGGGGCTTCTTCGAGCACCTTCTGGTGACGGCGCTGCAGCGAGCAATCGCGCTCGCCGAGGTGGATCGCGTTCCCGTTGCCGTCGCCGAACACCTGAAATTCGATATGGCGCGGATCGCCGAGATATTTTTCCATATAGACGGTCGGGTCGCCGAACGCCGCCGCGGCCTCCGACGACGCCTGACCCATCAGGCTTTCGAGACTGTCCTCGTCGGGAACGACCTTCATGCCGCGCCCGCCGCCGCCCGAAGCGGCCTTGATCAGCACCGGATAGCCGATCGCGGCCGCCAGTTTTCGCGTCTCGTCGCCATAGACGACCGCGCCGGGCGAGCCGGGGACGACGGGCATGCCGAGCGCGACGGCGGTGCGCTTCGCCTCGACCTTGTCGCCCATGGTGCGGATATGTTCGGGCTTGGGCCCAACGAAGACGAGGTTATGCGCTTCGATGATCTCGGCGAAACGCGCGTTTTCCGAGAGGAAGCCATAGCCGGGGTGGATGGCGTTGGCGTTGGTGACCTCGGCGGCCGAGATGATCGCCGGGATGTTGAGATAGCTGTCCTTCGCCGCCGGCGGGCCGATGCAAACGGCTTCGTCGGCCAGGCGGACGTGCATCGCGTCGGCGTCGGCCGTCGAATGGACCGCGACCGTCTTGATGCCCATTTCATGGCATGCGCGGTGAATGCGCAGCGCGATTTCGCCGCGGTTGGCGATCAGCAGTTTCTCGATCGTCATGCGTGCCTCAGGCGATCGTGAACAGCGGCTGGTCATATTCGACCGGCTGGCTGTTCTCGACATGCACGGCCTTGAGCGTGCCCGACGTCGGCGCGACGATGGGGTTCATCACCTTCATCGCCTCGATGATCAAGATCGTCTCGCCTTCCTTGACCGCCGAACCGACGCTCGCGAAATTCGGCGCGCCGGGTTCGGGCGACAGATAGACGGTGCCGACCATCGGCGACTTCACCGCATCGGCGAAGCTGGGAGCGGCAGGCGCGGCGGGGGCCGACGCAGCGGGCGCTGCCGGTGCGGCGGCGACCGGAGCGGGCGCATAAGCGACCGGCGCGGCGGCGGCGGTCAGGGTGCGGGCGACGCGGATCTTGCGTTCGCCGTCCTCGACCTCGATTTCGGACAGCCCCGTATCGTCGAGCAGTTCCGCGAGCGCGCGGACGAACGCCGGATCGATGTTGATGCCATTGTCTTTATGGTCACCCATGATGATTTTCCTGCTTGTTGCGGCGCCTTGTCGTGGTGAAGACGCGCGGACCCCTGTTTTCGATGCCGCCTCTTGTCAGAGAGACGCGGCGGCGTCCAGCGCCAGCGTATAGCTTGCCGCGCCATGCCCTGCAAAATGGGCTGCTGCTGCCATGCCTACATAGCTGATATGACGAAAGGATTCTCGCTTCATCGGGTCCGACAAATGAACCTCGATCACCGGCACCTGGATCGATTTGATCGCGTCGTGGAGCGCGACCGAGGTGTGGGTATAGCCCCCGGCGTTGAGCAGCACGGCCTTTGCGCCCGCGACATAGGCCTCATGCAGCCAGTCGATCAGCACGCCTTCGTGGTTGGTCTGGCGGCATTCGAGGCGGAGCCCGAGGCCGTGGGCCTGCGCCTCGAGCCGGGCATGGATGTCGTTCAGCGTGTCATGGCCATAGATTTCAGGCTCGCGCGTGCCGAGCAGGTTGAGGTTGGGGCCGGAAAGGACATAGACGGTCGGCTTGTCGGTCAAGGCACGGTCTTTCGATGATGGAGCAAAGCGTCAGGATTCGCGATTCTGATAACGAAAGATGCCCAGAATGACGATCTGGTCATCGTTCGCCTCATAAGCCACTTTGAAATGATATTTGATGGTAACGATACGGCGATAGGCCCGGTCGGGCACTTGCATGCCGGAGTGTGGATAGCGCGTCAGCTGGTCGATCGAGCGGTAAATGTCGGACAGAATATTTGGGAGTGCTTCCGGCGCGACATCTTCATAATGAGCGACGATCGAGCGCAGATCGGCTTCCGCTTCCTTGCGGAACAGGATCGTCGTCATGCCGAAAAGGGGCGACCGAAAATCCGGGCGATATCCGCCGCGCCCGAAAATTCCGGGTCACGGTTCGCGACGCGGCGATCAATCTCCGCCAATTCTTCAGGGGAAAAACTGAATTGTTCCGACAACGATTCCATGAGCGCAGACAAGGAAGCCTCGACCGACTCCAGCTGGTCTGCGGGCAGGGCCTGCGCGAAGGAGATGAACTTTTCGAGCGACGTCATACCCGCATATTAGGGCAAAAAACTTGCCCGGCATATGGTGTTTTGCGGCGAAGCGGGTAAGCGGACCCCATGGCGATCACCATCATTCTCAACGGCGACCCCAGGCAGGTGCGCGAAGGCAGCATCGCCGATCTCGTTGCGTCCTTGGGGCTCGACGTGAAAAAGGTCGCGGTCGAGCGCAACCGCGAGATCGTGCCGCGCTCGACCCTCGCCGATGTGGCGCTCGCCGAGGGCGATGCGCTGGAAATCGTTCATTTTGTGGGAGGCGGTTGTTGACCGATCAGTGGAGTGTGGCCGGGCGGACGTTCACGTCGCGGCTGATTGTCGGGACCGGCAAATATAAGGATTTCGAGCAGAATGCGGCGGCGGTCGCGGCTTCGGGGGCGGAGATCGTCACCGTCGCGGTGCGCCGCGTCAATGTGTCCGATCCGACCGCGCCGATGCTGACCGATTATATCGATCCCAAAAAGATCACCTATCTGCCCAATACGGCGGGCTGCTTCAACGCCGACGACGCGATCCGCACGCTGCGGCTGGCGCGCGAGGCGGGGGGCTGGGACCTCGTCAAGCTCGAGGTACTCGGCGAGGCGAAGACGCTCTATCCGAATATGCGCGAGACGCTGGAGGCGACCGAAGTGCTCGCGAAAGAGGGCTTCCTGCCGATGGTCTATTGCGTCGACGATCCGATCGCCGCGAAGCAGCTCGAGGATGCGGGCGCGGTCGCGATCATGCCGCTCGGTGCGCCGATCGGGTCGGGGCTGGGCATCCAGAACCGCGTGACGATCAGGCTGATCGTCGAGGGCGCATCGGTGCCGGTGCTCGTCGATGCCGGCGTCGGCACGGCGAGCGACGCCGCGGTGGCGATGGAGCTTGGCTGCGACGGGGTGCTGATGAACACCGCGATCGCCGAGGCGAAGGATCCCATTCGCATGGCGCGCGCGATGAAGCTGGCGGTCGAGGCCGGGCGTGACGCCTATCTGGCGGGACGCATGGGGCTGCGCAAATATGCCGACCCGTCGAGCCCGCTGGCGGGGCTGATCTAAATCGGCGGATGGAAAAGAAATCTCTCGAGAAATGGGCGAGCCGAAGCTGCATGGTCATAGGCGCAGCCGTTGCCTTCGGTGGTTTTTTTGGTTTGATTCTCGGCCTTTTCGCCTTCGGGATGATTGACGCTCGATCTATCCTGAAGGGCGCCGTCATATGGGGCTTCGTCGCTGTATTCCTGTCGATTTTCCTCGGTTTTTTGACGCGTTGGGGGACGCGCTAAATTGTCGCGGGAGCCGGTTTTTTGAAGGCCGACCCCCGTCAACATTGATCAGCATCGGACGCTCGATTCATCTTACGGAGTATTGTCGGGCACCCGCTGCACCGGCGGCGGCGCCCAACTGCCGTCGGTCGCGCGGCGTTGCGGCAGATAGAGGCGCAGGTTCATCGTGAACGGACCGGTGGGGGCGGGGAGCCAGTTGGCTTCCTTGTCGGCGCCCGGCGAGGTATTCTGGATATAGAGGTCGAGCGAGCCGTCGGGGTTGAACTGGAGCTTGTCGCGGTCGCCGATCGCGAAACGATCGATCGGGTTGGCGACGAAGAACTGGTCCTCGCCATACATGGTCAGCGACCAGAAGGCGCCGGCGGGCGGGATCTGGTCCTTTTCGAAATGCAGCACATAGTTGGACGCGCCGGTCAGCGGCTTGCCGTCGTCGCCGAGCGCGGCCAACGGATAAATGGCTTCTTCGGGCGGCAGCGCGCCGAGCCCCGCGAAGCCGACGAAGGCGCGGGCGAGATAGTCGTTGCCATAGACGCCGACGGTGCTGCCGATCGCGCCCCAGCCGCCGCGGATCGGCAGCGCCTTGCGGCGGGTGACGATGCGCTGATAGGCGTCGGCGGCGGCGCGGGTCAGCCCGCGCTGGACCGCGGGATCGGCCCTCGACAGATCGAAACCCTGGCCGGAGACGATGCCGAGGCGTTCCATGCGCAGCACGATCGCATAGTCGCTGGCGTGCGGCGGGTTGCGCTTCATCAGCTCGGCAAAGGTAGCGAAGAAGGCCTGCGGGGCCATCGCTGCGACCTGCTGCACCGGGGGCGTCTTCATGTCGATCGACGCATCGGTGGCGGGAAGGGCGGCCGCGGTTTCGGGCTTGCCCCAGCGCGACAGCGGGGTCGCCTGGAGGCCGGCCTGAAGCCGGTGGACATGCGCGTAATCGGCGGCGCCATTGGTCTGGATGCGGCCGATGATCCAGCCCATGTCGGTCGGGCTGCGGACGAGACGCATGCCCTTCGGCAGCACCCCCTGCCAATGCGGGCCGACGATCGCGGCGGTGCCGCCGTCATTGCCCGTCGTGCGCGTGCCGAGCGTCGCGAAGACGTCGGTCCACATGTCCATCAGCGGGATGACATGATAGCGGCCTTGCGTGTTCGGCAACGTCACAACCAGCGGCTCCTTGCCCACGTCGAACCACATCGACGAATAGAGCGTGTCGGCATTGGGGCGTACGACATCCTTGAAGCTGGCGTCGGGGTAGGTCTTCATGTTCGCGAAATGGTTGACCGGTGCGCGGAGGCGGCCGGGCGATCCGGCGTTGGTCGAGACGCGGCGCGTCGTTTCCATCAGCACGAGCGGATAGGCATAGGTATAGGCCTCGATGCCAATCGCATAAGCCTCATCCTCGGTGATCGGTTGCGCGGCGGCGGGGCCGGACAGGAAGGCGGCGAACATCGCCAATAGGGCAAGCAGTCTTGTCATCACAGGCATCTCCCGAACCAATATCTCCGTCCCGTTAGCGCCGCACCCGCATCGCGTCTGTCAACGCGCCGACAATCTCTTGGGAATTTCGACACGCGCGCCTAAGCTTTGCGAGGAGGGGCCGATGGCAGCAAAGCCGCATTCATGGTCGCAAGCCGAGCGGATCGCTGTGCTCCGGCGCTGCCCGCTGTTCGCGCCCTGGCCCGAAGCGCGGCTCGCCGACCTGGCCGCCATCGCGCGCGCCGAATATTATCCGCGCGGCACCGAAATCTATGCGCACGACCCCGAAAAGCGCGAAGCCTTCGTCATCGCCTCGGGCGAGATCGAGATCAGCCGCGGTTCGGCGGCGGGCAAGAAATTCGTGCTCGGCATCAACGGCCCGCCCGAAATATTGGCGATCGTCCGGCTGCTCGCGGCCCCGCCGATCCATTATGACTATCGCGCCTATGAAGACAGCGTGCTGCTGCACCTGCCCACCGACGCGCTGACCATGATCCTGAACGCCGATCCGATCCTGTGGCGCGATGTCGCGCTGCTGATGTGCGCGCGGCACGGCGACAGCCTGCGCCTGCTCGACGCGCAAAACCTCGGCTCGCTCGACCAGCGCATGGCGGCGACGCTCGCCGACCTCGCCCGCATCCATGGCATATCGAGCGCCAACGGCATCGAACTCGGCCTGCGGCTGCCGCAGGAGCAACTCGGCGCGATGCTCGGGGTGACGCGGCAGAGCGTCAACAAGCTGCTGCGCGGGTTCGAGGCGGCGGGGCTTATCATCGTCGATTATAACCGCATCACGATCTGCGACCCCGCCGCGCTCGACGCGATCGCCGCAGGCCTGGGATAGCGCCGATCTTAACCCAGGTTAAAAATGGCCTTGCGATGAACGGCTTAACCCGTTTTTCGGAACATAGGCGGGTAGCCATGGGTTGAGGGTGGGAGAGGCCGATAGCCTCCCGAACCCAGCCAAAGGAGATGTCCCATGGGCGAACTGACCGACAAAGCCAAAGGCCTTGCGAACGAAGCCGCCGGCAACGTCAAGCAGGCGATCGGCAAGGCGACCGACAATGAGCGGCTGCGCGCCGAAGGCGAAGTGCAGGAGCGCAAGGGCGAAGCCCAGAATCTGAAGGGCAGCGTCAAGGGCGCGCTCGGCGACAAGGTCTGACGCAAACCTGGCCCGCGTCACGCGAGGAAAAGGCCCCCGGTCACCCCGGGGGCCTTTTTATTGTCCGCGACGGATTTGGCTTAGCGGCCGCCCGAGGCGACCAGGTCGACATCGGTCATGCCGCCGTCGGTGCGCGCCATCACGACATAGGCGAGGTCACCCTTGGTGCCGCCGAGCAGATGTTCGCTGCCGTTGACGCGGTGGTCGCTCGAATAGCCCGCGCGGACCGCCATCGTGTGATAATAGTCGAGCACCGCCTGCAGCGACGCGGCGGTCTGGAAATTGACGACGCGGATATTGCACTTGCCGCCGGCGATGCCCGCAGCCTCACGCAGCGTGGCGCGCGGATAGACCTTGAAAGCGGCGGGCAGGCGATCGGCCCAGGAATTGTTGTAGGTCAGCTTGGCGTCGCAGCTGCCCTTGGCCTGTTCGCGCGCCATCGCACCGATCGTCACGGGGCGCTTGGCGGCGCAATCTTCGCAGGCTTCCATCGGCAGCGCCTTGGGGGCGGCGAGCAGCTTGCCGGCCTTCAGCGCGGCGGTCGCTTCGGCGACGGTCGCCGCCTTGGCCCCGGCCACGGCCGGAACGCCGCCGCCGACCGGCTTGTTGCCCGGCGTCACCGCATTCTGGTTCGCCTGGCCCGTCAGCTTGGGATCGACCATGATCTTGTCTTCGAGCGAGCCCTTGATCGCCGGATCGGCGTTGGTCAGGCCGTCGTCGAGCGGCGACAGCTCGGCCTTGGCATCGGGATTGTCCCGGCACCCGGCGAGCGGGGCCGTGGCCATCAGCAGACCGGCGACCAGCCATTTTCCGCGCAAGATCATCGCTAACACTCCCTTAATATCTCTCTGGGAATGCCCGATTCTGGTTAAGAAGGCGCGAATAAAGAGCGTTAATGGGTAACGCTTTGTTAGCCGAAAACTGTCTCGCCCTGAGACGGATTTGCGCTGCAGCGGATCAGGCGCGAGGTTTCGACTGCCGCCTGGCGATGCTTCACCGCCTCGCGATAGACCGGGTCGGTGACCATTTCGAGGAAGGCGCCGCTGGTCGGATATTCGGCGACGAAGATTGCGTCCCAGCGCTCGCCGTCCGGGCCGATCAGCATCGCCTCCATCGCCCCGCGCCAGACGATGCGACCGCCGACGCGCTGGAACACCGGGCCGCTGTCGGCGCCATAGTGGCGATAGGCCTCGGCGCCGCTCAGGTCCCGGCCGCTCAGCGGATGATCGGCGGCGTAGGTCGCCTTCTCCTTGAAGCGGACGAGGTTGAGCATGTGGATCGGGGTATCGCGCGGCAGCGCCTTGAAGGCGTCGAACTGCGTGCGTTCGGGGTCGATATGCCGGTCGGTCATGCGCCCAGCGCCTTGCGGTTTGCGCGCCAATGGTCGGCGCTCTGTTTCCACGCATCGACCCGCGCGTCCTGGAACGGCGCGGGGAGGGCGGTCGGGCCGTCGTTCGTCGCGCCCAGCCTTTTGGCGAGCGCCTGCGACCGGACATTGTCGGGGTCGATGCAATGCATCAATTCGTCCCACTTCAGAAACTCGACCGCGAAATCGCACGCCGCGACCGCCGCCTCGAAGGCATAGCCGGTGCCGGCGAATTTGGGGCTGACGCCATAGGCGATCTCGGGCGCCGGCCAGCCGTCGGGCTCCCACGGCCCGATCCGCCCGACCCATTCGCCGGTCGCGCGCTCGATCACCGAGAACATCGAAAAGCCGCGGATATGCCAGGCGCCGGCCAGCGTGCACCAGATCCGCCAGGCCTGCGCGCGCGGACAGGCGCCGCCGATGAATTTCATCGTCTCGGCATCGGCGCTCATCGCGGCAAAGGCGTCAAAGTCCTCGGTGGCGGGCGGGCGCAGGATCAGCCGCTCGGTCACAAGCAGGGGGCCGTTGAGCATGATGATCCTTCCCTTTGAAAACAGGCGATGCTTGTGCGGCAAGAGCGGGGAGGGGGCAAGCGAAACGGCGCACCCGCTTTGCCTCGTCACTCGGTTCGTCGATTCTGAACGATGCGATGCTTGACTTCGCGCGGTGACGAGCTAGTGGCGCGCGCCGCGAGATTGCGCGTTAACCATATTCCGCGGGCCGCGCCGGGCGCGCCGCAGGACGCTTACGGAGCTTCGTTACATTCGGATCGATGGGGCCGCACGGGCGGTTCGGTTTTGACGCGGCCTTCATGGGCCGTGGCCATTCGTGATGGATCGACGGCGCCAGGATGAGGATGATGAGGGTGTCGGAATTGACTATGGAGGCCGGGTGGAAGCCGGGCTCTGGCATCGCTGAAGACCGGGCCGCTGTGTCCATAAAGGAAGCGCAATGGCGCCGCCTTTATTTGGGCGTGCGCGGCAAATTCCTGCTCTCGGTCGCGATCGCGATCCTGTGGACGGCGCTCAGCGTCTGGCTGTCGCAGCGCTGGCTCGAGGATCTTGCAGCGGTCACCAATTGGCCTTTCGCGCTCATTGCGATCATCTTCATCGCCTATGTGCCGGGCTTTATGAACGCGTTCCTGATCGCGACGCTGTCGCTCGATCGCCGGCCGATGGCGAGGCTTTCTCCGACGCGCGCCATGCCGGGCGTGACCATCCTGGTCGCGGCCTATAACGAGGCGGCGGCGATCCGCGACACGCTGACCAGCCTCGCGCGCCTCGACTATCGCGGGCCGCTCGAAGTCTTCATCCTGAACGACGGCTCGTCGGACGACACCGCCGATATCGTCCGCGATATGCTGGCGACGCTGTCCGTTTCCGCCGAAGCGACCTTCACCCTGCATGATTTCGGGGTCAACCGGGGCAAGTCGGCGGTCTTGAACGACGGTCTGCGGGCGGCCTCGCACGACCTGGTCGTGACGATCGACGGCGACTGCTGGATGCGCAGCAACGCGCTGACCCAGATCGTCGGCCGCTATCTGTCCGACCCCGACAATACGGTGGCGGTCGCGGGCGCGGTGATGGTGCGCAACTCGCGCGTCAACCTGCTCACGCGCGCGCAGGAATGGGATTATTTCCACGGCATCGCCTCGGTGAAGCGCATGCAGGGCATGTACCACGGCACGCTGGTGGCGCAGGGCGCCTTTTCGCTCTATCGGCGCGACGCGCTCGAGGAGGTCGGCGGCTGGCCCGAATGCGTCGGCGAAGACATCGTCGTGTCCTGGGCGCTGCTCGAACGCGACTATCGCATCGGCTATGCCGACAATGCGCTCGCCTTCACCAATGTTCCCGAACGCGTCCGGCAGTTCGCCTTGCAGCGCAAGCGCTGGTCGCGCGGGCTGATGGAGGCGTTCAAGGCGCATTGGCGGCTGTTGTTCAAGCGCCGGATGACGACGCTGTTCATCTGGTGGAACGTCTGCTTCCTGCCGCTCGATCTCGTCTACAGCTTTGTTTTCATTCCCGGGATCATCCTGGCCTTTTTCGGCTATTTTTACATCGCGGGGCCGCTGACGCTGGCCGTGCTGCCGCTCGCGGCGCTCTGGAATGTGGTCATTTTCCGCATCCAGCGCGGCGTCTATCGCAACGAGGATCTGCGCGTGCGGCGCAACCCCCTCGGCTTTCTCTTTTACGCGCTCGCCTACAGCCTGCTCATGCAGCCGGTCTGTGTGTGGGGATATGCCGCCGAAATCATCGGGATGAAGAAAAAATGGGACACGAAATGAAACATGCCGGCTTCGCGGCCCTGGCGGCCCTCACCCTGCTGTCGTCCGCGCCCGCGCTGGCGCAGGACGTCGGCGAGGATAGTCGCGACGCGTCGCGCTCGGCCGACCATGCCGTCGGGATCGATTTGTTCGCGTCGACCGACGCCGACGACACCGACGTGATCCGCGTCGGCGTCAATCTCGACCCGCGCTACAAGGGACTGGAGGATTATCTGGGCATACGCGTCGAAAAGGCGTGGTATCGCCCGCTCGGGCTGGCGACGGTCGGCAAAGAGCGCGTGTTCCTGCGCTATGCGAACGGTGCCGGCGACTGGAAGTGGAACGCCCAGGTCGGCACCGATGGCGACACCGTCATCGGGTCGGCCTCGATCCACGACGAAGCCCGTTTCCGCAAGGAGCTGTTCGTCGAGCGCGACATCGTCGAGACGCCGCGCGGGGTCCGCGACGGCATTTATTACACCTTCGTCGGCGCCGCCCTCGACTTGCCCGTCGACGATCGCAACAGCTTCACCGTCCTTGCCGGGGCGCAGGAATTCACCGGCAAGAATGTCCGCCTCCATGCGCGCGCCAATTTTGTCCATATGGTCAAACCCGAATGGGGGCTGAGCGCGCAGCTGCGGACCCGTTATTTCCGCAACAGCGAGCCCCGGGAATATGATTATTATTCGCCGCGCTGGTATGTGCAGGCCCTGCCCGTCCTCCAGCTTCGCCGATACAGCGACAGCGGGTGGCGCTATATGGTCGCCGGCGGAATCGGCGCGCAGCGCGATGCCGTGAGCGATTGGCGCGCGTCTTACTATGCCGCTGCGGAAGTCACGAGCCCCGCGATCGGCCGGAACTGGCATCTCAAAGCGGCGGCGCTGTACAACAATATCCCGCAGAACAGCGGCGCCTATGACTATAACCAGCTGACGATCGGCATCACCCGGGCATTCTAGCGATGCGCGAGCGGTGGACGGGCGCGCGGCGAAACGGGCCGAGCGTCGTGGCACCAGATCCCCAAAAGGTTGAGAGCGCCGGTCTTGCGACCGACGCCCTCTCCATCACGTCTGCAGGCGGAGGGGTCTCGGACCCGCATCCGTAACGGTTACCCTGTCGCTCAGCGGCAGCGATATTTGTCGCGATCGATCTCGCGGCCGAGCAGCGCGCCGCCGGCGGCGCCGAGCACCGTGCCGAGCAGCTTGTCGCCGTTGCCGGCGATTTCATGGCCAGCGAGGCCACCGACCGCGCCGCCGATCAGCAGGCCGGTCGTGCCATTGTCGCGCTTGCAGCGATAACGGCCGTCATTGTCGCGCCAGATGCGGGTGTTCGAATTGACGCGCTGGTCGCGCGCATAATAGCGGCCGCGCTTTTTCTTCTTGTAGAAACCGCTGTCCTGGTCGGCCTTGTACAGGCCGTGGCCCTGCGCGGGGGTGGCGGTCGAGATGCCGGCATAGGCGGGCGCGGTCGCGGCGACGCTGATCGCCGCAAAGGCGCCGAGCAGGCCCTTGGTGAAATTACGCATGAGAAGTCCTTTCCTGGTCTGGCGTACCAGCGCCGCGAGGGCGCCAGCCGCTACGAGAGGAGGAACGAGCCGATCCCGGATGCGGTTGCATGAACCCGAGGCAACAAGACGAAGCGAGTGCTGGCAGCGACGAACCGAAAGGGCCTTGCGGGGGCGTTCGGGGCGTGCGACATTCGATCCATGCTCAACATCGGTTCGCTCATCATCGGCGTGATCGCGCTCATTCTCGCGGTTTTCGCCTTCATCCCGTTTCTCGGCTGGGCGAATTGGGTGATCATTCCCTTCGCGGTCGTCGGCCTCGCGCTCGGCGCGATCTCGGACAAGACCAGCGGGCGCAACCTGAACATCGTCGTGATCGTCATCGGCGTCATCCGCCTGATGCTCGGCGGCGGCATCATCTGATCCCCCGACCAGAGCGACCCGCGCCATGACCCCATCAGCCGCCCCCGCGAGGAGCGATCAGGGCGGCTTGCCCTACGCGCTCGGCGCCTACGCCATCTGGGGCTTCGTCCCGCTGTTCTTCAAGCTCTTGACCAGCGTGCCGCCGGTCGAGGTGCTGGCGCAGCGCATCGTCTGGTCCTTGCCGCTCTGCTTCCTCATCATGGCGTTCCGCCGCCAGATCGGCGACTATCTGGCCGCGCTCAAGGACTGGCGCGTGTTGCGTATGCTGCTCGCCAGTTCGGTGCTGATCGCGCTCAACTGGCTCGTCTATATCCACGCGGTATTCAGCGACCATGTGCTCGCGGCCAGCCTCGGCTATTATCTCAACCCGCTGGTCAATGTGATGCTCGGGATGATCTTTCTCGGCGAAAGACTGAGCCGGTTGCAGGCGCTGGCGGTGGCCATCGCTGCGGTGGGGGTCGCGATCCTGCTGGCCGGCGCGCTCGACACCTTGTGGATCAGCCTGACCTTGGCGCTGAGCTTCGGCACCTATGGGTTGATCCGCAAGACCGCACCGGTGGGGTCGCTGCCGGGCCTCGCGATCGAGACGACCCTGTTGCTGCCGATCGCGCTCGCGGCGGCGGTTTATTATATCTGGCTCGGCGACGGGCGCGGCTTTGGTGCGGGCGCGGAGGTCAGCTGGCTGCTCGCGGCGGGCGGCGTGGTGACGGCCGTGCCGCTGCTGCTGTTCGCGACGGCGGCGCGGCGGATGAGCTATGCGGCGCTCGGCTTCGTCCAGTATCTGGCGCCCAGCATCGCCTTCCTGCTCAGCCTGTTCGTGTTCGACGAGCCGCTCAAGCCCGCACAGCTCGCGTGCTTCGTCCTGATCTGGACGAGCATCGCGGTGTTCAGTTTCGACATGTGGCGCAAGATGCGCAGCGACCGGATGATCGAGATCGCTTAGTTCGCGTTTCGCTGCTGCATGGGATTCGTTTCGCGCAAAGACGCAAAGACACGAAGAAGCTGCGCCAATCTTCGAGCCGAAGCTTGCCGCCGCAGGCGGTCGTAAAACAAGGCGCTTCGCGCGATCGGTGGCCGGCGGTGCGCCGTTAGGCCGTCATCTTTGTGTCTTGGCGTCTTTGCGCGAAACCGACTTAAACCATGCGCCAGCGGAGAGTCTCACCCGCGTGAAAAGGCACCACCTCGCCGCACCGCTCGGGCACGACCGTCTCACCGCGCTCCAGCGTGATCGTGCCGCCGTTCAAGGGCAGGCCATAGAAGTTCGGGCCATGCTCGCTCGCAAAGCCCTCGAACCGGTCGAGCGCGCCTTCCTCGTCGAACACCGCGATATAGCTTTCCAGCGCATAGGGCGCGTTGAAGATGCCGGCGCAGCCGCAGGCGGCCTCCTTGGTGTGGACCGCGTGCGGCGCGCTGTCGGTGCCGAGGAAGAATTTGGGCGAGCCCGACACGGCGGCGGCGCGGACGGCGAGGCGGTGCGCCTCGCGCTTGGCGACGGGCAGGCAATAAGCGTGCGGGCGGATGCCGCCGACGAGCATCGCGTTGCGGTTGATATGGAGGTGCTGCGGGGTGATCGTCGCCGCGACATTGGCGGGCGCGGCCTTGACGAAATCGACAGCTTCGGACGTCGTGATATGTTCGAAGACGATCTTGAGGGTCGGCAGGTCGTGGACGAGGCCCTTGAGCGTGCGGTCGATGAACACCGCCTCGCGGTCGAAGATGTCGACGTCATGGTCGGTCACCTCGCCGTGGATGAGCAAGGGCATGCCGATCTCGGCCATGCGTTCGAGCACCGGCATGATCTTCGCGATATCGGTGACGCCGTGCGCGCTGCCGGTGGTGGCGTGGGCGGGATAGAGCTTGGCGGCGGTGAACACGCCTTCGCTATGGCCGCGCGCCATCTGGTCGGGGTCGCTGGCGTCGGTCAGATAGGCGACGATCAGCGGGGTGAAATCCATGCCCGGCGTCGCGGCGCGGATGCGGTCGCGATACGCCGCGCCTTCTTCGGCGGTGGTCACCGGCGGCGACAGGTTGGGCATGATGATCGCGCGCGCGAACTGCGCCGCCGTATATTTCGCGACATGATCGAGCATCGCTCCGTCGCGCAAATGGACGTGCCAGTCGTCGGGGCGGCGGATGGTCAGGCGATCGGTCATGCGAAAGGCTCCGGCGGCATTTGGGCGCTTGGTTTATGCGCGAGTGTCCCTAGATTAAGCCCATGGCCAATACCACCCTTCACGACCGCGCCCTGATCCGTCTTTCCGGCGACGATGTGCGGGGTTTCCTGCAGGGCCTCGTCACCAATGACACGGCGGGCAATTTGCCGGTCTGGGCGGCGCTGCTGACCGCGCAGGGCAAGGCCTTGTTCGATTTCCTGATCTGGGGCGACGAGGACGATGTGCTGATCGACTGCGAGCGCGACGCCGCCGCCGATCTGGCGAAACGCCTGACGCTCTATCGGCTGCGCCGCGCGATCACGATTGCGGTGGAGCCCGATCTTGCGGTGCATTGGGCGCCGGCGGGCGACGTCGGCGTCGTCGATCCGCGCCTGTCCGGTCTCGGGCAGCGCTGGCTGGGCCCCGCCGATGACGGCGAGGGCGTCGATGCCGCCTGGCGCGCGCACCGCCTGGCGCTCGGCGTCACCGAGGGCCGCGCGGAACTCGGCGACGGCACCACTTTGTGGCTCGAGTGCAACGCCGCCGAACTATACGGCGTCAGCTTCACCAAGGGCTGTTATGTCGGGCAGGAAAACACCGCGCGAATGAACTGGCGGCAGAAGGTCAATCGGCGGCTGGTCGTGGTGCCGATCGCCGATGCCGACGAAAAGAGGCAGGTGATCGCATACCCCGAGCTTGGCCTGTCGGTCGAGCATCGGCGCGTCGAGAGCATCGATCCCGCTGCCGCTCCGGACTGGATGCGCGAGGGTCTCGCGGTCGGTTCCTGACAGCGGCCGCCTTTGCTGCTAAACTGCCGCCCATGTTCGCGAAGCTGATGCCGTCGGCGCTCGTCGCCGCTTTCGTCCTGGCCGCGCCCGCCCATGCGGCGCCGGCCGCGCTGCTGCCCGTCGAAGCCGAAGCCGCAGCGCCCGCGTCGCCGCTCGCGCCGCTGGCCGCCGATTCGGTCTGGAAACCGCGATTCGAGGCCGCCGCCGCCGATCTGGTCGCCGCGCTGCAATCGCGGGACGAGGCGCGTTGGGGGCCGATGCTGGGCGGGCAATGGCTCGCTGTCGCCGATCGCGCGCGCGTCCGCAGCCTGCTCGTCGATCCCGACAGCCCCTTCCTGCCCGCGCTCTTCTCGCGCGGCGACAGGCATTACCGCATCCTCGGCTGGAGCGCGCCCGCGTCGCTCGACGCACGCGAGCGCGCGGCGATCGAAGCGGGGCAGGAGGCCGAGGCGCTCGTCTGCTGGTCGGCGGGGGACGATGGCGACGGTCCCTGGCCGGCGACCGCGCGCGAGGCCGATAACCGGCCGGGGCGCGGCTATGCCTGCGCGCGGATCGCTTACAGCCTGCGCGGCGAGGCGCCGGGCTGGCGCGCCTTCATCGAAACCGGCAACGCCGGGCTCGCCGCACCCGAATCCTGACCCGCGCTTAATCTTTCTCCAACCATGTTCTGCGACCATGCGCGCCATGTTGGGGCGCTTTCTTGGTTTGGCCGTGATGATCGCGGCGGTTTCGGTCGGCGTGGCGGGCCTCGCCGGCCGCTCGGCGACACCCGCCGATGCGCCGGCTGCGGCCGATCGCGGCGGCGACGACAATCCCAACTGGACGACGCAAAAGGGCAAGGGCGGCTGGTCTTCGACCGCTTCGGTTTCGGCTGCGGCATCGGGGGGTGAGGTGCGGCTTGGTCGCGCCGATGATTCGCATTTCTACGCCGACGCCAATATCGATGGCACCAACGTCCGCATGATGGTCGACAGCGGCGCCTCGGTCGTCGCGCTGACGCGCCGCGACGCCGAAGCGATCGGGATCAATGTCGACGATTTGCCGATCGCCGGAACCGCGCGCACCGCCGGCGGCGACGTGCCGATGCGCCGCCTGATCCTCGACAGCGTCGACGTCGACGGGGTCGAGGTGCGCCGTGTCGAGGCGGCGGTGATCGACGCCGACATGGGGGTGTCCTTGCTCGGACAAAGCTATTTGTCGAAACTCGACGCGGTCAATGTCGAAGGCGACACGATGACGCTGCGCTGACTTCCGATCCTCCCCCAGCGGGGGAGGGGGACCACCCGCAGGGTGGTGGAGGGGTACAGGAGGTCATACGCAGCGCTCGACTGTCTGTGCCCCGCC
>NZ_JBOHHU010000094.1:0-16247 GCF_050725615.1 Sphingopyxis sp.
CGCCGGCAGCGAGCGTCGCGCCCGCAGCGACGGTCGTCCCGGCGGCGGCACCAGCGCCGAGCTGCGGCCCGCCCGCGACGATGCCGTTGGCGACGCTGGGGCCGAAAATCCCGAGTCCCAGAAGCGTCAGCGCCCCGAGCGCGATTGCCATTGCCTGCTCGATATCGGGTTCGGGACCCATTCCGGCATCGAGGAAGCGATCGAACAGGGTCGTCCCGATGCCGGTGATGACCGCCAGAACCAGAAGCTTGATGCCCGATGAGATGATATGGCCGAGAACGCGCTCGGCCATGAAGGCGGTGCGGCCGAAGAAGGCGAAAGGGATCAGGACGAAGCCCGCGAGCGTCATGAGCTTGAATTCGAGGATCGTCACGAAGACCTGCACCGCGAGGATGAAGAAGGCGAGCACCACGATCACCCAGGCGACCAGCAGGATCAGTATCTGGACGAAGTTGGTGAAGAGTCCTACCGGCCCCAGCAGATCGGCAGACGCATCGAGAAGCGGCTCGGCGGCATCGAGCCCCGTCGCCGCGACGAAACCCGGACGCATGAAGTCACCGATCGCCATGACGCCGCCGCTCGCCTTGAGGCCAAGACCCGCGAAGCTTTCGAGCATGATCGTCGCGAGGCTCTGAAAATTGCCGATGATGAAGGCGAACACGCCGATGTAGAGCGTCTTCTTGACGAGACGCTGGAGGACATCCTCGTCGGCGCCCCAAGCCCAGAAGAGCGCCGCGATCGTCACGTCGATCACGATCAGCGTCGACGACAGGAAGCCCACCTCGCCGCCAAGCAGCCCAAAGCCGCTGTCGATGTAGGTCGAGAAGACCCACAGAAACTGGTCGATCACGCCGGTGTCGTTCATCGCTCTTGCCTTTCCTGGCCGAAGAAGTGTCGGCGCTTCGCTTCCCACGCCGCCTCGCATTCCGCATCGGCAATGGTGACCGTGCGGCAGCGGCGGAGCGTCTCGGCAAGCTCGGGGCGTGCGTGCACTCCGGAGATCCGAGGGGAAGCTGGCGCACGCGGCACGGGCGGATCGGCCGCGGCCAGAAGCGCGAGCGACAGCGCCATGCCGCCGACGACCGCTCCGGCGACGAGCTTCCCCGCCCGGGCCATCTCAATTGCCCTTGCGGAAGCGGCGGAAGCGTTCGCGTCCTTCGGTCTCGGCCGCTGCCGCGCGCGCGGCATTCAGCATTTCGGCGCGGCCCTGCGCTGCGATCGCGGCGGCGAGGTCGCCGAGCTGCTGCGACTGGAGCGCGAGCAGCTGGTTGCCGGCTTGCGCCGCCTGCAGCGCACCACTCGCCGACTGGCTCGCGGTCACCAGTGTGGCGATCGACTGGCGGGCCGCGCCCATATTGGTGACGACGCCGGCCTGAACCTTCATCGCGTCCTGAAAGGCGCCGACACTGTCGTTCCAGCGCGCCTCGGCATTGGCAACGAGCGCCGCTTGCGGCCCCGACAGCGCGGCACCCTGGTAGCGGGCGTCGAACGCCTTCTGGATATCGCCGACATCGAAGGCGACGCGCTGCGCTTCGGCCAAAAGGTCCCGGGTGCGATCGACCCGTCCCTGCAGCTCCCGCAACGTCGAGGTCGGCAGGCTCTGAAGATGGCGCGCCTCGTTGACGAGCGAGGTCGCCTGGTTCTGGAGCTGCTTGATCTGGTTGTTGATCTGCTCGAGCGTGCGCGCGGCGGTCAGAATATTCTGGGCATAGTTGCGCGGGTCGTGGACGATCCCGCCGATCTGCGCCGCAGCGGGCGCGATCATCGGACCGGCGGACAGCATCGCGATCAGACCGGCCATTGCCGCATGGCGAAAGAAACGTTTCTTCATCATCTTCACTCCTTCAGGGGGCTGCGATTTCCAGATTGCCGAGCAGGTCGGCGGCCCAGGTCAGGCCGCGGTGGCGCAGCCAGGCCGCCGCGAACTGCTGCTGGCCATGCGCCGCCATCAGCTCGCCGATGCGAATCTGGTCGGACTTGGAGGAAGCAGCGGCGAAGGCGAGCGCGATGTCTCCGAGCCCCAGGTCGAAGAGCCGGTTGCCGCGCCGGGACTGGCAATAATAATCGCGCTTTGGCGTCGCCCGGCTCAGTATTCCGATCTGCCGGTCGTTGAGCCCGAAGCGTTCATAGACCCGCGCGATCTGCGGCTCCGCCGCGCGCTCGTTCGGCAGGAAGATGCGCGTGGGACAGCTCTCGATGATCGCCGGCGCGATCGCAGAGCTTTCTACATCGGCAAGGCTTTGCGTCGCGAAGATCACGCTCGCGTTCTTCTTGCGCAGCGTCTTCAGCCATTCGCGCAGCTGCGCCGCGAAGGCGGGTTGATCGAGAACGAGCCAGCCCTCGTCGATGATGATCAGCGTCGGCGAACCATCGAGGCGGGCTTCGATGCGGTGAAACAGATAGGACAGGACGTTCGCTGCCGAGGAGGACCCGACCAGGCCCTCGGTTTCGAGCGCCTGCACGCGCGCCGACCCCAGATGCTCGGCTTCGGCGTCGAGCATCCGGCCCCAGGGACCTCCAACCAGATAGGGCGCGAGCGCAAGCTTGAGTTCCTGCGATTGGAGCAGGACCGCTAGGCCGGTAAGCGTCCGCTCGGCGACCGGCGCGGTCGCGAGCGAGGTCAGCGCCGACCAGATATGCTCCTTCGCCGCCGGTCCCACCGCGACGCCTTCGCCGGCGAGCAGGGCCGCGAGCCATTCGGCCGCCCAGGCGCGTTCGGCGGCCTCGTCGATCCGCGCCAGCGGCTGCAGCGCGACCGAGCCGTCGCTGTCGGCGTCGTGGAGCGCGCCGCCGAGATCCTGCCAGTCGCCGCCCATGCCGAGCGCCGCGGCGCGGATCGAACCGCCATAGTCGAAGGCGAAGATCTGGCTGCCGGCGTAGCGCCGGAACTGCATCGCCATCAGCGCCAGCAGCACCGATTTGCCGGCGCCAGTTGGGCCGACGACGAGGCAGTGGCCGACATCGCCGACATGGAGCGAAAGGCGGAACGGGGTCGAACCTTCGGTCTTGCCGTAAAGCAAGGGGGCATCACCGAAATGCTCGTCCCGTTCCGCCCCCGCCCACACCGCCGAGAGGGGGATCAGGTGGGCGAGATTGAGGGTCGAGACCGGGGGCTGGCGGACATTGGCATAGACATGGCCGGGCAGGCTCCCGAACCAGGCCTCGAGCGCGTTGACGCCTTCGATGGTACAAGTGAAGTCGCGGCTCTGGATGATCTTCTCGACCAGCCGCAGCTTCTCGGATGCCAGCGCCGGATCGCGATCCCAGACCGTGATCGTTGCCGTGACATAGGCGATGCCCGCTTCGTCGGCACCAAGTTCCTGCAGCGCCATATCGGCGTCGGCCGCCTTGTTCGAGGCATCGCTGTCGATCAGGACCGATGCTTCGTTGGTCATCACCTCCTTCAGGATCGCGGCGACCGACTTGCGCTTCGCGAACCATTGGCGCCGGATCTTCGTCAGCAGCCTGGTCGCGTCGGTCTTGTCGAGCATGATCGCGCGCGTCGACCAGCGATAGCCGAAGGCCTGACGGTTGAGTTCGTCGAGCAGGCCCGGGAAGGTGACGCTCGGAAAACCCGTGATAGTGAGGGTGCGCAGATGATGATCGCCGAGTCGCGGCTCGAGACCGCCGACGAGCATCTCGTCGGCGAGCAGCGCATCGAGATAGATCGGCGTCTCGGGCACGCGGACGCGCTGCGCCTTGGTCGAGATGCAGCTGTGTAGATAGGTCAGCGTCTCGCCGTCGCCGAGCCATTCGGCCTCGGGCATGAAGCCCTCGACAAGATGCAGGACGCGGCCGGTTCGATCGACGAAGCTCGCGAGCAATTCCTTCGGATCGACGCCGGTCTTGGAACGCCCCTCATAGAGCCAGGCCTCGGCGCGCGCGGTCTCTTCGGCGGGCGGCATCCAGAGCAGGGTCAGATAGTAGAAGCTCTCGAAATGCGCTCCCGCCTCGCGGAACTGCTCGCGGCGCTCGATGTCAACGAGTTCCGACACGACATCGGGAAAGTCTGACACCGGATAGGATGTCGCGGGCGCGCGTTGCGCTTCGACGAAGACCGCCCAGCCCGAGCCCAGCCGCCGCAGCGTGCTGTTAAGCCGCGACGTGACCGCGACGAGCTCGGCGGGCGTGGCGCTGTCGAGGTCGGGCCCGCGAAAGCGCGCGGTGCGCTGGAAGGACCCATCCTTGTTGAGCACCACGCCCTCCGCCACCAGGCAGACCCAAGGGAGAAAATCGGCGAGGCGGGCGGATTTCGTGCGATATTCGGAAAGGTTCATCATGGGCGCATCCAGACAGGATATTTGAGGTGACGGCGGGCGACGTCGACAAACTGGGGGTCGCGGCGGGCGGCCCAGACCGAAAGGGCATGGCCGACCGCCCAGAGGACGAGACCGACGATCCAGAGGCGGAGACCGAGGCCGATCGCACCGGCGAGCGTGCCATTGACGATCGCGAGAGACCGTGGGACGCCGCCCAAGAGGATGGGCTCGGCCAGCGCCCGGTGAACCGGCGCGAAAAAGCCCGGCACCTCCCCTTCCCGGCCCATCAGGCGAGCGCTCCGCCGCCGAACGAGAAGAAGGAGAGGAAGAAGCTCGAGGCGGCGAAGGCGATCGACAGGCCGAACACGATCTGGACCAGACGTCGGAAGCCGCCTGAGGTGTCGCCGAAGGCAAGGCTGAGACCGGTCACGATGATGATGATCACCGCGACGATCTTCGCGACCGGCCCCTCGATGCTTTCGAGGATCGACTGCAGCGGGGCTTCCCACGGCATCGAGGAGCCGCCCGCCTGCGCCGGCGCCGACAAGACGAGCGCCACGAAGAGCGTGGTGGAGCAGAGCATGGCGCGGCGTGCGCCACGCCGGACGGCATGGGTCATCGATCATCTCCTTGAGAAATCATGAGGGGCGTAAGGCGATATTCGAGGTTCAACCGGTCGAACCCGTCGACGCGCGCGAGTTCGGAAAGGCGGCGACCCGTTCCGTCGCGCACGAGTACCGCCACGAGGTCGATCGTCTCGGCAAGCAGCGCGCGCGGCACGGTGACCACGGCTTCCTGGATCAGCTGCTCCATGCGGCGGAGCGCGCCAAGCGCGCTGCCGGCGTGGATCGTACCGACGCCGCCGGGATGGCCGGTACCCCAGGCTTTCAGGAGATCGAGCGCTTCGGCGCCGCGCACCTCTCCGATCGGGATGCGATCGGGCCGAAGGCGCAGCGACGAGCGGACAAGGTCGGACAGCGAGGCGACACCGTCCTTGGTCCGCATCGACACGAGATTAGGCGCGGCGCACTGCAGCTCGCGCGTGTCCTCGATGAGCACGATCCGGTCGCTGCTTCCCGCGATCTCCGCGAGCAGGGCGTTGGTCAGTGTCGTCTTGCCGGTACCGGTACCGCCGGCGACCAGGATGTTCTGCCGGTCGCGAACGCCTGCCCGGAGGATCTCGGCGGCACTGGCGGGCATGATGCCCGAGGCGACATAATCATCCAGCGAGAAGATGGCGATCGCGGGCTTGCGGATGGCGAAGGTCGGTGCGGCAACGACCGGCGGCAGCAGGCCTTCGAAGCGCTCGCCCCCGTCGGGCAGCTCGGCCGACACGCGAGGCGCCGCGCCATGCACTTCAACGCCGACATGATGCGCCACGAGGCGAATGATGCGCTCGCCGTCCGCCGCGGACAGCATCGCGCCGCTATCGGCCACACCCCTGCCCAGCCGGTCGACCCACAGGCGCCCGTCCGGATTGAGCATGATTTCGATGACGTCTCGGTCCGCGAGCCAGTCGGAGATCGCGCCGCCCATCGCGGTGCGGAGCATGCGCGCGCTGCGACGACGTGCCTCCAGCGGGACCGGTTCTGCGCTCATTACTACCCCGTTTCATATGGCCGGGCGAAGGCGCCCGGCGCGACGGGGAGGAGTAAGAGACGCACAGGATGCGCGAGTTCAACAAGGAAATCCGCGCGTCGAAGGCTGGCGAAGGAAGACAGGCGGAGGCGTAGGCCCCGCACCCGCGATCGCGGCGAGATGATACCGAATCGGGATGCAGACCTTGTGCCGGCCACGATTTTGACAACAGTGTAATCATGACTGATTCGGGGTCGCAGCCGTCAGAAGATGAAATGCGTTGGGCGCGGCTCACGGACAAGCAGCGTGCGTGTCTCGACCTGCTGCTCGAACATCAGACCTCGAAGCAGATTGCCAGGCAGCTCGATATTTCGAAGCAAGCCGTCGATCTCAGGCTGACGACGGCACGCGAAATCCTTGGGGCGGTCAATCGGGCCGAGGCGGCAAATCAATATGCGCGCCTCAAGCAGACCTATGACCGGATACCATGTGACGCGATCATACTAGCGGCAAAGCCCCGACTGGTGCCATCCGACTTCCCGAACGGGGAGTTGGCCGAGGTGGCGCTGCAACACAGTGCGCCCCTTACCGAGCAACCGATCGCGGTCGTTTCGCCGTTCAAGGGTCTGTGGAGGCATGATCATTCCGGTCGGACCAGAGTATGGATCATGGCGGCAATGCTGTCCGTGCTGATCCTTCTCATCCTGGCGGGATTGACCATCGGCGAAACGCTGACGCGGCTGATCTCCGGCTGATCCTTCTATCTGTCCAACGTCAACGGCCGGGGCGTCCGCTTCCGGCAGAGGAGAAGTCATGTCCAAGGAAATCACCATCACCGCCGCGCGGCTGATCCGCGACGTTCCCGCGGCGGAACTGCGCGTCGACGACGCGCTCATCGCCGTGTCGACGCTCATGACGAGTGTCGTGACGGCGCGGCGCGATACGGAAGGTGTGCCAACGACAAAAGGCCAGGCAACGATCCGCCGCTTGATGAAGGCCCAGATGGCGCTGGTCGATGCCAGCGGGGATATTCTTCGCGTGCATGGCGAGCTCGCGGACATCGGCCGCGAGACCGCGGGCTATGATCTTCATGAATGCCCGTCGATTGCCGGGGACAGAAGTGGCGCGCGATCCGCGGCGGCCTGACGGCGGTTGACCGGGGGCAATGGCCGTGAAAGTTTCGGAGCATGCGCATCGCCTTGTTTCTCGCTTTTCTGGCCATTGCTGTCGGCTATGCCGCGTGGAAGGGTGGTGGACCCGAACGTGTGATGGCGGCGATCGCGGTGGCGATGGTGGGCTCGGACCAGCTGCTCCATCTGTTCGTGCCGCCGAGTTTCGCGACGCTGGACACGGGCCATCTCGTCATCGATCTGTTTGGAGCCGTCTCCACCGTCACGCTCGCGCTGTTTGCGCATCGCTTCTGGCCGATGTGCATCGCCGTCTTGCACCTGGTTCCGCTACTCGCTCACTCGAGCAGGCTGATCGACATGGCGCTCCACCCGGCGGCCTATCTCGCAATGCAGGTGGCGACATCCTGGCCGGTGCCGGCAATTCTCATCCTCGCAACCTGGCGGCACCAACGTCGGCTCGCGAAAGGCGAGAACGAGCCATCCTGGCAGATTTCGTCGCGGCCATCGATCCGGGCAACAGCGGAGCCTTAGCAGAGGCGCTGCTCACGGAGCATCGATCCCTTGCCCGCCTCTTCGCCCAGTCGCCGGAATCGCTTGCCCGCACATTGGGGAAAGGCAGCCCTGTCGCCGCGATGATGGTCGCCGCCCGTGCCGCGGCACTCGAGGCCTTGTGCGCCGACATGACCGAAGCGAGCGTCGACCCCGCCAACCCGCGATTGCTCAAATATCTCAAGGCTTCGATGGGAGCGCTGACCTGCGAGACGCTGAGAGTGCTTTTTCTCGACGCATCCCACCGCCTGCTGGCGGACGAACAATTGCAGCACGGAAGCGTCAGGCAGGTCGCCTTCTATCCCCGCACCATATTTCGGCGGGCCATCGAACTCGACGCCGCCGCGATCATCCTCATTCACAATCATCCGAGCGGGAACCCGGTGCCAAGCCAGGGCGATATCGAAGGGACCGAACAGCTGGCGGAGATCGGAGCTTTAATCGATGTCGAAGTGCTGGAGCATATTATTGTCACCGCGCACGATCACCGAGCCATTATGGCAGACCGCCCATCGGCCCGTCCGAAGCCATCCGCGAAGGTCATTCTTCGGGATGAGTCTTCCGACTGGCGCAGCGCCCCTGGCGCGGCCCGCGCGCTCGACAGTGCGCAAAAGGCATCGCGGCGGCGCCTCCTCCGCCGCCAGCTGGTCGGCGCACCCGAGCTGTTCGGCGAGCCGGCCTGGGATGTGCTCATCGACCTCTTCATACACGAGGCCCAGGGCAAACCCGTATCCACCAGCTCATTCTGCATAGCCTCCGGCCTGCCCATGAGCAGCGCGCTGCGGCTGCTGCAGCGCCTGTGCGAGACGGGCCTGGTGACCCGTGAGGCGGACCGATTGGATGGAAGACGCAAGTTCATTCGGTTGGCGCCCCCTCTTGGCCACAGGCTCATGGCCTATTTTACAGGCGGCGACGAATGAGCTGCACCGATATCGCGCGATAGCTCGTCGCCAAGCTTCGGGCCGAGCTCCATCCGGCGGCTGAGCGAGTCGATGAATGCTTCCCATCGCTTCTTGCCAGTCGCCTGAGCCGCCCGCAGCGCTGCCTCGGGGAGCGGCGGTGTGTTAATGAGCCAGGAGCGGACGAATAAAGCGAAGGTCTCGTTTGACAGTTCGACATGCCATTCGAGCCGATCGAGCTGACGCGATATCCGGTCGAGCCGCCGCGTCAGAACGGCTTCGACCCGTTCTTCATGATCGGGCGTCAGCAGCGAGGCCAGCGCCGCCTCGACAATGTCGGTCCGTGTGATCCGGCGACTGCTCGCCCGTTCGTCGAGCTGACGCGCGAGGACGGCATCGATCCGAAACGTCCTTTTGACCGAAGATTTCCTCATAGCTCGATGCCGTCGTCCGGATCCTGTGCCGCAAGCCGGGCGCCCCGGCGCATCGCACCGTCGATCGCCTTGCGCTCGCGAACTGGGTCTTCATCGCGCTCGTCGACAGGAAATTCGAACTCGCTGGCTCCGGTACCCGGCGGCGGCGCGACATTCTCAAGATCGGGGATCGCGGGCTCCTGCCGGATGCCGCTACTGGCCTCGACATCGCCCGCCTCCTGTTCCGAAGCCTTGCCGGCAGCATCTTCGCCTGGAGGTTCGGCAAAAGCGCCGGCCAAAATTTCCGGACGGGCCAGCGATGTCCAGTCGTCGGATCGAGCCTCGCGCTCCGCCTGCATCTCAGGCGGGGGCAGGATGCGCACCTGGAACCGGGGATCGGTAAAATATCGCGCCTTGCGCGCGCGGATCGGTGCGACCCCGGCTGCCATGACGATCTCCTGGTCTGGCGGCAGCTGCATCACCTCGCCCGGGGTCAAAAGCGCACGCGCGGTTTCGGTGCGCGAGACCATGAGATGGCCGAGCCAGGGCGAGAGCCGGTGCCCCGCATAATTTTTCATCGCGCGCATCTCGGTCGCGGTCCCGAGCGCATCGGAAATGCGCTTGGCGGTGCGCTCGTCATTGGTCGCGAAACTCACCCGGACATGGCAATTGTCAAGGATCGCATTATTCTGCCCATAGGCCTTTTCGATCTGGTTCAGCGACTGGGCGATGAGGAAGGCCTTGATCCCGTAGCCCGCCATGAAGGCGAGCGCGCTCTCGAAGAAATCGAGCCGCCCCAACGCCGGAAATTCGTCGAGCATGAAGAGAAGGCGATGCGGCCGCACGGCAGGATTAAGCTCCTCGGTGAGCCGCCGCCCGATCTGGTTGAGGATGAGGCGGATCAGCGGCTTGGTGCGGCTGATGTCGCCGGGCGGGACGACGAGGTAGAGCGAGGTCGGCGTGTCGCCGGTTACAAGATCGGCGATGCGCCAGTCGGACCGCCCGGTCACCGCTGCGATGACCGGATCACGGTAAAGGCCGAGGAAGGACATGGCGGTCGAGAGCACGCCCGATCGCTCGTTCGCCGACTTGTTGAGGAGGTCCTGCGCGGCGCGGGCGACGACCGGATGCACGCCTGCCTCGCCGAGATGCGCCGTCGTCTGCATGACCCTCAGCGTCGTGGCAATGCCGCGGCGGGGATCGGAGAGAAAGGCAGCGACCCCCGCGAGCGACTTGTCCTCTTCGGCATAAAGGACATGGAGGATCGCCCCGACGAGCAAAGAATGGCTCGTCTTTTCCCAATGATTGCGCTTCTCGAGGCTGCCCTCGGGATCGACGAGCACGTCGGCGACATTCTGCGCGTCGCGCACCTCCCATTGTCCGCGCCGTATTTCGAGCAACGGATTGTATGCCGATGACGCGATATTGGTAGGATCGAAGAGCAGCACGCGGCCATGCCGGGCGCGAAAACCTGCGGTCAGCTGCCAATTCTCACCCTTAATGTCGTGCACGATGCAGCTGCCGGGCCAGGTGAGAAGCGTCGGCACGACGAGACCGACGCCCTTGCCCGAGCGCGTCGGCGCGAAGCAGAGGATATGTTCGGCGCCGTCGTGGCGAAGATAGCGCCTCCCGAACCGCCCGAGGATCACGCCGGCCTCGCCGAGCATGCCGGCACGCCGGATATCGCCCGCATCGGCCCAGCGTGCCGAGCCATAGGTTTCGGCGCGCCTTCGCTCGCGGGCCCGCCACACCGACATGGCGATCGCGACGACGATCGAGACGAAGCCGCCCGAGGCCGCGATCATCGCGCCGCGGTAGAAGATCGGCGGCGCATAGGCGTCATAAACGAACCACCACCAGAAGAAGGCCGGCGGCGGATAAACGGGATAGTCACCGACCCGGAACCATGGCGCACCGAGCGCCGGCTGAAACCCGAGCGCCGCCGCGGTCCACTGCGTCGCGGCCCAGACCGCAAGGATCACGATCGCGCCGACCGCGGCGATCTGGCCCCAGAGTATCTTGTCGTTCATGCGATGCTGTCCTTCTAGATGCCAAGGCCCCGGCCCAACGCCCAGTCGACGCCGCCGCCTGGCGACATGGTGCCGGTAATGTGCTCGCCGAGGTGACGGTCGAGCGCGGGGCGCCACGGAACGAGCTGGAAGCCGAACCCGTCGTCGATCATCGCAAAGCGCCCCGACGCGAGCGTGACGCGTTCGCGGTAGATGCCGCTGACATGCTCGCCGGCAGCCGAGGGTTTCGCGGCAAGGCCCGTCCGTCGCGCAATGTCGGCGGTCGCGGCGTCGAGCTCGCGCGAGGCGAGCTTGTCGATCAGGCCCGGCGACAGGGTCAGCCGATCGCCGGCGCGCGAAGCGAGGCCCTCTCTCACAAGATGGCGGGCGCGCTCGTCCATCGCCTGGCGGATTTCGAGACCGAAGCCATTGCCGCATGCGACGGGCTCGCGAGCGACGAGCTGGCGGTCGAGCCAGGTCGCGCCGGGCGCCGTGACCTGCGCGGCAAGCGGCAGGTCGGAGCGCGTCGCCAATGACATATGGGCGCGGCCCTTACCGTCCTCCCAGCTGCGCAACTCGACGATCGCCCCGGGCCGCGCGTCGCCGGTCCTCTCCATGTCGTTGAAGCGGATATGGTGGGTGCGCCCGTCGGCGCCGTCGACGATCGCATAGACGCTGCCGGCGAGCTCGTCATGAAGACCGCGCTCGACCAGTCGGCCGATGATCGGACCTCCCGGGGCTCCTTCGTGCAGCGCGAGCGTAGCGGGATCGAAACGTCCGCCGTCGCGGGTGAGCGCCCGGTGCATCGTCTTGATGATATCGCCGCGTACCGCGACTTCGCGCAGCGCCTGTTCGGCGCCCACATCCATGACCCAGAGGCCGGCGCCCGTTCGTTCGGCGAGTCCCATCTGTTCGAGCTTCGCGGCGCGACCCACCAGCAGTCCATGCATGCGCCGATCGTCATCCGCGGCGGGACGCAGGTCGATCACTCCGCCCATCTGGTCGGCGATCCGCTGCAGCCGCGTATCAAGGCTTGTCCAGCGTTCGGCATCGACCTCGCGCGCGAGCGCATTTTGAATATCGAGTTCGCTGCGCGGACCAAGCTCGAGCGTCATGAGGGTCTCGGCGCGTCCCCGGATACCGGCAGAAATATAGCCGCGGTCGATCACGAGATCTGAGCCATCGTCGGCAACCCCACGCACGAGGATATGGACGTGCGGATTGTCGGTGTTCCAATGGTCGACGGCGACCCAGTCGAGCTGCGTTTCCAGATCCCTCTGCATGTTGGTGAGAAGATCCCGGGTGAAGGCGCGAAGGTCGCCGAGATCGGCCGCATCCTCGGGGCTGACGATCAGCCGAAAATGGTGCCGGTCATCCTCACAGCGCTCGGCGAACGCGCCGCGATCGGCTGCGTCGCCCTCAGCATCGAACATGCTCGCGTCGCGGCCGTCGCGGGTCACGCCCTCGCGTTCCAGATAGGAGATATGGCGCGCGAGCGGCGCGGCCCGGAACCGCGCGCCGCGATGGCGAACGACGCGTGCCATGACAGTAACGCGCCGGCTGCCCGGCCGGCTGCGCATCGCCGCGAGCGCGCCCCGGCCCCGCCCCCGCGTTCCGGTCCCGCCTCCGCGTGTCCGCCCGGATCGCGAGCGGGTGTAGCCCGAGCGAGCGGCAGCCCTGCGGACCTGGGCTGCGAGACGCTTCCCCCTTCCCGCGGACCCCGAGCCGCGATCGCGGCTCCGTCCCGGCCTGACCCGGAAATCGCCGTCGTCACGCCGCATGGAACGGCCTGCCATACGAAATCGGCGCGCGCGCGGCCGGCTTGGCGCGCTCCGTATGGCTAATCTTGGAGGTGCCATACGCGCAAGGCCGCCGAAAACCGACCATCCCGGGCCCGCAGCTGGCACGGCTTTTATCTTGCGATCCCCAATTTCCCTTCCAGCAAGACCCTGCAGCTCCCCGACACCAGCCTCCAGCAACGCTGACCCATCGGCGGAACATCAGCGCTCCCCATGGGTGGTGAGGGAGATGAAGAGCGACGCAGACGGTGCGGAAGACGGCGCAGCGCCTTCGGGCCCATATGCCGGACGCGCATTCTCTGGATCGGCGCGGAGCCCGGCGAAGAGCCCCGCGCCGCGCCAGCCAGGCGACGGTCTGGGCGGCAAGGCGACAGCGTCGACGGCAGAAACAGTGCCGACACCATGCAGTTCGGGGGCAATCTTCGCGACATAGGCGATGGTTTCGGCGGGCAGGCCGCGGCGGCCCGACGCATAGGCATCGGCGCGCCCGGGCCCCGCATTATAGGCGGCGAGCATCAGCGCGATGTCGCCATAGCGGTCCCACATCGCGCGCAGATAGGCTGCACCCGCCAGGATGTTGGCGCGGGGATCGAACGGGTCAGACCCGAGCCGATGACGCGCCGTCAGCGACGCCCAGGTGCCGGGCATGATCTGCATCAGTCCCATCGCCCCGGCGTGCGACACGGCGCCGGCCCGCCCGCGGCTTTCGGCGTGCATCACGCGCCAGATCCAGAGTTCGGGAATAGCGAAACGCCGCGCCGCTTCGGCAACCGATGCGGCATAGGGATGTCCGGCCGGCTGCACCGCGGCGGCAGCCGGCGTGCAGACCGGCGGCAGGACGAAGCCCATGAGCAACGCGCCGAATGGCGCGGCGACACGCAGCGCAAGACGCCGGACGATGTGCAGCCGCCGCGCCATCGATCAATTTCCGCCCTGCGCTTCGGGGCGCGACCAGAGGATCGAATATTCGTCCGGGTCGTCGCCCAGGCGAACCATGTTCGCGCGCAGCGGCGTGGCAAGGCTCGGGTCGTCGATCTGCAGGGCGATGTACAGGCCACGCGGGCCCAAACGATCCCAGCCGGCGCCGATCTCCGCGCCGAGCGCGGGATCGCCGATCAGCAGTCGCCAAGCGGGTGCATTCTCTTTCTCCGAATAGGCCGCGCTGGAAAGCGTGATCTCCGCGTCGAACGCGAGCGTCCTGATCGAGCCCGAGAAGCCGCCGGTGTCGGTGCGGCGCATTATTCCGATAATCATCTATATCTCCTTCTTGCTGGGCGATGGTGCACGGCGGGCTTCGCCGGGGCGCCAGCGAAGCGGCGCCGAAGCGTTCAAACGGGTCAGCAGCGGATGCGCGGTGCCGATCAGGCCGGCGGCCGGCAGCGCCCCGAAATAGCGCCCGTCGAGGCTGTCCGGCGCTGTATTGAGGAGGAAGAGCTCGCCGCGCCCGACGGACCGGCAGCCGGTCCAGACGGGGAGCGGGCGGTTCGCCCGGTCGCGCGCCAGCGCGCGGGCGACGCCCGTTCCGTCGATCGTTACGAAGGTGCCCGACCGGCAGACGAGTGCGCCGGGAAGCGCCGCGACGCGCTTCAAAAGCGGCAGGCCGCGCGGCAGATATCCGCGCGCGGCGAGGAAACCGGCGAGCTCCGGCGGCGGGTCGATGGCGACAAGGTCGCCGACCTGCGGCGCCGCATCCGTGTCGATCCGGTAGAGTCCGATCGGCGCACTGGCGCTCGCGTTCCAGACCAGGCGCGGCGCGGGCGCTGCCAAGGCGACGGCAACGAAGAGCGTGCCGAACAGCGCCGCTGTCGCCGCAGTGACGGAAAGAATCCGGCGGTTCATGATTCGATCGCCCGGCGGCGCAGCCACGCCGTGTGGCGTTCGAGCGAGTAAGGCCGGCACGGTAAGCCGGATGCAATCCGGCTGCCGATATGGCGCCAATGGTCTGGCGCCGCGTCGCAGGCGTCGACCCCGACGGCTTCGACCGCATCGATCGCCGCGAGCGCCTTTTGAACTTTCGGCCAGCTATCGATACGCGCCAGGATTTCAGCGCCGGGACGGACGAACGGCAGCGTCGAATGCGGCTCGCCGGGCGCAACCGCCATGGCGATCGCGATATTCGAATGGATGGTGCCGAAGTCGTTCGCTGTCCAGCGGACGAAGGCGAAGACGGCGCCGGGCCGAAAGCAGACTATGCGTGTACGGCGGCTCAGGATGCGCTCGGCGGCAACGCGGCCGAAGCGGATCCATTGTTCGTGTCGGCCTTCGATCCAGGTCAGTTCGACCTCGGAGAACGCATCGCGCTGCGGCGGCGAAGGCGCCGCGAGCACGCGACCCCTACGCGACGAAGCCCCCGGCAACCCAAGCGCGGCATCGAAATCGGCGCGGCGCATCAGCGCGGCTCCCGCCGCGCGGGGCGTACGATTCCGCTACCGGGATCGGAGGTCGAGGTGCGGCGGCCGAGCTCGACCCAGGCGTCGAGTTCGTCGATCGCATAGACCACGCGGCCCCCGAGCTTGCGATAGACGGGTCCCGTTCCGTAGCAGCGATGCTTCTCAAGCGTCCGGTGCGATAGTCCTACGCGTTTTGCCGCCTCAGGCGTCGTCAGAAAGCGCGGCGGGTGGCCGGTGGTCATGGGAAGCTCCTTCAAGTCGCCGGACCCTGAGGAGCGGGCCGGCGGGCGATGTCGCGTCATGGCGCGGAGCAAGGCGCACGGGGGAGCGGCTCGATTTCGCCGCTATTTTTGTCGCCCCAGCGTGCCCGCGAGCAGCGCGCGATAGCCGCGTGCGGCTATCGCCTCGGCTTCGCGGATCAGCCGCTGGGTCCGTCGCCGTTCGGGCGAGGCCTTCCAGGCCGCACCGCGGCCGATGGTCATGCGCGGATAGACGAGGCGGCTTGCGACCTCGTGACTGGTGACGCGGGTCCCCTCGCGAAGGTCGAGGATGGCGAGCAACAGGTCGAGCCGCTGCGCCTGATAGAGGGTCGGCCAGACCCCGGGCTGCGGAGTCGGCACTCCGCGCAGCGATCGGTCGAGCTCCTGAACCGCCTCGAGCCGTGTCCCGGTCATGCCGTCGAGAGGAATGATGGCGGCAAGGACAGCGCGCTCCGGATCGCCGCGCAGCCAGATCCGGTGAAGCGCGCGCCCATGCTCCAGAATATAATGGTGCGCGCCAGTCGCGACCCGGTCAGCGACACGTCGCTCGGCGAAACGAAAATCAAGTCCGCAGCCGAAAACCGGCGTATCCGGGACCGCAGAATCGGCGGCGTCGATCACCACGACATAGGGACAGGCGGCCGCGTCCCAGAAGGCCGGCGCCTCCAGCGCCGGTCGCCGCGGGTCGGCCGGGAAAGCAGAGGCCCCATCGCCGGGCCATCACCTCCTGCGACGCCGGCCCCGCGTCGGGGTCCGTCATCACCTGCTCATACTCGCGGCGATAGTCCGCGCTGCGGCGGAGAAATTCCTGGGCATAGCCGGGAAAGTCGAGGCGCGGCCGCCGATCATCCTCTCCCGCGCTCTTCCCCGCCACCACTGCCTCCGTTCGAGACAGCAGAGTTGGCCAGTGGCCCGCCCACGCCAATTCCAAGACTCGGGGATGGGCATGCCCAGAAATGGG